>NZ_JAAWWD010000093.1 GCF_021404545.1 Aestuariivita sp.
CGCCAAGCTTTGGTCCGGAAAAATCGGCCGAAGCGGGAAAAACAGCGCCCCGCCGGACCCTCCCAGCGGCACATAGGGCAACCATCCCGTTGGCATCTGCCCGGGCTTGGCCCGGATCTTGGTCGCGGCCCCAACGATGGCCAGCACCCAGACCAACGCAAGCACCACATAGCCAAAGGCAGTGCCCAAAAGCACGCTGAGCGGCGTGAAGGTGCCCGCGATTTTCACATAGATCGCAGCATGATCCAGACGGCGCAAAATGGGCCGCGCGGCGGTATGGGCATAAAGGTGATAGGCCGCCGAGGCCCCCAGCATCATCAAAAGCGCACCGGAATAGACGATGGTCGAGGCCAGCGTCACCCCGTCCATGCGCAGCGCCAACAGGGCGAATAGCACGGCAACACCGGTAAGCGCCGCCAGCAGACCAGCAATATGCACCGCCCCGTCAGCAAGACGTTCGGCACGGGAATAGGCAGGATAGGACATATCGATCATCCGGTCTGTTTGGCAGAAGAGTATTAATTTTTCTATGCGTTGTCTCACGATATGGCCGGAGTTTTCCGAAATTCTTGGCGTTTTGAGCGTGACGTTGCGGCAATCCCAAGACAGCGTGCCCTAGAATCGAGTCGCACCCCGCCGCAGGATTTGCGATACTAGCCCCCGAAATAAAGGGGTGTGATCATGCAACGCCGTCATGGTCTGGGTCTGGTGAGCGCCGGAATGCTCGCCCTTGGCTGGCCTGTCGCAGCACAGCCCACGCAGATGAACGCGGCCGAAATCACCGCGCTCTTGTCTGGCAACACCATTGTCGGAAGCTGGTCAGGCACTGACTATCAGCAGTATTTTGCTGCCGATGGCAGAACGGTCTATATGCTGGGCGATGGCCGCCGCGACGATGGACAATGGCGCGTAAACGCCGAAACCAACGACTATGAAAGCTGGGGGCGCAGCACCGGCTGGACCCCCTACGCCATGGTGCGCACCGAGGCAGGCGGCTATGCCTGGATCAATGGCGACCGGCTCGAACCCTTCGAGATTCTGAACGGGCGCCAGATCGAGTAAGCGCCCGCGCCCTAAAAGCGCGAGCGACCTTTCCCAAACACAGGTCACCTGTTACCAACTCCCGGGCCCCCAGACCACCCACCAATC
>NZ_JAAWWD010000027.1 GCF_021404545.1 Aestuariivita sp.
CCCCCCGGGCGGTTTTTTTTGGGGCTTTTCCGCGTGTGGAACCGGGAGGGGAAAAGGGGTCACACGTGATTTATCTATCCGGCCCGCGATTAAGCAGGGGCCAAAGACGGTATACTAGATATCAAGCGACTTCTCCTATCCCCTGGGAACACATCAATCTTACCGGAGAATATCGTTGGCCAAAGCCTTAGCGTAGGATTTCGCCCTCTCCCGCAAACGACCCCGACCAGCCCGAGCCGCAGCGTCGTGGCCAAGTCCCTTTGCTCCGATGGGCTCAGACCTTCGGTCGTCACCGCATAGAACATGCCATAGACGTCGCCGAAATCGTCATTGATGATGGGCGGTTGCGCCCCTGCCGGAAGATCCCCCTCGATATCACTGATGCGGCGGCGCATCTCGTCCCAAACCTGCGGGATCTCGTCCGGGCCATAGGTCATCTCGATCTCGACGGTGATCTGCGCCATGCCCGGCATCGATTTCGATTCCACCCGGTCGAGCTGCTTCATCTGCTGCAGCGCGTTTTCGACGACGTCTGCGACCTCCTCTTCAACCTCCATTGCCGTGGCGCCGGGATACGGCACGAAGATGAGTGCCGTCTTGAGGGTGAAGCTCGGGTCTTCAAGGCGGCCGACCGTATTCAGCCCCCAATAGCCGCCGAGAACGCAGAAGATGATGGTGAGCCAGACCGCCACAGGACGCTCGATGCTCGCTCGTGTGATGCTGAGTGCCATGTTTTTATTCTTGTCCTGCCGAAAACCGGGGTCAGAGCCCAGAAACTGTCACGGTCTGATTGTCCCTGAGCCGCCACCAGCCGCCGGAAACAACCAATTCATTGGCCTCCACGCCATCCTGAACGACGATCTCGTTGTCGATCGGAAGGCCCAGACGGACCGTCCGACGCTCGACCTGGCCGGACGTTTCTTCGTAGATCCAGATGGACGGTTCGGTTCGGCTGGTCGTGTCCACCGCCGAGACCGGAACGATCACGGAGCGCCGGCGATCTTCCTCAGCGGCGATGGAGATGCGCACATCCGCGGTCATTCCGGGCAAAAGACGCGGGTCGATATCACCCGTGATCGCAAATTCCACGTCGTAGGTCTGCGCCGTCCGGTCGGCATCGGTCGCAAACGAGCGAAGCACCAGAGGCGCGGTGTAACCCGGAACAGCCGGAAAAGTTGCAACGATCTCGAAGGCATCGGGTGCCGACCGCGCAATGGCCGCAAGTTCCTCTGGCAGGGAGATCACGAGCCGCATCTCGCTGACATCCTGTAGACGCGCGACAGGCGCGGTCGACGTGACGTTGACATATTCTTCAACGAAGGTGCGCGCCACAATCGCGTCGAATGGCGCGACGATTTTCGTTTGGGACAGGCGCCGCTCGGCCTCGCGGAGCGCGACTTCTGCCTGGAAGAACTGCGCGCGGGCCGTGTCGAGGCGCGCGTCGGACGCCACGCCACGATCGGCGAGGTCCGAGGCGCGCGCGAGTTCGGAATTCGCCAGGTCGTAGGACGCCTGAGCCCGGTCGACGGCGAGTTCGAAATCGATTTGGTCGAGCTCCGCGATCACCTCGCCCTCGCGAATCGTGTCGCCGGGCTCAACCTCAAGGCGAATGATCTGCCCGGGTATCTGAAACGCAAGGTCCACCGTTCGAGCAGGTTCAACGCGGCCTGCAACGGTGCGAGACTGACTTACGACGCGATTGAGCGCACGGGTCACTTCGACCGTGACTGGTCGCTCCACGCTCGCTGCAGGCCTTGTGTCGACTTCTGCCTCCACGGTGTTCGTCGCGGTCTGGGCCAGCACATCGGTCAGGAACGGCGAAACAAACGGCACGGCAACGGCCGACACGGCCGCTACCGCAATAACAAAAACGATCCGCTTCAAACTTCGTGTCTCTCTATTCGAGTTCATTAATCATGGCCCTCAATTGCTCGATGACGCGCCCCCTGAGACCCGCGCCACCGTCGGGAAGGCCCAGAAGTTTCTGGAACCGAAGTCCCTGGATCGCTAGGACGACAACCATAGCACCCGAAGTGTCTTGTGTGTCGGACAGGATACGCTCAAGGTCGCCGGTCAGTTCAGCCCGTAGCGGATCGAGCAGCCGCGGATCTGACGCGGCAGCCGCGAGAATCGCCATCGAGAGGTCGTCATCGACGGCTCTGGCTTGCACGATCGCTTCCAGGTGCCCGCGCAAGGTGCGGGATCTGCGATCTTCCGGGACTGATGCCAGGCGTTCGCGATGTTCTGCGAGCATCTCATCAAGCAGCCCGGCAAGAAGCGCTCTCTTAGTCGGAAAATTGTATAAGACCCCGCCTTTACTGAGATCGGCCTCACGCGCGACGGCGTCGATCGTAATCTTTCCCGCGCCCTCTCTGTGCGCAATTGCCCGCGCAGCGCCGAGGATCCTTGGAGACGCATTCTTTGCCTGCATTCTGGATTGTATGGTCATTATTCACCGTCCATTCGGCAATTTTATTGAGAGATTTGGAGCATTGCCCCGTTGTCGGAAAGCAAGGTCAGTTCAGAGCTCTACTCTATGTCCGCTCCCGTAGAGTCGCAGGAATGCAGTGACTGCATCGGCCGCATGCTTGTCCCGCTCGACTGTTCTTTGCACCGCCAGCAGGCGTGGCATCAACAGTCCAGAAACGCAAAGATGTATGAAGTGATCCGCAACACGCGGGGGATTGTCGATCTCAAGCGCGCCTTCCCGGGAAAGGCGTTCCAGAACTTTACTGATGAGTTCGCGTGCCCGTTTCGGTCCGGCACGAAAATACACCTCCCCGACCTCGGGAAGCATCTCGGTGGCACCGATACACGTCCGCAGAAGGCGGATGTAGGTTTCGTCCAGAACGAGATCGATCATGCGCAGGGCAAGTTTTTCCAACTGGGCGCGCGGCTCGGGACCTGCGGACAAGGGTCGGAGGATCTCTTCCGCAAGCCGACCGCATTCGGATTCCACGACGCTTAGAAACAGCTGCTCCTTGGTCGGGAAATACGAATACATTGTTGCCTTCGACACTTTCCCTTCGGCGGCAATGGCATCGACGGTGGCGCCTTCATAACCGCACCGGAAGAAGACCTCGCGCGCGCCGAACAAAACCTCGGCCATTTTTCTCTCGCGCATCTCGTTCTTCCTGTCCTGTGCAGCATTGCGGGATTTCAAACTTGACTGTACCGTCTAGTCGGTACAGTAGATTGATTTTTATGTGGCGGCAAGCCGCAAACCTGGGCGGATCGTTCGGAGTGAGTGCCGCCTGTCAGGCATACCCAACGCGGCTTTCAATTCGTCATGAGCTTCGGGCCGTGCTCCGTTCGCGGCGCTTTCTGGCGCGGGATTATTCCGCGAACAGGACGGACGTCATCATTCCGCCGAGCGTGCCGTCCCGTCGAAAGCACCCTCCGCCTCCCAGCGGCGTGCAATGGATCCAAGGGTGTCCAGCACACCGCGCAGCTCCGCGCCGCGTTCAGTCAGCCCGTATGTGACAGCGGGCGGGATGGTCATGGCCTGCTCGCGCCAGACCACGCCGGCATGTTCCAGCATTCTCAGCCTCTCAGTCAGGACCCGGGTGGAAATTCCAGGCACCAGCCGTTTGGTCGCGCCGAAACGCTGTGGACCCTGTTCGGACAGAACCCAAAGGATATAGATCGTCCAAGGTCCCGTGATGACACGCAGCAGCGCCTCCATCGGGCAGGAAGCTAGTTGGACGCTTTTCATTGTGGATAGCCCTCGCAGCCCACGAAAGTAAGTTACTTTAAAGTGCCTACTTTAACTGATGAAGTAAGGCACCTAATGATACTACATGGAAACCGACAGCCTAACAACCGTCGAAAACCGGGAGAGCGGCAGTGAGTGACAACGTGGCAAAATATGTCTACTGGATCGCGACCGGCCTTGTGGCGCTGGTCTATCTGGGTGCGGCGGCCTTCTACATCTCATCCCACGACATGGTCGCGGGCATGTATCGCGAGGTGTTGGGCTATCCCACATACATCATCTGGCCACTCGCAATTTTGAAGATCGTCGGTGCGGTTGTGATCCTCTGGCGCCCTTCGGCGGTGCTGGCAGATTGGGCCTATGCGGCAATGTTCTGGCATCTGGTGCTCGCCTTCGGGGCCCATGTGGGCGCAGGCGATCCGGGTTGGCCGCCGGCTCTGGCGACCTGGGTACTCCTGATCGTCTCGTGGCTGACCGCCAATCGCGTGCGTGCGGTCAAGTCGGCCTATGCACCGGCAGTTCCGGCAGCGCCAACCTGATCTGCTGCGGAGTTGCCACGGCGCCGCCCATAGCCTCGGACTTTGGGGTACAAAAGGACGACAACATGACTGAAAAACAGCCGACAGTGTTTGTTCCCCATGGGGGTGGCCCCTGTTTCTTCATGGACTGGAACCCGCCTGACGCCTGGGATCGCCACCGCAGATTCCTTGAGGACTTGCCTGCGAGCCTGCCGGCAAGGCCCAAGGCGCTGCTCGTGATCTCGGGCCATTGGGAAGAGCGGATCTTTACCTTGCAGACCAACCCCGCCCCGCCTCTGCTGTTCGACTATCAGGGATTTCCGCAGCATACCTATCAGCTGGCCTGGCCCGCGCCGGGCGAGCCCGCGCTGGCGACCCGCGTACGCGCACTTTTAGAAGACGCGGGGTTCCAAACCGGGGCCGATGCCGCGCGTGGCTTCGATCACGGGGTATTCGTTCCACTAAAGGTGGCTTTTCCTGAGGCCGACATCCCCACCGTCCAATTGAGCCTGCGCGACGATCTCGACCCCGAGGCGCATCTTGCCGTCGGTCGCGCGTTGGCGCCCTTGCGCGACGAAGGGGTGCTGATCATCGGATCCGGCAATACCTATCACAACATGGGCAAGATGATGCGGGCGATGAGGGGCGGACCGGACGGCCCGGTGTACGGCGGAGACTTTGACCGATGGCTCACGAGTGCGGTGACCCATGAAGACCCCGCAGTGCGCCATGCCATGCTGGCCGAGTGGGAGCAGGCGCCCGGCGCACGCGACGCCAATCCGCGCGAGGAACATCTGATCCCGTTGCACGTCGTGGCCGGGGCCGCGCTTGCGGATCGAGGGGAAAAGTCCCTCGAGGATCACGTCTTGGGCGCGGTCGAAAGCGCGTTCAGATTTGGATAGGACCAACCATGACCTTCGAACTTCCCCTGCGGCAGGGCCCGCGCCCCGACACCACCGATTGCGCCCCGCATGAGCAGGTGTCGCAGAACTCCTCGGCAGAGATCCACGCATTTTTCAAGGAGAAGGCCTTCGCCCTGCCCTTCGTCGAGCGCTGTCGGTCGGGCATCTCGGTGCCTGGCGCCGAAGCACTGGTCTTGCCGGTGGCGCATGCCTGCGGCCCGCGTGAAGCCTTCATGATCGGACGCGAATTTGCCCATGTGCATCCCTCCTATGACGGTTCGTCGCACATGATGCTGCCGCTGGCGGCGGTCGAGGAACTCATCGCCAAGGGCTGGGGCGAACCGCACCCGATGGCGTCGGCCGGACACATCCCGGCAAATGCCGTCATGGCCTATGCGCCGCGCGGTAGGTCAGAGGTCGACGTCATGATCAAAATCCTGACAACGAGCTGGGACTTCGCCCGCGGCAAGCTGGCCAACCCCGCGCAGGTTCACATCCACGGCTGACTCTCTCTCAAGGAACAGGAATACGCCCATGGCAAGCTTTCAGAACGGACCATTTATCGTCACAGGCGCCTCCGGCCAGCTTGGACGCCAGGTAATCGATCAACTGATCGAGGCGGGCGCCGATCCGATCATCGCGGTCACGCGCAACGCCGACAAACTCGCCGAGTTTAGGGACAAAGGGGTGGATGTTCGCCAAGGCGATTTCAACGCGCCCGAAACACTGGGTCCGGCCATCGCGGGCGGCAAGCGGATCCTGATCATCTCCACCGACGATCTGGAGCCGGGCAAACGGCTCGCGGCTCATTCCAATGCGATCGCCGCCGCACGCGAGGCGGGTATCGACCACATCGTCTATACCTCGCTTGCCAGCCCGGTACCCGAAAGCCCCATCACTTTCAGCAAGGATCATCAGGACACCGAGACGCTGATCGAGCAAAGCGGCGCCAGCTACACGATCCTTCGCAACAACCTTTATACGGATATGTTGCTTATGAGCGGACCGCAGGCGATCGGCATGGGGCAGCTCATTGCCGCGGCAGGGGACGGACGGGCGAGTTACGTCACGCGCGCCGACTGCGCCCGCGCCGCCGCTGCCGCGCTGATGAATGCGACCGGCCGCGAGGTGCTGGACATCACCGGGCCCGAATCCATCGGCCAGGCCGATATCGCGGCGCTTTTGTCGGACATCGCCGGCAAGGACATCCCCTACATTCCGATGCCGGCCGAAGACATGGTGCAGGCGATGATCGCAAATGGCCTGCCCGAGTTCATGGCGCGTGTTTTCGTCTCTTTCGACCAGGCAACCGCCGAAGGCTACCTTGATGTGGCCAGCGACGATCTCGAGACGCTCACCGGCAAGTCCGGACAGTCGGTTGCCGATTTCCTGACCGAAAACCGGGCGGTGCTTCTTCGGGCGCCGCAGTAACTATAGAGGCGGACAAAATCATGAGACTCTACAACGCGAATTTCTCGCCCAATGCGCTGCGTGTGCGGGCGGTGGCACACGAACTGGGCGTGGACCTCGAAATCGTCCAGGTCGACATCCGGGCCGGGGACAACCGCGCGGCGGAATTTCTCGCTCGCAATCCCAATGCAAAGGTACCCGTCTTGGAGGACGGGAATTTCGTGCTTTGGGAATCCCGGGCAATTTGTGCCTATCTGGCGGGGCTTCGGCCCGAGGCGGGCCTCTATCCTGAGGGCCGCAAGGCGCGGTCCCTCGTCGATCAATGGACCTGGTGGCAAGCGATCCACCTTGGCCCGGCGATGCAGAAATTGTCCTTTGAGCTGTTTCTCAAAGAGAAATTCGGCATGGGCGATCCCGATCTGACTGTGGTCGAAGCGGAAGAGAAAGCGACCGATCAGTTCCTTGCCGTTCTGGAAACCGGACTCGACGGCAAGGACTGGATCGCAGGCACACTCAGCCTTGCCGACTTCTATCTTGCGACCACCTTCATGTATCGCGATCAAGCCGGGATTTCACTGGACCAGTACCCAGGAGTTGCGAGTTGGATCGACCGGCTTGAAGCGCGTGACAGCTGGCAAAAGGCCATGGCACCGCTTCTAGCGCTCTTTGCCTGACCTCGCGCCCGCCGCGGGTGTTTGGTCGATTTTAATAAAGTCCTCCGACCGGTCTGCCCATCTGATTTCGAAATGAGCCGGAAACGATGCGGCGGTCCTGGGGATGTAGGTGCGACGCCTCATCCCGGATTAATAGAGTTTCCGCGCTAAGGGTATGTATCAGTGGGCTCTGTCAAACTTAACGGTAAACCTTGGTTATGGATCTCGTTTGATTTCTCACCTGAAATTATTGGCCACGCGACATCAGCAAAGGCCTCTTATGACGCCACGTCATGGCGGCTCAAGCACGATTTTTACGTTTACTTGCCCGTTCGAAGGGCCTTCGCAGCCGTGTCCAGACCCTCAGCCATTGCAGAGTAGTAGGCGGCATAATCGGCCACCCGGGCTCGTGGTCCCATCTCAGACGCCGGAATCACCTTCAGGGACTCTTCTTCAATATCCGCCGCGGCACGTCGGGCGCGTGAGGCCGATGCCTCGACCATGTTGGCGAAGGCATTATCGACCACCTGGAAGTAATCTTGCCGGTCGCCTGGCTTAGCAACTCGCTTGATCAATTGCTGGCTTTCCAAAATCCGTACACTGGAACTGATGCTTCCCCGGCTGACCTGCAACGCGTCGGCAAGTTGCCGGAAGGAAACGCGCTCTCCATCATAGAGGAGCATCGCGAGGATGCGGCCTGCGATCCGTGGCAAGCCTTCGGTCTGTGCGATCACGCCGATCTTTTCGATGAAATCCGCCCGCGCCGCTTCGGTAGCGCTTGTCCTGTCGGGCTTGCTCACATCTCGCCTCCCGGTATTCCCCGATGCTGACAAGATAAAGCATATCACCGAATCTTCCAGTATGTTCAGAAAAAATTGAGCGCACTGACGCTGTTTGGGTCCGCGGGATTGGCCGCACGGCGCGCAAAGCTGGTGGTGTCTTTCCAGAAAGCGGGAACATCATGCTTTCGGCTCGTCCCACCCATAGCTCGATATCGTCGAGGTCCCGCATCGCGGTCGCGCATGCATTTTCCATTCTCTCAAGCCAACGCGCCGGGCGCTCAGCTGGTGTCGCGTTGCCCTTAATTGGTGTCGCGTTGTCCTTAAATCGGGTCATCCTCAATCTGTGTGGCGGAGAGGTAGCATTCGTGCTCTGAGCAGTTCCGGGCCTGCTCTACCGTACATTGCTCGTTTGAGGGTCTTCAGCCGGTTGATCTGACCTTCCGCTTGGCCATTGCTCCACGGCATTTCGATTGCGTTTCTGACTGCATCGATATCCCGATGGAGCGTTCGGGCAAAGCGCATGATGGACACCAGGTTGGTGTCGATCGCGTCGTCGATCCAGGCTTGTAAGGGAGCTGCCCGACGTCCGCGAACGACAGTCAAGCCGCATAAGCTGCGGTATCAACGGGGCGCTTACCAATCTTTTCCCCAAGTTGTAATATCTCAGGGTAGTTCTGCCACACAGATTGAGGATGATCCCTTACTCTTGAGATCAAGACCAGCCACCTCGTCGTGAGTTATAGAATGCCATTCTATAACTCACGGATGGGTCAGATTGGAGCGATTGAGCGGGTGACTTTGCCGCTCAAAGGTCATCCTTCCGCCAACCCGGCATCTTCCATCTGCTCCCGATCAGGCAGGTCCTGCAGCGTCTCCAGATCGAAGGCCACGAGGAACTGTTCGGTGGTGACGAAAGTGTAAGGCGCGCCACGCCGGGGTGACCGCGGCCCGGTCCCGATCAATCCGCGCGCGTGCAGCCGCCCGATCAGATCGCGGCTGATCTCCTTGCCGAAGATGTCTTTCAGCCCGTCCCGTGTGATCGGTTGGTGCCAGGCGATGGCGGCCAGCACGGCGACATCGTATTCTCGGAGATCGAGGTCCTGCTCGCCCACATTGGACGCCGCCCGGATCGCGGGCGCATAGGCCGGCCGCGTCCGCAACATCCAGCCACTGGCCACCTTCGTCACTTCGAAGGACCGCCCCTCCAAGTCGGCGGCTAGATCATCGGTCAACATGTCGACCGAGGCCCCCTGCCCCACCACGCGCGCGAGGTCTTCGCGCGGCACCGGTGAGGCGCTGGCAAACAGCACCGCTTCGATCCGGCGCATCCATTCCCGCCAGCGCAACTCAGGCGGCAGGTCGGCCAACTCGCGGTCAAGTTCTTGGTCGGCGTGATCCTTCGCCATCGCTCAGATCCCGTAGAGCCGGAACGTGTCGCGCCCGGTCAGTTCGTGAACAGCACCGAGCGCGACCAGCCGGTCGCAGAACCGCCGCGCGGCGCGATCTGACCGCAGCGAGGTCAGTGCCGTTGGCGCGACCGAGTCCCGGATCAGGAACAGCGCCACGGCCTGTTCAGCTCCCTTGGCCCGGAGCCTCGGCGCCACGGCCTTCAAGTGCGCCGCGCGGCGCGTCAGGTCGGCGGTCTCCCGCGTCGCCTCTGTCGCTGCCGACGAGATTGCCCGATGACAAGCCAACCGAAGCTCCGCGCCGGTCTTCCGCAAATCGCCACGTTTCAGACCAAGCCCCAGCAGCGGCACGACATGCGCCCACCCGAGCGCTTGCGCCAGCGCCGCTTCGGTCAGGAGCAGCGCAGCAGTTTGATCGCGGGGTCGATTTTCCAGGACAACTTCCAAGACCGATGCTGCACGCGCGACCGGTGCCCCCTGCCCCGCATCCAACCAAATGGCGATCTGATTTGCATCGACGTTCGGCAGCGCCCGGTGAAGCGCCTTGACCGAGACCGGCCGCTCCACGACCCGCCGCCAGGACAGATAGATCTCGCCTGCAGGCCCGGGCTGATCGCCGGGCTGCAGGAACTGCACCGCATCGCGCAACTCGCCTGCCCGTTCCGGTCGTCCCTGATACGTCACGCAGGCCTCTGCCGCCCGCAGCGCGAGGCGCTCCCGCAACAAGCTCTGGGGGACATCCTCCCGGCCCAACACAAGATGCAGGTAGCTCAGTACCGCACCGGACAAAAACGCCACATCTTCAGGGGCTTCCGCCCGCCCGGAGGTGACCCAGGAGGGCAAACGAGGTATATTGTCAAAGGCGTCGCGGGCATAGGTCATGCCACCACACTATCGCGTCACGGCGCTTTGTGCCACAATATACTGTGTTAACCGCTCCGCTCTGCTGGTTTCACTCATGTCCAATAATCTTGCATTATCGGGCGT
>NZ_JAAWWD010000078.1 GCF_021404545.1 Aestuariivita sp.
CCAAGCGGCCACGCTCGCCGTGCCCAATCTGGGGGTGTGTTGGATATCCCCGGCGCCCTGGGCCAGTACACGCCCGGTTGTTCTGCATTTCCTGCGTGGGTGAGACAATGCAAGGGGGGGGGTGGGGGCCGGGGTGCACGCATTCCCTTTGGGCACCCAATTGACGAATATCACCCGCCATATGGGCCAGCGGGACGTGGATGCCGCGCTCAAATCCGCGGGGGCGGAAGCGCAGGACTGGGAAGGCGGGACACGGATCGGGGCCTGCCTGCACGCGTTCAACCGCGACTGGTCGCGGCGGGTCCTGGGGCAGGGGGCGGTTGTGCTGCTGATCACCGATGGTCTGGACCGCGACGATCCGGAAAGCCTGGCGCGCGAGATGGAGCGGCTGCATCTGTCGGCCCGGCGGCTGATCTGGTTGAATCCGCTCTTGCGCTGGGACGGGTTTGCGCCCAAGGCCCGTGGGATCGCCGCGATGCTGCCGCATGTGGACAGTTTTCGCGCAGGTCACTCTATCGCGTCGCTCGAGGCGCTGGCCGAGGCGATCTCGAAACCTGATGATCTGGGCGAAAAGGCACGGCTGATGGAGATGTTGCGCACAGGCTGATCCGTGATCCGATTGCGCGCCTGCGGCGCACACCTATATTTAGGAGGGCCTCCGGCGGTCGTATTTTTTGGCGAAAAGAACGAGGGAGCTTGGGTGGCATCATCGAGGGAGGGAGAGATGGAGCGGTTTGACAAGAGCCCGGAAGTGGCGCTGGACTGGCACCGATCAGGCAAGGGCGCGGCGCTGGCCACGGTGGTGGAAACATGGGGCAGCGCGCCGCGTCGGGTCGGTGCACAGCTGGTGATCAGCGGCGCGGGCGAGATCGAGGGCTCGGTTTCGGGCGGCTGTGTGGAAGGCGCCGTGATCGTGGAGGCGCAAGAGGCGCTGGAGGCGGGCGCACATCGTCTTCTGGAATTCGGTGTGAGCGATGAGGATGCCTTTGCCGTCGGTCTGGCCTGCGGCGGTACAATCCGTGTGCTGGTCGAGCCTGTGGGTCCGGTCCTGCCAGAGGCGATGTTGGACGAGCTGGTGGAGGCGCGGGCCACACGCGATGCGGTGGCCTATGAGGTCAACCTGAGCACCGGTGCGCGGCAATTGGTGCGGGCGGGCTATGGCGAGCGCATGCGGCTTGACCGGTCGGGGTTTGAGCCGGGCGGTGAGGTGTTCGTTGCCGTTCACAACCCGCCCTTGCGTCTGATCGTGGTCGGGGCGGTCCATATCGCGCAGGCGCTGGTGCCGATGGCGCGGATTGCGGGCTATGACCCGGTGCTGATCGACCCGCGTGTGGTGTTTGGCAGTTCGGATAGGTTTCCGGGGGAGACGATCATGCTCGACTGGCCCGACGAGGCGGTCGCGGCGCTTGGGCTCGATGCGCGCACGGCGATGGTGCTCTTGACCCATGACCCCAAGCTTGACGATCCGGCGCTGGCGGCGGGGCTGAAAGCAGATGTCTTTTATTTGGGCGCGTTGGGCTCCAAACGCACCCATGCCAAACGGGTGGAGAGGTTGACCCAAGCCGGGTTCACGACCGCGCAGATCGGGCGCGTTCACGGGCCCATCGGGCTCGATATCGGGGCGGCGGGCCCGGCGGAGATCGCCGTTGCGATCCTGGCCGAAATGACCGCGGTCCTGCGCGGCAAGGCGGCATGAGGTTCGGTGCGGTCCCTTTGGCGCGGGCCGAAGGCGCGATCCTGGCCCATTCGGTGCGGGTGGGCGACCTGCGAATGCGCAAGGGGGTGCGGCTGAGTGCCGATCAGGTCGCTCAGATGGTTGAGGCCGGTCTCAATGATGTGGTGGTGGCCCGCCTGGAACCCGAGGATCTGCATGAAGATGAGGCGGCGCGCGTGCTGGCCGAGGCTCTGGTGCCGGATCCGGGTCTTGCGGGTCTGCGGGTGACCCAGCCCTTTACCGGCCGGGTCAACCTGATTGCACAGACACCGGGTGTCGTGATCCTGGATGTCGCGGCCCTGGAGGCGTTCAACGCGGTGCATCCGATGATCACCATCGCCACGGTGCCTGCGTTTCAGCAGATGAGCACAGGTGGGATGGTCGCCACGATCAAGATCATTTCCTATGGCGTCTCGGCGCGCGATGTGGCTATGGCCGCGCAGGCGGCGCGCGACAGCATTCGCATGGCGCCTCCGGTTCTCAGGACCGCGGGTCTGGTGATCACCGATATTCCGGGCGGGCCCTCGAATGAAAAGGGCCAACGTGCCATTGAAGCGCGGGTCGAGGCACTGGGCATGGAAATGGCAGATCTGCGCGTCGTCCCGCACGAGGTCGACGCCCTGGCTGAGGCGCTCACGGCACTTGGGGGAGATGTCGCGCTGATCCTGACCGGCTCGGCCACATCGGATGTCGAGGATGTGGCGCCGATGGCTGTGCGTGCCGCGGGTGGGGATGTGGACCGGTTCGGGATGCCGGTCGATCCTGGCAACCTGCTTTTTCTGGGCCGTCAGGGTGCGCGGCCTGTCATCGGCCTGCCGGGATGCGCACGCTCGCCTGCGCTCAACGGGGCCGACTGGGTGTTGTCACGCGTGGTCTGCGGGGTTGCGGTCAGCGGCGCGGATATCGCGGCGATGGGGGTCGGCGGATTGCTTAAGGAAATCCCGACCCGTCCGCAGCCGCGCGCGGGGCGAAAACCGGTCTGATCCAAATCCGGCCGAAAATCACCGCGTTGAGAAAAGATTTTTGTTCTCAACGCGAAAGCCGCGTGCTTAACTCACCCTCAACCAACAACGAGCTTTTCGGGAGGAAGCCATGCCACAGGTCTCAATGACCGTGAACGGTAAAGCCACGTCCGGTGACGTGGAAGGCCGTACACTTCTATCATCCTATCTGCGCGACCATCTGGGCCTGACCGGCACTCATGTGGGGTGCGACACGTCGCAATGCGGCGCCTGTGTGGTGCATGTGGACGGCGAAGCGGTGAAAGCCTGCACGATCTTCGCGCTGGAAGCCGAAGGCGCCGAGGTGGCCACCATCGAAGGTCAGGCCAATGCGGACGGATCGCTGAACGTGATCCAGCAGGCATTTCAGGACCATCACGGATTGCAATGCGGGTTCTGCACACCCGGCATGGTGATGTCGGCGGCGGCCTTGCTTAAGGACAACCCCAAGCCCAGCGAGGCCGAGGTGCGTGCGTATCTGGAAGGCAATATCTGCCGCTGCACCGGATATCACAATATCGTCAAGGCGATCCTGGCCGCCAGCGGTCAGGACGTTGGCGCCATCGCCGCGGAATAAGCCATGGATCGAGGGGCCAGCCCCTCGAGCTCCCCGTCGTATTTTCTGCAAGAAGAAGAGGCGGGGCGGGCTTGATCCCTGGCCTTTCGTCGAAATCGAGGCGGGCGGACCCGCCATCTCAGGGAGGAGATGAAGATGCCGAAAGATAGTGGAATTGGCGCCAGCCCGAAGCGGCGCGAGGATGTACGGTTCCTGACAGGGGCCGGAAACTATACTGACGATATCAACGTGAATGGTCAGGCCTATGTGCATTTCCTGCGCTCGGATGTGGCCCATGCGGCGATCAGGGGGATCGATACCTCGGCCGCCGAAACGATGCCTGGCGTGGTCAGAGTGTTCACCGGCGCCGATTTTGAAGGGGTGGGGGGCATGCCTTGCGGCTGGCAGGTCACCGACCGCCATGGAAATCCGATGCAGGAGCCGCCGCACCCGATCCTGGCGCAAGGTAAAGTCCGCCATGTGGGCGATCCGATTGCCGCAGTGGTGGCGGATACCTATGAGCAGGCCCGCGATGCGGCGGAGGCGATTGACGTCGATCTTGAGGACCTGCCTGCAGTCGTCGATATGAAATCCGCGCTGGCCGAAGGCGCGCCGAAACTGCATGACGACCTGACCTCGAACCTCTGCTATGATTGGGTTCTGGGTGAGACCGATGATGCGTTGGTCGACAAGGCCTTTGCCGAGGCCGATCACGTCACCACGCTGGAACTGACCAACCAGCGTCTGGTTGCCAACCCGATGGAGCCGCGGGTGGCCGTGGGCACCTATGAGCGCGGCACCGAGGATTACACGCTTTATACAACCTCCCAGAACCCGCATGTGATCCGTCTGCTCATGTGTGCCTTCGTGCTGGGTCTGCCCGAGCACAAGGTGCGCGTGGTCGCCCCCGATGTGGGCGGCGGGTTCGGCACCAAGATCTTCCATTACGCGGAAGAGGCGTTTTGCACCTTCGCCGCCAAGGCGTGTAACCGCCCGGTGAAATGGACATCCTCGCGCACCGAGGCATTCATGTCCGACGCCCATGGCCGCGATCACGTGACAAAGATCGAACTGGCGATGGACAAGGACAACAATTTTACCGCGCTTAGGACCAATACGCTGGCCAATATGGGGGCGTATCTGTCGACATTCTCGTCCTCGGTGCCCACGTGGCTGCATGGCACGCTGATGGCGGGCAATTACAAGACGCCCTGCATTCAGGTGAATGTGAAGGCGGTCTTTACCTCGACCGTGCCGGTGGATGCCTATCGCGGGGCGGGGCGGCCGGAGGCCACGTTCCAGATCGAGCGGGTGATCGACATGGCCGCGCGCGAGCGGGGGGTGGATCCTATCGCGCTCCGCCGCCAGAACTTCATCACCGAGTTTCCCTATGACACGCCGGTGGCGTTGACCTATGACACCGGGGATTACAACGGCACGATGGACAAGCTGGAAGCCGCGGCCGATATCGCGGGCTTTGCCGCGCGGCGCGCCGAAAGCGAGAAGCACGGCAAGCTGCGGGGGCTGGGCATCAATTCCTATATCGAGGCCTGCGGCATCGCACCGTCGAACATCGTGGGCATGCTGGGCGCGCGCGCGGGGCTTTATGATGCCGCAACCGTGCGGGTGAACGCCACAGGGTCGATTTCGGTGATGGTGGGGGCCCATTCCCATGGCCAAGGCCACGAGACGGCCTTTCCACAGGTGGTCGCCGAGATGATCGGGATCGACGAGAGCCAGATCGAGATCGTGCATGGCGACACCTCGAAGATCCCGTTCGGGATGGGAACCTATGGCTCCCGCAGCCTCGCGGTGTGCGGATCGGCCATGGTGCGCGCGACCGAGAAGGTGATCAACAAGGCCAAGAAGATCGCGGCCCACCTGATGGAGGCCTCGGATGCCGATATCGAGCTGAAGGACGGGGTGTTCAGTGTTGCGGGCACCGACAAATCGGTGGCCTGGGGCGATGTGACCCTGACGGCTTATGTGCCGCATAACTTCCCGCTGGAAGAGATCGAGCCGGGACTGGAGGAGACCGCGTTCTACGATCCGGCCAACTTTACCTATCCGGCGGGCGCCTATGCCTGCGAGGTCGAGGTGGATCCCGAAACCGGAAAGGTGACGATCGAGCGGTTCTCGGCCGCGGATGACTTTGGCAATATCGTCAACCCGATGATTGTCGACGGTCAGGTGCATGGCGGGATCGGTCAGGGCATCGGGCAGGCGCTTTTGGAGGGCTGTGTCTATGACGAGAACGGGCAGCTTCTGAGCGGGTCCTATATGGACTATGCGATGCCGCGCGCCGATGATGTGCCGTTCTATACGGTGGATCATTCCAGCCAGACGCCCTGTACCCATAACCCGCTGGGCGTGAAGGGATGCGGCGAGGCGGGGGCCATCGGCTCGCCGCCGTCGGTGGTCAATGCGGTGATCGACGCGCTGCAATCGGGCGGGAATGAGGTGGCGCATATCGATATGCCGCTGTCGCCCGCGCGTGTGTGGCAGGCAATGAACGGCTGAGTGGAGAGGACGGGTGCGAGGGGCCGGCCCCTCGCGCTCCCCGGGAATATTTTTGGCCAGAAGAAGCATAGGGTGCTTGTTGATGGCGGGAGGACTGAGACATGTATAATTTCGAGTTTGAACAGCCCGGCACGATTGCTGAGGCGGCGGCGGCCCTGGGGTCAGAGGATGCGCTGGCGCTGGGCGGGGGACAGACGCTGATCCCGGCGATGAAGCAGCGGCTGAACGCGCCTGGGACGCTGGTTTCGCTGAGCGGGATTGCCGAGATGAAGGGCGTGTGCCTGCGCGATGACGGGGCGCTCTCGGTGGGGGGGGGCACGATCCATGCCACGGTCGCGGCGCAAGCCGGGGCGCATTATCCAGCCTTGGCCGCGTTGGCCAGCCATATCGGCGATCCTGCGGTGCGCAATCGCGGCACCATCGGCGGGTCGCTGGCCAACAACGATCCGGCGGCCTGTTACCCGTCTGCCGTTCTGGGATCGGGGGCGACAGTGGTCACCAATACGCGCGAGATCGCGGCGGATGAGTTCTTCCAGGGCATGTTCACAACAGCGCTGGGTGAGGGGGAGATCATTGTCGAGGTCCGTTTCCCGATCCCCGAAAAGGCGCATTACGAGAAATTCGTGCAACCCGCGTCCCGCTTTGCGCTGACGGGTGTTTTTGTCGCCAAATATGCCGATGGGGTTCGAGTGGCGGTGACCGGAGCCTCGGAAGAAGGGGTCTTCCGGTGGAGTGAGGCGGAGGCGGCCCTCTCGGGTGAGTTCTCGGCCGCCGCGATTGAGGGGCTGAGCGTGCCTGCCGACGGGATGATCGGTGATTTGCATGGCACGCCTGCCTATCGTGCCAGCCTGGTCAGCACGCTGACGAAACGGGCGGTTGCCGCCGCGCATTGAGCATTGGACGCGGCGGGGAACGGTCCGGTCCCGGTGGTGGGCCGTTTTCCCGTGCCTATTGCCCGCGCTGCGCTAACATGATGCAATGAGATGGCCCGATATTCCCTTTGCGCGCTGGAAAGACACCGGTGCCAGTCTGCACATGTGGTCCCAGATCGCAGGCAAGTTCCGTCTGGCCCATACTCCGTGGCAGAACCATTCCTGGCACGCCACATTCTATGTGACTGCGCGGGGGCTGACCTCGTCCGCGGTGCATACCGGAGGCTCGTCCTATGAGATTCTGTTCGATTTTCTGGATCACCGGCTGATCGTGTACTGTGCGACGGGTGCTGAGCGTTCCTTTGCTCTGGAGCCGATGTCGGTGGCCGCGTTTCATCAACGGTTTCGCGAAGCCCTGCGCGCGGTGGGCGC
Organism: Aestuariivita sp.; assembly: GCF_021404545.1. Classification (GTDB taxonomy): domain Bacteria; phylum Pseudomonadota; class Alphaproteobacteria; order Rhodobacterales; family Rhodobacteraceae; genus Aestuariivita. The sequence goes on from NZ_JAAWWD010000078.1 coordinate 7,096, forward strand.
ACCCGACCGGTTTCACGGCAGCCCGAATGAGGTGCCCGACCCGGTGCCTTTTGCCAAGCAGACCGCCCCGGGCGCCTATGACGCGGATGCGGCGCATGACTATTGGTGTGCATTGCGCGCGATGGTGCCGGTATTTCAGCAATTCAGGGCCGAGTTTCTGGGCAAGTCCAGCCCGGTGCATCTGTTCTGGGGAAGCTTCGATCTGGCGGTGACGCGGTTTTCGGGACGGCCCGCGCCCCTGCATCCCGGTGGATTTCCCGCCTTGCCCGATGCGGTCACACAGGAGGCTTATAGCCACGAGGTGAGCTCGGCCGGGTTCTGGCCCGGCGGCGGCGGTCTGGAGGAGGCGGCGTTTTATGCCTATGCCTATCCCGTGCCGGGCGGGTTTGCAGACGCCGCCGTTGTGCCGGCGGCTGCGTCTTTCGACGCGGCGCTGGGTGAGTTCGTCCTGCCCTATGCGGCAGTGCGGAACGCCAACCGCCCCGAAGAGGCGTTGCTGGCCTTTCTGCGCTCGACCTATTCTGCGGCGGCGGATCTGGGCGCGTGGGACCGTGCCGCCCTGGATCGTCGCACCGCGCCAATGGGCAAACCGCCACCGATCTGAACGCTGTGCCGCCTGAGCATGCCCCCCCCTGTGCGGAGCAACCTCCCGGGGGGGCGCAGAAAAGGCGCCGCAAGCGGGCGCCTTTGAGGATCGTCACTGGGGCGCGATCAGCCTTTTTGCGGCAGGGGTCCGATCATCATGATCATCTGACGGCCTTCCATCTTGGGCATGTTTTCAACCTTACCCACCTCTTTGGTATCTTCGGCGACACGTTCGAGCAATTGGCGTCCCAGGTTCTGGTGCGCCATCTCGCGCCCCCGAAACCGTAGCGTGACTTTTACCTTGTCGCCGTTTTCGAGGAACTTGAACACATTGCGCATTTTCACTTCGTAGTCATGGGTGTCCGTATTGGGGCGGAACTTGACCTCTTTGACTTCGATGATCTTTTGTTTCTTGCGCGCCTCGCTCTCGCGTTTTTGCTGTTCATACTTGAACTTGCCGTAATCCATGATCTTGCACACGGGCGGAGCGGCGTTGGGCGAAATCTCCACCAGGTCGAGACCGGCCTCTTCGGCCATGCCCATGGCGCGCTCGGGTGTGACGACACCCACGTTTTCGCCTTCGGCACCGATCAGGCGAATCTCAGGGGCGCGGATCTTTTCGTTAACGCGGGGGCCGGTGTCGCGTTGCGGCGGCGCGTTGTGGGGTCTGCGGGCGATGTCTGTGTTCCTTTGTTTGTTGTCGCAAATCTGAGATCGCAAGGTAAACGCGGGGCGATGCCACTTCAAGGCGCAAATAGGCCAAACGCTGCTGATTTCGGAGCGCTTGGGCCTTTCGCCTTTTTTCCGGCGATCCTTCCTGACATGGCTTTGCGCATCGGCGCGCAGGGGGCGTTTGCCGGGTGTGACATGGAGAGTTTCAAATGAGAAACCTGTTATTGATTGTTGCTGTGGTTGCGATTGCAGCTGGCGGGTATTTTTTCTTTGTCGGCCGAGAGGCGGACGAGCCACCAGCGGCTGTGGCCACGCAAGAGCCAGCGGCAGAGGCGGTGACGGCACCTGACCCGCTGGACGAGGCCGACCGGACCGTCGATGAGGCTGTTGATGAGACGGTGACAACGGTCGAAGACGCGGTGAATGACGCTGCGGATCAGGCAAGCGATGCTGTCCAAGGCGCTGCCGATGCGCTCGATAACGCAGCACAAGGCGCCGCCGATGCGGTCGAGGATGCAATCAACGCTGTGACCGGTGCGGCGGGTGAGACGACCGAGGGTGCGGCAGATGCCACGACCCAGGCCGTGGAGGGCGCAAGCGATGCCGCTCAGAGTGCTGCCACAGCCGCGGATGATGCGGCTGAGAACGTCGCCACGGCGGCGGGCGATGCGGTTGCCGCGGCGACGGAAACGATGAACCCCGCCGATCTTCTGACGGTCGAGGGGTTCGATTTTGACCGCGTGTCCGAGCTGATCGAGGGATCGGATCTGGGGGCTTTGCAGCAGACAACGCTCAAGACCGGGCTGGATCAGGCGCGCGACAACCCTGAGCTTTTGCAACAAATCCTGGATCAGGTGCGCGAGGCCCTGGGTCTCTGAAAAGTCCGACCTTCATTTGACGGTGTCTCAAGTGCCCCCGCTGGTCGGGGGCACTTCTTTGTTCAAGGGCACGAAGCCTTGGCGCCCCTCCGCGCGACAACGGACGTGTTGCCCGAAGTGGACACTGCGCAGGCGATCAAACCGGTGCGGCGTAGACCTGACCTGCGCGCAGTGGGATGGCACATGGTCCGGCACGCGCTCCGTCAATGGCGTCGCCTCCGGTCGCATGGGATGCCATCCGGGCAGAGGAGTGGAGATGCTCTGCGGCAATCGTGGTTGGATCGAGGGGCACGTATGAGCAAGACTGCTGGGTGCCGCATGCAGAACCTTCACTGTCAACCCGGTCTGTATTGCAGGGGCGGCGGGGCAA
>NZ_JAAWWD010000100.1 GCF_021404545.1 Aestuariivita sp.
CCCAGATAGGCGCGCGCTGTCCCGTCGCGCAGCGCCTGCGCGATGGCCGCGGCATCGAAACACTCAAACCAGCCCGGCGCGTTGCGCGGAATGACGTCACCGGCGCTGACATAGGTGGCGCTCAGCGTCTCAAGATCGGCAGAGGGGGGGAAAAAGGCCCGAAACCGGATCGGGGAGCTGTCGGCATCGACCCCCCGGAACGCCCCCAAACCAACCGGCCCCGGGGGGGGGGCCCCGGGGGAAAAACATGCAGCGGGAGCAACAAGGAAACTTTAACCGTCTCGGGGGCCAGAGATCAAAAGCGACAACCCAATCGGCGCGCCGCAGAGATGTGTTACCCGCTCTTGCGCAAGCGCCTCCCAGATTGGTTCTGCCCGCACTTGGCGCAGGCAAATGTGTGTGCCGATGATGGCAGAGAGGGTCCAGGGGAAACACCAGCCATTGCAGTGAAACATCGGCAGGGTCCAGAGATAGACCGCATGCTTGGCCATCGACGGCGTCAGGGCATTGCCCTGCGCCAAAAGATACCCCCCGCGGTGATGGGACACCACGCCCTTGGGGTCGCCGGTGGTGCCGGATGTGTAATTGATGGAAATCGCGTCCCATTCATCCTCTGGCATCAGCCACTCGAACGACGGATCGCCCGCGGACAGGAACGCTTCGCAATCTTGTGCTGTGGCTGCGATTTCTGGCCCGCTGAATTCGGAATCGTCATATTGGATCAGGAGTGGGGTGACTTTGGCGGGCGATAGAGCCTCTTGCATCAGCGGCATGAATTCGCGGTCCACGATCACCACCCGCGCCATCGCGTGATCAAGTTGAAACGCGATGATCCCGGCATCAAGCCGGGTGTTGATCGAATGCAGCACCGCGCCGCACATCGGCACACCGTAATGACATTCCAGCATCGCGGGTGTGTTTGCCAGCATCACCGAGACAGTATCGCCGCGCTCCAATCCATGCACGCTCAGCGCCGAGGCCAATTGGCGTGAACGGTTATAGAAGGCCCCATAGCTGCGCCGCAGGGGCCCATGCACAATCGCGGTATGATCCGGGAACACGGTCGCCGCACGCTCCAGAAAACTGAGTGGCGTCAAGGGTTGGTGGTTTGCGGGGTTGCGGTCGAGATCAGAGTTATAGGGGTTCGGTGTCATGGGTCAGGCATCCTGCCATTGGGGGGCGCGTTTCTCGTTAAAGGCACCGATGCCCCCTTGGGCGTCGTGCGCCAGCATATTGTCAACCATCACGGCAGAGGCATAGGCACTAGGCACCCGAAAGGGTCAACCGGCCCTGTGCGTAAAAGGCCCCATTGCCGGTCGCGAGGG
>NZ_JAAWWD010000081.1 GCF_021404545.1 Aestuariivita sp.
TTGTTCATTTACCCCTTCTTTCTTTCCAACTCTCCCCCCCCCCGCCCGGGGGAACTCAGCCTGCCCCGCGCCCTCCCTTTGGGGCGGCAACCCCGAACCCGCCATTGACGAAATCATCGCCCGCGCCGCCGAAGATCAGATCGGAAAACGCCGAGCCGGTGATCACGTCATCGCCGTTTTGGCCGTAAAGCTCATCGACCCCAAAGCCACCCGCGATCATGTCGTTTCCGTTCTGACCATAGACCAGATCATTGCCGTGACCGGCGTCGACGGTATCATTGCCGCCACCGGCATAAACGGTGTCGCGCCGGTCGGCATCGGTCTCGCCGCCGTTGATCCGGTCGTCGCCTTCGCCCCCATTCAGCGTATCGGCCCCATCACCGCCATTCAGCGTATCGTTGCCGTCACCGCCTTTCAGCGTGTCATTGGCAAGACCTCCGTTCAGCACGTCATCGCCGCCCAGACCGGTCAGATCATCATTGCCCCCCAGGCCACGCAGGATGTCGGCATTCTCGGTCCCGACCAGCCGGTCATCGCCATTGGTGCCTGTCAGATCGACACCGGTGGCATCCGCACTCACCGGTGCGGTCCCGTCGGAGACAAGCGTCTCCACCGTGCCGCGCCCGTCGGTGAACTGTACGGCGACGGTGATGACACTGCCGATATCCTCGGCATCCAGCACATAGGTCTCACCGGTCTCGCCCGCCAGATCGACACCGTCGCGCGCCCATTGATAGGAAAACGCGCCCAGCCCATCGGGATCGTTGATGGTGCCGGTCCGTACGATCAGGGTTTCCCCTTCTTCGGCTGTGCCGGCGATCCGGGCAATCCCGGTGGGCGCGCGGTTGGTCAGCGCCACCGGGTCGGTTGCGTCGCTGACCACCGATTCCGCCGTTCCGGCTCCATCGACATACGAGGCCACGACCGTCAAGGTCGCTCCGGTATCTGCGCGGGTCAGCAGATAGGTGATCCGGTCCGCCCCTTCGACAATCGCACCATCGCGGAACCACTGATAGCTGAAGACCCCCAAACCATCGGCATCCGCGATCCCCGACGGGTCCGCCGTCAGCCGCTGACCCTCGGCCAGAATACCCGCGATGGTCACGGTTCCGGTGGGCAGGGCATTATCGGTGGTGATCGGCGCGCTACCGGCGCTCAGCACGCTTTCCGCGGTGCCGAACCCGTCGGTATAGGTAAAGGCCACCGACACTTCGGTCGCGACATCGTCACGGACCAGCGTATAGCTGGACCCCGTCGCGCCATCGATCACCACACCGTCACGCAGCCATTGATAACCTGCGGTTCCGGCGGCAATTCCGTCGAGATCGGTCACGGTGTTGCTGGCGGTCAGCGTCTCGCCCAGCTTGGCCATGCCGGTCAGTGTCACCACGCCTTCCGGCGCATCATTGGTATTGGCCACGGCGCTTGTGGCGGTGCTGACGATCTGTTCGTTGGCGCCCCGCGCATCGGTAAAGTTGACGCGGACCGAAATGGTCTGACCGACATCTGCCTGGGTCAGTTCGTAACTGCGCTCCTCGGCATTCTCGATCGCGACGCCGCCGCGCAGCCATTGATAGGCAAACGCGCCCAGTCCGTCGGCATCCGCCACGGCCCCCGCATCTGCGGTCAACGTGCCCGCCTGCACAGGGGTACCGGAAATCGTGACCGCGCCGGTCGCCGCACGATTGGCCTCGACCAGTTCCAGGGTGATGGACGAGCCATCGCCCAGCGTATGTACCTGATGACCATCGCCATTCGTGGTCACGGTAATGGCGGCCCGCTGCGCAGCTGTCAGCCCGCTGAGATCCAGGCTATCCTCGGTCGGATCGTAATCGGTCACGCGGTCTGTGCCCATGCCCATGGACAGAACAAAGCTGTCGCTGCCGTCTCCGCCCGACATCCGGTCATTGCCCGCGCCGCCATTGATGACATCATCCCCTTCCAGGCCATTGATGATGTCGTTGCCGGCCAGGCCATTCAGCGTGTTGGCCGCGGTTGTGCCGGTCAGGGTGTCATCGCCCGATGTGGATGTTCGCGACGAGGCGGTCCCGTTCTGGCCCAGATTGCTGATCAGCGTGGCATGATCCCAGACCGTCCCATCGGCAAAGACGAGCCGTTCGATCGTATTGGCATTGTCGGACTGAAAGCTGTTGTTCAGCCGAAGAACATCGCTGGTGCCGAAGAAATCCAGAACGATGGTGTTCGAGCCGGGATTGCGGAACACGGTGGCGTGTTCGGAGAGATACCCGTGGATCATGATCGTGTCGGCATCGCCGCCCACATCGCCCTGATCGACGATCGCATCCGCCCCGTCGCCGACATGGTAATGATAGGTGTCGCCCCCGGTGCCGCCAACCAGCGTGTCATTGGCCTGCCCGCCCGCGATATGATCGGCCCCGGCAAAACCAAACAGGCGGTTCGCCGCGTCATTGCCGCGGATCACGTCGTCGAAATCCGAGGCCCGCACCTCTTCGATGCTGGTCAGCGTATCAATGGTACCGAACCCATCGGTGGCGGTACCCTCGATCAGCGACACCCGGACATTCGACAGACCGTCGCGATACTGCACCAGGTCCGAGCCGTCGCCGCCATCGATGATATCGGCCCCTTGCGAGCCCCAGATCTCGTCATCGCCGTCGCCGCCCGAGATGGTGTCGGCGCCTTCACGGCCCAGAAGCACATCATCGCCGCCGCGCCCGGAGATGGTGTCCTGCCCCGCATAGCCGACCAGCCGGTTGGCCACGCTCGACCCCATCAGCATGTCGCCGTTGAACGTGCCATGCGCGTCTTCGATGCTGACCAGCGTATCGATGTCGCCGAACCCGTCGGTGGCGGTTCCGGCCTCCAGGTCAACGGTGACCGCGCCGAACCCACCGGCAAGCTGGTCCTCGCCGTAGAACGTACCGTCGACCCCGGCACCGCCCCGAATGATGTCCGCACCTTCCAGACCCCAGAAGCTGTTGGCCCCGTCCGAGCCGGTCATATCATCGACATATTGGGTGGCGCGAATATCGTCGATATTGATCAATGTGTCGGTAAAGCCGAACGTGTCCCGGCTGACCCCGGTGGCCAGGTTGGTCACGATGCCCATGGTCCCGAATTCGACCTGGCCGGTGTCGGGGTTAAACGATCCGATCAGCGCCTCGGGTTCATAGTTGATCGTGTCGTCGTCGCCGCTGCCGCCATTGATGGTGTCGTTGCCCTGGTTGCCGGTATACCATTCCAGATCGTCATGGCGTGGATTGCCCCCGATCAGCGTGTCGGCATAGGCGGTGCCATCCAGCTCCAGAAAGAATGTGGCGGCCGAGAAATCGATCCGGCTCGAGGCCGAGGTGGCGATACCGGTGGCCAGGTTGACGGTGACCGCCTCGTCCAGACGGAACACGATATGGTGGTGATAGGGCGAGGCCAGCGCATCGGTGCCGGTGATCGTCTTGTTGCCATGGCCGTTGATCACGATGGTGTCGCGCGCATCCGGCAATGTGGCGCCGACGACGATTTGGTCGTCGCCCGCCCCGGTAAAGATCAGGTCCTTGCCATCGCGCCCGTCGATGAAATCGGCCCCGTCGCGGCCAAAGATAATGTCGCTCCCGCTGTTCGACCCCAAGAGCGTGTCGCCATTGTTCGACCCCGCCACATATTCGATCGAGATCAGCGTATCGGTATTGCCCCAGGTGTCGGTGGCGGTCCCGGCCTCCAGATCGACGGTCACGCCGTTGGGGCCCGTCTCAAAATCATAGGCGACAATATCGAGACCGGCGCCACCATTCAGCGTATCGTTTCCGGCATCGCCCACCAGCGTGTCATCATTCTGCAGACCGTTCAGCGTATCATTGCCTTCCCAGCCAAACAGCGTGTCGCGCCGCGCATTGCTCCCGGTCAGCGTGTCGTTGAATTGGGACCCAACCAGCTTTTCGATGGAGATCAGCGTATCGGTGTTGCCGAACGTATCGGTCGCGCTGCCGGTCTGCAGGCTGGCCGTAACCCCGTTTGTGCCGCCATCGCGGTAATAGGCGACCGTATCGGTGCCGGGGCCGCCGTTAAGCACATCGTTGCCGGCTCCTCCCACCAGGCCGTCGGGGCCGGCGCCGGCATTGATCTGATCGTTGCCCGCCAGGCCGACTAGGTCGTCGTTACCGCCCAGGCCGTTGATCGTATCGTCATTGTTTGTGCCTGAAAGATTGTTATTGCCTGCATCGCCGTTAATTGTCGCCACGCGAGTATCTCCTGTTTTCCGCAACCGTCTGCTCTGCCCAGCCCGCACCCTGACGTTGGAATGTGACTATGTGGTGGAAAAGGACGAGTTTTTTGTTCTTATTTTGAGTGTTCTGGGCCATATCTCGCTTTGTTCATGTTGCTTTGTTCATGTTGCTTTGTAAAGAAATTCGTGCGGATCGCCGAAAATACGAGAGCGCTGTGTCCACAAGATCAAAACTCCCCCGCGCCGCCGCACCACTTCTCTCAGCCTTTGACGGGTCCGGGCTTCATCACGTGATCCAGATCCGCGCAAAGATGCCCTAGCCCGGCCTGTTGCAACTGGCGCGCCAGATGTGCGTGGGACTGCGTCATGTCGAATGTGGCGGTTTCCGTGACCTTGACCCGCAGCCAGGCCAGGATATCGGCATCGCGGCTTTTGCCATAGGCGGCAGCGTCCCAGCCCGCGCGCAGATCCACGCCCAGGGCGGCCAGGCTCTGCAACAGCCGGTCGGGCGCGATCAGAGACAGCCCGTCCACCGCCCGCGGCGCGCCATCGGGGCGCACCATGCACAAAAGGCTGTGGACCACCTCGGCATAGACCAGGTTGTCGCAGCGCGGGCGCAGGATATGCAGCGCCGTACGTGCCTGCGGACGCCGGTTCAGCACGGTGATCGCCTGCGGCACATAGCCCAGCAATTGCCGTCCATGCATCGCCGAGCCTTCGGAAAAGACGATATGCGCGGCCCCCGCATAGGCGCGCAGCTGGTGGCGCAGCGGGGCCTGTTCGGGGATCAGGACACGGGCACCCGCGGCCCGCAGCCGGTCGACCAGATAGCGTTCGCCGGCATGGCCGCCCGCCCCGGTGCGGGTCATGCCCGCGCGCGAGACATAAAGCAGATCGCTTTGCGTGGGCGCCAGCCCGTGGCGCTGCCAATTGGCGTCCAGCGCATCCAGATAAGTCAGCGACGGGCCGATATCGGGCAGTTGTTCGGCCTGGGGCGCTACGTAAAGGCGGCGCGCCAGATGCGGGGCATTGATCAGGCGGATCTGATCACGCGGCAGGCCCAGCCAGTCCATGATCTGATAGAAATGCCCCGGCAGCTTGTCCGGGGTGCCATCCGGGCGCAGCAGGAACAAGACCGGATCGCCCGGGCGTTCGATCCGGGTCTGGATCACCCGGGTGGCGTAGTCGGCGACCTGGTGGCCGAAATGGTGATAGACCTGCCCGCCCCAGCAGACCGGGTCGGGGATCTCGGTCAGATCGCCTTCTGGCACAGGCGGGCAGGTATCAATCGGCCGACCATGACGACCATGGCGCGGGCCGATCTGACGCGCGAAATCAGGCCAGCGCGGCCCGCCGCCATACATTGTGCGGTCGATGAACTGCGCGGGCAGGATCGCAATATCCTCGAACCGTTGCATCGGGCCGAACCCGGTATGGGGGAAACCGGCCAGATTTGGGCCACCGGTGTGATCCGGGGCAGGCCGGGTGTCCTGGCCGGGCGCCGCAGGAGGGGCAGGGGTGATGCTGCGCGTCGACCGCGAGAATAGCCGCCGGATCATCCCGGCTCCTGCCCGGGTCGGCCCGGGTCACGGTCAAAATAGGCGCGCATGCGGATCCCTCTTGCTGATACGGATAGGGGCCGGATCACATCGACCCCGCCTCCTCCTCGCATAGAGAGCGGGATCAGGCCAAGAGGTCAAACACCTCGCCGCCGATCTGGAGGTTGATCTCAGCCTCGCCGCCGCCATCGACCAGGGCCCAGAGCGTCTCGCCCCGAAAATTGACAAACGCCTCCTGCACATCGTCATCGCCCGAGCGTTCCCCCGCCGCCGTCGCGGTATGGGCGAACCGGA
>NZ_JAAWWD010000019.1 GCF_021404545.1 Aestuariivita sp.
CCCCACTAAACTGTCGGGACCATGAAGAGGGGGGGTGCCGAAAGGCAAGGAACGTGGTCGGGCCACAAGGGTCAGACCGTGCGCACCACCCCGCCATCGGCCCTGGCCGGGGCAGGTGGCGCGGCCAGCTTAGCAGAACGAAAATACAGAAGGGTCAGGACCCATTGATTTCCGTCTAGCGGCTTGATTCACGGTTCGAAAAACGAGCGGTGATATGTCTGATCTTTTCTGGCTGACCACTGCCCTGTTGTCCGCCGCAGGGCCCGGCATCGGAGCGATCGCCGCGGCGATGATATTCTCAACTCCCATGGGCATAACCGCCCTCCTCGGCATCGGTGTCATCTTGTTCGGAGCAGCGCAGCCGCCAACGATGCATATTGTTGCTCGCAAGAAAGCTGAAACGCGGTCGTGACCACCGACCGGGGGTTTGCCACGCTCGTCAGAAGCAAAATGGCTGAACAAGAACGCCAGCTTTCGTGAATGAAGGAACCGAGACTGTGACCGGCCGGGAGCAATTCCCGAAGCCGGTCTCTGGTTACTGGGCCGAAGAAACTGAGCTTTTTTCCGTTGCCGGCCCCCCCACGAGCACTATCAATTCGAAGATCGAATCATCCGAACTCTTCCGCATACTCCACAAGGTAATCGATCAATACCCGAACGGCGGGCACGCTGGATCGACGCGGTGGAAAAACTGCGAAAATCTCGACGTTGCCCATCTCCCATTCCGGGAGAACCGGTGCGGCATCACCGCGCCGCACCTGCTGGTCGCCGAAAATCCCAGGCAACATCGTTATGCCCGCACCGGACCGGATCATCCCGAGGGCGACCGTCGGGTCACCAACAAAGACATGCGGTGGTGCGTCGCAGACAACCGTCGCGCCATCGGGTCCGGCCAGGGTCCACGTAAGAGGCGCGCCGGGCACATCGATGCAGACCCTGGGAAGGCCCACGACCGCGGCCGGATCGTCAACCGGGTGGGTCTTTGCAAATTCCACCCCGCAATAGAGCTTCATCGGTGTTGCGGCAATTTTGCGGGCGATGAGGTAAGGCTCCTCGGGACGGCCAAGGCGCAGCACCAAGTCAAGCTCCTCGGCCAAAGGGTCTGGTCCGCTGGCCGTGACAGAGATCCGTGCCGTTACCTTCGGATAGTCCCGCGTCAGTCGTGCAATGACCGGGCCGAGGAGATTCTGTCCGCTGAGCGCGCTCGCTGCGACGCGCAAGGTTCCGCCCGGCTCTTCGGTAACAACACTGAGGACTTCGATGGCCGCACTGCCCGCTTCGGTCGCCTGTCGGGCCGCATCAATGAGAGTTTCGCCCGCAGACGTCAGCCGAACCCCTGTGCTCACACGGTCGAACAGCGGACCCCGTGCGCGCTCCTCGAGACGCGCCAATGCGCGGGAGAGTGTCGCCTTCGATATCCCGAACTGACGAGACGCCGCGCTCACCCCTCCCGCTTCCGACACCAGATAAAAATGGCGAAGATCGTCAAGTCCAATAGCCGACCGCATAGGCATCGCATTCTCCATTTAAGAGCTGGAACTGATCGTTCCGCAGCGGACGGGTCCGCCATCAGCCGATGATCACGTTACCAGAAACAAAGCACTTTTGGCTGCTTTGGCTGTTCCATTTTTGGAACGATAAATTGCAAAGCTGGCACTACTCGAAACGCGGTCAAGGCCGCATCTTCGACAAAAGCAAGATGGAGGCACCATGTTGGGACCCTATGACTACGCCTTGATTGTTGGCCTATTTTTGCTGTGCCTGTTGGGGCTGCGCGGCGGGATCGTAGTTACGTCACTGCTTGCGGCTGGCCTTCTTGGGTGTGTCGTCCTGGCGCTTTCTGTCGGAACGGCCGACAGCGCGCTGGCGCTGGTTGGCATATGGTTCGTGACTGCCTTCACCGTCGTTGTCCTGTGGCGGCGCCTGCGGGGGACGACTGTCTCTGCCGGGTCAGGATTTGCCGCCTTGCTCGTGTCGACCGGCGAGTTTGCGGTGATCGCCGTCTTTGTGACCGGCGCCTTGCTGTCGCGGCTGCCGGAGGAGGCCACTCTCGTGCGCTCTGCTGCAGCCTATCCGATGATTGCCGAGGCAGGTTCCCGCCTGACAAGCCTCCCCGGGACCGGTGTGCGGCAGCCCGCCGTCATGCTCAGCTACCCCGAACCAGTGTTGCCCGAGACTGAGCCACGCGAAACCAACCGCGACGCGCGACCGATTGACTGGGCAGAAGTCACCACGTTCGACAACCGCATCACGAGAATTCTGACAGGGGGCATCGTTGCCGCAGATCGCGCGCCTGTGTCATTCGAAGTCGGCGGAACGGTATCGCAGGTTCATGTGGAGATGGGTCAGCATTTTGACCGTGGCGACATCTTGGCGGACCTTGATCCAACGCCCCTGCAACTGGCGCTTGATGAGCGTCGAGCGGCTTTGATCGAAGCCAAAGCCATAGCACATGAAGCGAATTTGACATTTGAACGGCAACAGCAGTTGCAACAAAGCGGCGCGGTCAGTCAGGCCGCTCTGGACCGCGCTCAAGCGGCTGCGGAAAGCGCGAAGAGCCGTCTCGATATGACACTTGCCGCCATTCGATCAGCGGAGGACCGTCTGAACGACGCGGTTCTGCGTGCGCCCTTCGACGGTGTGGTTGCTGCACGGTTGATCGAACCAGCCCAGGCCGTACAACCCGGTGTTCCGGTCTTCGAGATACAGAACGAAGCGGCCGGCTTCCAGATCGAACTTGTCGTTCCAGAAACCTTGATCGGAGAGATCGAGGCCGATACCGAGCACCGCGCGATCATGCTGGACGGTGCTGACAGCCCCGTGATTGCGCGCGTCCACGAAATCGGGAGCCGAGCGAACGCAACAACAGGATTCCCTGTAACACTGGACATTGTGGCCCAAACCAAGCCGGTGCGCGCCGGAATGACCGTCGAGGTACACCTGTCGCTTCCCATGCAACCGAACCGCGAAGCGGATATAGGCCTTGCCGCCATTCCCTACACGTCGATTTCCCCGGCTGATGGGGATGGACATGTGGCCTTCGTTTTTGACGAAGCAACCGGCACGCTGGAGCGCCGCGAGATCATGGTTGTTGGGCGCGAGGGCACGGTTTCGTTGGTGTCCGATGGCCTTGAGCGTGGCGAGATCGTCGCAACCAGGGGCCTTCCCTTCCTTAGAGATGGCATGCCTGTCGCGCTGCGGGGCGTAGGTATTGCCCGCTACGATGATTGAGGGCTTTATCGATGCTCACACAGATTGCCTACCGCAACCAACGCATCGTCTATGCCATCGTCGCGATCCTGATGGTGTTTGGGGTCTTCAGTTACTTCAACCTGCCCGCCCAAGAAGATCCGGCGATCACCATTCGCCAGGCGATCGTGCAAACACCCTATCCAGGCCTAAGCCCCGAACGGGTGGAAGAATTGGTCACACGCCCACTCGAACGGGCCATCCGGCGCCTTCCTGAGGTTGAGGAAATACGTTCGTCGTCGGTTTCCGGCCTCTCGATCATCCATGTCGAGGTCTATGACCGCTATTTCGCGCTGGATCAGATCTGGGATGATTTGCGCGCCGAGGTCCAGGTCGCCGCCGCCGGATTGCCCGAGGGGACGCGGCCTCCGCAGGTGTTGGACAACACCGGCGATGTGGCCGTCGTGACCGCGGTGTTGCGCTCGCCGGATCACACGATTGCGGAACTGGGCGACATGGCCACGTATGTCCGCGATCAACTCTACTCCGTAGACGGCGCGAAAGCGATCGACATCGTCGGCGCGCAGCCCGAGCGTATCTACATCGAAAGCCGCAACGCACAACTCGCCCAGCTAGGCATCAGCCCCGAGATTATAGCGCAGTCGCTTGCAAGCCAAAACACTATCCGTCCGGGCGGCCAGATCGATCTGGGCGAACGCGCTGTCCTTATCGAGCCTACGGGCGATTTCCACGATCTTGACGCCATCCGCAACACACTCATCGAGATCCCCGGAACCGGTGAGACCATCGCTCTGCGCGATGTAGCAGATGTGCGGCGCGGCATCGTCGACCCGGCCCCGCAAGCCGTTTTCTATCAAGGCGATCCGGCGGTAATGTTCGCTATTGCCATGCACGAGGGTCGCAATGTGCTGGAGTTCGGCCCCGATGCCGCAAACGCCTTGGCCGAGATCGAACAGACCCTGCCCTTCGGCTTCACCATCGACATCGCGACCTTTCAGGCGGATCAGGTGGAACAAGCCGTCTTCGGTGTTTCGTTCAACGTGCTTCAGACGCTCGGTCTGGTTCTTGGGATCGTGGTCCTGCTTCTTGGTCTGCAAACGGGTCTCATCGTCGGCGCGATCATCCCCGTTATCACGCTGGCGACGCTGGCGATCATGGGCGTCTTCGGAATGCCGCTCGAACGGATGAGCCTGGCCACCCTTGTGATCGCGCTCGGCATCCTCGTCGATAACGGGATCGTCGTCGCCGAAGACTTCAAGCGCCGCATCGGTGAGGGCGAGGCGCGAGATGACGCGCTCAAGAGTGTTGGCAACACGCTCGCCCTGCCGCTATTCGTGTCCACCTCGGTCACGATCCTCGTGTTTCTGCCGCTTATGCTCGCAGAACATGTGGCCGGCGAATACACGCGCTCGATCAGCCTCGTGATCGCGATCACGCTCTCGATCTCCTGGCTCATCGCGATGATGGTGACGCCGCTTCTGTCACACAGGTTTGCGACGCCGCCGGACCCGAGCGCCAAACGCCCGCTTTACGAACGCGCTTTCGATCCGCTGATTGCGGGCTACGAGGTGGCGATCCGATGGGCCTTGCGCCATCGGGCGCTGTTTCTCCTCGGTATGGTCGCGGCCCTCGTGGCCTCGGCCGCCGCCATCGCGACAGCGCCGAGCCGCTTTTTTCCAGGCTCAGATCGCGCGCAAATCATCACTTACCTTGACCTGCCTGCGGATGTAACGACCAACACGACGCAAGCCGAAATCGAGGCACTGCTGCCGACGCTCACCCCCGAACGGTTCGATTGGCTGATCGACCATGTGGCCTATGTGGGGTTTGGCGGCCCGCGCTTTGTCCTGTCACTGACGCCCGTGGACCCGGCACCGAACCGCGCGGTGATCGTGATGAATGTCGATGGTCCAGACAGTATGGACCGCGCCGTCACCGAACTGCGCGCACATCTTGATACCGAATTTGGCCATCTTGCCAGCCGTGTGACGCGGATGTTCTTGGGGCCTTCGGACAGCTCCGTCCTTGAGGTCCAGGTCATCGGGCCGGATCGGGACTACATCTATCAGACGGCGCGCCAGATCGAGGGGCTGATTGCCAAAATCATTCCCGGTAGCCGTGACATTCGCCAGAACTGGGAGAACCGCATCGCCAGCCTCGTGGTGGAGGTTGATCAGGCCCGCGCCCGCCGCGCTGGCGTGACCTCGGCCGATATTGCTCGGACAATGTCGGCCTATCTCAACGGTCGCCCGGTCTCGGAGTTTCGCGAGGGAGATGACGTGATCCCGATCGTCGCCCGCGCCGTCGAGGGTGAGCGCACGGATCTGGACCAGATCCGCACGCTCTCGATCTTTGGCACCGACGGGGCCGTGGTGCCCCTGGCGCAGGTGGCGGATGTGGGTTTCGTCAACGGCTATAGCCGCATCGAACGCGAGAACCTGGCCCGAACAGTGACAGTCGAGGCCCGCTCAGACCTTATGGGCGCGGAGGATATGGTGCCGCTGCTGGACGGTCCGTTAACCGAGCTGGAAGCGGCGATGCCCCCGGGCCACTCCATCGAATATGACGGCATTATCACCCAATCCGCGGAAGGCCGTGCCGCGCTGTTGGTTAATATGCCCCTGAGCTTCGGGGTGATACTCCTGCTTCTTGTCATGCAGTTTAACTCGTTCCGGCGCCCTGCGATCTTGATGATGACGCTCCCGCTGATCCTCGTGGGAGTCGCCTTGGGATTGCGCGGCTTCGGTGCGGATTTCGGGTTCATGCCGATCCTTGGCATGCTGTCGCTGGCCGGTATCGTCATGTGCAATGCCATCGTTCTGATCGACCGGATCGAGATCGAACGGGCCGCAGGACATACCGGATTTGAGCCAATCATACGCGCAGGTATGCGCCGCTTGCGCCCGATCCTGATGACGACGGTGACGACGGTTCTTGGCCTGATGCCGTTGATCGTGTCGGTCGATCCCCTGTTTTTCGGGATGGCAACGGTGATGGCGGCGGGTCTGACGATGGGCGCGATCCTGACGCTCGGGTTCGTGCCCGTCGTCTATTCGATCTTCTTCGCCAAGGAACTGGACGCCGATCCAGAAGCTCCGCCTGATCGAAGGACCCGCGCGGGAGAGGGCCAACCGGCCGTGCCTGCCGAATGACATGCCAATGGACCGACGCCCCCTGCGCGCGGATGTAACGCTCCCCACTCTTACCGGGTCGACAGACCGGCCCCACCAAAACCCGAAACCGAAATCGAAAAGGAGACCAACATGAAAGATATCGCTTGGGACATGAACGATCGGACGATCGTTCGCAAAGTTCAAACCACGCCGCACCAGAATACACTCCCGGACCCGACGCTGGAAAAGGTCAAGCAAGGCGAGCGGATGCGCTTCGATGCCCATGTGAATGTCGAAAGCATGGCTGAGGGCATGCACTTGAAGAAGGTCACAATCTTTTCCAACGTCCCCAATGGCGGCACGTGGGAGTTGATCTCGGACGAAGGCACCGCCGTTGGCGGACGCGGAACCGCGCCGTCACCGCTGATGTATTTCGCCGCCGGTTTGGGGCTTTGCATGATGAGCCATGTGGAAATGCTGGCCAAAAGCCAGGATTTCGTGATCACATCTGCACGGCTGGAGCAACGCAGCACCTGGACGACCACAATGGATCTTGGCGATATCGCACCCGCCGACAGTTATGGAAAAGGCGAGCATATGCAGCTCAACCTTGTGATCGAAAGCCCGGAAACTCCAGAGCGTCTGGCGGAGTTCATCGGCTACTGCCGACAGGCCTGCATGGCACTGCAAACCGTCGCCGCAGCCACGCCTGTGGCGACGGGTCTCCATCTGAACGGTCAGCATGTGGGCGATGTGGGCGGCACCGGTCCTCATCTGTCGGCCTGATTTGACTGAGCTTGGCGCGTTCCGGGATCTCTGTCCCGCTCACAGAACAGCGCCACGGCCGGGGCGGACGGAGGAGATGCCGCCCCGGTTCGTTCGAAACTGACAAACGCTAAGGAGCACGACAGATTGATGTCTGGGACAAAAATCCTTTTGGCCTTGCAGGGCGGCGGGTCGCACGGCGCTCTGACGTGGGGGGTCATCGACCGGCTGCTCGAGACTCCGCGCTTCGAAATCTGTGCCGTCAGCGGCACAAGCGCGGGCGCGATGAACGCCGCGATGCTGGCGCAGGGTCTTGCAGAGGACGGCGCCGAACATGCCACCGCGCTCCTCCGCCAATACTGGGCCGAGGTTGCGCAACTTGGCCTGTTTTCACCGTTTCGCCGCACGCCTCGGGCGCGCTTTCTTGGATCTTGGGCGCTCGATCAAAACCCAGCCTATCTGTGGTATGATATGATGTCGCGGTTCTGGTCGCCCTACCAGATGAACCCGCTTGACCATAATCCTTTGCGCCGAATCTTGGACGACCGGCTTGACCTCGATCTGTTGAATTCCGATGCCGCGCCCCGGCTTTATCTGACCGCAACGAATGTGCGCACCGGGCAACCGCGTATTTTCACGCAGCCCGACCTCACTATCGACACGATCCTCGCGTCTGCCGCCTTGCCCACGCTTTTTCGCGCCGTCGAGATCGAAGGCGATCCCTATTGGGATGGCGGCTACACCGGCAATCCCGCCCTGTTCCCATTGGTGCGCGATTTTCCGGGCGCCGACCTGATCCTGGTGCAAACCAACCCTTTCGAGCGGAATGGCACGCCCCGCACGGCGCACGACATTGCCAACCGGATGAATGAGATCACCTTCAACGCGGCCCTCCTGAAAGAATTGCGGGCGGCACAGCATTTGCGTGAGAAATTCGGAACTGGTTCGGCCATGCGCCTGCACCGCGTGCTGTGTGACGACATCCTGAACGATTTCGCGCCGTCCTCGAAGCTGAATGTGGAGGCGGCTTACCTCTCACATCTTCATGATAGTGGATATGCGCGGGCCGACCGGTTCCTGACCGAGGACGGCCCACGCATCGGACATGAGGAAACCTTCGACCCCGCGACCCTGTTCGCCGCGTCACAAACACACATAGCAGAGGTCCCGCAATGACCGACAGCATCCACACCCCGCAATTCTCTGCCGAGCCGACGCTTTTTGGACGGCTCACCGGGGCAATCGATCGCGCAATCCAGGCTTACCTGCCTGATCCGCTGGCCATCGTTCTCTTGCTGACGCTCTTCGTGTTTGTCCTCGGCATCGCGACGGGCGGCGGAACCCCGGTCGAGATGGTGGTTTATTTCGGGGAGGGTTTTTGGGGGCTTCTGGAATTCGCAATGCAGATGGCGCTGGTTCTGGTCACGGGCCATGTGCTGGCCTCCACCCCGGTATTTTCGCGCGCCTTGACTGCATTGGCGCGTCTAGCCAGGTCGCCAGGGACAGCAATAATCTTGGCGACGCTGGTCGCAATGGCGGCAAGCTGGATAAACTGGGGTTTTGGCCTTGTCATCGGCGCCTTCTTCGCACGGCGGCTCGCCCAAGAGGTGCCGGACGTCGACTATCGGGTGCTGATCGCAAGCGCGTATTCGGGGTTCCTGATCTGGCATGCGGGGCTCTCGGGCTCCGTTCCACTGACAGCCGCCACCCCTGGGAATTTTCTGGAGGACACCGTGGGTCTGGTTCCGACCTCCGAGACGCTTTTTGCCCCCTTTAATCTGATCCTGATCCGCGTGCTGGTCCTGATTTTGCCACTGATCAACCGTCTGATGCTGAACCACGGGGGGCCCACGACCTTTGCCCATCAGATCGACTTTCCAGAAGACGCCGGAACGGGCGGTACACGCCCCGACACCCCCGCCGCGCGGCTTGAACACGCGCCATGGCTTGGCTGGTTTGTTGGCGCATTCGGGATTGCTTTCGTGGTCTGGCAGATCGCGGCGGGCACCTTCGCGCTGACCCTTAACAGCATCAATTTCATCTTCCTGTTCGCTGCCCTCGCACTCCATGGTTCGGTGCATAGTTTCAGCCAGGCGGTCGGTCACGCCGTTTCAGGTGTGGGCGGCATCCTGATCCAGTTCCCATTCTACGCTGGCGTCATGGGCATGATGGTTGGCGCGGGACTGGCCGCCGGGCTGACCGATCTGTTCGTCGAACGAGCAGATGCGTCGACCCTGCCGCTTTTCGCCTTCCTCAGCGCGGGATTTGTGAACGTGCTGGTCCCTTCCGGAGGCGGGCAGTGGGCGGTGCAGGGGCCGATCATGCTCCCCGCCGCCGAAACCCTCGGCGCAGACATCCCGCGCGTTGTCATGGCCGTCGCCTGGGGGGACGCCTGGACCAATATGATCCAGCCTTTCTGGGCGCTGCCCGCGCTCGCCATCGCAGGGCTCAAGGCGCGCGACATCATGGGCTTCTGCCTCGTCACGCTTCTGATGTCCGGGGCTGTTCTGATGATCGGCTTAACCTTCCTGCCATAAGAGCCCGCCGCCCCTCTTTCCGGAGCAACTCGAGCCAAGGAGATCCACGACCATGACACCCCGAGACAACACACCGCCGATCAGCCACGTCAACCTCGAGGCCTCCGCGACGCCGAGCCCCCCGCGTGACTGGTATGATCTATCGCCAAGCGCAGCGCAGCTGCGCCAAGGCACCCCTAAAGACGGCCTGACCGAAGTGATGGTCGCGGAGCGTCGCGAGGCGGTCGGGGCGAACACGCTACCTGTCGCCGAACGCCCCGGCCTCGCCGTGCGTCTGTTTGCTCAGGTCAACAACGCGCTGATCTGGGTGCTTTTGGGGGCCGCTGCAATCACTGCGCTCACCGGCCATTGGACAGATGTCTGGATCATTCTCGGCGTCGTCGTGGTCAACGCCGCCATCGGGCTTTGGCAGGAAGGCAAGGCTGAAAACGCCCTGGCCGCGGTGCGCGATATGCTGGCCCCCACGGCGCGTGTGCGGCGCGCGGGGATGGTCTGCGATGTATCCGCTGCGGATCTTGTGCCCGGCGATCTTGTCCTTCTGGAGGCGGGCGACCGCGTGCCCGCCGACCTTCGTATTCTCACATCCCGGAGCCTGCGCGCCGAAGAGGCCGCGTTAACCGGCGAAGCGGTGCCGGTTGAAAAGTGCCCCGAAGCTGTCCCCGCCGGCACCGCACTTCATTCCCGCACCTCGATGCTCTTCGCGGGTACGATCATCGCCTCCGGCCGTGCCACCGGCCTTGTCGTCGCGACTGGCGAACGCTCCGAGATCGGACGCATCGGCGCGATGCTGACCGAGATCGAAACCGGTTCCACCCCGCTGATCGAAACGATGAATCGCTTCGCCAAAGGTCTGACCGTGGCTGTCTTAGCTCTCTGCGTGACTGGTTTCATATTTGCAGTTGGCGCGCGCGACTACACCTTTGAGGAGGCCTTCTTTGCCATGCTCGGCATGGCGGTCGCCTCGATCCCCGAAGGTCTGCCAGCGGTGATCACAATTACCTTGGCCCTGGGTGTCCAACGGCTGGCTGGGCGGCGCGCCATTGTTCGGAAACTGCCCGCCGTGGAGACGCTTGGCGCTGTATCGGTCATCTGCACGGACAAGACCGGCACACTGACGCAGAACGAAATGACGGTGCGCAGCTTGCGGCCCGCGGAGTTTCAACGCGAGATCGAGGTCAGCGGAAACGGCTATGACCCAAGGGGCAAGCTTCTGTGCGATGAACAGGGGCGCGAGGGATGTTTCGGGCTGTTGCACTCCGCACTCGCGACCAGCGAGGCCGATCTGTTGTGCGACGACGCCACGGGCAGGTGGCGCGCGACAGGCGATCCGATGGATGCGGCGATTGTCGCGCTCGGCCATAAGGCGGACGCGATCGACGCTTGCATTAACGAGACACGGATAGACGAACTGCCCTTTGACAGTGTGCAAAAGTTCAACGCTGTGCTGAACGAGAGCCTTGATGGTAACCGGGTCATCCATGTGAAGGGGGCCCCCGAGCGGGTTCTGCAAATGTGCGCACATGAAGCCCGCCGCGTTGGCAGCGATCCTTTGGAAATCGCGCCGTGGGAGGCACGGATCGCGACAATGGCGGCGCAAGGGCAGCGCGTGCTTGGTTTCGCGCGCAAGCATGTGACATCCCAGGACAGCTTGGACGCCCATCGCGATTTCCAGGAGGGGTTCGAGTTTCTGGGACTGGCCGGGTTCGTTGACCCGCCCCGACCAGAGGCACGCGCGTCTGTTGCCGAGTGCAGAGCCGCAGGCATAGACGTCACGATGATCACCGGCGATCACGCCGCAACGGCGCACGCCATCGCGCAAGATCTGGGCATTACCCCAGCGGACGGTACAGTGGTGCAGGGATCCGACATTGACGCGATGGATGATGATACGCTGCGTCAACGGATCGCCACCGCACGTATCTTTGCTCGCGCGACACCCGCCCACAAGCTGCGGCTGATCAAGGCTCTGCGGCACGATCGGTCGGTGATTGCGATGACCGGCGACGGTGTCAACGATGCGCCCGCTCTCAAACAAGCTGATGTCGGCGTGGCAATGGGCATCAAAGGCACGGAAGCTGCGAAATCCGCTTCAGACGTGGTCTTGGCAGACGACAATTTCGCCACCATCGCCGCGGCGGTGCGTGAGGGGCGGGTGATCTACGACAATATACGCAAGGTTGTGGCGTGGACGCTGCCGACGAATATGGGTGAGGCGCTGATTATCCTTGCCGCAATCCTCACGGGCGCGGTTCTGCCACTGGAGGCCACGCATATCCTTTGGATCAACATGGTAACCGCCGTTGCGCTTGGTCTGACTCTGGCCTTCGACCCGGCAGAAATCGGTGTCATGGCGCGCGCGCCGCGCCGTCCGGATGACCCGATGATCAACCGGGCGATGCTCTGGCAGATGTGCGTCGTGGCCGGACTCATGGCGATATCCGCCTATGGCGTTTTTCAATGGTCGCTCGCACGAGGAGATGAGGTCGCCTGTGCACGTTGTCGTGCCGGGTGGCGGGCTGTCAGCGGATGGCACCCGCTGGATACGTTGCCGCCCGGGGTTCTTTCTGCCAGTCAAAGTCCTGTCTCGACTGTTCCGCCGCCTGTTCCTCGAAGGACTGATGAGGTTGCACCGGGTCGGCAAGCTGCGCTTCTTCGGCGATCTGGTGGGACTGGCAGACCCTGATAACTTCGCGGCCCACCTCGCGCCGCTGCGCAAAACCGACTGGGTCGTCTATGCCAAGCCACCCTTCGGCGGGCCCGAAGCCGTGCTGGCCTATCTCAGCCGCTATACCCACCGCGTCGCCATCTCGAACCACCGCCTGGTCAGCGCCGATGGCGTCACCGTGGCCTTCCGCTGGAAAGACTATCGGATCAAGCGTGGTGACCGGATGAAGGTTATGCGCCTCGACACGCCTGAGTTCATCCGCCGCTTCCTGATCCATGTCCTGCCGCCCGGCTTCCACCGCATCCGCCACGCGGGGTTCCTGGCCAATGGCATTCGTCGCGACAAGATCGAGAAGATAAGGCGTCTATTGGATAAAGCACGCGAACCTGAACCGATGGCCGACGTCGATGCACACGGCGAGACACTGGAACAAGACCTGAAGCACACATGCCCAGAATGCGGCGGCACGATGCGTGTTATCGAGACCTTCACCCGTGGCCAGACCCCAAAATCCCGCGCCCCGCCATGGGAGGAGGCAGCATGATCCAAACATCACACCCGGCTCCACAATCTGGAGCCCCGGACCAGTCTCTGCGGCCGGTCCCAACGAATTTGTGCAAAGCCAAGCTTGCGACATTGCAAAGAGCCGTCGATACGAAAACTCGTCAGAGAAAACGCGATGAGATGTCACTCATCCGCCCCACTGGCCGGGCAGCTCAGTGCACCGTTTGCCAAAGCCCCGAGCCACAATCTCCATAGACGCGAAAGCCGCCCGCGCTTTCCTCCTTGTCAGATTTGTCGCCGCTGCAGCTCGTGCTGACAGCAGCCACAAACCTTGGACAGAACCGTCGTTGGATTTCTTGCCTTCGCTGACGCAGCATACGTTCGCATCTGCGGCACTTTCAACGTTTCAGCGCGGCGCAAGTCGCCATTCCGGTCATTGGTACGTGTCGATTTGGCCCGAACCGAGACCGCACTTTCGCTGCTACGTGATCGGACCATCGCGATGCGGGGCAAGGTCATCGCAGCTATGAAGCGAACCGGCGCAGAGGGCGATTTCCGATCAAACTTGCACCGTGGTGGTTCAGCACAGTTTACCAAACTATCGCCAGAAGTAAGGGCAACTGCTCCCCGTGCGGCGAAGTCTATGGGTCTCAATGTCTGTGGCGTAGACATGCTACGTGCCAATCACGGACCGGTCGTCATGGAAGTGAACTCGTCCCCTGGTCTTGAGGGCGTCGAGAAAGCAACCGGATTAGATGTTGCGGGCAAAATTATTGAATACATTGAGAAGAATGCCAAGCCTGGCGCGACCAAGACCAAGGGCAAGGGCTAGATGACTCATCGTGCAGCTTTCAAGATAAACGGCTGCGACGTTCCGGCAGGTACCCGTAGAACGGTCGACCTGCCGGTTAGCGTGCTTTCTGACCACACCCCGGTTTCCATGTCGCTACACGTTGTTCACGGCAAATTGGACGGACCGACGGTCTTTGTCAGTGCAGGCGTGCACGGAGATGAGGTGATCGGCGTCGAGATCGTGCGCCGTCTCCTTAGGGCCAAAAACCTGAATTCTCTGCGCGGCACACTGATCGTCATCCCAATTGTGAATGCGTTTGGCTTCATCAACCATTCTCGCTACTTGCCAGATCGACGGGACCTCAACCGATCGTTCCCGGGTAGCACCGGCGGGTCCTTGGCATCTCGGTTGGTTCATTTGTTTCTGAACGAAATTGTTGCGCGATGCGACCTCGGCATTGACCTGCATTCTGCTGCGATCTACCGCACAAATTTGCCGCAAATCCGAATTTCGCCGGACAACGCTAGAACAGCAGAACTCGCTGAAGTCTTTGGCGCGCCTGTTATATTGCAATCACCCCTGCGCGAGGGTTCCTTGCGCGGTGCGGCAAAAGACATTGGCAAAGACATTTTGCTTTTTGAAGCTGGAGAAGGGCTTCGTTTCGATGAGCTTTCCATCAGAGCCGGTGTTTCCGGTGTTCTACGTATCTTGCGACACCTTGAAATGGTCCCGACAAAGGGTATCGCTAAGCCGAAGGCGCCATCGCAATTCTGTACATCCAGCAAATGGCTTCGCGCACCGTTGGGTGGCTTGCTGCGCACCTTTCGCGGAGACGGAGACATCGTTGAAGAAGGTGATTTGATGGCGGCTGTATCGGATCCCTTCGGTGAGGAAGAACAAGAAATCATCGCACCTTTTAGCGGGATCATCGTAGGTCGTGCTGTCTTGCCAATCGTCAACGAAGGTGACGCTGTCTTTCACCTCGCCAAAGTCAAGTCCGTCATGCGCGCAGAGGAAGCAATGCTCGATCTAAATGATCTCTTGTCCGGCGATCCACTGTTTGACGAGGACGAAATTATATGAGGGCGCATCGTCGAGCGCTACCAATGTCCATTTCTTGAGAGGGGTGGAAAATGCCGCAAACGATCAAAGAGTTACTTACCGCCGAAACACCGACAAATTGCGCCGCTACAAAAGACGCAACCGGATCGAGATAATGTTCGGAAGGCTAAAGGACTGGCGGCGCGTGGCAACCAGATACGACAGGTGCCCAAAGGTCTTCCTGTCTGCAATCGCGTTTGCCGCAATCGTCATTTACTGCCTATGTGTCCTGAGCCTAAGGACACCAGCAGTCATGCTGCGATTTTGAACAACGCGTTGATGAACTGAATTTCGCCTCGGACGCCTGGTTGCTTGTGATGGATGTGGCCGCGTTTGATCGTTCGCAACGTTTCAATGCCGCTCAGGGTCGCCTTGGCCGTTCGCAAGGACCGGAAGCTCTGATGGTATCCCAGCAGCCGTTTGATTGCGGCGTGGTCGCTCTCGATCAGGGTGTTCTGCCATTTTCGGTCGATATGTCTGATGCTGTCGAAATGCGGATCATATCGGCGGTTTTCCTCTCGGATGATCAGCCGACACCTGTGGGCTTTGTCTGTGACAATCGATACGGGTCGGTGGAGCCGGACGCGCTCGATGGCCTTGCGCAAGAAGGCCCTGGCCGCCTTTGCGTCTCGTCGTGCGGTCAAGCGGACGTCAACGATTTTGCCATTCGCATCGATCGCCCGTCACAGGTAGCGCCATTTGCCGCCGATGCGGATCTAGGTCTCATCCACATGCCAGTCGACGCTTGCACGGCGCAAATGTTTCTCTGTTCGCTTCGTCAGTTCTGGGCCAAACTTCTGGACCCAGCAGAACACAGTCGATCGGTCAACAGCTATGCCGCGCTTTGCCAGCAGATCAACCACGTCTTGATACGACAGCGGGTAACGCAAGTACCAACGCACCGCGTCAAGTACGATATCGCGCGCAAAGCGGTGGTGCTTGACCCGGGATTGGTGCGGCATCACCATCCTCAAAAATCTGAAACTGGCTAAATGCCCCAAATGACGCAACAGTCCCCTGTCACGTCAAAGATCAGCAGACTGCAAATCTCAGCTTGCGTCAGAGCCCGGATTTCAGGTGCCGTCACGGCCCATAAGGCCAGTTTTTCGTTATCAATCTATCGCCTCAGCATGGCGATGCGCAGGATCTTGAGCGACAATGATCTGTGTTCCGGCAGCCTGACACACTGACTTGGTCTTTTCGGGTGGTGCCCGATCTGTCAGGAAAACACTGACGGATGCCAAGGACGCGATCTTGGCGGGTGCCTTGCGTTCGAATTTCGAGGCATCTGCGACCAGAAACACATTCTCGCTTCTGTTGATGATCTCCTTGCTGACGCCCACTTCCGAAAAGTCAAAATCGAGAATCTCGCCATCCTCGCGCAAGGCCGAACAGCCGACAATGGCATAGTCAAAGCGGAACTGTCCGATCGTTTGCTTGGCCAGATCGCCGATCAAACCCCCATCGGATCGCCTGAGGTTG
This sequence comes from Aestuariivita sp., assembly GCF_021404545.1. Lineage (GTDB taxonomy): Bacteria > Pseudomonadota > Alphaproteobacteria > Rhodobacterales > Rhodobacteraceae > Aestuariivita. The sequence continues at coordinate 16,171 of NZ_JAAWWD010000019.1, forward strand.
CCACCCGTCACAACCACCTCGATGGTTTCGTTTGTTGATAGGATAACAGCGATGTTGATATTGTTGGTCACGACAATCAGACCTTCGTGACGCATCAACTCGACCGCGACCGCCTCGGTTGTGGTGCCGATATTGAGGAACACCGTGCAGTCATTCGGGATACGCGCGGCACAGGCCCGCGCGATGTCGACCTTGGCCGTCTGGTTGAGTTCGCGCCGTTCACTGTAACCGATATTTGTTGTTTTGGAGGGTAGGATGGCACCGCCATGCACGCGCTCAAGCTGGCCTGACTCTGCAAGCTCGGTCAAATCACGGCGGATTGTTTGAGGTGTGACGCCGAAATGCGCAACCAGACCATCGACGGTAACCAGCCCCTCGCGGCGCGCGATGCTGATGATTTCCGGTTTGCGCAAAGTCTGAACCATCACTGTTCCTATGGTTTCGTTTTCTGTGCATCGATGTGCGTTCTTGCTCGAATCGGGGGCTTTAGAGCGTTCATACACCATACCGCATGAGGTTTTTCGTCCTAGAGCCAAAGTTCCTGCCATCTCCTGAGTAAATTTCTATAATTTTATCAGATACTTAATGTGATACGATCACAAACGAATAGAAATTTCTTCCCTTTGTGATCGTTTGTTGTCAGTAATTCATAGCGATCTGCGAGATCGTCAGGGAGGTTCAACGATGAAGCGGAGGTTCGACCTGCTGATAATCGGCGGGGGGATCAATGGATGTGGCATCGCGCGCGATGCCGCGGGGCGCGGTCTGACCGTCGCCCTGGCCGAGATGAACGATCTTGGCTCGGCAACCTCTTCCGCTTCGACAAAGCTGTTTCATGGTGGGCTGAGATACCTTGAGTATTTCGAGTTCCGGCTGGTGCGTGAATCCCTGATCGAGCGCGAAACACTGCTCAAGGCGATGCCGCATATCTCATGGCCGATGCGCTTTGTGCTGCCCTACCACGACAGCATGACGTTTGATGCAACCACACCCACGACCAAGCTTTTGAGCGTCTTGATGCCGTGGCTAAAGGGTGGCCGACCCGCATGGCTTATCCGGTTGGGTCTGTTTCTGTATGACAATCTCGGTGGGCGGAAACTGCTGCCCGGGACGTCCAGCTTGACCCTTCAGGACGCGCCCGAGGGTGCGCCCTTGAACGCCAAGTTCAAGAAGGCGTTTGAGTATTCCGATTGCTGGGTCGAGGATTCCCGTCTGGTTGTTCTCAATGCACGGGACGCCCAGGCGCGGGGCGCGACCATTCTGCCGCGGGAAAAAGTCGTTTCGGCCGATGTCGAGAACGGCGCGTGGCGCGTGACGCTGGAAAACACATCAACTGGCACAACTCAGACGGTCAGGGCAAAAATGGTCGTGAACGCCGCCGGTCCGTGGGTTGGCGACGTTCTGCGACAGACGTTGCGCAGCAATGGTCAAGGAGGCGTGCGTCTGGTCCGTGGGAGCCATATCGTTACCAGGCGGCTCTTTGATCACGATAAATGCTACTTCTTTCAGGGCACGGATGGCCGGATCATCTTTGCCATCCCGTACGAGACCGACTTTACGCTGATCGGTACGACCGATGCAGACCATGAGGACGCAAACGTCAAACCTTTCTGCACACCGAAAGAAAAAAGATATCTTATTGATTTCGCTAACAAGTACTTGAATGACCCTATCACGGATGCGGATGTCTTATGGACATTCTCGGGCGTTCGCCCGCTCTATGACGATGGCGCTACAAGCGCGACGGCCGCCACACGCGATTACGTGCTTGAGCTGGAAAGCAGCCGTGGCGCCCCGGCGTTGAACGTCTATGGTGGCAAGATCACAACATATCGCCGTTTGGCCGAAAGCGCGCTCGACAAAATCAAGATCGCTTTCCCGGATCTGCCCAAACCCTGGACGGCCGGTGCGGCCCTTCCGGGTGGCGATTTCCCGGTTTCCGGCGTGGACAGTTTGCACGCCGAGCTTCGCCAGGCGTTCCCGTTCCTGACCAACCGATGGGCCACACGCCTGATCCGTGCCTATGGCACGGATGCCTGGCATGTGCTGGCAAATGCCAAAACGGCCGAGGATCTGGGCGAGGATTTTGGCGAAACACTGACCGAGCGAGAGGTGGTTTGGCTGATGGACCAGGAATACGCCCAATGTGCCGAGGATGTTTTGTGGCGCCGGGGCAAGCTTGGCCTGCGCTTTAGCAAGGACCAGGTCGATCGGCTGGATGCCTGGATGAAAGACGCGCTGCGATCCGTGCAGAAAACGGCGGCAGAATAGGGGACTTCGACATGACACTCGAGCTTAGAAACGTGTCCAAGGTCGTCAACGGGCTGACCCATATCCAACCAACGGATCTGACCCTGCAAAAAGGGACGATGAACGTGCTTTTGGGCCCGACGCTGTCGGGCAAGACGACATTGATGCGCTTGATGGCGGGCCTCGATAAACCGACTGAAGGGCGCGTGTTCTGGCAAGGGCAGGACGTCACCGATCAGCGCGTGCAGGATCGGCAGGTCGCCATGGTCTATCAACAGTTCATCAATTACCCGAACATGTCGGTCTACGACAACATCGCCTCGCCCATGCGCCTTTTGCGCAAAACCAGGGCCGAGATTGACACGGCTGTGCGCAAGGCTGCCGATTTGATGCAACTGTCGCCGTATCTTGACCGCAAACCGCTTGAGCTTTCGGGGGGGCAACAACAGCGCTGCGCCCTTGCCCGCGCGCTTGTGAAGGATGCAGGTCTTGTCCTGCTGGACGAGCCGCTGGCGAACCTGGACTACAAGCTGCGCGAGGAACTGCGCATCGAAATCCCCAAAATCTTTGAAGAAGCGGGATCGATCTTTGTCTATGCCACGACCGAACCCGAAGAGGCGTTGCTGCTGGGCGGATCGACGGCGACGCTCTGGGAAGGGCGTGTCACCCAGTTTGGCCAAACCGCAACCGTCTATCGCCAGCCCGTGGATGCAATCACGGCACGCGTGTTCAGCGACCCGCCGATGAACTTTCTGCAGGTCAGCAAGACAGGCAGCAAAATCATGTTTGGCGACGGTCAAAGTTCTGCGGCCACGGGCCCGATGGAAGGGTTGGCGGACGGCCGTTATCTGGCGGGGTTCAGACCCAATCACGTAGAGATTATCTCTCACAATGCGGGTGCCATGGTGTTTGACACCCAGCTTGTCGTCACCGAACTGACGGGATCAGAGACCTTCGTGCATCTCGACCACCACGCAGAGCGGTGGGTTGGCCTGATCCACGGCGTGCATGACCTGGCGCTTGGCGCGCCGCTCAAGGTCTATCTGGATCCGCGTCATGTCTACATTTTCGGCGAGGACGGTGGGCTTGTGGCGCCCGCATCCTACGCGATCGCGGCCTGAGGGGGGCAGACCATGGCAAAGATCACACTGGATAACCTTGCGCATTCCTACTTTCCCAACCCCCAGAGCGAGGAGGATTTCGCCCTCAAGGAGTTGAACCACGTATGGGCCGATGGCGAGGCCTATGCCCTGCTCGGCGCCTCGGGATGCGGGAAATCCACGCTTTTGAACATCATTTCAGGCCTCTTGCATCCCAGCCAGGGGCGCATCCTGTTTGACGATGTGGACGTAACCGATGCCAGCACGGCGGACCGCAATATCGCGCAGGTGTTCCAGTTCCCCGTCGTCTATGACACGATGACCGTGCGTGACAATCTGGCCTTCCCGCTCAAGAACCGGGGCGCGACCCCGCAATACATCGCCGAACGGGTCCAGCAGATCGGCAAGATGATCGGAATGGAGGCAGAGCTGAACAAGCGTGCGCGCGGCCTCACAGCGGATGCCAAGCAAAAGATCTCGCTAGGACGGGGCATGGTGCGCGAGGATGTCAACGCGCTTTTGTTTGACGAACCGCTCACGGTGATCGACCCGCATATGAAGTGGGAGCTGCGCACGCAGCTTAAATCCCTGCATAACCAGTTTGGCCACACGATGATCTACGTCACCCACGATCAGACAGAAGCGCTGACCTTTGCCGACAAGGTTGTCGTCATGTTTGACGGTCGTGTGGTCCAGATCGGCACCCCGCAAGAGCTGTTCGAACGACCCGAGCACACGTTCGTGGGCTATTTCATCGGATCGCCGGGCATGAATGTCATCCCGGCGAGCGTCGATGGGATGACCGCGAATGTGCACGGTGCGACGCTCAGGCTGAGCCAGTCCTTCGACGCGCTTTCGGGCAAGGTCGAGCTGGGCGTGCGGCCCGAATTCGTCCGGTTGACCGATGGCGAAGGTCTGCCGGTCAAGGTACGCCGAGTGGAAGATGTGGGCCGCCACAAGATCGTGCGCGCTGATCTTTTCGGCAGCGAAATCAACATAGTTACAGGCGAGGACGAGAGCATCTCGCCCGACATGACGCGCGTCGCGTTCGATCCCGCGCATGTCAATGTCTATGTCGATGACTGGCGCACCGAAGGGACGGCGGCGTGATGGAAAAGACCGTCAACCAAAAGGCCTGGTTCCTTGTGCTTCCCGTGCTTGTGCTGGTGGCCTTTTCTGCCGTCATACCCCTGATGACAGTGGTGAATTATTCGGTGCAGGACACGTTCGGGAACAACCAGTTTTTCTGGGCCGGGCTTGAGTGGTTCAAGGAAATGCTGCGCGATGACCGGATGTGGGATGCGCTTGGGCGCCAGCTTCTGTTTTCGGCCATCATTCTGCTGATCCAGATCCCGCTGGGCGTGTTCATTGCGCTCAACATGCCCAAAAAGGGGTTCTGGGTAAGCTTTTGCCTTGTGGTGATGTCGCTGCCGCTGCTTATCCCTTGGAACGTGGTGGGCACTATCTGGCAGATCTTTGGCCGTGTGGATATCGGCCTTCTGGGCTATACGCTCGCGGCGCTGGGGATTGACTACAACTATACCAGCGACCCGTTCGCGGCCTGGGTGACGATCATCGTCATGGATGTCTGGCACTGGACCTCACTGGTGGCGCTGTTGGCCTATGCCGGTCTGAAATCCATTCCCGATGCCTATTATCAGGCGGCCAAGATCGATCAGGCAAGCCGCTGGAACGTGTTCCGCTATATCGAGCTGCCCAAGATGATGGGCGTTCTGATGATCGCGGTTCTGCTGCGCTTCATGGACAGCTTCATGATCTATACCGAGCCGTTTGTGGTCACCGGAGGCGGGCCGGGATCGACCACCACGATGCTGTCGATCGATCTGGTGAAGATGGCGCTTGGTCAGTTTGACTTGGGACCGGCGGCGGCCTTCTCGATCATGTATTTCCTCGTCATTCTGCTGATCTCTTGGGTGTTTTATACCGTGATGACCAACCTCGATAAGCGGGAGGGCTGAGCCATGGCCGATCTCTCCATCTCCCAACCCCAAAGCCGCGGCGCCTCACTGCCGAAGGTCAAAAGCAGTACCGTGGTTATGGTTCTCTATCTGGTGTTCCTCATGTTGCCGATCTATTGGCTGATGAACATGAGCTTCAAGACAAACACCGAGATTGTCAGCACATTCACGCTCTGGCCCAGCACTCCGACGCTGGAGAATTACCGCACCATCCTGACCGATCCGGCCTGGTATTCGGGGTATATCAACTCGTTGATCTACGTTGTGATGAACACGGTGATCAGCCTTGCCGTGGCCCTGCCTGCGGCCTATGCCTTTAGCCGCTATCACTTCATGGGTGACAAGCATCTGTTCTTTTGGCTGCTGACCAACCGGATGGCGCCGCCGGCCGTTTTCGCCCTCCCGTTCTTCCAGCTTTATTCAAGTGTGGGCCTGTTTGACACGCATATTGCCGTGGCGCTGGCGCATTGTCTTTTCAACGTCCCGCTGGCCGTGTGGATCCTGGAAGGGTTCATGCGGGGTGTGCCGAAAGAGATCGACGAGACCGCCTATATCGACGGGTATTCCTTTGGCACGTTCTTCGTGAAGATCTTCATGCCGCTTATTGCATCGGGCATCGGCGTGGCGGCGTTCTTCTGCTTCATGTTCTCGTGGGTGGAACTGTTGCTGAGCCGGACGCTGACCACGGTGGATGCCAAACCCATCGCCGCAATCATGACACGAACCCAAGGAGCGGCGGGTGTGGATTGGGGGGTGCTGGCAGCCGCAGGGGTGCTGACCATCGTGCCCGGCGCGCTGGTGATCTATTTCGTCCGCAACTACATCGCCAAGGGCTTTGCCCTGGGCCGCGTATAGGAGGTTTTTGCTATGGAATGGATGGCATGGACCTGGCCGACAGCGATCTTCTTTATGGTGATCGCCAGTCTTCTGATCACCTTCACGGTCCTGGCGATCAGGTTCCCCGAGACGCCCCGCATAGGTGTCTTGCGCATCGAAACCACGCGCGGGGACAGGCTTTTTATCACACTCCTCGGCTCGGCCTTTATCAATCTGGCCTGGCTGGGGCTGACAGACATGGTCCAGTGGTGGGCCTTGGGGGTCTGCGCGGTCTACGCCTTTTTGGTGTTTCGATACGTTTAGCTGCGCTGATGAATACCCGACCGCGCCGATGGCGCGATCGGTAGAACACTGAAGTTCAACCAGGGAGGTAACACATGAACTTGTCACTCAGAACATCCACAGCGATTGCCGTGGCGCTGACACTGTCAGCATCGCCGACATTCGCCGACATGGATGCCGCGAGGGAGTTCCTCGATACCGAGATTGCGGGCATGTCCGTTCTCTCGCGTGCGGAACAAGAAGCAGAAATGCAATTCTTCATCGATGCTGCGGCCCCGTTCCAGGGGATGGACATCAAGGTCGTTTCCGAAACAATCACAACGCATGAGTATGAAAGCCAGGTGCTGGCGCCTGCCTTCACCGCGATCACCGGCATTCAGGTCACCCATGACCTGATCGGTGAAGGCGACGTGGTTGAAAAGCTGCAAACCCAGATGCAGTCGGGCGAGAATATCTATGATGCATATGTCAACGACTCGGATCTGATCGGCACGCACTGGCGTTATCAGCAGGTGCGCAACCTGACCGACTGGATGGCGGGCGAGGGCGCGGATGTGACGCTGCCGACGCTGGATCTGGAGGACTTCATCGGCCTCAGCTTTACCACCGGACCCGATGGCAAGCTGTACCAGATGCCCACGCAGCAATTCGCGAACCTGTACTGGTTCCGCTATGACTGGTTCAACGACGAAAAGAACAAGGCCGATTTCCTAGCCGCCTATGGCTATGAGCTGGGCGTACCGGTCAACTGGTCGGCCTATGAGGACATTGCGGAGTTCTTTACCGGTCGGGATCTGAGCCACATGGGTGTCGAAGGCGAAGTCTTTGGCAACATGGATTACGGCAAGAAAGACCCCTCGCTGGGCTGGCGCTACACCGATGCGTGGATGTCCATGGCTGGCATGGGCGATGTCGGTGAGCCGAACGGCCTGCCCGTTGACGAATGGGGCATTCGGGTGAACGAAAACTCGCAGCCGGTGGGCTCATGCGTCGCGCGCGGCGGGGCCACGAATGCGCCTGCGGCGGTCTATGCTGTCGAAAAGGCCATCGAGTGGCTTGAGAAATACTCACCCCCGGCAGCGGCTGGCATGACCTTCTCCGAAGCCGGTCCGCTTCCTGCGCAAGGCAACATCGCCCAGCAGATGTTCTGGTACACCGCCTTTACCGCAGCAACGGTGGAACCCGGCCTCCCCGTGATGAACGAGGACGGCACGCCGAAATGGCGCATGGCCCCCTCGCCGCATGGGGTATACTGGAAAGAAGGCCAGAAGGTCGGGTATCAGGATGCCGGATCCTGGACATTGATGGAGTCCACGCCTGTGGATCGCGCCAAGGCGGCCTGGCTCTATGCTCAGTTCGTGACGTCCAAAACCGTCGATCTGAAGAAATCCGATGTGGGCCTGACGTTCATCCGAGAAAGCACAATCAACTCGGACCACTTCACCGAACGCGCCGACAAGCTGGGCGGTCTGGTGGAATTCTACCGCTCGCCCGCGCGGGTCGCATGGTCGCCGACTGGCACCAATGTCCCAGACTATCCGCGTCTGGCACAGCTGTGGTGGCAGAACATCGGTGATGCGATGTCCGGCCAGAAGACCGCACAAGAAGCGCTCGATGCGCTCTGCGAAGCACAAGAGGCTGTTCTGATCCGTCTGGAGCGGGCCGGTGTTCAGGGTGATCTGGGTCCTGTCATGAACGAAGAACTGGGGGCCGAACACTGGTTCGCGCAGCCCGGCGCGCCGTTCCCGAAACTGGAGAACGAGGACGAAGAGCCCAAGACCGTCGCCTATGACGAGCTGATCCAGTCCTGGAATCAATAGATCCGGGGGTTTCTCCCAAGGGGCGGGGCGCATGTTTTGCGCCCCGTTCCGTTTTCGGGATAACCTTTGGCGAGGCTATCCCACCCTTTTACCAGAGTTCACGCCATGACTTACGTTCTTTCGATTGATCAGGGCACGACATCGTCACGCGCCATCCTGTTCGACAAAACCCTGACGCCGATTGCCGTGGCGCAAGAGGAATTCCCCCAGATCTTCCCGCAATCGGGCTGGGTCGAACATAACCCCGAAGATCTCTGGGCCAGTACCGCCGGAACCTCGCGCTCCGCGATTGAGCGGGCCTCAATCGATGCGCGCGAAATCGTCTCGATCGGGATCACCAATCAACGGGAGACAACGGTTGTCTGGAACCGAAACACCGGGCGGCCCGTCTATAACGCCATCGTTTGGCAAGACCGCCGCACGGCCGAGTATTGCCGCGCCTTACAGGAAGTAGGCCATGCGGACATGGTGTCGGACCGCACGGGCCTTCTGCTGGACCCCTATTTCTCGGCCACCAAGCTGAAATGGATCCTCGATAACACAGACGGTGCGCGGGATGCCGCCGCGCGCGGTGAGCTGCTGTTTGGAACGGTCGATTGTTATCTGATCTGGAAGCTGACCGGTGGCAAGGTCCACGCCACGGATGCCACGAACGCCGCGCGCACCATGCTTTATGATATTCGCAAGGGCAGATGGAGCCGGACGATTTGCGATCTGATGGATATCCCGATGGCGATGCTGCCCCAGGTCAAGGACTGTGCCGCCGATTTCGGACTGTGCCGCAGTGATCTTTTTGGTCGTGCCATTCCCATTCGCGGTGTCGCGGGCGATCAACAGGCCGCGACGCTGGGACAGGCCTGTTTTGAGCCGGGCATGATGAAATCAACGTATGGCACCGGATGTTTTGCTTTGCTCAACACCGGGGATGTGGCAGTTACCTCGACAAACAAGCTGCTGACCACCATCGCTTATCAGTTGGACGGCAAGCCAACCTATGCGTTGGAAGGGTCGATCTTCATCGCAGGCGCGGTTGTCCAATGGCTGCGTGACGGGTTGAAGATGATCCGCGAAGCGTCTGACACCCAACCTCTGGCCGAACGCGCCGATCCATCGCAATCGGTCATGATGGTGCCTGCCTTCACCGGGCTGGGCGCGCCCTATTGGAACCCCGATTGCCGTGGTGCCATTTTCGGGCTGACCCGCAATACCGGACCCGAGGAGATCGCGCGGGCTGCGTTGGAAAGTGTTGGCTTTCAAACCCGGGATCTGCTGGAGGCCATGCGCGCCGACTGGCCGTCGGAGAAGGCAAATCAGGTATTGCGCGTGGATGGCGGGATGAGCGCGTCGGACTGGACCATACAGTTCCTCGCCGACATTATCGGGGCTCCGGTGGACCGGCCCAAGATTCTAGAGACCACCGCTCTGGGTGTTGCGTGGCTTGCCGGGATGCAAGTGGATGCCCTTCCGGGACAGGAGGAATTTGCAACCCAATGGGCGCTGGATCGCCAGTTCACACCTGGCCTTTCACCGGACATCCGGTCGCAGAAATATGCATCCTGGCAGCGCGCCGTTCACGCAGCGATGGCGTTCTGAGCACCGGCACATGCGAGATCCCTTTTCCTTGCGGGTGCCAACCCGGGTTCAGTTTGGCGATGGGATCAGCGCACAGGTCGGTGACGTTCTGCCCCGGACCGCCCGTCGCGTGGCGGTTCTGCGCGGTGCGAAAGGTGTCGCCTCCCAACCGATCGTGACCGCGCTGGAAAATCAGGGGCTGTCGGTGCATCAACTTGCCTGTGCCGGAGAGCCGTCGGTGGCATCGGTGAATGACGCTGTCAAAGCATTTGCGGGGCAAGACATTGACGTGGTGGTGGCCTGCGGTGGCGGATCGGTGATCGATACCGGCAAGGCGGTTGCGTTCTGCCTGGGGCATGACATCCACTTGACGGACACGTTTTCAGATGTTCTGCCAGGCCCGCTCTTGAGCAGGACGAGCCCTGTGCCTTTTGTGGCTATCCCGACAACTGCCGGAACCGGGGCGGAGGTGACATCGAACGCCGTTCTGGATGTCCCGTCAAAGCGCGCAAAGGTCAGCCTGCGTGGCGATGGTCTCTATGCAGCCCATGCGTTGGTGGATCCTGTGTTGTTGCCCTCGGCACCATCGGCGACAGTGCTCTCTTCGGGGCTTGATGCGGTTGTTCAGACGATCGAAGCATATACATCGACCGCGGCCACGCCTTTTTCGGATGCGTTGACAGCCCCGAACATCCGCCTCGGGCTGCGCGCGCTGAAACAGGTTCTGGAGACCAATGACATGGGTGCTTGGCGCGATCTGGCATGGGTCAGTCTGGCAAGTGGGATCGCCCTTGCAAACTCGGGCCTCGGTGCCGCGCATGGCGTGGCATCGGTGCTTGGCGGGCGGTATGGGGCACCGCATGGTGCGCTGTGTGGCCGCTTGCTGTTGCCGGTTCTGCGGCAGAACCTATCCGCTTGTGCAGCGCGATCAGACACCCACGCGCGTTTGCAAACCTGCATGGCGGCGATTGACAGCGTCTTTCCGCCAGCGCCGGGCAGAGATGCTCTGTCTGGTCTGGAAACCTGGCAAGATATCCAAGGCTTGCCGCGTCTGGCGGATCTGGGTGTGCGGGACGAGGCCATCCCGTCGCTGGCGGAACACTCGGCCGGGGCATCGTCCAGCCAGAAAAACGCGGTGCCGCTAAAGATCGGCGCCTATGAGAGTATCCTGCGGTCGGCGCTTTAGCCCCTCCCGAACCTTCACCGCCTTGGGCTATGGCGTCCCGGCGACGATTACGCGGTTGCCCAGACCCCGGCACAGATCGGAAAGATCCCCGGGCCGCGACGCACCGGTCCTCCAAGTGTCGACATATCTGAGATTCGAGATCTTGCCAGTCGCGCGCCGCGCATGCCGTGTGCGTCGAAAGGTAAGCTCCGGATTGTGCCGGGTAACTGCAGTACCAGTGGACTGCATCCCTTTGGAAAATGGCGCTGCTTGAATGGATCGCCGCGAGCCATGGTAAACTCCATGAAGTTCCGCCCGACCCTTGCAGTCAAACCCTGTAATGCAACAGAGCCAAACGAGGGGCCGACGCGGAGTTCAGGGTCTAGATATCGAGCGTGTTGGTCTTTTCCCATTGTGAGAAATGGGAGACGAAGGAATCCCATTCCCGCATCTTCATCTTGATATACGCAGCGGAAAACTCCTGACCCATCGCGTCTTTCAACCTCATGTCCTTGTCGTATTCGCGCAGCGCATCCAGCATATTCAGCGGCAGCTTCGGCGCTTCACGCACCGTGTGACCTTCGGCATACATGTCAATGTCGTAACGCTTGCCCGGATCAGCTTGGGTGCGGATACCATCCAGGCCCGCAGCGATGATCACGGCCTGAAGCAGGTAAGGGTTGGTCGCGCCGTCGGGCAGGCGTAGCTCGAACCGGCCGGGCCCCGGGACGCGCACCATATGTGTGCGGTTGTTGCCGGTCCAAGTGACGGTATTGGGGGCCCATGTTGCGCCAGAAGTGGTGCGCGGTGCGTTGATGCGTTTGTAGCTGTTGACCGTCGGATTGGTAATCGCTGCCAGGGCAGAGGCATGCGCCATGATCCCGCCCAGGAAGTGTTTGCCGCGCTCGGAGAGACCAACTTCGCCGGTGGGCCCGTCCCCGTCGCCTGCGAACACGTTGGTTTTGGCCTTGGCACCAGGAGCATCCCAGACCGAGATATGAGCATGGCACCCATTACCCGTCAGACCTTCGATGGGCTTGGGCATGAAGGTGGCGCGCAGGCCATGCTTTTCGGCGACACATTTGGTCATGAACTTGAAGAAGCTGTGCTTGTCGGCTGTCTTCAGAACATCATCGAACTCCCAGTTCATTTCCCACTGGCCGTTCGCATCTTCATGGTCATTCTGATAGGGGTTCCAGCCCATTTCCAACATGTAATCGCTGATCTCGCGGATCACATCGAGCCTGCGCATAAAGGCCTGTTGATCATAGCATGGTTTGGCCGCGGTATCGAACGGGTCAGAGATTTGGTCGCCCTCTGGGGTGAGAAGGAAGAATTCGGCTTCGATTCCCGTCTTGACGTGCAGACCCTCTTCAGCTGCTTCGGCGATCAGCTTGCGCAACACGTTGCGGGGCGCTTGCGCGACGGGTTGGCCTTCCATGACGCAATCAGCCGGCACCCAGGCAATATCCCGGCTCCAGGGCAGGATAATGACAGCTTCGGGGTCCGGGACGGCCAGCATATCTGGATGTGCTGGCGTCAGATCAAGCCAGGTGGCGAATCCGGCAAAGCCCGCGCCCTCTGCCTGCATGTCCGCAATCGCAGGTGCCGGTACCAGTTTGGCACGCTGACCGCCGAATAGATCGGTGAACGAAATCATGAAGTATTTGATGCCGTTGTCTTCGGCGAACTTTGCCAGATCGGTAGCCATGTTATAATTTCCCCTGTCGTCATTATCTGTCTGCGATGCAAAAAAGGCGCGGGCAGATGCTCTGCCGCGCCTTTGTGTTTGGTTCAGTAGCCGCCGCCGGGCTTTCCCGGATACCAGTCGGTTCCAGCCAACGGAACTTTGGCCATTGCCGCGGCTTCCATCGTCAATGCGCAAAGGTCCTCTGGCTCGAGGTTGTGCAAGTGGTTCTTACCGCAGGCCCGCGCGATGGTCTGAGCCTCCAGCGTCATCACCTTGAGGTAATTGCGCAGCCGCCGCCCGCCCTCAATCGGATCGAAACGCGCCATCAGCTCGGGGTCCTGCGTTGTGATACCTGCCGGATCCAAACCCTCGTGCCAGTCGTCATAGGCTCCGGCCGTGGTGCCCAACGTGTTGTACTCGGCTTCATATTTTGGATCATTGTCGCCAAGGGCAATCAGCGCGGCTGTGCCGATCGCAACCGCATCCGCGCCAAGCGCCATCGCCTTGGCCACATCCGCGCCGGACCGAATGCCACCCGACAGGATGAGTTGCACCTTGCGGTGCATCCCAAGATCCTGAAGGGCCTGAACCGCGGGGCGGATGATCGCAAGCGTCGGTTGGCCAACATGTTCGATAAAGACATCCTGCGTTGCCGCTGTACCGCCTTGCATGCCGTCCAGAACGACGGCATCCGCACCGGCTTTGATCGCAAGGGTTGTATCATAATAAGGGCGCGACCCGGCGACCTTGACGTAGATTGGCACTTTCCAGCCGGTGATTTCGCGCAGTTCGAGGATCTTGATTTCAAGATCGTCCGGCCCGGTCCAGTCAGGATGACGACACGCAGAGCGTTGGTCGATCCCCTTGGGGTTGGTTCTCATCCACAGCTCCGAGCCTCCGGGACCTCTCCACATTCCGTCCGCCGCCTCCTGCTTGCCCCCCCCCCAACAAAACCTAGCCCCA
>NZ_JAAWWD010000053.1 GCF_021404545.1 Aestuariivita sp.
CGGGGGCGTGGGGCGCCCTTCGTGGGCTTCAGCCCATAGATACAAGGCTTCCCGAACTCAGCGCGACGAGGGAAACACCCCTTGCGCGCGTTTGCAAACGGTCGTTTATTGGCGCTATATGAAACTGCAAAAAGACTGTTTTGATGCCATTGATAGGCTATGCGCGCGTATCCACAGAGGATCAAACCCCCCTGCCCCAGTCGCAGGCCCTGAAATCTGCGGGTTGCGCCGAAATCTATGAAGAGCACGCCTCAGGCGGCAATCGCGCGCGGCCGGTGCTTGGGCGTGTGCTCGAACGCATCCAGAGTGACGATACGCTGGTCGTCGTGAGGATCGACCGGCTTGCGCGGTCTCTGTCGCATCTGCTGGAAGTGATCGAGCGGCTGGAGGCCAGGGGTGCGTTCTTTCGCTCGATCCAGGACCCGATCGACACTGGATCCCCGCAGGGCAAGTTCACGCTGCAGGTCTTGGGCGCTGCGGCCGAGTTCGAGCGCGCCCTGATCCGGGAGCGCACCAAGGCCGGCCTCGCCAGTGCGCGCACAAAGGGCCGCGTGGGCGGAAACCCTGGACTGCGGGCCAAAGACCCTGCCGCTCTTCGCAAGGTGCGGCTAGCGCGACAGGACGGCTACATGGAGCGTCTGAACGAAACGGCACAAGATTGGGTGCCCCATGTGCGCCGGTTGCGCCCCGACTTGGCCTGGGAAGACGTGGTGCGCATCATCAACGGCCCCTTGCCCGAGGCGCGTCGCTGGACCCAAAGCCGTCTCTTGCGCGCCGTGAAGGCCTATGTCCGCGACGGCTTCCTGCCCGAGACAGTTTTGGCCCGCGCCGGCCGCCGCGAAACCGACGACCGCCTGCCCGCCATCGTCGCCGCCATCAAGGGCGCGGATCCCGGCATTACGCTCCAGGCGATCTGTGAACGGCTGGAATCTATGCGCGAACGCACACCACGTGGCCGAACGAGATGGCAGCCGTCGTCAGTCAAGATGCTGTTGGAGCGGGCGGAGAGGCTGGGGCTGCTTGAGTAGCCTAACAACCTTGCAAATCCTCCACTACAGGGAAGGATTACAAGGTTGTGGTCAGTTTCAGGCACAGAAGCCGTCCGCTCATGCAAAGGGGTTGACGATGCGAAGCTGGCCTTCCACCAGCAGGCCATCTTGCATGTCCTCGCTCCACAGCGTGGTACACCCCGCAACCAAAGCGCTGGCCACGATCATCGCGTCGTAGATCGAGAAGCCGTAGCGTTCCGCCAAAGCGCGGCCGACGTCATGGGTCTGCACGGAGAGATCTTCGACGGGACACAAGGCGCGCACGCCTTCGAGAAAGGCCGCTGCTTCCTCCCAACCGAGGCCAGCTTTGCGGCGGCAGTTCACCAGTGACTCGTTTAGAACCTGAACGCTGATCCGGGGCCCCTGCCCCAGGATGACCTCGGCGCGATCGGCCTTTGGGCCATCGTCGAGCAGGTAAAGAACGACATTCGTGTCCGCGAACTCAGCGCTCATGTGCGTCGTCGCGGCTCAGACGTTCTGCTGCGGACAACTTGCCCCGGAAGCGGCGCAGGCCGGTAAGTACCTCATCCGCACGAGCAAGGCGACGGACTCTGACCCGACCGTCGTCCTTGACCAGGTCGATCTGATCACCCTCCTTGAGACCAAGCTCTCGGACGAGCTCCGCGGGCAAACGGACGGCCAGCGAGTTACCCCATTTTGCGACCTGCATCGTGACCTCCCATGCGGATATACGTCTTGTAATGTATATCCGAAAGGTTCCTAAGACAAGCCTGCCGCAAACCCTAGCTACTCTTGTGCATGACGCAGCGACTGACACCAAATCTAGAAAGAGCTTGCACGAATCTGATAGCTCGGGCAATAGTCTCGATAAATAACGCGCGATCACATAAAAAACGCGCCCACGAATCGAGGCAGAGATGAGCGAAGCTGAGCAGGACCTGGACATTGCCATCGGGCACTACGCAGAGCTTCTTGCGTCCAATCTTCATGCGCAACGTGCTGCCCACTTCCCTCCCGACGCCAAAAAAGTCATGCGCAGCCTGACCAGCGGCGAGGCGGCCGAGTTGCTTGGCGTCGATCATACCTACCTTCGCAAGCTTCATCGAGAAGGAAAGATCGCTGACGTCGAAACCACTGCGGGCAGCCACCGGCGATATACCCTCGATGATATCTGGGAGATTCGCCACGCTCTTGAGGCAAACGCGAAGAAGCCTGGAACCTACGTTCCGGGGCGTCGTGCCGGTGACGAGCTTCAGATTGTTTCTGTTGTGAACTTCAAAGGCGGGTCCGGGAAAACGACAACATCCGCTCACCTTGCACAGCGCTTGGCTCTCAAGGGATATCGTGTCCTTGCGATCGATCTGGACCCCCAGGCATCCCTTTCCGCGCTGCATGGCATCCAGCCTGAGCTGGACCTGATGGAGGGTGGCACGCTGTATGATGCGGTTCGCTACGATGAACCGGTCCCGATCTCGGACGTGATCCGCAAGACCTACATCCGTGGTCTTGACCTGATTCCCGGGAACCTCGAGCTCATGGAATTCGAACATGAGACACCGGCAGCCATTCAGCGTGGCGGCGCCCGCGCATTCTTTGCCCGTGTGCGCGACGCGCTCGACAGTGTCGAAGCGGACTATGACGTCGTCGTCATCGACTGTCCGCCGCAGCTTGGTTTTTTAACCATGTCCGCCCTTTCAGCATCTTCAGGGGTGCTTGTTACCGTTCACCCCCAAATGCTCGATCTGATGTCCATGTCGCAGTTTCTGCGAATGACCGCTGATCTGCTTGGCGTCATCCGGGATGCTGGCGCAAACCTTCGCTTCGACTGGCTGCGCTTTCTGCCGACCCGCTACAAGGTGGGTGATGCCCCGCAGACCGAGGTCATTGCTTTCATCCGGGGTCTGTTCGGCAGGTCAGTCCTGACCAACCACATGGTTGAGTCTACTGCGATCTCTGATGCAGGGCTGACGAAGCAGACGCTCTACGAGGCCGACAAGAAGGACTTCACGCGTCAGACTTTCGATCGTGCAATCGAATCCATGAACGCCGTCAACGACGAGATCGCGGCGATCATCCAGAACACGTGGGGACGCAATGGCAAGAAAGCCTAAACTGGGACTGCCACTGCAGACCCTGCGCAACGCGCCCGACGCTCTTGAAGGGCGCAGGCTGCGCGGCGGCGTTTTCGAAATCGAGCCTGACCAAATCGAAATCACAGGTCGGCTCGATGACAGGCTGCAGATTGAGACTGCGGGCCTCAAGGCGTCAATTTCCAAGAACGGACAGCGAGTACCAATCCTCGTCCGGCCGCTTGATGGTGATCGCTACAGCCTGATCTATGGCCGTCGTCGACTGGAAGCTTGCAGAGAACTTGGGATCAAGGTCCGCGCCATTGTCACAGAGATGGAGGGCGATCAGGCACTTCGTGATCAGCTGTTAGAGAACCAAGAGCGGCGGGATCTAAGCTTCATCGAACGAGCGCTTGTTGCCGCAGCCTTGCTCGACGGTGACCATCTGAGCGCATCCGAACGCACTAACAAGGGTGTCGCCGAGGTTCTCAATCTGACCGAGGCAGGAGTGTCGCAGCTGTTAAGCGTGGTCCGCACCGTTGGGGAGGACCTGGTCCTCGCCATCGGTGCCGCTCCGGGCATTGGTCGGCCCAGGTGGGAAGAGCTCAAGAAGTTGCTGGGGGCTACGGATGCCGATCGCGAACTGCTTGCAGCTTTGGCGGGTGAGGCCAAAACATCCTACCAAGGCGGTATTGACGAGAAATCCGATCATGCATTTTTGGCCGTCCTCTCTGCTGCAGGGAAGCCCGAACAGACCACATCCTCGTCTCGCCCTCGCGGGCGGCCCGGCACGGTGATTCCGGGGGTCGGTGCCGCCACTGTCACGACCGGACGTCGTGGAAAGCAACTCAAGCTCGAGTTGAAGGCCGAGGAGAGCGATTTTGTCAGCTGGCTTGAGGGCAACGCCCCGCAGCTGATCGCCGAGCTTCACGAGCGCTGGAAGCGTTCGGAAGACTGAGGAAGAGCAACAATCAAAAAGGAGGCACGAGACAGGCAGAAAAGAAAAAGGCCCCGAGAAGCAAGCTTCACGAGACCTTTCTTAGGTTTCGCACGGGACCAGCCCGCTACAAAACTTCAGTTTTCGCACCTCTGAATGTAGCGATCTGGCCCCTTTCCCGCAAGCGCAAAGCGATTCGCGGGCCAGGGAAATTTTGCCTTCGTGAATGACATCATGGATTACACACCGATTTCGCCGTTTATGCGGCCGATATCGCACGCCCATCTGCGCGTGGTCGAGCGTCCTGAGGCGTCTGTTCCCGGCAGGCCCGTCAACAAGTGGGAGCTCCTCCGCGAGCTGTCCAAGGCACAGGCGGCCTTTGGGGTTTCCGAGCGCGATCTGACCGTTCTTCAGGGGCTTCTCAGCTTCTTTCCGGACGATGCGCTTGGCGGGAACACCGAAATGGTCGTCTTCCCATCCAACAAGGCGATCTGCGAGCGGCTGAACGGCATGCCTTGCTCGACGATGCGCCGTCACCTCGCCCGGTTGGTAGAGGCACGCTTGCTCATGCGGCGCGATAGCCCCAATGGGAAGCGGTATGTGCGCAAGCGTGGCGAAGATCGGGTGGCCTTCGGCTTTGATCTCTCCCCGCTCTATTGCCGGGCCGAGGATATTGCACGGGCTGCAGAGGCTGTGCGTGAGGCCGAGGACCGTGTGCGGCGACTGAGGGAGGTAGTGAGCCTTATGCGTCGCGACTTGGCCGCTCTGGCGGAGTTCGGCGAGGAGATCCAGCCCGGGCTTGGCCTGTGGGACCAGCTCCGCGACAAGGCAGCCCTCACCGCCCGCGCTCTTCGCCGCAAACTCTCGCTTGAGGATCTGTCGGCATTTCGGACTGAACTGGAGACCCTTCTTGACCAGGCGCGTAATGTGATTGACGGTCCTGAAACAGAAGAAATGAACACCAATGATGCCCAATGTGAGCGTCACCATCATAATTCAAATAAAGAATCTATAGATCTTGAACCTGCCTTAGAAAAAGGCGGGGCGGCGGGACGCGCGCCTGATGATGATACGGGTGAGCCCGTGGCTGACCTTGAAGAGCCTGACACGAGGCGGGTGCCGAAAATCCCTCTCCACCTGGTAATCGCCGGCTGTCCCTCGCTCAAGACTTTCTATCAGGGCGACATTCGACACTGGCACCAACTTTTCGACGCGGCTTGTCATGTAAGGCCGGCCATGGGGATCAGTGTTTCTGCGTGGGAAGAAGCGCAACGCTGCATGGGACCAGAGCAAGCCTCGATCGTCGTCGTGGCCATGCTGGAACGTTTCTCTGACATCAGATCACCGGGTGGATACTTGCGGGCGCTGACGTCCAAGGCCGCGGCGGGCGAATTCTCTTGCGGTCCGATGGTCATGGCTTTGATCGGTCGGCGAAGTGCGGCTTAACAGCTGTTAAGTTTCAACGCCGCGGTGCTCAGTTGGCATGACTTAACAGCTGTTAAGTCGCCTCTTGGCAACCATACGATCATCGAGAGGGAAAGGAGTGTTGGTTTGAGGGTGACGGGAAATGAGATCGGGAGAGTGGCTTCCGGCGCCCGTCGTGGAGAAGATCTGATGACGAAAGCTGTCCAGAAAATCACCCTGTCCCCGTCCCGGGATATCCCTTTTGACAAACTGGTGTTGAGTCAGTCCAACGTGCGGCGCATCAAGGCTGGCGTGTCCGTCAAGGAACTGGCCGAAGACAGCGCCCGCCGCGGCCTCTTGCAGAGCCTGAGCGTGCGGCCCGTGTTGGCTGACGATGGCACCGAGACCGGCAAGTCGAGATCCCGGCCGGTGGCCGTCGGTTCCAAGCATTGTCCCTGCTGGTGAAGCATAAGTGTTTGGCAAAGACCACGCCCATTCCCTGCATCGTGCGCGATGCTGCGTCCGACATCCTGGCCGAGGATGATTCCCTTGCAGAAAACATGCATCGCGTCGCCCTGCACCCGCTCGACCAGTTCCGCGCGTTTGTGGCGCTGCGGGATAAGGGCCAGAGCGATGCAGAGATTGCTGCCGCCTTCTTCGTGACGCCACAGATCGTGAAGTAGCGCCTGAAACTCGCTTCCGTCGCCCCTGCCCTGCTTGAGGTCTATGCCGAGGATGGCATGACGCTGGAGCAGCTCATGGCCTTCACCGTGAACCCCGATCACGCGCGTCAGGTTCAGGTCTGGGATGTGATCCATTCATCCTGGAACAAGGAGCCATTCCAGATCCGGCGCATGCTGACCGAGACCTCGGTCCGAGCGTCCGACCGGCGCGCGGTCTTTGTGGGTGTTGAGGCCTACGAAGAGGCGGGCGGCACGATGCTGCATGACCTCTTTCAGGGCGATGACGATGGCTGGCTCGAGGACCCTGCCCTGCTCGATCGGCTGGTGACGGAAAAACTCCAGGCCGAGGCTGAGACGGTTGCGGTTGAGGGCTGGAAGTGGATCGAAGTCGCGCTTGACCTGCCCTACGGCTACAGCTACAGGCTGCGGTCCCTATCCGGCGATCCGGCACCGATGACGGATGAGGAAGGTGCGGCCCATGCCAAGCTGCTCGCCGAGTATCGGGCGCTGGAAGAGGAATACGCGGGTCAGGATGAGATCCCCGACAAGGTCGACACGCGGCTTGGCGTATTGGAAGCGGAGATGGAAAGGATCGAGACCCGGCCGTTGATCTTCGACGCGGAGGAGATCGGGCGGGCAGGGGCGTTCGTCACGCTCGACCGCTACGGCGCGCTGGCCGTCTATCGCGGCTATGTGCGGTCAGAGGATGAGCCTGTTGAGGAGGCAGCGGTCCAGGATGATACTGATCCTGCGGTGGCGGGGCAGGGTGCTGATCGTGATCTCACCGATGGCCATGGCAGTGCCGCTCCTGGCGGAACCATCATTATGTCGGGTGGCCAGCCGATCGGAGCTGACTTCCCGGAGGATGAGGATGACGGAGCGCTGAAGCCACTGCCCGAGCGGCTCGTAATCGAGTTGACGGCACACCGGACGCTGGCGCTGCGTGAAGCGATCGGGCGCTCGCCCGACGTGGCGTTGATTCTGCTGCTGCTGAAGATTGTGACGGACACCTTCCGCACTTCCTCTGCTTCGGGAAGCTGTCTCGAAGCCTCAGTGCGTCACATCTACATGCCGGCGCAGGCGAGCGATCTGAAGGACAGCGTGGTGGCAAAGCTGGTCGACGAGCGTCATGCGCCGGAACGATCTCGTGGCGCTGGACGATGAGGACCATGCCGAAGGGCAGGGGGCGGATGCCGAAGCGGCTGACAGCGTCAGTGAAGCTGACCTTCCTGCATTTCTGACGGATGACCTGCCTGCTGAAGGCGCGTCGATGCTGGCCTCGGAATAACGTGATCCAGCGGGGGGCGGAGATTCCGCCCCCAATCACCCTATAGTGTAATAATATCAATGGGATGAGTGCGATTACTCGCATTCAGAATGAAGAATCATGTCTACAACAACCATCATCGACACCGCACCCCTCGGGGCGCTGCGACGTGAGACTTCAAGGCCAATGCTCCCGATCTTTCACATGGGCATTTGGAGCATCCGTTGGCAATCTGACGGATGCCTGAAATCCAGAAGTTTCACCGGGACGTGGTGACTGGAGCAAGAGAGAGGTTTCGATCCGTTCTGCGATGGCTGAGACGATAGCGAGGCCAAGCCCGCTACCATCAGTTTTTGCATCTGCCCTCTCGAAGCGCCCTGTCAGGCGTTCGAGTGTTTGGGTTGCTACCGCGGGGCCCTCGTTCGCCACGATCAACTGCCCGTCGCTCGTGAGTGTAACCTCGACTGGGGCATTCTGCGCCCCGTGGCGTAGGGCGTTCTCCACCAGATTCCGGCACAGAATTCCCAATGCGTCGGGGTCGATATCAGACAAGACAGGCGTGTCCGGCAAGTTCAACATAAGGCGCCCGTTCTCTGTGCTGCGCGCAATATCTTCCACCACGACCCGAGTGATGGTTCTGACATCAGCGCTCTGGTCCATCCGAAGTCTACCGCCTTCCGCCCGCGCAAGCTGCAGGAGACGTTCGGACAGCCGAGCGAGACGCTTGAGCGTCGCCTCGATCTCGGCGGCGCGCGCGTCGATGGTCGGATCTTTGGTCTCTGACCGCAGTCGCTGCGCCTGGGCGATAGCGCCCGCCAATGGTGTCCTTAGTTCATGAGCCGCATTGGCTGCAAAACTTCGCTCAGCCTCGAACGCGTCGCGCAACCGAGCCAAAAGGCTGTTCAAGGTTGCAGCCAGCGGGCCGATTTCCGTCGGCAGGTCGGCCGCGGGTACTTCTGACAGGTCGCGCACGCCGCGCGCTTCAAGCCGCGTACGGAACCGATGGAGAGGGGCGAGGCTAAAGCGCACAGCGAGAATAATCGACGCGAGCGCCAACGGCAGCACAACCAGCAGCGGCAGGCCAAGGCTCATCTGGATTTCCCGAGCAACCGAAGCGCGATGCGCCAACGGTTCGGCCACGGTGATGCTGATCGTCCCCTGGAGCGCCGCGTCGCTGTAGAGGCGATGTGTGGCGTTCTGCCCAAATCCCGGACCATCGTATGGAGGAAACACGGCAGGGTCCGCCGCATGGGATTGCAGCAAAATGCGTCCCTCGGCATCGCGTACGATGTAGGTGAAGAACTCGTCATGCTCCCGGATCGGCGCGAGGCGCTGCGTCACACCCTGATCTTCTCGCCCGACGATGTCGGTCACGGCCAGCGGCAGGATGCGCTCGGCGGTTTCGCGTAGGGCGCTGTCGAAGACCTCATCCATCTCGCCCCGAACGATCACCGCGGTAACCGTGGCGGCGGCGAGCCAGAGGATCGTCAGCACAAGGCCGAGTGACAAGCCGAGCCGTACCTGAAGGCTGGATGGCCACATCATGGCTTGCCCAGCCGGTAACCCATGCCGCGCTCGGTCTCGATGATGGCGCTCCCCAGTTTCTTGCGCAGGCGGCTCACGTGCACCTCGATGGTGTTGCTCTCGACTTCGGCGTCGAAAGCGTAGAGCTTCTCCTCCAACTGCGCCTTGGACAGGAGCTGCCCGGGACGCGCCAGGAAGGCCTCGAAGAGCGCCCATTCCCGCGCCGTCAGCGGCACATGTCTGCCATCCCGATGGACGCTGCGCGCGGCAAGGTCGATGTCGAGCGGTCCGTGGGTCAGGATCGGGTTGGGGTTGCCGCTGTAGCGCCGCGCGACCGATCCGATCCGTGCCGACAGTTCCGACAGGTCGAAGGGCTTCACAAGATAGTCGTCAGCGCCCGCATTGAGGCCTTCGATCCTATCGGACACCTGGTCGAGCGCCGTCAGGATGATGACCGGCGTCACGTCTCCACGCGTCCTGAGGCCCTTGAGGAACCCGATACCACGTCCGTCTGGCAGCATGAGGTCGAGCAGGAGCAGGTCGTAGGAGGTTGCGCTCATCGCGTCTGCCGCCGCGTCTAGCCGCGTGACCCAGTCTACTGACTGGCCATCAGCTGCGATCTGGTCGCGCACGGCAGCGCCAAGAGTCGTGTCGTCCTCGATCAGCAATATGCGCATGGTCGTACCCGTCCTTTCCTGATGTCCCTCCATGATCCGTCTGGCTGACACGAAGCTGAAGCTTGTGGGTCGAGCCCCTTCAGGCTGCCGTCAGCTTCGCGGCGCATGAATGGCATCAAGAGGCGAGCCACTAGGAGTGTGCCCCATGAAGAAGACATTGACAATTATCGGCTTTCTCGCGGTCTTTCCGGTCGGCGCGGCGCTGGCTGACGACGATTGCTTCGTGCCGATGGCCGACTGGCAGCCGCGCGATGCTGTTGCCATGCTGGCTGAGGAAAATGGTTGGACGGTGCGCCGGATCAAGATCGATGACGGCTGCTACGAGATCGATGGGAGGGATGCCGAGGGGCGTGCGATCGAGGTGACTGTCCACCCGGCCACGCTGGAGATAATCGAGTTCGAATACGAGGACGACGAGGATGATCGCCGCGAGCGGGATCACGAGAGACGCGACGATGACTGATGCAGCGCGTCGCGACGGTAATGTCCCGGTGCCGGGCCTGCCGCCACTCTCCCGGCTTTCCCTAAACTCTCCTCTAGCTCTGACGGGCCCGGTGCTGGTTGCGTTGCCATGCCTGCTGGCGGCACTGATCGGGTTCAACACCTATGCGCCCTATGGCGCGGATGCAGCACTTGGCATTGCCGTCGGGGCCGCGGCAGTTGTCGCGATGGCACAGACCCTGATCCTCGCCGCACGGCCGCCGCTGGTGGAACCATTGTTCGGCGGTCTCGATCGCATGTACCGTTTCCACAAGTGGCTTGGTATTTCCGCAATGGTCCTGATGATCCTGCACCAGCAGATCGAGCCGGATTTCGAGCGTTTGGTGCGTGAAACCTCTCTTGGTGAACTTGGTGAAGAGGCGGGCGAACTTGCCTTCAACGCGCTTCTCGCCCTGGTTGCTGTCAGCTGGTTCCGGAGATTGCCCTTCACCCCACTGGAAATCCCCTATCAGATCTGGCGGTTCAGCCATCGTTTCATGGGGGCCCTTTTTGCAATCGTGGTCTTTCACCAGTTCTTCGTCGACCTGCCGACAGAGGTAGATCCATCGCTCTCGGTGCTTCTAAACACATTTGGCATCGCGGGAGTGATCGCGTGGATATTCACCGAGCTGGTCGCCCCGTACCTGCGGCGTAGAGAATTCACCGTCACAGAGATCAGCCAGACCAAGGACACCACCACGCTAACCCTCCGCCCCGAGGGGCGGGCCATGCGGTGGCGGCCGGGGCAATTCGCCTTCTTCCGCGCGCCAGAGGCAGGACTGTCCGAGCCGCACCCCTTCACGATCGCCAGCGCCCCGCGCCCTGACGGCACCCTGACGTTCTCCATCCGGGGCTTGGGTGGCTGGACACGAAGCCTGCTCGCCATCTTGCGGACCGGAACGCGCGTGCAGGTCGAAGGGCCATATGGACGGTTCAATTTCCGCAAGGGCGGTGCGCGCCAGATATGGCTGGCGGGCGGCATCGGTATCACGCCGTTCCTCGCCTGGGCCGAAAGCCTGAGCGAAGCGGATAGCCGCGACATTCACCTCATCCACTGCGTTCGGACACAAGAGGAGGCGATTGGGGTAGAGACGCTGCGCGCTGCGGCTGCCCGCAACCCGAGGTTCAGTTTCGAGGTGGTCGTTACGACGCGCGATGGCAGGCTCACGGCCGAGCGCCTGATTGGCGCGGTCCCTTTCGCGATCCGGCAAGCCGATTTGTGGTTCTGCGGCCCAACCGGTCTGAAGGACGGGATTCTCAAGGGCTTGAAAGCACAAGGCCAAACGCCTCGCCGTGTCCGCTTCGAGCAGTTCGAATTCACCTGAACGCGGGGCAGGGCGCATAGCCATGCCAGCCCTGTAGCCTGCGCTCGCATCTTTTTTTGGCCCCGCCCTCATCGGCGGGGCCATTTTCCTGACGGCAAGCTGAAGCAGGAATCGCTGGGGCGTCAGGATGCCCTCAGGTCGGGGTGCCAGATTGGTCTCATCAAACGAAAGGACCCCTTGCCATGAAAAAGACCCTGACCGCCCTTGCCCTGATCGCACTTTTGCCCGCCGGCGCTGCGCTGGCCGACGACGATGATTGCAATGCGCCCCGTGACCAGTGGCAGCCGCGCGAGGCCGCCATGCAGATGGCCGAACAGAACGGTTGGACGGTGCGCGACTTCGAGATCGACGACGGCTGCTACGAAATCGAAGGCCGAGACCAGGATGGCCGCGAGATCGAGGTGAAGCTCGATCCGGCGACGCTGCAGATCGTCGAGATGGACTACGAGGATGATGACGACGACCGCGGTGGCGCCCGCAATCCCGCGCCCGCTGGAACGGTCGCTCCTCCGCAGAACGGCCTCTTCGGAAACGGCGCCCCTCCGCAGGTTCAGGTGAACTGAACAGCTCCGAAGCACCCTGAACAAGGATCATTCCCATGAAATCACTTCTCGCAACGCTCGCGCTTACCACCGCACTCACGCTTCCCGGCCTCGCTATGGCACGGCCCGTGACGCTCACAACCACCCTTAACAACTATGGCGGCGACGGCGCTTACCTCGCGCTTTACGTAACCGACGCCTCGGGCGCCTATGTCGGCAGTCTCTGGATGGCCGGCGACAAGTCCAAGTACTACGAGCATCTTAGCGACTGGTACCGTGCCACGGGCGGCGATACCGCGGAGGTAAACGGCATCACCGGCGCCAGCGTCGGCGCGGGCCGCAGTCTCGAAATCACGCTTGATCTGGCCGATGCGCTGTTCGATGCGGGCTACACGCTGCACATCGACGCGGCGGTCGAGGATATGCGCGACAGCCCGAACGAGGTGGCCGTGCCGCTGACGACGGCGGGCGCGGGCACTCCGGTGACCGGGCGGCGCTACATCGCCAACTTCTCCTACGACATGTGAGGGGCAGGGCCATGATCCGTATACTCCATCGCTGGCCGGGTCTTCTGGCACTCGCGCTCGTCACGATCCTGAGCCTGAGCGGCGCTGCGCTCTCGGTCTTTCCGGCAGTCGAGCGCATCACCGCGCCGCAGGTGGAGACTGGCCTGACAGTCGCCACCCTCGCGGACCGCATCCAGGTCGTCTATCCGGGCGTCGAGCAGATCCGGCGGTCGCCCTCCGGTCGGATCACCGCCTATTGGTTCGATCAGGGCGCGCCGGGTGCTGCCGTGATCGACCCGGCGACGGGCGCGGGCGTGGCCTCGGCCGACCCGAACCAGGCCCTTCGCTGGCTCACCAACTTTCATCGCTCGCTCTTCCTCGGAGATGGCGGGCGTATCGCCATGGCCGCCGGGGCCGCGGCGATGCTGGTCCTCTCGCTCTCGGGTGCTATGCTGGTCGCGCGACGGGCGGGCGGATGGCGGCACTGGTTCGCGTCCTTGCGCGGTCCGTTCGCGGGCAGGCTGCATGTCGAGATCGCCCGGATCGCCGTCATCGGCCTCGTTCTGTCCTCCACCACCGCCCTCTGGATGACAGCCTCCACCTTCGATCTTCTGCCGGACGGTAGCGTCCTGCCGGCTGATCCCACCGAAGTGAGCGGAGAAATTGGGTTCGCTCTCGATCAGATGGCCACGCTGCTGCAGGCCCCCGTCGCCGAGCTGCGCGAACTGAGCTTTCCCTATCCCGGCGACGCGACGGACGTGTTCACACTGAAGACCGACCGGGGCACCGGCTATCTTGACCAGGGAACCGGCGCGCTCGTGGCATGGGCCGACCTGACCGGGTGGGAGCGCGTCTCGGAAACCATTTACATGCTGCACACGGGGCAGGGGGCCGCGACGCTCGGCCTTGTGCTCGGGATGATGGCGCTCGGAGTGCCGGCGATGGGCGTGACCGGCGTCTTGATCTGGCTTGCCGGGCGGCGCGGGCGGCCGCGCATCCGGGGCAACCAGCCCGCGGGCCGTGCCGAGACGATCATTCTTGTCGGCAGCGAGGGTGGCAGCACCTGGGGCTTCGCCGCGACCCTGCATGCCGCGCTGACGGCAGCGGGGCAGGGCGTCCATGTTGGCCCGATGTCGGGCTTCGCGCCAGAGCGCTACGCCCGTGCCGAGCGCATCATCCTGCTCGCCGCGACCTATGGCGATGGTGCCGCTCCGTCCTCGGCGAAGGGCTTTCTCGACCGGCTGAACGCGTCGGCCCCTGTGCCTGATATCCAGATGGCCGTGCTCGGCTTCGGCGACCGCAGCTTTCCGGCCTATTGCGCCTTCGCCAACGCCGTTGCGGCAGCGGCGCAGGCGAAGGGCTGGGCCGAACTCATG
Organism: Aestuariivita sp.; assembly: GCF_021404545.1. GTDB lineage: Bacteria > Pseudomonadota > Alphaproteobacteria > Rhodobacterales > Rhodobacteraceae > Aestuariivita. The sequence continues at coordinate 13,801 of NZ_JAAWWD010000053.1, forward strand.
CCGCTGGACACGATCGACCGCCAATCGCCACAGGATTTCGCGCGCTGGGGCCGCGCTCTTGGCGAGGCGCTTAGCATCTCTCTCGAGCTTTTTCATCAGCCCGTCTCGCCGCGCACCGAAACATTGACCCTCGTCTCGCGGCGCAACTACGGGGCCGAGATGCAGGCGGGGGCCGCGATCCTGCGCTTCGCCCTGCCGCGCGCAACGCCGTGGCAGCGGCTGACGGGCACGGGCTTCGCACGGTTCCAGGCGGGCGACCTGATCGGCGTCCTGCCGCAGGGCAGCCCGGTGCCGCGCCTCTATTCGCTGGCCTCGGGCCGGCGCGACGGGTTCGTCGAGATCGTGGTGCGCAAGCATCCGGGCGGTCTGGCCTCGGGCCAGCTGACCGCGCTGGAACCGGGCGATACGGTCCGGGCCTTTCTGCGGCGCAATCCCGGCTTTCACGCCGGTCGCGGTCGCACCCCGCTGATCCTGATCGGGGCGGGCACCGGCATCGGGCCGCTGGCGGGCTTCATCCGCGGCAATGCGCGGCACAGGCCCGTGCACCTGTTCTTCGGCATGCGGCATGCGGACAGCGATTTCTTCTATGGCGAGGAGATGGCCGGCTGGCAGGCAGAGGGGCGGTTGACCCGGCTTGTCACGGCCGTCTCGCGCGGGACGCTTCCGCATTACGTGCAGGACGCGCTGCGTGGAGAGGCCACCGAAGTTGCGCGTTTGCTTCGCAACGGGGCCCGCGTGATGGTCTGCGGCGGGCGCGACATGGCCATGGGTGTGACCGATGCGCTGGCCGAAATTCTCTCACCATTCGGGTTGACGCCCGCAGTTCTGAAGGCGGAGGGGCGGTATGTCGAAGATGTCTACTGAGCGCGCGCGCATCGTCCTGAACGGCCCCACCATGGGCACGCGCTGGTCGGCCCTGTTCTTCGCGGATCGGGGCCGCGACACGGATGCAATCCGTGCCGCCCTTCAGGCGGTTGTCGACGAGGTGGACACGCAGATGTCGACGTGGAACGCGGAGAGCGCGCTCATGCGGATCAACGCGGCGCCGGTGGGCGATTGGGTGGTGGTGCCGGAGCAACTGCGGGCGGTCCTGCGCCTCGGGCTCGAGATCGGGCGCGCCTCGGGCGGGGCCTTCGATATCGGAATGGGCGATGCGGTGACGGCCTGGGGCTTCGGGCCCGGGGCCGCCGCGCCCGAGGGTATCCGCGCCGCGATGGACGCCCCCCGCCGCCCGGCGCAGGAGGTGCTGGAGATCGAGGGGATGCAGTTGCGCAAGACCGCGCCCATTGCGCTGGATCTGAACGGCATCGCCAAGGGCTATGGCGTCGACCAGCTCGCCGAGACCTTGCGCGATCATGGGATTGCCGACGCCCTTGTCGGCATCGACGGTGAGATGCGTGCCATGGGCCTGCGCCCCGATGGCGAGGCATGGATCATCGCGGTAGAAGCGCCGGACCCTGATCGCCGGACGCCGCAATCGGTTCTGGCGCTGCAGGACGCCGCCGTCGCGACATCCGGTGACTACCGCCATTGGGTGGAGGTTCAGGGGTGCCGCCTGTCGCATACCATGGATCCGAGACGTGGCGCGCCGCTGATCGCGCCGCCCGCCTCCGTCACCGTCGTGGCCCGCACCTGTGCCGAGGCCGATGCTTGGGCGACGGCGCTGATGGTGCTCGGTGCGGAGAGGGGTGCGGACCTCGCAAGACAACGTGGACTCGACGCCCTGTTTCTTCTGCGCGATGATGAAGGCAATGCAATGGGCGTGGGAGTCGGGCGTCTTTTTTCCGAAGAACCAGCGGCAATCGCCTCAGCCGGGGGAAGATGAGCCGCATGGAACAGACCCGTACCGATCGCTTCAAGACCGCACTCCTGCTGATGGCCGCAACCGGGCTGATCGTGGGACTCGCATTCTACCTTGCGGGCCAACCAGAGATCGCGACCCTGATCTGGATTGCAGGAGTTGTTCCCGCGCTGGCAGCGCTTGTGGTCGAAATCGTCCGGAGCATTGGGCGCGGCGAGGTGGGCCTCGATATCGTTGCCGCGCTGTCGATGTCGGCGGCGCTTGTCTTCGGCGAGACCTTGGCTGCGGCTGTCGTCGCAGTCATGTATTCTGGAGGCACTTTCCTCGAAGCCTTCGCTGAGGGCCGTGCACGTCGTTCGATGAAGGATCTTTTATCCCGCGTACCCCGGACCGCGACGCGGCACCGGAACGGCGGTCTTGAGGATGTGCCTCTCGAGGAGATCGCACCGGGCGATCGCCTGCTGATCCGGCAGGGTGATGTCGTTCCCGTGGACGGCACGGTGGCGTCCGACACCGCCTTCCTCGACACCGCGGCGCTGACGGGTGAGTCCCTGCCAGTCCGGCTGGCGCGCGGGGCCGACGCCATGAGCGGATCGACCAACGCGGGCGAGGCCTTCGACCTGACGGCGACGCGCGAGGCCAAGGACAGCACCTATGCCGGGATCGTTCGTCTAGTGGAGGAAGCGCAGGCGTCCAAAGCGCCGATGTCCCGGCTGGCCGACCGCTGGTCGCTGGGCTTTCTGGTCGTCACCGTCAGTATCGCCTTCGCGGCCTGGTGGTTCACAGGCGATCCGATCCGCGCGGTCGCCGTGCTGGTGGTCGCCACGCCCTGTCCGCTGATCCTTGCCGTGCCGGTCGCACTGGTCGCGGGTCTCTCGCGTGCGGCGCATTTTGGCGTTTTGATCAAGGGCGCAGGGCCGCTCGAGACAATGGCGCGCATCCGTACGCTGATCCTCGACAAGACGGGGACGCTGACAGATGGCCGTCCGCAGATCATCTCGATCGACAGCCACGATGGCATGACCGAGGACGACATCCTCCGCCTTGCCGCCGCGCTCGATCAGGCATCGAAACACCCTGTGGCGCAGGCCATCGTCGCTGCCGCAAAGGCGCGGGCCTTCACACTGCCCGTTCCGACAGAAGTGGCTGAGATCCCGGGCGAAGGGGTCTTGGGTCGTGTGGAGGACCGCGAGGTGATCGTCGGCGGCGACGGCTTCGTGGCGTCCCGTGTCGGGCGGATGGTGGGCGATCACCCCGCCAAGGGCGCCGGATCGGTCCTTGTCGCAGTGGCAGTTGACGGTCACATGGCCGGGCACCTCGTCATGTCCGACCCGCTGCGCGAGGGAGCGGGTGCCATGCTGGACGGTCTGCGCCGTCAAGGGATCGCGCGCATCCTTCTGGCTACTGGCGACCGCGCGGACGTGGCCGAGCGCGTGACCGAGGGGCTGGGCCTCGACGGGCTGCGGGCCGGTCTGACGCCGGATCAAAAGGTGTTACTGGTGCTTTCCGAGCATAAACACGGGCCGGTGATGATGGTGGGTGATGGTGTCAACGACGCGCCCGCCCTGGCCGCAGCCGATGTAGGCGTGGCAATGGGGGCACGGGGCGCCGCGGCCTCGGCCGAGGCCGCCGACGTGGTGCTGCTCGTCGACCGGATCGACCGGCTGGGGCCCGGCATCGAGATCGCGCGGGCCTCGCGGCGGATAGCGGTCGAAAGCGTTGTCGCCGGGATCGGCCTGTCTGTCATGGGCATGATCGCGGCCGCTTTCGGCTACCTCACGCCGGTCCAGGGCGCGCTCCTGCAAGAAGTGATCGACGTTGCCGTGATCCTGAACGCCCTGCGCGCGCTGCGCATCGCGCCGCAGGAGCCAGCTACGGGCAAACCACAGGCCATCACGTCAGAGCAAGGTGACATCGTTCAAGGAGCCACGCCATGAGCCGTCTATCACATTCTGAAATCCATATGGTGCATCGCATCGGCTGGTTGCGGGCCGCCGTTCTCGGAGCCAACGATGGTCTTGTCTCGACCGCGAGCCTCGTCGTCGGCGTCGCGGCCGCAGGCTCCGGCAAGCCCGAGGTCATGATCGCCGGGCTGGCCGGGCTTATGGCTGGTGCGATGTCGATGGCGGCGGGGGAGTATGTCTCGGTCAGCTCGCAAACTGACGCCGAACAGGCGGACCTCGCCCGAGAGAGCCGTGAACTCGAGGAAACGCCCGAGGCCGAGCTCGAGGAACTAACCCTGATTTATGTTGAAAGGGGGCTGGACCGCGACCTGGCGAAAAAGGTTGCCGTGCAACTGACTGAACGCGACGCGCTCGGATCGCATGCGCGCGACGAGCTCGGCATTTCGGAAACCTTTACCGCCCGCCCTATCCAGGCGGCTCTGGTGTCCGCACTGACCTTCGCCGTTGGGGCGGTGCTGCCCCTGATCGTCGTGCTGCTGGTCTCGGAGGCGCAGATCGCTCCCCTGGTGGCGGGATCGACGATCCTTGGCCTTGCGGTTCTTGGCGGATTGGGCGCTTCGGCCGGCGGCGCAGGCGTCGTCCGTGGGGCCACGCGGGTCACGCTATGGGGAGCGCTTGCAATGGCGGCGACAGCCGGGGTCGGTGCGCTGTTCGGGGTCGCCGTAGGCTAGAGTCAATGGGGTGTACCCGAACCCCGCTCCGGCTGCTTGTTGCGGCAACGCTCGTCAACATCGTGCTGATCATCGAGGTGCCACAGATCGAGTCGCAGCGCGTGGGGTCAGAAACCCATGTCCGCAAATGGGTCATGCTGGACGAGATCAACACCGATATTCTGGAGCGGTCCTATGTGCTGGGGGGGACACCACGCCCATGCCCCCGCGACCTCCTCCACCCCAAAAAACCGCCCACACCTAGCAAACAAA
>NZ_JAAWWD010000037.1 GCF_021404545.1 Aestuariivita sp.
CCGAGGCAAACGTCTACGCGGCCCTGGAAAGAGCAAACATGGCCGCGTAACTAAGATCAATCAGCCTCCGGCAAACCCGGCGCGGTTCACACCATATTCAGGTCTCATACCGATAATGACGTTCAAGACACCCGGCGGCACCCCGGCCTTCAACGCCAATTCCGCGAGGCGCAGAACCGTGAGGAAGTCTGTTCGGTCGGTTTCACACTCGCCGAATTGCCCGTGGCCAGTGTCGCGGGCCTGTCTTCCAGGGCCTTATCAGTATCTTGTGGCGTTCAGGGCCGCCTCCGACCGGGTTACGGTCTGAGAACACAGGCATCAAAGCCCCAGCTGGTCAAGCAGGCGCAGGCGTAGGATTTCCGCCTCCACAGCCAGGGTGCGCGCGAATGAAAAGGGCAGGGGCGCGACGGGTGTCACCGGGAAATCAAGATCCTTCGGCGGGGTGCCCGATGCCCAGCGGGCCAGGACGCGACCCATCGCAGTCGCAATCGCCACGCCGCGCCCGTTATATCCCAGCCCCGCCATCAACCCCGGAGCGATCTCATGCAGATGTGGGTAATGATCGCGCGTCAGTGCCACGAACCCGCCCCAGGCATGCTGCCACTCCACTCCCGAGAGCTGCGGAAAAAGCTGTGATGTGACGGCCTTGAGACGTGCGATCTGGCGCCGGGTGGAGCCGTCATTATAGGTGCCGCGCCCGCCCATCACAAAACGTCCCTCGGCGTCGAGGCGAAAGTAGAGCAGCAGCCGCCGCGCATCCGACAATGCATGCCGGTCCGGCAGGATAGACGCGCGCAGGTTGTCCGAGAGCGGCGCCGTAGCGACCTGCACCGAACGGACGGGCAGAACCGACCTTCCCAAGGGACGCTCCAGATCGCCGGAATAGGCATTGGTGCAGATCAGAACGGTGTCGGCGCCAAGTACCCCCCGGACGGTTTTCAGGCGATAGCGCGCGCCGTCTCGGTCGATGGCGTCAACAGGGGACTGCCCATGGATCACAGCGCCCGCCCGGCCCGCAGCATCTGCCAGCCCCAGCGCATAGTTCAGCGGGTGCAGATTGCCGCCACGCCGGTCGATCAGCCCGCCGAGATAGGTGTCGGTCCCGGTGATCCGGGTGATGGCCGCACGGTCCAGAGCATCGACCGGCGCGCCCAGCGTGTGCCAATCCTCCGCCAGTGCATGCAGATCGCGCAGCGTCTTTTCGGTATGGGCCGCGCGGATCCAGCCGGGTCGCACCGCATCGCAGGCGATCTGGTGCGTATCGATCAGCGCAAAGACCAGATCGGCCGCATCGCCTGCCATCTCGGCCATGCGCCTGCCCTGTTCGGGGCCGAACTTGGCCATGATCCCGCTGGGCCCGTCCTTGAGCCCTGGGTTGATCTGTCCGCCATTGCGACCCGAGGCACCCCACCCCGGTTGCTCGGCCTCCAGAAGCGTCACGCGCACCCCAGCTTCGGCCAGGTGCAGCGCCGCCGACAGCCCGGTATACCCGCCGCCGATCACTGCCACATCCGTGTTCTGGACGCCGGTCAGGGCCGGATAGTCCGGTATCCGATTGGCCGTCGCCGCCCAAAGACTGTTGGCGATCACGGGGCGTTCATTCGGGATCACAGGGCTGGCCCCAATGCGTTGCGGGCATGGGTCGCTGAGCATACTCCCCAAAGCGGGGGCGTCACAAAATACCCCATCCTCTCAAGCAGCTTTATCTTATATCCCAGATCATGCGCGCGCGGTTGGCCGCGGCCTGGGCGCCCTTTGCCGCGGATTTGGTCGCTGCGGATCCGGCGGTGTCTGCCGGGCCGGCCAGGACATGCCAGCCCGACTGCGATTTCGCGACCGACACGGAGCGCGACAAAGGGGGTCTCACGATGACCGCATTTCCCGACCAGGCGCAGGCCTGCGCCGCAGGGTCCGTGATCAAGGCCCAAGCGCAGCCTATGGCGCGGTTGCATCGCAAGGTCTGTGCCATGGTCCATGACGCGGTCTTCACTTTTGGGGACGACTAGGTGTCGAACCGGGTCACGCCAGCGCCTTGGCCATGGCCTTGGCTGTCTTCTTGCCGCTTTTATAGGCGCCATTGACCAGGGCCGAGACACTGCCGCCCATCGCCTCGCCCGCGAAGAAGAGGCTGTTGCCCACCGGTTCGGCCAGCGCTTTGCGCGCGGAAATCGCACCCGGACGCGGTGCGCCATAGGCCCCCAATGTCAGAGGGTTTTCGGCCCAATCGGTCGCAAACCCCTTGACGAAATGCTTGCGCGTATCGCTGCCCAGCAGTCGCACCAGCTCTCCCAATGCGTAATCGACCACCGCGTCTGAGCCTTGCGCTGACAGCTCCCAGCCGAACCGACCGCCGATATTGCCAAAGAGGTAATCGTGGCCGCAGGGCCAGGCAACAAAGTAACAGGCTTCTCCCGCCTTGTCCTCGGGGATACGGTACGTCACCCAATTGTTTTCGGCCAGACCCAGCCGTGCGCCGTCGAACATCATCGGCACCTTCATCAATAGGCCCATGGGAATGTCGCTGATCGCTTGTTGTTTCGTCGTGGGCAGTTCAGGTGTGAAACGGATCTTGCCTGCTGCCAGCACCCCGGTCGAGACGGTGACGAGGCAGGCTTTGGCCCGGATCGTCCCGGCGGAGGTTTCCACAGCGACGCCGGGGCCGGAATGATCAATCGCCGTGACGGTGGTACCCAGCGATACGGGCAAGCCCTCGGCCAGCGTGGCCACGACAGCGCCCAGCCCTTCCTTGACTAGATAGCTTGGCTGGTCCTCAGCGGAATCCCAGTAATCGGCGGTCGAGACGCCGTCGAAATCCACCCCGTAATCCATCGCACCCATCCAGGACTGCACGGTTGCGGAATAGGGCATGTCGGGCACCACGGTGGAGGCGGCGACGTCCTTGCCCGCCTTGCCCGCGCGCGACAGCGCGCGCTCTACCGCGCTCCAGGCGCGGTCATAGGCGGCCCATTCCGCGTCGTTGGCCGGATTGCCATCCAGATCGAAAAGATCCGATCCGGCAGAGGTGTGGTTGACCATGGTAAACCCGCCTGCCTTGCCGATCTGCGTAAAGGGGTTGTTGTTCGATCCCGATATCCACGAGCAGCCATGATCGACCGGCTGACCCAATGTGGCGCTTTCGGTATAGGCGCGCCCGCCGATATGGTCCGCCGCTTCGACGATCACAAAGGAGATCCCCCGTTTCTGAAGCTCTCTGCCGGCCGACATGCCTGCCGCACCTGCGCCAATGATCACGACATCGGGATTTGTGGGAAGGGGTTGTGCCATGAGGGGGTTTGCTCCTGCGATTGCCAGCCCGGCCAGTACCGCGCGGCGTCCGATTTCATGTGCCATGATTTATCCTCCGGGTCGGATGTTGGGATCGAGGGCTGCATAGTACTTCTTGAGGTATGTCGGGACGGTCCAGGCACAGACCGTGCCTGCGGGGATGAAAAAGATATCGCCTTTTGCAAAGTGATGGGCGGTGCCATCGGCATCCGTGAGGGTCACCTCACCTTCCAGAACCTGCGCGAACTCGTGCCAGGGGAACGGTTCGGCCGGGGTGTCCATCGTCTGGGTATCCCAGCAGCCTACCTCGAAATTGCCGTGGTCATTCTCGAAAAAGATCTTCTCACGCTGCGGCGTGCTGGTGTCGGGCAAAAGATCGTCATCCGTCAGCACGCAATCGGGGTCGAGCGCCTGAACACCGCCCTCGGCACTCAGACCTTCGGGGATGTCGGCACGCGGATCCATGTAGGTGATGTAGAACTTCTTGAGATAGCCGTCCTGTTTCCAACTGACCGGGACGCCATTGCGAAAGATCACGCTTTGCCCCTTGGTCGCGGACACGCCACCGCCGTTCTCGTCCAGCATCTTGAACGATCCATCCAGTACCAGAATGAATTCATCGCCCGGATAAGGGCCGAACGCCTCCTGCATGGTGGTGGTGTCCCACACACCTGCGCTCATCCCCAGTTCCTTGTCCTCAAAGTAGACATGCACGTTCTGCTCGGAGGGCATCGTGTGGAAATCGTCCGGATCCAGCGTCATCCGCTCCAGACCGGCGGGGCCGTCGAGCTCAAATCGAATGATGCGATGGTCGGTGGTCATAATCATGTCTTCCCTGATGGCGCGGTCGCTTTGGGTCGATTGCGGGTCTTGATGCCCGGTTTTTCATCGCATGCGCGATTTGCGGATGGTGGCTTGGCAAAAGACTTGACTCGATTCGCGCATCGTTTCAATGATTGAATGATCATTCAGTGGATCGGTTGTCACCATAAGTCTGTCGCCGCCGCGAATTCGGGCAGCACGGACATCACGCAAAAAACGACACCCGTCCCAGCGATCCGAAGACGCCCCGTCCGGGCCAACACGGGCGGGTGCCAAACCAACAGGGGAGACTGACACTCATGGATGTTGTCGATCAACTAGGCGCGGTGCGCGAAGGCAAGCTGAGCCGCCGCAAATTCACAAAAGGGCTGCTTGCTGCCGGTGTGGCGATGGCCACAATGCCTGCCACCTCGCGCCGCGCGATGGCGTCGGTGGACGATGAGGCCACGTTCTTTACCTGGGGTGGCTACGACATCCCCGAGCTGTTCCAGCCCTATGAGGCCAAGCACGGCACCCCTCCGAATTTCGCGATCTTCGGCGGCTCGGAAGAGGCGCTGACCAAGATGCGCGGCGGCTTTGTCGTCGACGTGGCCCATCCGTGCAACTCTGGCATGCCGCGCTGGGTGCAGTCGGGGCTCTTTCAACCCATCGAGACATCGCGCCTGTCGAACTGGGCCGATGTGATGCCCGAACTGGTGGCGCTGCCCGGCAACGATGCCGAGGGCGGCAATGTCTGGATGGCGCCGTTCGATTGGGGCCAGACCTCTGTCACCTACCGCACCGACCTCTATGAACTGGAGGGCGAGGAAAGCTGGGACATGCTCTGGGACAAGCGCTATGCGGGTCGGCTTGGTTCGCTGGCGTCGGGCGGCGATGCCTGGTGGTGCGGCGCGATCAAGGCCGGTGTCGCGATGGAAGATATCGCCACCGAAGAGGCGTTCACCAAAATCGCCGCCGTGATGCGGGAGCAGCGCCCGCTGATCCGCGTCTATACCGATGACACCACCACGCTGGAGCAGGCTCTGTCTTCTGGTGAGATGGCCGCTGCGATGACCTGGAACAGCTCGGCCGTGCTGCTGCAATCCGAAGGTGTGCCGGTGAAGTTCGCACGGCCCAAGGAGGGTGCGCTGACCTGGGTGTGCGGGGTGATGGTGCATAAGGATGCGCCCAATCTGGACCGCGCCTATGACGTGATCGATTCGCTTCTCAGCGTCGAATCGGGCCAGTTCATGATCAATGACTATGGCTATGGCCACTCCAACCGAAAATCCTTTGATGCCTTCAACGAAGAAACTTTGGCGGGTCTGGGCTTGTCCAAAAACCCGCAAGAGATCCTCGAAGCGGGTCACATGCAGCGCCCGCAGACCCAAGAATGGGAAACCCGCATGAACGAGACGTTCGAGCAGATCAAGGCCGGGTTCTGAACTGACCGATCCTCGGCCCGCCAGACATCTCTGGCGGGCTTTTTCGATCCTTCATTGTCAAAGTGAACCCTGGATGGCCGACACGTCCCTGTCCCAGACCGAAGCGCGATCCGCGCCCGCCGCCCCGCCTAGGGTCGGGCGGATCGCCGGCATTCTGCATCGCAACGAAACGCTGCGTGGCTATCTGTTGATGTCGCCCACCATGCTGATCATGACGATCGGCATTCTGGTGCCGTTCCTGATCCTGCTGGTGATGAGCTTCTGGACCCGCGAAGGGTTTGGCTTCGACACGACGCTGACCGCCCACAATTATACCCGCGTCTGGAACGAGCCGATCTTTGGCGCGCTTTTGCAGCGGTCGTTCTGGATCTCGGGCGTGGCGACGGTGGTCACGGTGGCGCTGTGCTATCCGATGGCCTACTATGTCGCCTTCCACGTCCACAGAAACAAGATGATGTGGATCATCCTGATGACGCTGCCCTTCTGGACCAGCTATCTGCTGCGCGTTTTCGCGTGGAAAGTGATCCTGGGCTATCAGGGCGTGATCAATTCCGGTCTGATGAGTGTGGGCGTTATCGAGGCGCCGCTGGAGTTCCTGCTGTATTCCCAAACAGCGGTGATCATCACGCTGGCCCATGCCTGGGCGGCCTTCGCGATCCTGCCGCTTTATGTCTCGCTGGAAAAGATCGACAAATCGCTTTTGGAGGCCGCGACCGATCTGGGTGACGGCCCCATGGCACGGTTCTTCCGGATCACGCTGCCGCTGTCGATGCCGGGCATCATCGCGGCCACCTTCCTGATCTTTATCCCCACAACGGGAGATTACATCACTCCCGCGCTGCTGGGCGGGCCCGACGGGGCGATGATCGGCAATTTCATCCAGCTCCAATTCGGCGCGATCAACAACTGGCCCATGGGGGCGACCCTGTCGATCGTGCTAATGCTGTGGATCTCGGCCATCGCGCTGGTGTTTCTGTTCGTCACCCGCAAGGCACAGGAGCGCATCGCATGAGCGATCAGGGCACCTATATCAAGCGGCCGAACCGGCCCTTGCAGATCTATGCGATGGTCTTTTTGTTCGTGCTCTATCTGCCGATCCTGTTCATTCCGATGTTCAGCTTCAACGACTCGATCTATGTGCGCTTCCCGCTCCAGGGTTTCACCTTCCAGTGGTACGGCGAGTTGTGGAACCGGCAGCCGGTGTGGAACGCGCTGTGGAACAGTGTGAAGGTCGGCGCCGTCGTAGCGGTCATCTCTACGATCTTAGGCGTTGTGGCGGCGCGTGCGATCACGCGCTATCGGATGCCGGGCAAAAGCGCGCTGGTGACCTTTATCATGATGCCGCTGGTGATTCCCGGTATCATCTTCGGGGTGGCCCTTCTGGTGTTGATGAGCCGGATGGGCGTGCCCCTGTCGCTTTATACCGTGACGCTGGGCCATCTGATCGTGTGCCTGCCGTTTGCGGTGGCCACGCTCCTGCCCCGATTCGAGGGGTTCGATCCCTCGATGGAGGAAGCCTCGGCCGATCTGGGGGAGAACGGCTGGTGGACCTTCTGGCGCGTGACCTTCCCGATGGTGATGCCAGGGGTGGTGGCAAGCCTCTTGTTGACCTTCACCATCTCGTTTGACGAGTTCATCATGGCGTTCTTCCTGACCGGGACCGATCCGACGCTGCCGATGTATATCTGGGGTCAACTGCGCTTCCCGCAGGAATTTCCATCGGTTCTGGCGCTGTCCTCGCTGATCCTGTTCGTTTCCTTCATTCTGGTCTTTGTCGCGCAGTGGATCGGGCGACTGGGGCTGGACAAAGACACATGAAAAAGGGGGCGGTTCCGACATGACCACGTCTGACGGTTTCATTTCGATCCGACACGTCAACAAGTTCTTTGGCAGTTTTCAGGCCATTGAAGACGTGTCGATGAACATCGGACAGGGGGAGTTCTTTTCCCTGCTGGGCGCCTCGGGCTGTGGCAAGACCACGCTTTTGCGGATGCTGGCTGGGTTTGAGAGCACCTCGTCGGGGGAGATCTATATCGACGGGCAGCCAACATCGGACGTGCCGCCGCATCACCGCCCCGTCAATATGGTGTTCCAGAGCTATGCGATCTTTCCGCATCTGAATGTGCGCGACAACATCGCCTATGGGCTGCGCAAACAAAAACTTCCCAAGGCCAAGCGCGACGAGATGGTCGAGGAGATGCTTGAGCTGATCAAGCTGCCCGGCTATGGCCAGCGCAAGGCGACCGAGCTTTCGGGCGGTCAGCGCCAGCGCATCGCGCTGGCCCGCGCGCTGATCCTGCGGCCCAAGGTGCTTTTGCTGGATGAACCGCTGGGCGCGCTCGACAAGCAATTGCGCGAACAGATGCAACTGGAACTGCGCGCGCTGCAACGCCAGGTGGGCATCACCTTTGTCTTTGTCACCCATGATCAGGAAGAGGCGCTGACGCTCTCGGATCGCATCGCTGTGATGTCGGGCGGCAAGGTGTTGCAGGTCGACACGCCCGCCGGGCTTTATGAGACGCCAAAGACCCGTGAGGTCGCGAGTTTTATCGGCAACATGAACTTTTTCCAGGGCACCGTGCGCCGCAACGGCGCGGCGATGGGCGCGGTCGAGACCGAGGGGCTGGGCCATATCCCGGTGCCGCTGGATCAGTTGACCAAACCCGATGGCGCGCCCGTGCAGGTGGCCCTGCGCCCGGAGAAATTCGAACTCTCGCCGACGAGACCCGAAGGCGCCCTGCACGCGGTCGAAGGCCGGTTGAGCAATGCCGCCTATCTGGGCGAGCGCAGCCATTACTATGTCAGTATCGCGGGCAAGGACCAGCCGATCGCGGTCTCGACCCAAAACCTGGGCCGGATGACCGGGGCGCCCGATATCTCGGGCGATGCGCCGATGTGGCTCTCCTGGGCGCCGGAAGCGATTGTGATTTTGGATGCGGACGAAACGGGCTAAATCCACGGTCATCGACAGTGATCGGAAAGACAGATGAACCAGACCCTCAGGACACAGAAACCGACAGGGAAACCCACCCGCCGGACCGCCTCGAAAGAGGTGCGCCGCCAGCAGTTGATCACATCCACGATCAACTCCATCGCCAAATACGGGATCGGTGGGACAACCATGTCCACGGTGACGGACGATGCGGGTCTGTCGCTGGGGATCGTGAATTTCCACTTTGAAAGCAAACAGAAGCTTTTTGAAGAGACGCTGCTCTTTCTTGCGCGCGAGCATCACGAGCATTGGCAGACAGGCTACAAGGATGCGGGCCTGGGCGCGGCCGACAAGCTGCGCGCGATCGTGGGCGCGCATTTCCATCCCAAAATCTGCACGCGCAAGAAGCTGGCCGTTTGGTTTGCGTTTTACGGCGAGGCGGGCCGTCGCAAGGTCTATCGCAAGCTGATCGAGGATATCGACGCTGAACGGTTCGAGATCAGTGTCCAGCTTTGCGAGAAGATCGCCGAGGAGGGGGGCTATCATGGCATCCCGCCCCGCCAGATCGCCAATATGCTGGAGTCGCTTTATGACGGGCTCTGGCTCGACATTCTGACCTATCCCGGCAGCTATTCCCGCGAGACCGCGCAGGACCATGTGCTTGCCTTTCTCGCCAGCATCTTTCCAGAGCATTTCGCCATGCCCGACTTTTAAGACCTGAAGGTCATCACCGACACCGCACCGAACCGAAAAAGCCCGGTAGGCTTTTTCGGCGAAAAGACGCTTTGACTTCAAGGAGCACCGACAAATGAGCCGCGATCCCCGTTACGACATCCTTTTCGAGCCGGTCAAGATCGGTCCCGTAACAGCGCGCAACCGGTTTTTTCAGGTCCCCCATTGCACGGGAATGGGCCACATGCGCCCGCGCACCCTTGCCGCGATGCGCGGGGTCAAGGCCGAGGGCGGCTGGGGCGTTGTGTGTACCGAATACAACTCCATCCATCCCAGCTCGGATGATCTGCCGCACCCTTCGGCCGCGCTTTGGGACGACAGCGATGTGCGCGCGCATACGCTTATGACGGATGCGGTGCATGAGCATGGATCGCTTGCCGGGGCCGAGCTGTGGTATGGCGGCGCGCGCAGCGCCAACCTGATGACGCGGATGACGTCGATGGATGTGGCCAGCCTACCCAATCTGGCCGGGCACCCGTTTCAGACCCGCGCGATGGACAAGACCGACATCCGCACCCTGCGCCACTGGCACAAGCGCGCCGCCCTGCGCGCGCGCGAGGCGGGGTTCGACGTGGTCTATGTCTATGCGACCCATGGTTATCTGGTGTCGAACTTCCTCAATCCGCGCATGAATACCCGGTCCGACGAATATGGCGGTAGCCTGGAAAACCGCCTGCGTTTGACCCGCGAGCTGATCGAGGAGACCAAGGAGGCCGTTGGCGACCGCTGCGCCGTCGCGGTGCGGTTTTCGGCGGATGAAGAGATCGGCCAGGATGGCCAGCCGATCTATGGCGAACGCCGCGAGATGCTGGAGATGCTCGCCGAGCTGCCGGATCTGTGGGACATCAATATCGCCGATTACTCGCTGGAGATGGGCGTGTCGCGCTTTGTCAAGGAAGCGGCGTTGGAGCCTTACATGGAATGGGTGAAATCGGTGACCACCAAGCCCGTGGTGACCGTGGGCCGCTTTACCTCGCCCGATACGATGGTCAGCCAGGTCAAACGCGGGATCACGGATTTCATCGGGGCGGCGCGCCCCTCCATCGCCGATCCGTTCCTGCCCAGAAAGATCGAGGACGGGCGTCTGTCGGCCATCCGCGAATGCATTGGCTGCAATATCTGTTATTCCGGCGATGGTCTGGGCATCCCGATCCGCTGCACCCAGAACCCCACCATGGGCGAGGAATGGCGCCGCGGCTGGCATCCGGATGTGATCACCGCCAAGGGCTCCGACGCACGCGTGCTGATCGTGGGCGCAGGCGCCGCGGGGCTGGAGGCCGCGCGCGCGCTGGGCAGTCGCGGCTATGAGGTGATGCTGGCCGAGGCCACGCGCGAGATCGGCGGGCGGATAACCCGCGAGGCCGCCCTGCCGGGGATGAGCGAATATATCCGCGTGCGCGATTACCGCGAGCAGCAATTGACCCAGATGACCAATGTGGAGATTTTCCGCGAAAGCCGCCTGGCCGCACAGGATGTCTTCGCGGTGGAGGCAGACCATGTCGCCATCGCCACCGGCGCGCGGTGGCGCCCGGACCGCTTTGATGAGGAGGTCTATCTGCCCATCGCCACCGGCGAGGCCGCAGCCCGCGTGTTCACGCCCGACGACATCATGGATGGCACCTTGCCGGACGGGCCGACGGTCGTCTTTGACGGCGACGGCTATTATATGGGCAGTGTCATGGCCGAACGGATCCGGGCCGAGGGGCATGCGGTTACCTATGTCACACCCTCCGACAGCGTCTCGCACTGGGCCGGCAACACGTCGGAGCGCTGGCGCATCCGCACGCATCTGATGGCGCTGGGCATCCGGATCGAGACCGCGCAGACCGTGATGGGCTTTGATGGCGCCGAGGCGCTGCTCGAATGCGCCTATAGCAGAGCGGAGAAGGCGGTCGCGGCACGTAATGTGGTGATGGTCACGGCGCGCAGGCCCAATGACGCGCTCTTTCATGCGGTGCAGGCCGAGGCGGGGCCGGACGGTCTGCCCTTCACCCTCACACGGATCGGCGATTGCGAGGCGCCCGCGATCATCGCGGCCGCCGTCTATGCCGGGCACCGCTATGCGCAGGAACTGGACGCAGAGGTGGATATCGATGTGCCGCTGAAACATGACCGTGTGGATGTGGGCCTCGACAGTGGCGCGCTGGCGCGCTGGAAATGAGCGCGGCGATGCATCCAGATTATCTTGAGACGCTGCTTCTCTACTACGAGGAAGAAATCGAGGGGGAGGCCTATTTCGCCGAACTGGCCGGGGCCTTCGACGACCAAGCGCATCGGGATAAGCTGACGCTGCTGGCGCGCGTCGAACGCCATGCGGCTGAAGCTGTGACTCCGCTGATCGCGCGGCACGGCCTGACCCCGCGCGACACTGCGGCCCTTGTGGCCTCGGGTCAGGCAGAGGCGCGCGCGACCGCTGCCGACTGGCCTGCCCTGCTGGCCGAGATGACCGAGAGCTATCCGGGATATCTGCGTGATTTCCGCGCATTGGAGGCGATGGGCCCGCCTGCGGATCGCGCACGCCTGTCGTTTCTGAGCGCGCATGAGGTCGCCGCCCTGGCGTTTCTGGCGCGCGAGGCCACCGACCCCGATCAGAGCGCCGCCCCCTTGCGGGATTACATCGCCACCGCGCCCGATACCTTGGTGGGATAGGGCGATGCTGCTGCGATCCGCCCTGCTCCTTGCGCTCATGCTCAGCCTCGCGCCGACCGTTCAGGCGGAGCCTTCGACGACCAAGGCCGAGCCAAAGGAGACGCCGGAGTGCCAAAGCTGCTCCGCCCGTCACCAGCGGCTCAAAAAGCTCAAAGATGTGGGGTTGCCGCCGCCCAAACCCGCCCCGCCAGAGACTGCGACGGTGCCAGGGCCCAAAAGATCCTGACCCAAAGCTCTGGATTGTTGCGGCGCATTGCCCTCTGATGCGCATCGGGTAACGGCAAGGGCGGGCGCATGGTCCAGCTGCATGATCTGAGCCTCAAATGGCTCACTTCGTTTCGCGAGACGGCGCGCAGCGGTTCGGTCCGCGAGGCCGCCTTGCGTCTGGGGTTGGTGTCCAGCACCGTCTCTTACCACATCCGCTGTCTTGAGGAGGCTGTGGGCGCACGGCTTTTGATCCACAACCAGCGCCCGATCAAACCCACCTTTGAGGGCGAGGCATTGGTGGCGGCCATCGACACCGCGTTTGTGGCGCTGGAACAGGGACTTTTTCGGCTGTCGCTGCCGGATCTGTCGACCCTGTCGCAGACCATCCGCGTGGCCACGATCGAGGATCTGGACGCCGACATCATTCCCGGCCTCACCCATGCGCTGCGCCAGCGGTTGCCAAACTGTACGTTCGCTTTTTTCACCCGGCCCAGCCACGAGGTCCGCCGGATCGTGGAGCGGGACGAGGCCCATATCGGCATCGCGGCCCGCCCCGACCATCCCGACGGGCGTCTTCTGGAAACACCGCTTTTGACCGACCCGTTTCTGTTGGTGGTGCCCGCCGCCGCCCGTTTCACCGCCGAACAATATCTGAGCGACCGCACGGGGCTGGCCTTTCTCAACTATGGCGCGGGCCAGTTCATGCGCAGCCGCATCGATGCGGAACTGTCGCGCCGTAAGCTGATGCTGAAAAACGGAGGCGAGTTCGACAGCACCGCCGCCATTCTGGGGACCGTCGCCACCGGGGGCGCCTGGACGATCACCACCGCGCTGAACTATGCGCGGCTGTCGCGGCTGCACGATCAGATCCGCCCGCTGGCGATCCCGCGCGGCAGTTTCTCGCGCTATATTTCGTCGTTCCACCCCGAGAGCTTTCCCGGCGATCTGGCGGCACTTTTGCGGGCCGAGATCGTGCCGCTCCTGCGGACCCGGATGATCTCACCCACGATTGAGGCCGCCCCCTGGCTCAGGGATCAGTTCCAGACCCTAAAGGAGGATGGGAAAGGTTGAGCGGATCGCGCTGTCCTGTGCATGGCTCAGATGGTCGGGGTGATGCTCGTCGAGGATCGCGCGCACCGCGTCGCGCGCCCGGTCCCAGGCGGTCAGCGCGCCGCGCTCGGCCCAGGTCCTGGGGTCTTGGCGATCCGCAAGCCGGGGGTAGAGGTAATCGCGCTCCATCGCGTCCTGCGTCTGGCCCGCGCCCAGAAAATGCCCTTCGCCGCGCACCACGTCGCAGATCGTGTCGAACCCCAGCGTCTCGTCGGTCACTTCGACGCCGCGCAGCGCGCGATAGACGGTGCCCAGCATTTCGTTATCCAGCACGAACCCCTCGAAACTCGCCCCCAGCAGCGAGGCTGTCATGCCTGAGCTTTCATAGATCAGGTTACCCCCCGCAAGCCCCGCAGCCAGCGCGGCGATCCCCTTTTCGGCGCCGTATTGCGCGTCAATCGCCTTGGCATCCGTCATCGACGAGGCCACGCCCGACGGCAGCCCCAGCCAGTTCGAGAGCTGGGCCGAGGCCGCGTTCATCACCGCCACCTCGCCGCCGCCGCCCGCAAAGGCGCCGGTGCGCAGGTCGATCACCAAAGGCCAGTTCGAAAACACCATCGGGTATCCGGGCTGGATCGCATGGACCATCACGAGGCTCGCCAGCGTCTCGGCCAGCGACATCGCCAGAAACCCCGCCAGCGGGGCAGGCGCCGTGGCCCCCGATTGCGCCGCCGTGATGCAGGAGACGGGGATTTTGTGATCGATGCAGGCATAGACCACATCGACCGCATCCTCGCCATAGCGCAGGGGCGAGATCACCGGGCTGATATGGGCCTTCATGAAGGGCCGTTCGGCGAACCTGCCCTGTCCGCCGGCCACGATATCGAGCATCCCGACGATGGGCGCCACATGCTCGGCCAGGGCAAAGGACGTGGCGATCGGTTTGGTGGTGTTGCGCACCAGCGCATAGGCGGTGTTGATATCCAGATCGAACACCTCCGGCACATCGGTGGCCACGCAGCAGCGGGTGAACCAACTGACATTGGGCAACCGGTCCTGAAGCCGGGTGAAATCATGCAGGTCCTGCAAAGTCGACGGGCGGTAAAGCCGCGTCTCGATATCCAGGGTCTGGACCGCCGCGCCACCGGTTCCAAAATGCACTGCCTCGCCGCCCACCTCGATGGACCGGTCGGGGTCGATCCCGTGCAGCCAGAACCGTTTGGCCGCACCCGCGATGGCATCCTCGACCAACGCACGGTGAAAGACCACGCGATCACCCCGCGCCTCGGCGCCCGCGCGCAGCAGATCGCCCGCCAGCCGGGCCGGCACCTCGCCCATCCCCAGATCCGACAAAAGCCGTAATGCGGTGTCGTAGATCCTGACGATCTGGGCCTCGCTCAGCGGGCGGTATTGCCCGCCCCGCTGCCCGGGCGGGGCAGGGTTCGGCGCGCCGGTGGCCCGGTGCTGATGACGCGATTTGCGCCCCCCGGCCCGGCGTCTGGGTGCGGTCTGGTCCGTCATTGCCGCCAGTGGCCCCGCAAACCCCGCCCATTTCAAGACAATTCGAGGAATGCGCAAGAATTCGTCATCAGGTATCGAAAAATTCGAACCTGCCCCCTTCGCAGTTGCGACGCAGGCTGCGTTCGGGGTGAGTATCCGCGTGCGCCATATGGGCGTCTGCAACGAAAGGGACCCCTCATGAAATCCTCAACCCGTGTCGTGGTTATCGGTGGCGGTATCGCGGGCTGCTCCACACTTTATCACCTCACCCAGGAGGGGTGGAGCGACGTGATGCTATTGGAGCGTGACGAGCTGACCTCGGGCACCACCTGGCATTCGGCGGCGCAGGTTACGAATTTCGGGATGACCCAGACGATGGTGGGTCTGAAATCCCATTCCATCCAGCTGTATAAGGACCTGGCCGAGGATCCCGATTACCCCATCGTCTATCATCACGGCGATGGCGGCATCCGCCTGGCAAACACACGCGAACAGATGGACGGTTATCGCCATTTCGCGTCGATGGCGCGCGGCATGGATGTGCATTTCGAGGTGATCGATGCCGAAGAATGCGCCCGCCGTCATCCGCTGATTTCGACGGACAATCTGCTGGGCGGGCTCTGGGATCCGATGGATGGCGACATTGACCCCGCGCAGCTATGTCAGGCGCTGGCGCGGCGCGCGCGTAAGGCGGGCGCCGAGATCCACCGCAACACGCCCGTCACCGGTCTGCGCCAGCTCAAGGATCACAGCTGGATCGTGGACACGCCCAAGGGCCAGATCCATGCCGAGATCGTGGTGAATGCGTGCGGGTACCGGGTGAACGAGGTGGGCGCGATGATGGGCGTGCAGCATCCGGTCACCTCGATGGAGCATCAGTATTTCGTCACCGAGGATATTCCCGCCATTGCGGAGGCCGGGCATCGCATGCCGCTTCTGCGTTGCCCGATCAGCGACTATTATTGCCGCCAGGACAAGAACGGGCTGCTGGTGGGGTTTTATGAGCAGGAGTGCAAGACCTGGGGGATGGACGGGATCGATCCGCATTTCACCAACGCGCTCTGCCCCGACGATCTCGACCGGGTGACGGATGTGCTCGAAGGGGCATTTGCGCGCATGCCTGCCCTGACGGAGGCGGGCATTCACACCATCGTCAACGGGCCCATTACCTATACCATCGACGGCGCGCCCTTGGTGGGCAAGATCCCGGGCAAGCGCAACGCGTATTGCATCATCGGGCTGCGCGCCGGGCTGGGCGAGGGCGGCGGGCATGGCTGGCTTTTGGCGCAGCAGATCGTGCATGGTGAGGCGTGCTACGACACCTGGGTCATCGACCCACGCCGCTTCACCGGCCATTGCAATGTGGAGTTGACGGCGCTCAAGGCCGTCGAGGATTACCAGAACGAGTTCCGCTTTCATTTCCCGCATGAGTATCGCCCTGCGGGCCGCCCGGCCAAGACCACGCCGCTGACCCCGGTTCTGGCCGCCGAAGGGGCCGCTTTTACGGTCGTCAACGGGTGGGAGCGGGTCGATTACATCAAGCCCTCCCCGGATTTTGCCGAGGCGCACGGCTTTCGTTTCACCAATGTCGAAGAGATCGTCAGAGGCGAGGTCGACGCCGTGCATACCGGCGTGGGCCTGACAGAGGTCAACGGGTTCAACCGGCTGGAATTGACCGGGACCGATGCGCAGGCGTTTCTCGACCGAATGGCTTGTGGCGTGGTGACCAAGAGGCCGGGCCGGGTGGGTCTGTGTTATCTCCTGAACCACCACGGCATGATCAAATGCGAAGGGACGATTGCCAATCTACCCGCATCTCATACCGGGCCCGATCGCATCTGGTACGGATCGGCGGCGGCGTCGGAGTTGCACGATCACGACTGGCTCACCCAGCATATCCGCGAGGATGAGGATGTTCAGATCCGCACGCTCACCAATGACTGGACGATCCTTCTTCTGGCAGGCCCCCGGGCGCGCGCGGTTCTCTCGGCGGCCTCACGCGGGGATTGGTCGACTGAGGGCTTCCCCTGGCTTTCGGCGCGCGAGGCCGTCATCGGCATCGCACCCGCCGTGGTCATGTCGGTCAGCTTTTCCGGCGAGCTCGCCTATGAGATCCACGTGCCCAATGCCCAGCTCTACGCCGCTTATCTGGCACTGCGACAGGCGGGGGAGGCGCATGGCCTGACCCTCTTCGGTGCCCGCGCTGTGGAGGCGATGCGCATGGAAAAAGGCTATCTGCACTGGAAAGCCGATCTGCTGACCGAGTTCGATCCGTTCGAGACGGGGCTCGACCGGTTCGTGCGCCTGAGCAAACCCGATTTTGTGGGCAAGTCCGCGTTAGAGGCGCGCCGGGGCCAAGCGGTTCGATCGCTTGTCATGCTGGAGATTGACAGTACCCAAGCTCCGGCCCATGGCGGTGCGTCTGTGATGTCGGGCGGGACGGTGGTCGGGACCGTCACCTCGGGCGCCTGGGGACCGCGCGTGGACAAGAACCTTGCCTATGCCTTTGTCGCACTCGACCATGCCGCGCTCGGCACGCGGCTGACAGTCGATGTCATCGGGACATATGTCTCTGCCCGTGTCATTGATCGGTGCAGCTTTGATCCCGAGGGCACCCGCTTCCGGGCCTAGATCGTGGGCTTTTGTCCGGAAGCGCACCAGAGTGTATGATCTGCGGTAGGATATTGCCGGGTGCGCGCGCTGCCCGTGCCTCAGTCGAACTTGCGCGAAGGGGCCAGGACCATGGCTTCACCCATCAGCACCTTCTTGCCATCGACCGAACAGTGACAGTCCAGCTTGACCCTGCGTCTGGACATGTCGATGTCGATGACCTTGACCTCGGCATAGACCATGTCGCCAGGGCGTACGGGGGCCAGGAATTTCAGCGATTGACCCATATAGACCGTGCCATGACCCGGCAATTGCTCGCCAATCACGGCCGAGATCAGGCCGGCTGTCAGCATCCCGTGGGCGATGCGCCCCTCGAATATGGTGTCGCGGGCGTAATCGTCATCCAGATGCACCGGGTTCCGGTCGGTCGAGACCTGGGCGAACATCTCGATATCCTCATCCGTGACGGTTTTGCGCAGATGGCGGGACATGCCCATCTCGATATCTTCGATGCAGATCGTGCCGCGTGGCAGATTGTCCAACATGTGTCCCTCCAGATCAGGATGCGAAAGTAATATTCAGATAGGTCCGTAGTCCATTTTGGCAACTTTATTACTTCGCGACCGCAGAAAAGCAAGCAAAAAATGCTTAACGCAATTTTCCGATTGTGTAGGTCGGATTGGACATTTCCTTGTGCAGATAGGCATTTAGCGCGTCTGCGTCCGGTTGCTGCGCGGTCCCGGTTTCAAGCGCGGCCAGACCGCCCGAGATAAAGAGGGAATCAATATCCTCGCCCATCGCGCCCTGAATGTCGGTATGGATGCCATCCCCGACGGCCAGGATTGACGTATCCGCGATCCCCGGTTTGACCGCAGCCAGACGCCTGCGCGCCAGGTCGTAGATCGGCGGATGCGGCTTGCCGAAATAGAGACTTTCGCCGCCCATCTCGGTATAGAGCCGCGCCAACGCGCCCGCACACCATTCGCGGGTCTCGCCGCGGTCCACCACGATGTCGGGATTGGCGCAAAGCAGTTTCATCCCCTTCTGCTTGGCATAAAGAAACTGAGGCCGCATCTCGGCCGGATCGGCCAGCGGGTCAAAGGGGCCGGTGCACACGATGCCCTCTGCCTGTTCCAGCGGGACCTGCTGGATCTCTACCGGATCGGTGATGATGTGGAGCGGGTCGAAAAACCGCGTATCGCGTGCCTCGCCAATAAACCAGATCTTTTCTCCGACCGCCCCGCGGAACATCGCCGCGCGGGCGCTGTCGCCGCTGGTGGCCAGACTGTCCCAGGCATCGGCGGGCACGCCGAAAGCCTCCAGTTGCTTTTCCACACCTGCCCGGGCACGCGGCGAATTTGTCACCAGAATAACCACGCCGCCCGTCTTGCGATAGGCCTGAAGGGCGGCCACCGCATCAGGCAGCGCCTTGACGCCGTCATGCACGCAGCCCCAGAGATCAACGAACATTGCCTCGTATCGGTCAGAGACGTCGGCAAGCGAAGAGATGATCTGGGTCATGAGAAGGCTCCGGAGAAACTGGGGGCGGCGTCACGCGCCACCCCTAACGGCTGCCTGGCCTCGCTTCAAGCCGGGCCAAGGCGGCGCAAACCGCCCCGGCCCGGGCGCAGAGTGTGGCGCTCAGACCTTGAGGTTCGGAATGATCTGCTTTTTGCGGCTGACCACACCGGGTAACACCACCGTGTCGCCCGCAGCCTCGGCGCCAAAGCTTTTATGGGCCACGGTTTTGACCAGATCGTTGGGCACCAACAGGGTGGATTGCTCATTTAGGATATCCACCACAAACAGCAGCACCTGATCGACACCGTCCTCAGAGGCGACATCCGTCATTGACGCGATCAGGCTGTCCTTGCGGCTGAGCACCGTGTCGGGCGAGGTGGTCTCGAGCACCGAGACACGGAACGCAGTGCCATCGACCGTGTATTCCTTGGAATCCATCCGCAGGAGCTCGGCGTCCGAAAAGGACGAGACGTCGGATTTCGCCGCGAACATCTCGGCCGCATAGGCCGGAATGTCGAGGCCGAGATCCTTGGCAAGATCATGCGCGATTGCTTTGTCTTCCTGGGTGGTGGTGGGCGAGCGGAACTCCAGCGTGTCCGACAGGATGCACGACAGCATTGTGCCTTTGACCCAGACGGGTGCCTGGGCCATGTCCTTGCCGATCATCTTCCACATGATGGTGGCGGTGCAGGCCAGCGGCTCGATCCGGATCTCGATGGGGCCTTTGGTTTCCAGCCCGCCGACCAGCTTGTGGTGGTCGATGATGGCGCGGATATCGGTGTCGTTGATCCCGTCGGGCAATTCGGCGGGGTTGTTGGTGTCCACGATGACAACGGGCATGTCAGGGGCCACCGCGTCAATGATGCGCGGCTTGGGCAGGTCCCATTTCTCCAGCATGAAGGCGGCCTCGGTATTGGGCTCACCCAGCAGCACCGCCTCGGCGGTCTCGCCTTTGATTTCGTTGAGATACCAGGCCCAGATCAACGGCGAGCCGGTGGAGTCGGTGTCGGGGGATTTGTGGCCGAAAACGTGGATGGTCATATGCTCTGGTCCTTTGTGAAATAGGCAGTCGCGCGCCTTATAGGAGTGGCCCCATCCCTTGTCACCCGCCCAATCGTCGCGCCGTCATGGGGGACATTTTCTCGGTCAGGGATCGCTGCGGAACGGTGCGCGCTCCATCGTGAATCCGGCTTGCACCAGCAAGTTGAGCACACCCTGCTCTCCCATCAAGTGCAACCCGCCCACCGCAACCGCGATCCGGGCCTCAGGTGCGGTCAGAAGCGGCCGCATCCACGCTTGATTGCGCCGGTCAAGGAGCTTGGACTTGAATTCGGCGAGGACCGCTTCGATCTCCTGCGGGGTCATCTCAAGCTGGCGATGGGACAGGAGGCGGGCAAACTCCCATGCTGCTGCGGTTTCCTCGTCAAAGTAAAAGCCCGCGGTTGTTGCAAAGTGATCCTCGCTGTCATCCGCAAAGGGCAAGGTGGCCATCAGAATGCTAAGCTGCTCCTCGACGGTGCCTTCTGCCAGAACGCTGTAAAGTTCCTCGAACCCTTCCAGTGATTGAACCGGAACGCCCGCGTCTCGCGCGATGTCCATCAAACGCAGATCAAGTCCGCCTTTGGCCAGGCTGGGGTTTTCGATTGCGCAGGCTGGCATGCCCAGCATCAGTGTCTGCATCCAAGGCTGCATCTTGGAGGCGATAAAGCCTGGCACGCCGCGCTCGGCCATCGCCGCCGACAGCTGCTGCCACTCCTGTTCGGGGAGCAGTTCGGGCAATGTGGGACCTTGCGTGATAAAGACCTTTTCAGGCTGGCGCGAAAGGGCGTTCTGCATATCGGCCTGATCGGCATCTGTCATCTCGACAAAAAGCCGCTCCACCCCGGACACGATGGGCCCCAACTGATCCATGACCGGGTCCCAGCGGGGATCGTCCAGATGCATTGTGCCGATAATGTGGATCGTCTGATCCCCGCGCCGGGCGATCCAGTGATTGTCATGCGCAAAGGGGACGGTTTGCACAGCACGCGCGATCTGCGCCTGTTCTTGGTCCGAAAGGGTCGCGCGCAGATCGGTGCCGGTGCAGTACCCGGCCTGGACGACTGGCGCGATCAGCACGAAGCAAAAGGAAAGAAACCAGCGGGCCATGCAAAACTCCGGTCAGGATGCCGTCGTGTTCAAGCTAGGCAGCCGGGACCCTTTGAACAACCCGGCCATGCTTGAATGGCGCGCGCGCGGTTCCTATCCTGGGGCATGGACAGAGAAAGCGACCTTTATCCGCCGATCAAGGCGTTTCTGGAGCGGCAGGGATATCTGGTCAAGGGAGAGGTCGGCGCGGTCGATATCATGGCGACGCGTGCCGATGAGCCCCCCGTTCTGGTCGAGCTGAAACTGCGGTTCTCGCTGTCGTTGTTCCATCAGGCGGTCGCGCGGCTGGCAATCAGCGATCTGGTCTATATCGCGGTGCCACGTCCTACCGGTAAGACCGCAAAGCGGGCCATTCGGGACAATACCGCGCTCTGCCGTCGGCTGGGTTTGGGCCTGATTCTGGTGGCGGGCAATGGCCGGGTCGAGGTGCCATGCGATCCGGGGCCTTATGCGCCGCGCAAGTCGCGCAAGCGTCAGATGCGGCTCTTGCGCGAGTTCGAGCGGCTGAGCGGCGATCCCAATGCAGGCGGCGCCACCCGGCACGGCATCGTCACCGCCTATCGCCAGGATGCGCTGCGCTGCGCCGCCCATCTGGCCGAACACGGTCCCAGCAAGGGCGCCCAGGTCGCCGCCGCCACTCAGGTCGCGGGTGCGACGCGGCTGATGGCGGTCAATCACTATGGCTGGTTCGAGCGTGTGGAGACCGGCATCTATCGTCTCAGTCCGGCGGGGGCAGAGGGTCTCAAACACTGGGCCTATAGCTGGGAAGACCGATAGCATCCGCCGCCGACCGCACCCGGCCCGACCCTGGTGGTCCAGCAGCCCGGGACCGGGTGCCGGTGTCGTCCGGCGCGGCCCCGCGAATGTCGTAAATCGCGCGTGTGAATCGTGTTGACAGATCGCCGCAGCTTGCCTATCTCCGCGATGTTAGCACTCGGGGAGAGTGAGTGCTAACAGAGGCACCCGGCACCGGGCGCCTCTGAGGAAGAAACACTTTGAGCCTTAAGGAGCTGCAAAGATGGCATTGAAACCGCTTCACGACCGTGTGCTGGTTCGCCGCACTGAAAGCGAAGAGACCACCGCAGGCGGGTTGATCATTCCCGACAGCGCAAAAGAAAAACCCGCCGAGGGCGTGGTTGTTGCCGTGGGCGCAGGCGCACGCGACGATGATGGTGACCGCATCGCAATGGACGTCAGCGAAGGGGACAAGATCCTGTTCGGCAAATGGTCCGGCACGGAGGTAACCGTCGACGGCGAAGAACTGCTGATGATGAAGGAAAGCGACATCATGGGCATCATCGAGTAAGCCGTACGGCTTCTCTGATCTCCAAACATCGCTGACATCAACTGAAATCTAGGAGAAAAAAACATGGCTGCTAAGGACGTCAAATTCGACACCGACGCCCGCGACCGTATGCTGCGCGGCGTCAACACGCTGGCAAACGCGGTTAAAGTCACGCTGGGCCCCAAAGGTCGCAACGTGGTTCTGGACAAATCCTTCGGCGCACCGCGCATCACCAAGGACGGTGTGTCGGTTGCCAAGGAAATCGAACTGGAAGACAAGTTCGAGAACATGGGCGCGCAAATGGTCAAGGAAGTGGCCCAGCGTACCAATGACGAAGCAGGCGACGGTACAACCACCGCCACCGTGCTGGCTCAGGCCATCGTCAAGGAAGGCATGAAATCGGTTGCCGCTGGCATGAACCCGATGGACCTCAAACGCGGCATCGACCTGGCAACCACCAAGGTCGTCGAGGCGATCAAGGCCGCCTCGCGCGAAGTCAAAGACAGCGACGAAGTGGCCCAGGTCGGCACCATCTCGGCCAATGGCGAAGCCGAAATCGGCAATCAGATCGCGGATGCGATGCAAAAGGTTGGCAATGAAGGCGTCATCACCGTTGAGGAAAACAAGGGCCTCGACACTGAGACCGACGTCGTCGAAGGTATGCAGTTCGATCGTGGCTACCTGTCGCCCTATTTTGTCACCAATGCCGACAAAATGACCACCGAGCTGGAAGACTGCATGATCCTGCTGCACGAGAAGAAACTCTCGTCGCTGCAGCCGATGGTGCCGTTGCTGGAATCGGTCATCCAGTCGCAAAAACCCCTGCTGATCATTGCCGAAGACGTTGAAGGCGAAGCGCTGGCAACTCTGGTTGTCAACAAACTGCGCGGCGGCCTGAAAATCGCGGCTGTCAAAGCACCTGGTTTCGGCGATCGCCGCAAGGCCATGCTGCAGGACATCGCGATCCTGACCGGTGGTCAGGTCATCTCGGAAGATCTGGGCATGAAGCTTGAATCCGTGACCATGGATATGCTGGGCACCGCCAAGAAGATCCAGATCACCAAGGACGAAACTACCATCGTCGACGGTGCGGGTGAGAAAGCCGAGATCGAAGCACGGGTCAGCCAGATCCGTCAGCAGGTCGAGGAAACCACTTCGGACTACGACCGCGAAAAACTGCAAGAGCGTGTGGCCAAACTGGCTGGCGGCGTTGCCGTGATCCGCGTCGGCGGCATGACCGAGGTTGAAGTGAAAGAGCGCAAAGACCGTGTCGATGATGCGCTGAACGCGACCCGTGCGGCCGTGCAAGAAGGTGTCGTCGTCGGTGGCGGTGTCGCTCTGGTGCAGGCCGGCAAGGCGCTGGACGGTCTGGAAGGTGAAAACTCCGACCAGAACGCAGGGATTGCCATTGTCCGCAAAGCGATCGAATCGCCGCTGCGCCAGATTGCCGAGAACGCAGGCGTCGATGGCGCTGTCGTGGCCGGCAAGGTGCGCGAAAGCGACGACACATCCTTCGGGTTTAACGCGCAGACCGAAGAGTATGGCGATCTCTTCGCCTTTGGTGTGCTTGACCCGGCCAAAGTGGTGCGGACCGCCCTGGAGGATGCAGCCTCCATCGCTGGCCTGCTGATCACCACCGAAGCCATGGTTGCCGACAAACCCGCCAAGGAAGGCGCAGCCCCCGCAGGCGGCATGCCCGACATGGGCGGCATGGGCGGCATGATGTAAAACCAATCCCGTATTGGGATTGGTTTGGTGGCGGCAGGCGTTTGGCGCAGCCAAATGCCGAGAGCCACACCGCCAAAAAGAAAGAAGGGGCTGCCCGACCGGCGGCCCCTTTTTGCGTTTCACCCGCTATCGGTCGCGACCGTCGCCTAGCGGGGTGAGTTCAGCCGCTGATGGAACATGCGCTGTTCCCAGTTCGCGCCAAACACACCGAACATGATCGCAAAGATAAACGCATGCAGGCAGAGCCCCGCAAGCCAGCCGACCGCTGTATAATGCACCCAAAGACTCTGTGGCGATAAAATCCAGTTTGCCAAAGCCAGACCCGGCACGGTCACGCAGAACAGCGCGAGATGGATAAGAAGTCCCTTCAGATGGTACACATATTCCAGCGCCTCGGTTTCGCGGGCCTCGATCTCTTCGGTGTTGGCGTTCATGGACATTGTTCGATCCTCCGATAAGGCGCTGATGCTTGTCTCAAACACAGCGGCCAGACATTTCAGGGTTTCAAGCGTTGCCGGCTGCCCATTTTCCAGCCGCTGAATCGTGCGGGCGCTCAGGCCGGCCTGCTGTGCCAGTTGTTCCTGTGTCCACCCTCGCTCTCTCCGGCGATCTTTCAGTTGCAAATGCGCCTCCGTCATTGGCCTGATGTCATCGATCTAGGATGCCTTGGACAAACCTACCACGCCACGGGTGCGACAGGCCACGACACCAAGACGACAGGTGTGGCAATGCTGCGCGAAATCGTACATTTCCTTTCCGGACCAGGGCGGATTAAGTCTGCACATGCGCCTTATCCTTTTGACCACGCTGACCATGATCGCCTTTGCCGCCAATTCGGTGCTTAACCGGATGGCGCTGGTGGATGGTGGCATTGACCCGGCCGCCTTTGGCGCGTTCCGCCTGATCGCCGGGGCGGCGATCCTGTGGTTGCTGGTCATGCTGACCGGCGGCGGTCCGATCCGCGGCGCGGCCGACTGGCGCGCGGCAGTCGCGCTTTTTGCCTATATGTTCGGGTTTTCCTTCGCCTATCTCGCGCTCGATGCTGGAATCGGGGCACTGATCCTGTTTGGCATGGTGCAGATCACCATGTTTGTCGGAGCCCTCGGCGGAGGAGAGCGCCCGCCCGCCCGGCGCTGGATCGGGGCGGGCATCGCCTTTGCCGGTCTGACCTGGCTTTTGTGGCCGGGCGGCACGGTGAATATCAGCCTCATCCATGCAGCGTATATGTGCGTGGCGGGGATCGGGTGGGGGCTCTATTCCCTGCTGGGCCGCAGCGCGTCGGATCCGCTGCGTGCCACGGCCGCGAATTTCATGATGGCCGTGCCCTTCGGCGTGGCGCTGGCGCTGGTGCTGTCGGCGGATCAACTCGCCGAGATCACCGGGCGGGGGCTGGTGCTCGCAGGCCTTTCCGGCGCGGTGACCTCCGGTCTGGGCTATGCGCTGTGGTACAGGGTGTTGCCGCATCTAAGCGCCTCGGTCGCGGCGGTCGCACAGCTCAGCGTTCCGGTGATTGCCATGGCGGCAGGCGTGGTGTTTCTGGCCGAACCGCTGGGTGCGGGGCTTGCCTTGCCCGCGCTGCTGGTCCTGGGGGGCGTCGCGATCTCTGTGCTGCCGCGTCAAAAGGCGATCAGTTCCAAAGGATCGTAGCCGAACCCGCGCGCCCAGGCGATATCCGGCAGGCTGGAGGGTTTGAAATGCAGCCCCGCCAGTTCCTCGCGCGCAAAGAAGCGCCGCTTGGTGACGATGCGATCAGGATCCTCCCAACTGTCGCTGAGCGTGCCCGCGACCAGCGTGCAGCGAAAGAACACCTCCACCTGGTGAAACCCATCCTTTGGATTGTGAAACTCGTTTACCAGGCAAGGGGGCCCGACCGTCACGGTCAGGCCTGTCTCTTCCATCACTTCGCGCCGCAGATTGTCGGGCAGGGAGCTTCCCGGCTCCACTCCGCCGCCCGGCGCACACCACAACGTATGGCGCGGATCGGCCCAGGCATTGACCAGCAAAAGCCTGTCCTCATGTACCAAAACGGCGCGCACGGCGATGCGAGGTTTCATTTTTCCGTATCTCTTTGCAAACTCCCCTTTGCATAGGGGGCGCACTGCGCATAGGTCAACGCCATGAGATACGCCATGGCATTGATGTTTGGCCTGCTTGCGCCCATGGCACGGGCGGATTGTGTGATCCTACTGCACGGGCTGGCGCGCACGCAGGCCTCCTTTGCCATCATGGAAGAGGTGTTGGAGCAGCGCGGGTATGACGTGGTGCGCCCCGGTTATCCCTCCACCCAGCTGCCAATCCAACTGTTGGTTGACCGCACGCTGCCTGAGGCGGTCGACAAATGCGGCACTCAAACGGTGCATTTCGTCACGCATTCGATGGGCGGCATTCTGGTGCGTTACTGGTTCTTGCGGGATCGTCCGCAAAACCTGGGCCGCGTGGTCATGCTGGGCACGCCCAACCAGGGCAGTCAACTGGTCGATCAGTTAGACGATTTGGAGGTCTTTGGCTGGTTGCATGGCCCGGCAGGTCAGCAATTGGGTACCGGCCCGTCCAGCCTGCCGTTGAGGTTGCCCCCTGTGGATTACCCTGTCGGTGTGATCGCGGGCGACCAATCGCTCAACCCGGTCTTCTCCGCAATGATCGAGGGGCCTGACGATGGCAAGGTCGCCGTTGACGAAACGCGTGTGGATGGCATGGATGCGCATATGGTGCTGCCGGTGACGCACACGTTCATGATGAACAGCCCACGTGTGATTGCCGAAACGGTGTTCTTTCTGGAAACCGGGCGCTTTGACCCGGATATCACCTGGATCGAGGCTGTGTTCGGCACCATCGATCTGGATTGCAAAGGGGACGATTGCGGCCCAGGTTCCACCCGATGAACAGCCTTGATCTGACACTGACCGGAGCACAGGTGCTTTGGCCCGATGGCATGGGCGGCGGGGCCGTTCATGTATCTGACAGCCGGATTTGCGATGCGCCATGTGGCCGCGACGTCGATCTGGCGGGCTTTCTGGTGATGCCGGGGATTGTCGATGTCCATGGCGATGCGTTCGAGCGGCATCTTGCCCCGCGGCGCGGTGCGATGAACCAGCGCGGCGAAGGGCTGGTGGCGACCGAGGCGGAGATTGCCGCCAATGGCGTCACCACCGCCTATCTCGCCCAATTCTTCAGCTGGGAGGGCGGGCTGCGCGGGCCGGAATTTGCCGACAGCGTCTTTCGCGCACTGGCCGCGACACAGGACAGTCTGGTCAGCGATCTGCGCGGGCAGTTGCGGTTCGAGATCCACATGCTGGATGATTACGCCGACCTGCCCGCCAATCTGGCGCGGTGGGGCATCGATTACGTGATCTTCAACGACCATCTGCCGCACAAGAAACTGGCGGCGGGCAAGCGCCCTTCCGGCCTCACCGCCCAAGCGCTCAAAGCGGCGCGCAATCCCGAAAAACACCTGGAAATGCTCCAGACACTGCATGCGCGGCGCGCGGAGGTACCCGCTGCCCTGGACAAGGTCGTCCCTGAGCTTCTCGCGATGGGTATCCGCATCGGCAGTCATGACGACACCACGGCTGAAGACCGTCTGACCTGGCGCGACCAAGGTGCGCGGATCTCGGAATTTCCCGAAACGCTGGAGGCTGCCGAGACCGCGCGCGCGGGCGGTGACGGCATTATCCTGGGCGCGCCCAATGTGGTGCGGGGGGGCTCGCACAAGGGTAACGTGAGCGGCGTGGATCTGATCGCCATGGGCCTTTGCGACGCGCTGGCCTCCGATTACCACTATCCCAGCCTGCGCCGCGCGGCGCTGATGCTGGCGGATGCGGGTGTGGTTCCTCTGGCCGAAGCGTGGCGACTGATTTCCGCCGGACCCGCGCGGCTGATGGGGCTTGAGGACAGGGGACGCATCGCGCCGGGCTTGCGCGCCGATCTCGTGATCCTCGATGCCGACACACGCCGGGTTGCGGCCACTCTGGCAGGAGGGCGGTTCAGCTATCTCAGCGGCGACATCGCGGCCCGGTTCATAAGCTAGGCCCGGATCACCCGGTTGATATGGCCCAACTTGCGGCCGGGTTTGACGGTGGCCTTGCCATAGAGATGGATCGCTGTGTCGCTGTTGCGCGCAAGGCCCGGGACCCGGTCCATATCGTCGCCGATCAGGTTCTCCATCACGACATCCGCATATCGCTGCCCGTCGCCCAGGGGCCACCCTGCGATGGCGCGGATATGCTGCTCGAACTGATCCACGGCAGAGCCATTCTGCGTCCAATGGCCTGAGTTATGCACGCGCGGTGCGATCTCGTTCACGATAAGGCCGTGGGCCGTGACAAAGAGTTCAACCCCCATGACCCCGACATATTCCAGCCGGTTCAGGATGTTGGCGGCCAAGAGTACCGCATCGGTGCGCTGCGATGCCGAAAGCCGGGCCGGGACCGTTGTGGTCCGCAGGATCCCGTCGCGGTGCACATTCTCGCCCGGATCGAAAGACGCAACCGACCCATCCAGCCCGCGCGCGGCGATCACCGAAACCTCATGGCTGAAATCGACAAATCCTTCGAGGATCGCGGGTGCGCCTGCCATGGCCGACAGCGCATCGGCGGCCTGGGAGGGATCGTCGATGCGCACCTGGCCCTTGCCGTCATAGCCGAACCGCCGGGTCTTGAGGATCGCGGGCGTGCCCACCCGCGCCAGGGCGGCTTCCAGCCCCGCCAGATCGGCGATATCGGCGAAAGGGGCGGTGGTCAGGCCCAACGATTGCAGGAATTCTTTCTCGATCAATCTGTCCTGGCTGATCCGAAGCGCCTCGCGCCCAGGGCGGATCGGGCGATGCGCCTCGAGAACGTCGAGAGCCTGGGTCGGGATGTTCTCGAATTCATAGCTGATGACATCGACAGCCTCGGCAAAGGCGATCAGGGCCGCGTGATCGTCATAGGGCGCTGTCGTGACCCGATCTGCCACCTGACCGGCTGGCGGCTGGGTGCCGGGTTCAAAAATGTGGGTTTTCATCCCCATACGACTGGCCGCAACCGAAAGCATGCGGCCCAGTTGCCCGCCGCCAAGGATCCCGATCACCGATCCGGGTGTCAACATATCCGTCATGGCCGCTCTTTTCTCAGTTGATGTTCATCTGTCGTCGCGCCGGGTCCGGTGGCGATCCGGCGTTACCCTTCGGGCGCCTCTGGGATAGATGCCGAAAGCGCCACGCGCCAGGCATCGAGCCGGTCGGCCAACTCGGTATCCGACAGGGCGAGGATGCCCGCCGCCATCAGCCCGGCATTTGCCGCACCAGCTGCGCCGATCGCCATTGTGGCAACAGGGTAGCCCTTGGGCATCTGCACGATGGAATAGAGGCTGTCGACGCCGGACAGGGCCTTGGTCTGAACCGGGACACCGATCACCGGCACGCGGGTCTTTGAGGCCATCATGCCGGGCAGATGTGCGGCCCCGCCGGCCCCTGCGATAATCGCCTTCAGACCCCGCTCGACCGCAGCCCGGCCATAGTCCCAAAGCCGGTCCGGTGTACGATGGGCCGACACGATGCGGGCCTCATAGGTCACACCCAGATCATCCAGGATACGCGCCGCCTCTTTCATCGTGGGCCAGTCGGATTGACTGCCCATGATGATCCCTACCGAAATGTCGGACATACGCCGCGCCCCCGTGCCGCCAAAAGAACGCGCACTATAGCCAAATCATCCGCTCAGGCAATGATGTCCGGGGTCAGCCGATCCTCGATCAATGCGATCCGATCCTTGAGGTAAAGTTTTTGTTTTTTCAATCGCTTGATCGTCAGCTGATCAGACACGCCGCGCTCTTGCAGGGCCGAGATCGCCTCATCAAGATCGCGATGCTCCCGGCGAAACACTTCCAACTCTACGCGCAGAACGTCGTCGGACTTCATGGCGAAATCATGGGGTGCGTTCATCAACATCTCTCGATTCGTCATCTTACTGCGAGGGTTACAAGATACCTGTTAATGACCTATGCGCCTACCCCTTGTTAAGCTTGGCTTTTCTCCCCATATTCTGAACGAAGCGGTTGCCGCAACGGGGCCGCACCACATCGTCGCTTTTGCTTTTTCAAGGACGAGGACATGACAAAACTAACCCTGGGGTCCTACCCTCATCTGTTGGGGTTCGAACAGCTGGAACGGCTTTTGGAGCGCACGGCAAAGTCCGGCAACGAAGGCTATCCTCCGTTCAACATAGAACAAACCTCGGATTACTCCTATCGCATCACATTGGCTGTGGCCGGGTTTGCCGAACGCGATCTGGCAATTACGGTCGAAGAGCGCCAATTGGTGATCCGTGGACGGCAGAGCGATGATAGCGAGGGGCGCTTGTTCCTGCATCGCGGCATTGCCGCGCGGCAGTTTCAGCGTACCTTTGTTCTGGCCGATGGTGTCGAAGTGGGCGAGGCGATCATGGAAAACGGTCTGCTGCATGTGGACCTGACCCGTGCCGTGCCCGAAACCGTTGTCCAGACGATCAACATCAAGAAAGGGTAGCCCATGAACACTCCGTTTGATTTCAAGAATTTCGGCGCCAAGGTTGTCTATGTCAAAGCGGTCGCCGTCGCCGATCTGCCGCAAGAGGTGCAGGAGAGCGCCGATGGCCTCGACCAGCTTTATTCGGTGCATGATGCCGACGGGCAGCAACTGGCCCTGGTCGCGGATCGCAAGCTGGCCTTTGTGCTGGCGCGCCAGCATGACATGACGCCGATGACTGTGCACTGAGTGTGAGCCAGGACTTTCCTGTCGATTGGGTGGACGCGTTTGCCGATCGCCCGTTTGGCGGGAATGGCTGTGCAGTGGTGCATGGCGGTGCGACACTCGACGCAGAAACGGCCATGCAGTTCGTGCGCGAGACCTCTTTGGTTGAATGCACCTTTACCGGGCCATCCGATATCGCCGACATTCGGGTTCGGTACTTTCTGGCCAGCCGGGAGATCCCTTTCGCAGGGCATCCAACCCTTGCCACTGCCGCGGCCCTTCAGGCCCGTGGCATGATCAAGGAAGACAGGGTCGTGCTGGAGACCGGCGCGGGGCTGGTTCCTGTCGTCTTGGATCAGAACAGCTATGAGATGACCCAGATCGCGCCGGAATTTGGTGTACATCCCGATCCCGGACTGGTCGCTGCCGCAGTCGGGCTGCGTGAAGAGGATATCGCCGCGCCACCACAGCTGGTCTCCACCGGATTGCCTTTTGTCATCACTCTTCTCAAATCCAAGGATGCGTTGCGCCGGGCTCAAGTCAACGGCGACGCTCTGGCCGGGCTTTGCACCGCATTGGGTCATGACGACACCGATCTGATGGAACCGTTTCTGGTGACGCTGGGCGGCGCAACAGAGGCGGGCGACACTTTTTCCCGGCTTTTGCTGGCTCCGCCAAGCCCACCGGAAGATGCCTTTACCGGATCGGCGACCGGCGCAATGGCGGCCTATCTCTGGCGTCACGGGTTGCTGGATCAGAGCAGTTTCCTGGCCGAACAGGGCCACTGGATGGGACGGCCGGGTCAGGCGCGCGTCACCCGGGTGGGCCCGGCAGAGGCGATGACCGGTGTCCGCGTGTCGGGTCAGGCGTGGCGGCTGATGTCGGGCGTGTTGCACCTTTGACCGGGATGGATTGCGGCGCCGATGTCTTGCGCTATAGGTGAACGCGCCACAAATGGACCCATCAAGCGATGACCCAGCCTGCGATTGCCGTTCTGCCCTATGGCCTCTCTCTGGGGCGCGCCGCGCGCGAACTGCCCCTGGATCGGCTTAACTGGCCTTTTGGCCGTCCGGACAGGCTGAGCGGCGGGTCGCTGGGCGATCTTGGCCCGGACGACCACCTCATTGTCTATCCCAAGACCAAGCTGCATGTGCTGCCGTCCTTTGGGACGCGCGCGCGGATCTCACTGGTGATGGGAGAGCCTTCGGTGATCCATGCCAAGCACATAACCTTACTGCGGCTGACGCATCGGCGCTTTTTTAGGGTGCTGAGTTTCAACGAGGATTTGCTGGCGGCGATTCCGAACGGGCTGTTTTTTCCCTACGGCACGACCTGGGTGCCGGAATGGCGCGGGTTGGACAGGACCAAACACCGCCACATGTCGCTGATCGCATCGGCCAAACGGGACACCGAAGGGCATCGGCTGCGCCATGCGATGGTTTCTCGGGTGCAGCAGGCTGGGCTGGACGTGGATGTGATGGGGCGAGGCTATACCCCGTTTGACGCCAAGTCCGAGGGATTGGCGCCTTACCGGTTTTCCGTCGTCATCGAAAACGTTCGAGAGCGAAATTATTTCTCGGAAAAGCTGATCGACGCTGTGTTGTGCGATACGGTACCGATCTATTGGGGATGTCCGAACATCGATGCGTTCGCCCAGACAGACGGGATGGTTCTGTGCCGGAGCGAAGACGAGCTCTGGCAGGCGATCCGGTCGGCGACGGCGGAGGAATACGCCCGCAGGTTGCCGTCGTTGAAAGCGGCGCAACCGTCTTTGGCAGCATTTTGTGATCTTGAACATCGCGCTGCCGCGGCGATCCGCGACGCGCTTTGAGGTGACATTTTCTGACACAGAAAATGGACAGATTTTGACGCAAAATCTGGGCTCCTGGGCGGGCGGGGTATTCCTGGTTGCCAGAAACTGCGTCAGTTTCTGGTCAGAGTTTGCGTCAAACTCTGTGCCGGGGTGTCAGCCAGAAATCAAACCCATGCTCTCCAGCTTCAGCAGAACCTGATGGGCGCAATTGTCGACATCGACATTTTCCGTCTCGACCCGCAATTCGGGATCTTCGGGCACATCATAGGGATCCGAGATCCCGGTGAACTCCTTGATCTTGCCTTCGCGCGCCAACTTATAGAGGCCCTTTCGGTCGCGCCGCTCACATTCTTCGATGGATGTGGACACATGCACTTCCACGAAGGCTCCGAAGGTTTCGATATCTTCTCGCACGGCGCGGCGGGTGGTTGCATAGGGCGCAATCGGCGCACAGATCGCGATGCCGCCATTCTTGGTAATCTCTGAGGCGACATAGCCGATCCGGCGGATGTTGAGATCGCGGTGTTCTTTCGAAAAGCCCAGCTCGGAGCTGAGGTTTTTCCGAACGATATCGCCGTCCAGCAGCGTGACAGGGCGCCCACCCATTTCCATCAGCTTAACCATCAGCGCGTTCGCGATAGTCGATTTTCCCGATCCCGAAAACCCGGTAAAGAAGACGGTAAAACCTTGTTGGTTGCGCGGTGGCCGGGTGCGGCGCAGTTCGGCCACCACCTCCGGAAAGGAGAACCATTCGGGGATTTCCAGCCCTTCTTGCAACCGGCGGCGCAGTTCGGTGCCCGAGATGTTGAGGATGGTCACATCGTCTTTATCTGTGATCTCGTCCATCGGTTCGTACTGCGCGCGTTCCTGGACCCAGACCATGTGTTTGAAATCGACCATCTCGATGCCGATCTCGTCCTGGTATTTGCGGAACAGATCCTGCGCGTCGTAAGGTCCGTAAAAATCCTCTCCGGCCGAGTTCTTGCCCGGGCCTGCGTGATCGCGCCCGACGATGAAATGCGTGCACCCGTGGTTCTTGCGGATCAACCCGTGCCACACCGCCTCGCGCGGGCCGGCCATGCGCATCGCAAGGTTCAGCAGGCTCATCGTTGTGGTGGCGGCAGGGTATTTGTCCAGGACCGCCTCATAGCAGCGCACCCGGGTGAAATGATCCACATCGCCGGGTTTGGTCAGACCGACAACCGGATGGATCAGCAGGTTCGCCTGGGCTTCACGCGCGGCGCGAAAGGTCAGTTCCTGATGCGCGCGGTGCAGCGGGTTGCGGGTCTGGAAGGCCACGATCCGGCGCCAGCCCAGCTTGCGGAAATAGGCGCGCAGCTCGTTGGGCGTGTCACGGCGTCCACGAAAATCGTAATGGACAGGTTGCTGGATCCCGGTCACAGGTCCACCCAGATAGATCTTTCCCGCCTGGTTGTGCAGATAATTCACAGCCGGATGCGCGTCGTCATCGGCGCCAAACACGTTCTGGGCTTCGCGTGCCTTGTTGGGCACCCACCTGTCTGTGACCGTCATGGTCGCCAGTATCACGCCTTCCTGATCGCGCAGCGCGATATCCTCGCCCAGTTTCAGGCTATCGGCAAATTCCTCGCTGACATCGAGTGTGATCGGCATCGGCCAGAGCGATCCATCGGCCAGCCGCATGGTCTCGATCACGCCGTCATAATCCGCTTCACCCAGAAAACCCTTGAGCGGATAAAATCCGCCGTTCATCAAGAGCTCCAGATCGCAGATCTGTCGCGGGCTCAGATCGTGGCTCTTGAGATCGCCTGCTTCAACCTTCAGCTTTTGGGCGGACTCGTAAGAGACATAGAGCTCGGGGATCGGGGTGAGATTGCTCAACATCGTCATCAGCAGACTTTCAATTTGCTTTGTGAAAAAGACGGGTGTTCTTGCCGGTGTCGCGCTTTCCCATGAAAGGATGCCAATGTCTAGAATGCGACCTGCCGTTTCAGCAAAAAAGAGTGGCCGTGTCGCAATACATTCGCGTCAAAAACACCATGTTGCGCAAACAAGGGGTCCGCTACTCTGGAAGATGCCGACCTGAGCAGGCGTGTCAGGGGGCGGGCAGCGCGTCCAGCTCAGCCAAATCGACAACCGGCAAGGCGGCAACCGGCGCGCTGACGCCACGCAGCTCCAGTGTCACAAGCGGAAGGTCTGAAGGGTCAAGACCGGCGGCGGCAAGCAAGGCCTCGGTGATCAAAAGGGGCACTGAAAGCTCCTTTGTCTTCGCCTCAAGCCGACTGGCGGTGTTGACCGCGTCTCCGATGATCGTGCGGGGGGCGTGCCCGGCGCCGATCTCGCCCAGAACGATCTCGCCAAGATGCAGGCCGATGCCGACACGGACTGGATCTGATCCCTCGTCTTCCAGCGTTTCGTTGAATGCCAAAAGCGCCGAGAGGATGCCCTTGACCGCCTTTAGACCGGCCCGGGCCGAGCTCGCTTCATCGGCGGTCTCAAACACGGCGAGCAGACCGTCCCCCAGATATTTATCCACTGTGCCCCCCGCGCCGGTGATCGGCGGGACGATTGCATCAAAGAAGCGGTTAAGCAGAAACACCACGTCGTAAGGCAATTGTCCCGTGGTCCGGGCGGTAAAGCCGCGCATATCGAGAAACAGAATGGCCAGGCGCCGTTCCTCCCCCTGGCTGGCATGGGCGCGTTTGCGCCGCCCGTCGGGCTGAAACACCCGAAAAACCGTCAGCGGGCCCGCGGGCCGTATCTGACAGGCGAGCCGTGTGCCGACGCGCGCGCCCACGGCCGCAAGGCTGCGGGCCTCTGCCGGTCCCGGCGGGTGGAGATGATCGGCCCCACTTTCAATGACCACGCGGCAAGTGGTGCAGCGCCCCTTGCCGCCACACAAAGAGGTATGAGGGATGCCATTGGCCTGCGACATCTCAAGCAGGGTCAACCCTTTGGGGGCCGCGATACCGGGCCCATCAACGTAAGAGATGCGCACAGACTGGCGCCGCCGCATCAGCCATCGCAGCGCATAGGCGGCCATGCTCAGCCCCAAAAGCAGCCAAAAGAGCTGTAGACCGTAATCCTTCCAGGCCACCATCGCGTCAAAGGCGGGGGCATCGGGCCAGTTATAGAGGGCCAGCAGACCCTGCACCCGATCTGGATCTGCGAAGGCTACTGTGATGCGCCGACCCTCGGTGACAAACCCCACCATCGCAAAGGCGGGCACCAGCACCGCGAGCGCGATCAGCCAGGGCTGGGCGGCTCGCCACCAGGCCTTGGCCCTGAGCCAGATATGCAGTCCGATGCAGCCATGGATCCATACGAGCAAAAGAAGGGCGGTCTGCGTCCAGGCCGAACTGCTGCCCCAGATCAGCCCGATCAGATAGCCGTAATCGTCATTGACCCCGAAGATCTCATGCGCGCCGCGGGTAAAGATAATGTGGGTGATCAAAAACAGTGGGATTGTGAGCCCAAAGCCAAGCTGTATCGCCTCGCGCAGGGGCATCCGCAAGGTGCCACGTTGCGCCAGCCCGACCAGCGCCATCGCAGCATGTATGATCAGCGCGCTGTAAAGGATCACCGTGCCGGCCCCTGACCGTGTCACCACCTGCCGGGCCTCCTGCATCGCCTCCATCGCGGCGGGCGAGGCAAGGCCCATCCCGATATTGAGGAAATGAAAAAGCGCATAGCCAAAAAGCACAAGGCCCGAGACGATGCGCAGCCGGGTGGCAAGGCTTCCCCGCCAGAGCGGGCTCATCTGTCGTGGCTCGGGTCGAAGAGGCGCATGGCGCAACTGTGTGCTGCGCCTCGGGCGGGGTCAAGCACCACGCTTGCACCACCCCTCGGTCGCCCGGGCCGGGCCAGAGGGGTCGCGACCCGATGGGCAAAGTCGATCCGCCAGACGCGGTCGGCGACCCAGATCACTCGGCGGCGAGTTCGGCGGCGTCGCTTTGTTCGGCCAGAAACCGCTCTGCCTCCAGGGCTGCCATGCAGCCCATGCCGGCGCTGGTGACGGCTTGGCGGTATTTGTGATCGGTCAGATCTCCGGCGGCAAAGACACCGGGGATGGAGGTTTCGGTGCTGTCGGGCTTGGTCACCACATAGCCGCCCATATGGGTTTCCAGCGTGTCCTTAACCAACTCGTTGGCGGGCGCGTGGCCGATGGCGATAAAGACGCCTTTGGCGGGGATATCGGTGATCTCTCCGGTCTTGGTGTGGCGGACCTTGACGCCTTCGACGCCGAGAGGATTGTCGGTGCCGTACACCTCGTCCAGCTCGTGAAACCACAGCGGCTCGATCTTGGGGTTCTTCATCAAACGGTCGATCAGGATCGCCTCGGCACGCAGTTCGTCGCGCC
Source organism: Aestuariivita sp. (assembly GCF_021404545.1). Taxonomy (GTDB): domain Bacteria; phylum Pseudomonadota; class Alphaproteobacteria; order Rhodobacterales; family Rhodobacteraceae; genus Aestuariivita. The sequence continues at coordinate 36,752 of NZ_JAAWWD010000037.1, forward strand.
GATGGATCAGCGTGACCTTGGAGGCGAAATTGGTCAAAAACAGCGCCTCTTCCACAGCGGTGTTGCCGCCGCCAACCACGACGATCTCCTGGCCGCGATAGAAAAACCCATCGCAGGTGGCACAGGCGCTGACGCCAAAGCCCTTGAACTTTTCTTCGGTCTCAAGCCCCAGCCATTTGGCGCGCGCACCAGTGCACAGGATCACCGCATCGGCTACATATTCGGTGCCGCTGTCGGATTGGCACACGAAGGGGCGCGTGGAGAAATCAATCGAGGTGATGATGTCGCCGATCACCTCGCAGCCCATCGCTTTGGCATGCGCCTCCATCCGGACCATCAGATCGGGGCCCTGCACCTCGGTATCGCCGGGCCAGTTCTCGACCTCGGTCGTGGTGGTCAGCTGCCCGCCGGGTTCGATCCCCTGCACCAGAATCGGCTCCAGCATCGCGCGGCTGGCATAAACCGCGGCGGTATATCCAGCCGGACCTGATCCGATGATCAAAACCTTGGTGTGGCGCGTCGTGCTCATGATCTGTCCCCAGTTTCCGCGCAGCGATTCCACACCGCTGCGGGTCTTGGATATAACCGTCACTGCGGCACGCTTAAACCCCTTGCAGTATCGGATCGCTCGCCTGTGAACTGTGCACAGAGTGAACAGTATCAATTCATAATGTTGCGCATCGGTGAAACAATATTGCGCGTACCCGCGGCGCTGATATAAGAATCGCGAAGCCGGGGGAGCGCATATGGCGACGACGAAACTCGATGATATCGACCGCAAAATCCTTACGGAACTTCAGGCCGATGGCCGAATGACCAATGTCGAACTGGCCAAGCGCGTCGGCATCTCGGCGCCACCCTGCCTGCGCCGCGTGCGCACGCTGGAGGAGGCCGGGTATATCCGCGGCTATCACGCCGATGTCGATGCGCGCGAGCTGGGGTTCGAGGTGCAGGTCTTTGCCATGGTCGGTCTGCAAAGCCAGGCCCAGGCCGATCTCAACGCATTCGAGGGCGCCTGCCGGGGCTGGTCGCTGGTGCGCGAGTGCCACATGCTCAACGGCGAGGTGGATTTCATCCTCAAATGCGTGGCGCCGGATCTGTCGAGCTTTCAGAATTTCCTGACCGGAGAGCTTTTGACCACACCGAATGTGGCCAGCGTCAAGACCTCGCTGGTGATCCGTGCGGCCAAGGATGATCCGGGCGTGCCCTTTGACGTCCTCGAAGACCGGCTGAGCCGTCAGGCTTAGGCAGCGCTGGCATCCTCGGTCGGCGGCTCAGGTTCTCGCGGCTGCACCATCAGGCCGAAATCGGCGACATGGTCGATCTGCGGGAAAAGCTTGAGGAAAAGATCACGCATCGCGGGCCTCATTTCGCTGAGCGCGCCATGGCCCGGATGGTAGGTCTCGAAATCCAGACCTCCGACCCGGATCAGAGCATGGTCCTTCAGGCACAGATGGAACATCTCGACGGGGGAAGGAGGGGTGATCCGCGCCACCTGCACGCCGTCTTCAAAGGCCGCGAGCGAGCAGAGCCCTTGTCCCGACCGGCCGGGAACGCGTGCCGAAGGACCCGCGATCATCGGGGAGATTGGCCGCGCCAGGCCAAAGGCATCTGTCATCACCCGATAAAGCGGAACGGACCGTAAACGCGCCGAAGGATCGACAGGCACCAGTGTCGTGGTGCCGATCCAGGTCACGGCCTGCCCGGTCCCGTCCGAGGTCAGAACCTTGTCGCCGGGCAGCAGATCTTCGATCGCGGTCGGTCCGGTGTCGGTATCGATCAGCGTCCCGCGGGCAAAGGCGCAGAATGCCGCTTCGAACACCGCATGGGCGGGAATCAGAAAGCGCGTGTCCTGAATATCGCCACGCGTATCCATCCAGGTCGCGCGGCAGGGTCGCAGCTGTGGCCGTTTGCCGCCGGGCATCTGTTCCATCAACCGGGCGATATCCAAGCGATCAGCCTCGGCTGGGCGCGTTGGGGTGGGGCTCCAATTCATCACGTCTACCCTTTGAACCAGGGTCACATCCGCGTCGGCCCCCACCGACAACGACAGATGGACATTTCCATCTAACGAAGGTGCTAATGGCGTGATTTCCGGCTGATTGTCAAAAAATCGCGCACATTTGATGGGTCATCGGGATCAGTCCGGGTCCGAGCCGACGGATTGTTTTGTCAATATCCACCAATCCTGCCACATTTTGATTCGCAGATCTTGTGTCCCGGCCGCAAAACCCCCGCATCGGAACGCGGATCGGGAGGTGCCCTTGCCCCACAGGAGGGCAGGCGCGCGGATTTCCCGCCCAAGCGGTCAGCCGGTCTTGATCCGCGGCGTCTGCGATGCAGCTTCGTCGCGGCGCGCAATCATTTTGCGGCGCGTGCTACCACGGGTCCACGGCATCTGGGTTTCGCTGGCGTTCGTCGATGCGATTACCGATTTGATAAAGCGGTTTCGTACGGTCATGGTCTGTCTCCTGCCTCTGTCCGGTTTTCCGGCGCGTTTTTTGTCTGCTCCGATCCAGAATGATCGGTGTTTTGGGCCGCGGTTGGGCCGAATTGGGAAACCCCTCACGATAGAGGCACGGCTGATCAGGGCAATTGGGGCAAACTGGCCATGCCGGTCAAAGGCCTGTAAAAACCGTCAATCGCGGCAATGCATGAACAATCCAACCGGGCTGCGCGGCATTGTTTCTGTCAGATTGTGGCGTCTTGACGACGGGCCTGCCGCATTCTGAGCCGGTGCGCGGGATCGCCCTAAAGCCGGATGGCCGAAATCAGCCGCCCGTAATCGGCCTCTTGGTCGTGTCGGCTGCGACGATAGGAGAAAAAGCGCGCCGGGTCGGAATATGTGCAATGGCCGGTCCAGACCGCCGCACCGACCCCGGCGCGGCGCAACCGGTGCAAGCCAAAGGAGGGCAGATCGAACTGATACCGATCGCCCTGACCATTTGCGAAAAAACGCGCGTTATCGGGATCGCCGTCCAGGAACTCATCGAGAAATTCGGGACCCACCTCATAGGCACGCTGGCTGATTGACGGCCCGATGACGGCTGTGATTTGAGACCTGTTGGCGCCCAGGGCCTCCATCGCGTCCAATGTCGATTCGAGCACGCCATCGAGCGTGCCGCGCCATCCGGCATGTGCGGCGCCGATGACCCCGGCCTGGGCATCGGCAAACAGAACCGGCTGGCAATCTGCTGTCAGAACACTCAGCGCCAGGCCGGGCAGCCTGGTCACCAGCGCATCCGCTTGATCTCGGTCCTGATCGGGTGCCGTTACTGTCACCACATGCGCTGAATGCACCTGATGAACGCCCAGCAGGGCCTCGCGGTCCAGGTCCATCGCGTCGGCAACCCGCGCACGGTTGATGCCCACGATTTCGGCCTGATCAGAGGAGCCCGCACCACAGTTCAGACCTGCGAACACCCCGCTGGAGGCGCCGCCCTTGCGGGTGAAAAACCCATGCCTAAGCGGGGCGAGGTGGTCGGAGGTGAGAATCTCAAGCGTCATATGTCCAATCCGGGTGGCGGCGCCTGACCTTCGGGGAAAAGCCCAATCACCTTGAACAGGTTTCCCATTTCCTCAGGGTGCGTCAACCGGCGATGTGCGGCAATCAGGTTGTCGAGCGGGTTGCCGGTCAGATGTTGGGCCAGCGATCGGGCCCGATGCGTGATGCCGAGGCGTTCCAGAAAGACGCCTTGTGTGGTCAGCCGGGTATGGGCGCACGGGGCGGCCTGCGCGATCGCCTCGAAATCCACATGAGCGGTGAGATCGGCAGCACCGGGCGTCTTGAGCGGGTCCACCGGTTTATGGTCGCGCAGCGCCTGCAACGTGTCCCCCAAAGAGCGCCAGTCGCCATAATCCACGATCAGCGCCGCGCCGCCGTGCACTGCGATTCGCTGGCCGATGGCGTCAATGGCCGGGGCCAGGGCAGAGCAGTGTTCGATAAGATCGCCATCGGTTGTGTCGTCAAGCCGGTGTGCGAGCGCGGGTTGCGGCTGTGCGGGTCCCAAACCGAACCGCAGCGCGTCGCCTGCCACCCCGACCTGCCGTTCCCGCCACATCCGGCCGTCCCGCTGAAACTGCCGGATCGGCAGGGCGTCGAAAAACTCGTTCGCAATGAAAAAGAGCGGTGCGTCGTCAGGCAGATCGCCCAGGCTTTCGATCCAGTGAGGGGCGTAGCCGCCAAGCATGTCGGCCTGAGGGGTGCGCAAGGTGGGGGATGCCTCCAGCAGCACCAACTGGGCCGCTTCGACAAACCCCGGCACGGCGCGCGCGGCGCGCAGGGCATCGGCCATCAGGGTGCCGCGCCCGGGGCCGGCCTCGGCCAGGATAATCCGCTGGGGGCGGCCCTGTGCGACCCAGCTCTGGGCGAGGCCGAGGCCCAAAAGCTCTCCGAAAATCTGACTGATTTCCGGTGCGGTGATGAAATCCCCCTCCGCCCCCAGAGGGTCGCGGGTGGCGTAATAGCCGAATGCCGGATGCAGCAGACAGTCCGCCATGTACTCAGCGACGGTTATGGGGCCTTGCGCTGTGATCCGCGCGACCAGCAGATCAAGCAGGCTCATGTCCGTACTCGGGCCGTCCGGATCAGCCAGACGCCCAAGAGGATCATCGGCACTGACAAAAGTTGCCCCATTGTCAGACCCCAGCCTCCGGCATGCAGCGCAAGCCCCAGCGGATTGCCCGCAGAGACGAATTGCGCATCGGGCTGGCGCACGAACTCAACCGCGAACCGCGCGGCGCCGTAGCCGACGAAAAAGACCCCTGCGATCAGCCCGGGACGCTGGAGCGCGCCGTGCCGCCACGCCAGCCAGACCAGCAAAGCGCCCAGTATCAACCCTTCGAGCAGCGCCTCATAGAGCTGTGACGGGTGGCGGGCACAGAGCGTCATCACTCCCGGGCAATCCTGGGCCGCCTGGCCGGGAAAGACAACGCCCCAGGGCAGCTGGGTGGGACGGCCCCAAAGTTCGGCATTGATGAAATTTGCAAGGCGCCCGAAAAAGATGCCAGGGGCCACGACCAGGGCAATCAGATCCGCAGCACTACGGCGTGGGATGCGGTAGCGCGCGGTATAGGCATAGCCCGCCAGAACGACACCCAAGAGCCCGCCGTGAAAGGCCATGCCGCCTTGCCAGATCATCGGAATCTGTCCGGGGTTCTGAAGATAGAAACCCGGCTGATAGAACAGGACAAACCCCAACCGACCGCCCAGAATGATCCCGAGAATAGCCCAGGTCAGGAAATCGTCCACCTGCTCTTTGGTCATGGGTGCCGTCTGTGCGGGCCAAAGGGCCGGGGATCTGACCGCGCGCACGGCGATCCACCAGGCCAGCAGGATGCCTGCGATATAGGCCAGCGCGTACCAGCGCAGCGCGAACTCAAAACCGCCGATAGAGATCGAAAAGAGCTCGGGCGCGATATCGGGGAAAGACAGGACAGCGTGCATGGACGCCACTCAACAGAGGTCCCGGGCGAAGTCAACCTTGCCTCGGCGGCTGGTGATGCCCATATAGATGGCGACGCGAAGGAGGTTTCTGTCATGCAGACCCGCAACAAAATTATGGACGACATCTCGCAGCTGATGACCAACGCGATGGGCGTGGCCCAGGGTGCGCGCGAAGAGGCTGAAACGGCGATGAAATCCATGATAGACCGCTGGCTGGCCGACCGCGATCTGGTCACGCGCGAAGAATTCGATGCTGTGCGCGCAATGGCTCAGAAAGCACGTGAGGAAAACGCGGCCCTGGAAGCGCGGATCGTGGCGCTGGAAAGCAAGAAGTCCAAGAAATAGGGCATCCGCACCAAGCGGCGCGCGACCCAATAGCGGCGCTGCTGCGCCAGTGTCAGATACAACCAAATGCGCAGGCGATGCGCCCACCCAGTGGCGCGCATATTTCATCTGATGCGCTGCCTCAGTAAATCAACGCTCATCCCTGAACGTCGATATTTCGGGCAATGCAGTCCGCTATCCACAAGTTATTGCGGTTATCCCCAAAAATAGGGGTTGCCACAAGGCTGCGTGCAAAGCACCATATCTTGTATGGGCACGGGGGATCGCCCCGGTCCATAGAGCAGTCACCTAGCGCTGGGGCGCCAAGCGCCCATTGACGCTAGAGAGCAGTGAGGTGGCACCATGGCCCTTTCCGAGCAGTATCTGGAAGACGACATTCACCCCATCGACATCGTCGAGCACATCGCCGAGCATCACGAATGGGATTTCGACCGTATCGGCGACGATCAGATCGCCATGGCGGTGGCGGGTCAGTGGCGCACCTATTCGCTGACACTTGCCTGGTCCAGCTATGATGAGACGCTGCGCCTGGTCTGCACATTTGAAATGGACCCGCCGGAAGACAAGCTGCCCGGCCTGTTCGAGCTGATCAATATCGTCAATGATCAATGCTGGGCCGGGGCGTTCACCTATTGGGCGCAACCCAAACTGATGGTCTATCGCTATGGTCTGGTGCTGGCTGGCGGACAGGTGGCCAGCGCCGAGCAGATCGACACCATGATCAACGCCGCCGTTCTGAGCGCGGAGCGATACTACCCCGCAATGCAGCTTTTGATCTGGGGTGACCGTACACCGGAACAGGCTATGCAGGCAGCCATTGCAGAGGCCTACGGGCACGCGTAACACTCGGCCCCAACCGCAAGAGGGGAAAGGGCCATTGATGAATATGGATCACGTGGCGTCCCGGGGGCTGGTGCTTTTGGGATGCGGCAAGATGGGGTCGGCCATGCTGGCTGGCTGGCTTGAGGGCGGCCTGCCACCCGGATCGGTCTGGGTGCGCGATCCTGCACCCTCGGACTGGGTCAAGGCCCAGGGGGTGCATCTGAACAGCGACTGGCCCGCAGCACCTGCAATCGTCCTGGTGGCCGTGAAACCCCAGATGATGGCGGATGCTCTGCCGTCCATGGCCGCACTTGGCGGGGGCGGGACGCTCTTTGTCTCGGTTGCGGCCGGTACGCCGATTGAGTATTTCAGGGAGGTTCTGGGTGCCGGCACCCCGGTGATCCGGGCCATGCCCAACACGCCCGCGGCGATTGGCAGGGGGATCACCGCGCTGATCGGCAGCGCGGATGTGTCCGAAGATCAAGTGGCCCAGGCCGAGGCGCTCTTGTCCGCTGTGGGGCAGACTGTGCGCTTGCAAAGCGAGGCGCAGATGGATGCGGTAACCGGCGTCAGCGGCTCTGGTCCGGCCTATGTGTTCCACCTGATCGAGACGCTGGCCGCCGCGGGGGAGGCGCAGGGCCTGCCCGCAGACTTGTCGATGACACTGGCCAAGGCGACAGTGGCGGGTGCCGGCGCGCTGGCGGAGACCGCGCAGGAGACACCTGCCGAGCTGCGCATCAATGTCACCAGCCCCAACGGGACCACGCAGGCCGCCCTTGAGGTTCTGATGAATGATCAGACCGGCTTTCCCAAGCTGTTACGCGACGCGGTTGCGGCAGCCACCGATCGGTCAAGGGAGTTGTCGCGTGGATAACCTTTCGTTCGATGAGTTTCTCAAGGTGGACATCCGCGTGGGCACCGTGACCCGCGCGGAATCATTTCCTGAGGCACGCAAACCGGCGATCAAGCTTTGGGTCGATTTTGGCGGAGAGATCGGGGAGAAGAAATCTTCCGCCCAGATCACCGCCCATTACACTCCCGAAGCGATGGTGGGGCGACAGGTGATGGCGGTCGTGAACTTCCCGCCGCGCCAGATCGGCCCGTTCATGTCCGAAGTTCTGGTGCTGGGCCTGCCGGATGCGGATGGAGAGATTGTCCTCATCGAACCGGGGCACAGGGTGCCCGACGGGGGGAGGATGCACTGATGAAACTGTGGTTGACCCGGCCCTTGCCGGACGCAGTCGAAGCGCGCGCGCGCGCGACATTCGATGTGGAGATCCGCCCGTCGAACATGCCGCTGTCGGGCGAGCAACTGCGTCAGGCTCTGCGAGATTATGACATTGTGATGCCCACGCTGGGTGATCGTTTTCAGGCGGATGTTTTTGACGACGTACCAGACCCTCGTTGCAAGCTGCTCGCCAATTTCGGGGTCGGGTACAACCATATTGATGTGGAGGCTGCGCGCAGGCATGGCATTGCGGTGTCCAATACGCCCGGTGCGGTGACCGATGCCACCGCCGATATCGCGATGACGCTGATCCTGATGACCGCGCGGCGCGCGGGCGAGGGAGAGCGGATGCTGCGCGCAGGCCAGTGGAACGGCTGGCACCCGACGCAGATGCTGGGTCTGCATGTCACGGGCCAGACATTGGGCGTGGTCGGTATGGGGCGCATCGGTCAGGCGATTGCCCGGCGCTGTCATTTCGGGTTCGGGATGGATGTCCGCTATGTCAGTCGCAGCGACAAGGCGTTGGCGTTTCCGGCGGCCCGAGACGGCTCCCTGACAGAGCTTGCGGGCAAATGCGATATCCTGGTGGTCGCAGTGCCGGGCGGGGCTGAGACGCATCACCTGATAGATGAGGCTGTGTTTGCCGCACAGCAACCACATGCGATTTTCGTCAATATCGCGCGGGGCGATGTGGTGGACGAGGCGGCCCTGGTGGCGGCGCTCCGGGCGGGTCAGATCGCGGGTGCCGGGCTCGATGTTTATGAGTTTGAGCCGCAGGTGCCCGCGGCGCTGATGGCGATGGAGAACGTGACGCTTCTGCCGCATCTGGGAACGGCGGCGCTGAATGTGCGCACGGATATGGGCATGATGGTGCTGGACAACGTGCAGGCCTTTGTCGAAGGGCGGGCGCTGCCGAACCCGGTCTGAGGACAGGCAACCCGTTTCGTCGCGGATGTTTGGGAGGCCGATCCATTGGGCGGTCTTGAGCTGGACCGAGTACATGGCGCGTCCGTGCGATAGCTGGCGTGACCATCGCGGGGATGCTCGTTTCAGCGGGGGCTTTCACATCCCGGGTGAGGGCCGATATAGCGCCTGCGCGTCGTGATTGGGCGCCGACGATCCAATGGCGCAACTGGGGCGACGCTACGGCTCGGCTCCCGCGGGGGCGGTGGCTCCGGTTAGGTGACCTGGCTGTCGCCGACAGCCTCCCGCCAATGACGGCGGCACAGGGAAATGTAGGCTTCGTTGCCTCCGATCTGCACCTGCTCCCCTTCGGTCAGAACACGGCCCTGATCGTCCTTGCGGATGACCATGGTGGCCTTTTTGCCGCAATGACAGATCGTACGCACCTCACGGATCTCATCCGCGAGTGCCAGAAGCGTGGCCGAGCCGGGAAAGAGCGTGCCCAGAAAATCGACCCGCAAGCCATAACACATCACCGGCACCGACAGATCATCGACAACACGGGCAAGCTGCCAGACCTGATCGGGGGTGAGGAACTGCGCCTCATCGACAAAAACACAAGCGATCACCCCCTCGTTTACTCTGTCGACGACTTTGGCAAACAGATCTGAAGACGGCGTAAACGTCTCGGCGCTGGCACCGATCCCGATGCGGGACGCGATCCGGCCATCGCCCGCGCGGGTGTCGAGATGGGCGGTCAGCAAAAAGGTATCCATACCGTTTTCGCGGTAGTTATGCGAGGCCTGCAACAGCAATGTCGATTTGCCGGCATTCATCGTGGAGTAGTTGAAAAATAGCTTGGCCATGGGCGATCTCTAGCCAGCGTTGGGGCGTCGTGCAAGCGCTGCGAGCGCCACAAAAAACCGCCCGCTGCACATCGCGCCACATGGGGACTGACTGTATGGTCCTGGGGATGGGACGCTGTGTGTAGCAGGCAGAAGTCTGTCGTCACGTGGCCGGATGCATGTTGGGCAACCGGCCACGAAACTCTTTAACCGGAGTGGTGATTTAGCTCACTTGTTACCCCCCCAAGCAAACCGTTGGGATAGTCAAAGACTGCCAGATACCCTAGAAGGCCATAATGGGAAAATGGCCCTGTGTTTCCCCGTTTTACATGCGGGGCGCTGGGGGGTGAGCGGAGGGCAGGATTTGGCGGAATACACCGGATATCTGAAAAAACACACCGAGGCGCTGGTCAAGGATGTGGGCATCGAGGCGGCGTGCATGCTGACCGGCAAGTCCAAGGCGACTCTGGGACGGTACTATTCTGAACATGACGAGCATGCCGACCGCTTCATGCCGATTGATGCGGTGGCCCGGCTGGAGGCGGCCTCGTCTTATCCGCATGTGACGTCCGCTCTTGCGGAACTTCGGGGGATTACTCTGTCCTATGATGATCGGCATCCCAATACCGAGCGCTCGGGCGGGGTGAATTCCGACGTCATCGCGCTGAGCCAGAGATTTGCGATGCTGATGGCCGAGTATCAGCAATCCATCGAGGATGGGGTGATCACGGTCGCCGAGGCCAAACGGTTGTTGAAAGAGACGGTGATGCTGCAACAGGTGCTGATCGACATGAAGCTGCATCTTGAAACGGAAAGCGACAATGCGTGATCTGAGCGAACTGCCTCAGATCGCAAGCGAGGCGCTGCGGCCGGTGGATGTGGAGGCGTTGGCCGCGCCCGGTGATCTGCGTCACCCGCCCCGTATCTTGCTCCTCTACGGCTCGTTGCGGCCCCAGAGCTATTCCCGCAAGGCGGCGGAGGAGGGTGCGCGGGTGCTGCGCGCCCTGGGATGTGAGACGCGGTTTTTTGATCCCTCGGGCCTGCCTCTGGTGGATGATCAAAGCGCGGACCACCCCAAGGTCAAGGAGTTGCGCGCGCTTGCGACCTGGTCGGAAGGGATGGTCTGGTCAAGCCCGGAACGGCATGGCGCGATGACGGGCCTGATGAAAACGCAGATCGACTGGCTGCCCTTATCGCTGAAAGGCGGGATCCGCCCGACCCAGGGCAAGACCTTGGCGGTGATGCAGGTCTCGGGCGGGTCGCAGTCGTTTAACGCGGTCAATCAGATGCGTATCTTAGGGCGCTGGATGCGGATGGTGACGATCCCGAACCAAAGCTCGATCCCCAAGGCGTGGCTGGAGTTTGGCGAGGGCGCGCGATTGCCCGACGGGCCGCTTTATCGTCGGATCGTGGATGTAATGGAAGAGTTGGCGAAGTTCACTTGGCTGATGCGTGGGCGCAAGGAGTATCTGGTGGATCGGTACTCCGAGCGGGTCGAAAGCGCCGAAGCCGTGCATGAGCGGGTGTCTTTGAAAAACATCTGACGGCGGGACGCCGCTGGTGCGGGCTGCGCCGCACATCGCCCCGCCCGCCGTCCCGTTATCCGTGGCGTTCGACGATCACGGAACCGACCGAATATCCTGCGCCAAAGGAGCAGATGACGCCCAGATCGCCTTCCGCCAGATCGTTGGAGTATTTGGAAAAAGCGATGATGGAGCCTGCCGAGGAGGTATTGGCGTAATCCTGGAGGATATTGGGCTGTTCGCCGGTCTCGGGCGTGCGCCCCAGCACCTTGCGCCCGATGAAATCGTTCATCGTTTTGTTGGCCTGGTGCAGCCAGAGGCGTTTAAGGTCGTCTGCCTTGATCCCGGTATCGTCCATGTGATCAGCGATATGCTGGCTGACCATCGGCAACACTTCCTTGAACACCTTGCGACCGTTCTGCATGAACTGCATATCGCGGCGGTCGGCCATTCCGTCGGGGCGGGAGCGGCGCAGAAATCCGTTATTGTTGCGGATATTGTTCGAGAACTCGGTCGCGCAGCGGGTTGATTTGATTTCAAAGTATGACCCGGTGGCATCCTCTGCACGCTCGATCAACACGGCTGTCGCCACGTCGCCAAAGATGAAATGGCAGTCCCGGTCGCGCCATTCCAGATGGGCCGAGCAAATCTCGGGATTGACGACCAGCGCGGAGCGGATGGAGCCCGAGCGTACCATGTCGGCGGCAGCCTGGATGCCGAAGGTGGCGGATGAGCACGCGACATTCATGTCAAAGGCAAAGCCTTTAATGCCCAGCAGATCCTGGATTTCGATCGCGACCGCCGGATAGGCGCGTTCAAGGTTGGAGGCCGCACAGATCACCGCGTCGACATCCGCGGCTGTCTTGCCCGCCTGGGCCAGCGCCTTGTGACAGGCATCGACCGCCATTTCCGCCATCACGCCGGGTTCGTCGTCATCGCGCTGGCGCAACAGCGGATGCATTACATCAGGATCAAGAACGCCTGATTTATCAAGGACATAACGCTGTTCTATGCCAGAGGCCTTGAGGATGAACTCCTCGGATGAATGCTCCTTGGCCTTACAGGCACCACTGGCGATGTCCTCGGCGTGCTGGGCGTTCCAGTGATCGGCATAGGCGTTGAACGCCTCGACCAATTCGGCATTCGTAATGGTCTGTTCCGGCGTGAACACGCCTGAGCCTGTGATGGCTGGTCTATGCATATCTCTTCCCCTCGGCGGTTGTGAGATGTGTTCAAAACTGGCCCCAAAGGTCAAGAGCGGTGTGTGCTGATTTGCAAACAAGGCTCGGCTCGGAGCTGTGCAGGCGGGGCGATGGCGCGGCGCGGATTGGATCGGTTGGAGAAATCCATCCGGACGGCGCAGGTGAGACGGATCGTTCCGGGGCGGTGCAGGCAGACCGGGTCCTTTAATGAAAATCCCGCGATTTGGGGATGACGCGGACACTGCGCGGATGTCCTCTGATCCCGACTTGAGCGGGCAGGGGGTGGGTCGGATGATCGCCGCGCGTGGTGATCGTGGGGCAGGGCGCGTCCGACAGGCTTGCCAAGCGGTCGCTGCGATCTTGCAGATCATCGGCGACGACATGGATAACGCGGCCATCGGTCTGAACCCGTCCCCGCACGACCAACAGCCTGGCGGACATGATCGTCGCGCGATAGGCCGTGAACATCTTTGGCCAGATCACAAGGTTCGCGACGCCGGTCTCGTCCTCCAGCGTGATAAAGCAGACGCCCTTCGCGCTCCCGGGTTTTTGTCTGACCAGCACGAGCCCGGCGAGGCAAACGCGGTGCCCATGGCGCAGGCAGGGCAAATCGGAGGCGGCGGCAAAGCCCTGGGCGCGCAGACTGGTGCGATAGAATGACATCGGGTGCGCCTTGAGAGACAGGCGCAGCGTTTGGTAATCGGCCACGACATGTTCGGCCTTTGGCATTTGAGGAAGCCGTATGTGGGGCTCAGGGCCCTGTGCTGCGGCTGAGACATGCGCAAAGATCGGCAGGGCGGGGGCGTCCTTGAGAGCCGCGACCTGCCAGAGCGCCTGCCTGCGGTCGATGCCCATACTGCGCAGCGCATCGGCGGCGGCCAGGTGACGGATCGCTTTCATATCCAAAGCCGCGCGCGCCTTGAGATCGCCCGCACTGGTATAGGGGGTATCACGCTGGCCCATGATCCGCGACGCGGCCGTTTGCTGCAAGCCATCCACCTGACGCAGGCCCAGGCGCAGCGCAAAGCCATCCTCACAGGGTTCAAGCGTGCAATCCCAATCGGAATAGTTGACGTCGACCGGGCGCATCTCGACCCCGTGGTCGCGGGCATCGCGCACGATCTGTGCCGGGGCGTAAAACCCCATGGGCTGCGCATTCAGCAGGGCACAGGCAAAGGCCGCGGGATAGTGGCATTTCATCCAGCTTGAGACATAGACCAGCTTGGCAAAGCTGGCCGCATGGCTTTCGGGAAACCCGTATTCGCCAAACCCCTTGATCTGGTCAAAGCAGCGCGTGGCAAATTCCGGCGCGTAACCGCGCTCGATCATGCGCCCGACCATTTTTTCCTGTAGGGTTCCAATGGTGCCGCGCGACCGAAAGGTTGCCATGGCACGCCGCAGCTCGTTGTTTTCGGCGGGGGTAAAGCAGGCGGCATCCATGGCGATCTTCATGGCCTGTTCCTGAAAGATCGGAACACCCAAGGTACGGTCGAGGATTTTCTCAAGCTCATCCTGCGGATGTTCTGGTCCGGGTCTGGGGTATTCGACCTCCTCGATCCCCTGTCTGCGCCGCAGATAGGGATGCACCATGTCGCCCTGAATGGGGCCGGGGCGCACGATGGCGACTTCGATCACCAGATCGTAAAACGTGCGCGGGCGCAGCTTGGGCAGCATGGCCATTTGTGCCCGGCTTTCCACCTGGAACACGCCCAGGCTGTCGCCCCGGCACAGCATGTCATAGGTGGGGCGTTGATCGTCGGGGCCGTCCTCTTCAACCGGTACGGTCGCCAGTTCCAGTCGTCGTCCGTAATGCGCGTCCAGCAGATCAAAGCATTTGGCGATACAGGTCAGCATCCCCAGGGCGAGCACATCGACCTTGAAGATCTGCAACGCGTCGATATCGTCCTTGTCCCATTCGATGAAGCTGCGCTCGGGCATTGCGCCGTTGCCGATCGGCACGATCTCGGTCAGGGGGCGTTCGGTCAGGATGAAACCGCCCACATGCTGTGACAAATGACGCGGCATGCCGATCATCTGCCGGGCCAGTGTGAGCACCTTGCGCAGGTATGGATCAGACAGATCCAGCCCGGCCTCCTTGGCGCGGCTGTCATCCACCTGGCCTTCGAAACTGCCCCATATTGTACCGGCCAGTTTCGAGGTGATATCTTCGGACAACCCCATCGCCTTGCCGACCTCGCGAATGGCCGAACGCGGGCGATAATGGATCACCGTCGCGCACAGGCCCGCCCGGTGGCGGCCGTATTTGCGATACATGTACTGGATCACCTCTTCGCGCCGTTCATGTTCGAAATCCACGTCGATATCGGGCGGTTCGTCACGCTCTTCGGACAAAAACCGTTCAAACAGAACATTATGCTCGTTAGGGTCGACCGATGTGATGCCAAGGCAGAAACAGACCGCGGAATTGGCGGCCGATCCGCGCCCCTGGCACAGGATCGGAGGCTGCGCCTCCTGGCGGGCAAAACGCACGATGTCGCGGATAGTCAGGAAATACCGGGCGATCTTCTTAGTCTGGATCAGCGCGAATTCCTTTTCGATTGTCTCGGTTACATGCGCCGGAGTGCCTTCGGGATAGCGCTCTGCGGCGCCCTGCCATGTCAAGCGTTCCAGCTCCTGCTGGGCCGTGCGACCGTCGGGTACGATTTCGTGGGGGTATTCGTATTTCAGATCCGTCAGCGCGAAGGTGATCCGGTCCGCAAGCGTCCGGGTTGCCGCGATGGCATGGGGCCATGCGGCAAACAGCCGACACATCTCATCTGGTGACTTGAGGTGCCGTTCGGCATTGGCCTCCAGCAGATATCCGGCCTTGGGCACGGTGGTACCTTCGCGGATGCAGACCATCACATCCTGCAAGGGGCGCCGATCGGGCACATGATAGAGTACGTCATTGGTGGCCAGGATCGACAGGCCATGAGACCGGGCAAGCGCGTCCAGCCGATTGACCCGCGCCCTGTCATCGCCCCGATAAAGAAAGGTCGCTCCGATGTGACGGATGCCGGGCAGGGATTTTAGCAGACGCGGCAAGCCCGCCTCGAAGAGATCGAGGTTTTCCTGCGGTATCACGATCAGATGCAGCCCTTTTGCATGGGCCGCCAGCATCTCCAGCGTCAGATGCGTCTCGCCCTTGTCCTGCCAATGGCCGTCACTGGTCTGCATCTTACCCTTGGACAGCAGGGTGGACAGACGGGCATAGGCGGTCCGGTCCTGCGGATACGCCAGCAGCTCGGTGCCGCACATCGTCACCAGGCGCGCCCCGATCAGGGGGCGGACACAGGCTTTTTGCGCCTCTGTATGGATCCGTACCACCCCGGCCAGCGTGTTGCGATCCGCGATGCCGATCCGGTCATATCCAAGACGGTTTGCCGTGGCGGTCAGATCAACCGCGTCAGAGGCGGCCCGCAAAAAGGAAAAGCAACTGGCCAGGCCGAATTCCACATACCGGCTTGGCGGGTTTTGTGTGAACCCGTCCGCCTCGCCCAATGTGCGCCGCTTATGGCCTTCCTGCACAGGCATCAGATGAAAAATCCATGCAGGAACCAGCGCGGTGCGCCACCTCTGCCGTCATGTAACAGCCCCTCACGATAGAGCCAGAAACGACGCCCGCCCTGAACCTCGACCTTGTAGTAATCGCGCAGCCGGGTGCTGGGACGATCCAGCCACCATTCCGGCGCGATGCGTTCGGGTCCCGCGTGGCGGGCGGATTTGTAGACCACCCGCCGCCAGCGAAACTGGGAAGGGGGCCCCTCCGGCACGGAATAGATCACGTGCACTTCCTCGGCCGGGGACAAAAGGCGCAAAGGGCGCTCGCGGGGCAATGCGGGGGGTGCGGCGGGCGCGGCGGTCAGCGCCGGGACCCGCCCTTCGACGCGTTCGGGCTTATGGGTTTGGGTCCATGTGGGCCATGTCACCTTATCCTTGCCCAACCGGGCTGTCAGCCGATCCAGCAATCCGGCGATATCCGCGTCGCTGTCGGGTTGGCCATCAAGCCGCTCCTGCGTAAGCGAGACAGGCTCCACCCGCGTGGCCTCCAGCGTCAGCAGATCGAAGCCAAATCCGGGATCCATCCTGACAAGCTTGCCATCGAACAGGCGCAGCATATGGGCGGGGTCGCGGCTGGCCCGGGCCGTTCCCAATTGAACGGTCCTGTATTCGCTGTCGATCCGGTAAATGGTCAGGCGCATGTGGCGGGCGCCCTGCTCGGCTTGTGCAAGCTGGGTGCAGAGGTCTTCCACAAGGCCTTTGAGATGCGGAACGGGGTCGATCACCGGTTCGGCCAGGCGCGCGCGGGCTATGAAATACGGCCGGTCCGGCGGGGCGTTCAGGGGATCGGGCGCCCGCCCCAGCGCCCGATCCAGCAGGATCAGCGGATTGCGATCCACCGCCAGATCGGCAAAGCGGCGCATCAGCGACACGCGGGGCATATCGGCCAGAGCGCCGATTGTTTTCAGGCCAAGCCGGGTCAGCAAACGGGTTGTGGCCTGATCCAGGCCAAGGGCGATCACCGGCAGCGGGGCCAGATGATGCGCCACATCCCGACCCGTGCAGATCGTGAGATCGGGGTCATACCGGGCCAGGGCCCGCGCCGCGCCGCGTGTCGGCGCCATCGCCACCCGCGCTGTCAGCCCCTGCATGGCAAACCGCTGGCATATGTCACGCAACAGCCCCGCGGGCCCGCCGAACAGATGTGCGGCCCCCGTCACATCAAGGGCCAGCCCGTCATCTGCGTCCTGTACCGTCCAGGGGCACCAGCGCCGCGTCCAATACATCAGCCGCTGCATCAAAGCGTGGTCGCCGTCCAGATCCGCAGGCTCGACCTGCAAATCGGGATGGATCGCCTGGGCATCGACCACACGTTCACCGGGCTGCATGCCCCGCGCATGTGCCGCGTGATTGATGCTGTGAAGCACCGGACCGTGGGGGCCATCACGCGACAGCGCAACCGGCACATTATCCCCCGGACCGGTCCGATACTGGGACGTCATCCGCCTCCACCGTTCCATCGTCAGGGCGGGGAACCAGACGAAAACGATCTGCTGTTCTGACGGCCTTTGGGTCATGGCGGGCAATCCAACGCCCGGGCGGGCGCCCCCGGGCACGAAACAGTTCGGCCTCCCATTGCGGGTGACCCGGTGAGTGGGTGTCGTGGGCGTGCGGCTCCGAGGGTATGGAGGCCACACGCCACCGCGCGCGGGCAGCACTCAACCCGCCGGGATCGCCGCTGCGGATCAGATAAACCGGCACCCCTGACCCCTCGGCCCGCAAGGCCAGCCGCTTTGTGGCAACAAAACTGAGCGCGGCCGGTCCGCCGTAAATCTCGCCAATAACAGCCGACAGACCCGCGCAGGCGGCGCCTTCTTCCATGGCCCACAGAACGTCCCTCGGGTGGCTGACCGTGACTTGCAGGACCGCATGGTCGACGCCCAAGGCGCGCAGACCCGGTGTATAAAGCTGTCCGTTTTCCTGCCGGGAGAGGTAATCCTGAACCCAAAGGATCGGCCCATCCGCATCGCGCAATAAAGCCAGAACAAAGCCTGTGGCGGCAGGGTCGGTTGGCAAGGAGGGAAAGACATCCGTCAAAACCGGCCGCTCGGCAGGGGCGGCCAGGTTCTGTCTGGCCGATAGCTTGCGCTTTGGCAGACGCAGGATCTGCCCGTATGAAGAATCGTTTTCCATGCACGGATAGTATTGTTCACTCTTTGTTCTAAAAATGCCAGACTATTTCCACCCGCCATGATCGCGTCTGTGCGATCTGTCCCGTGATGCCGAGCCCTGTTGTCGGCAAGGACTCAAACGTGGCAGGAATTACGGGCGCGCGGGATGACCGGGACGCGCCATGGGTGATATGGCTGGGGGCCAACCAGGCCTGTCAACGGGGGGGCCCATACCTGCTACCCAGACCAAGGAGCCCATATGCGACGCTACAACAGCCGCTCAGACAACGCGCTGCCGCCACGTCAGATGCCGGTCTTGGGAGCCCTGCTTTGCACCTGCCTTGCAGTCTGGGGCATGATGCCCGCATCATCCCGCGCACAGGAGGCCGATTTGCAACTCACGCCGCACTGGGAATTCGTCGCCGATACCGTCATGGGCGGTGTGTCGCGCGGCGCGCTGCGCGTCGAGACATCGCAGGGGCGCACCGCCACGCGGCTGACCGGCCAGGTGTCGCTGGATAACAATGGCGGTTTTGTCCAGATGGCGATGGATCTGGGCCCCGGGCGCGTGCTCCTGGATGCCAGCGGATATACCGGCGTTGAGATCGTGCTGCGCGGCAATGGCGAACGGTATGATCTGCGCCTGCGCACCGACGCGCTGACCCGGCCATGGCAATCTTTTCGCACGGAGTTCCTGGCGCCGCCGGATTGGACCGCGATCCGCATCCCGTTTTCCCGGTTCGATCCGCACCGGACAGAGGTGCGGTTTGATCCCGCGCGCCTGCGCCGGGTTGGCATCCTCGCCATCGGACGGGAATTTGCGGCGGATATCTCTGTCGCTTCGATCGGGTTTTATCGTTGATCCGGCTGGCGGCGGGTGACACGCCGCAGGGTTTCAACCGTCCTTTTTGTCGAACATCTCCAGTTTGAGCGCGGGCATCGCACCCATCCAGATTGCGTGATCGCGGTGGTCCTTGAGATCGTCGCCGGTGTCGGGATGAATAAACACGGTCAGCCCCTGCCGGTTCAGCGCCAGCCACGGAATGATCTGTGCAAAGGCCTCAGGCTCAAAAGCAAGCTGGCAAGACCACATCGGGTGCGGTCCCACGGGGCGCTCATGCACGCGGCCCATCTGGGCCCCGAACCTGTCGCGCACCGCTGCACAGAGCGCGCGGGCTGGATCGACGGAGGTGGCGTCGAAATAGACATGGGCGTGATAGCCTTTGATGGTGTCCATCTGTGTCTCCTGTGCGGTCGGGCTGCCCTCACCCTAGCCGCACATCTGCTTCGTCAAAAGGCGCATGCGCGAACATCTGCTGTGCGCATCAGGCCGTGAAAGACGCGGCGCTGGCCGATAGCGGGTGTTTTCTTTCTTCGGGGATCGCTGACGACAAATCCATTCGGCCGCAACCAGGACAGGCGATCATTGGGGGTTGAACGCCTACCTCTCGCGAAAGCATTCCCGCTGTACTCCTTGTTCAGAACGCGGGACCTCTTGCCGTCATTGGCGTTCTCCCTTGCGCCCCTGAAAACGCTGCCCAGCACATCGCAAATACTGTTCCCGGCTATGGGGTTGCGGGTTTCCGGTCCGAGCTTAAGCCTTGGTCAGATCACTGATGGTCCGACTATCATAAGGCGCGGTCCGGTGGCGCGGCACCAAGGTCCGTCCCGTAATTCTTTCAAGGAATGGTCGGTGCGTGGTCTTTGCGATGAAATCTGTGCCGGAGAGGTGCGATTCTCTTTTCAAAGGAACCGGGGTCGGGCAAGAGTGGAGGTGAGCCCACCCCTGTCGGAGCGCGTGATGAAATCCCTGAACCCTGCGTCAATCTCACCGCCATTTGCGCGTTATGCGCATGGGGTGGAACTTCCGGCCGGGGCCCGCATCGTGCGCACATCCGGTCAGCTTGGGCTGGCAGCGGATGGATCGGTGCCCGAGGCTCCGTTCGATCAGGCGCAGATTTGTTTTGCAA
Organism: Aestuariivita sp.; assembly: GCF_021404545.1. Taxonomy (GTDB): domain Bacteria; phylum Pseudomonadota; class Alphaproteobacteria; order Rhodobacterales; family Rhodobacteraceae; genus Aestuariivita. Next base: position 56,708 of record NZ_JAAWWD010000037.1, read on the forward strand.
ACATTACAGCGATCCTGGCAGAGGCCCGCATGACCGCGCGGGATGTGGTGCATGTGTCCGCCTATGTGACCGACCGCGCGCATATGCAGGGCTATATGGCGGCGCGCGATGCGTTTCTGGCAGAATGCCCGGAGGGCCATTTGCCGTCCTCGACGCTGGTGATCGTGTCGGGTTTTACCCGGCCCGAGTTCAAGGTCGAGGTCGAGGTTTGGGCCGCCGCTGACTAGCTTGCGCCGGGTGTGGCCGGAGCGTTGGGGGGCCAGCCCCCCAACCCCCCCGCCGGTATTTCGAAAGAGAAGAAGCAGGGTGGGGCGGGGCGTTTTGTGTGATCTTATCTGCCAGGCCTGCAAGGACTGTGCTGAGCGTGGTTGCGCTATCTGGTGAAGGTGTCGGCGACCGTGCGGCTGTCGCAAGAGCGGCCCGTTTCGGCGCCATGTCGCACTGGTCAAATGCTGAGCACCACGGTATCTGGCGGACACAGCGAGGATAAAAGGCGGTTGCCCCATGAGCTATGAGACCCCCGGACCGGTAGAGAGTGACTGGGCGGATGCCATCTCTCCCATCGACGAGATCATCGACGAGGCGCGCAATGGGCGCATGTTTATTCTGGTCGATCACGAGGATCGCGAGAATGAGGGCGATCTGGTGATCCCCGCGCAGATGGCAACGCCGGAGGCGATCAACTTCATGGCGACCTATGGGCGCGGGCTGATCTGTCTGAGCCTTCCGGGCGAGCGGATCGACGCGCTGGGGCTGGAGCTGATGTCGACGAATAACTCATCGCGCCATGAGACGGCCTTTACGATTTCGATCGAGGCGCGGGAGGGGGTCTCCACCGGCATTTCCGCCCATGACCGCGCCCGGACCGTGGCAGTAGCCATCGATGCGACCAAGGGCGCGGCGGATATTGCCACGCCGGGCCATGTTTTTCCGCTGCGGGCCAAGAATGGCGGGGTGCTGGTGAGGGCAGGCCACACCGAGGCCGCGATGGATCTGTCGCGTTTGGCCGGGCTGAACCCGTCGGGCGTGATCTGCGAGATCATGAACGAGGACGGCACCATGGCGCGGTTGCCCGATCTGGTGGGGTTTGCGCAGAAACATGGGCTGAAGATCGGCACGATCAGCGATCTGATCGCCTATCGGCGGCGGCATGACAATCTGGTCACCTTGAAGAGCGAAGAGGAGGTTACCTCGGAGTTCGGCGGGGACTGGACGTTGCGGATTTATGAGGATCAGACCCAGGGCGCTGAGCATATCGCGCTGATCAAGGGCGACATCTCGGGCGACACGCCGGTTCTGGTGCGCATGCATGCGATGGACCCGATGATGGATGTGGTCGGCCTGGGCGCGCCCGGTCGCGCGGCGGAGTTCGGCCGCGCGATGACCAAGGTCGCCGAGGCGGGACGCGGCGTCGTCGTTCTGTTGCGTGACACCCGCATGAGGCTGGACACCGATGAGGCGCGTCATCCCGCGACGTTGCGCCAATACGGGCTGGGCGCCCAGATCCTGTCGTCGCTGGGTCTGTCGCAGCTGGAGCTGTTGACCGACAGCCCCAAACCCAATGTGGTGGGGCTGGACGCTTACGGTCTCGAAATTGTCGGCACGCGCAAAATCTCGGAGGGCTGAGGGATGGCTGGATCGGAAACCCATTACACCCTGCCGCGCCCGGCGTTTGACAATCCGGTCAAGCTGTTGATCGTGGTTGCGCCCTATTACAAGGACATCGCGGACAATCTGGTGGCCGGCGCCAAGGCCGAGATTGAGGCGGTCGGCGGCACCTGGGAGCTGGTTGAGGTGCCCGGCGCGCTGGAGGTGCCCACGGCCATTTCGCTGGCTGACCGGCGCAGCGATTTCGATGGCTATGTGGCGCTGGGTTGTGTGATCCGAGGCGAGACCACGCATTACGAGACGGTGTGCAATGACAGCAGCCGCGCGATCCAGCTAATGGGGTTGCAGGGGCTTTGCATCGGCAACGGGATCCTCACGGTCGAGACCCGCGCTCAGGCAGAGGTGCGCGCTGACGCAAAGGGGCAGAACAAAGGCGGAGGGGCCGCTGCGGCCGCCTTGCATCTTGTCGCGCTGGCCCGTAAGTGGAGCGGCCAGAGCAAGGGCATCGGGTTCAAGCCTGCGGGCAGCGACCAGGGTGCCGATCAGTCGGACGGATCGTCAAACGCATGAGCAGCCAGGCTCCCAAACTGTCGGGCAACCAGAAACGCAAGATGCGCTCTGCCGCGCGCCTTTATGCGGTGCAGGCGCTGTTTCAAATGGAAGCCTCGGGTCAGCCCAGCCCGCAGGTCGTGCGGGAGTTCCTCGATCACCGGTTCGGCGCCGTGTACGAAGGCGACGAGATGGCCGAGGGCGACATTGATCTGTTTGCCAAGCTTGTCGAGGATGCGGTCAATCATCAGGCGCTGATCGACCAGATGACGGATCGTGCGCTGGTGGCCAAATGGCCCATTGCGCGGATTGATCCAACGCTTCGCGGGCTTTTCCGTGCCGCTGGCGCCGAGTTGAACCACGGGGAGGCACCGCCAAAGGTGGTGATCAATGAGTTCGTGGATATCGCGCGGGCGTTTTTTCCCGAAGGGCGCGAACCGAAATTCGTGAACGCCGTTCTTGATCATATGGCCCGGGAGGCGCGGCCGGACGCGTTCTGAGGGCAACAATGTCGCGAGGATCCGCTATCGGCTGCAAATGGCTCATCTCGTCGCGTTAACCGGAAAAAAACCGGCGTGCGATATCGACAAAATGCCCCATATCTCTAGGTTATAGGGCAGTGAGGAAAGAAACATGCCTGACCTGATCAAACTCTATATCCGACATTCGCTGATTGGTTTCGCGATTGCCGGGGTCTTTGTGGCCGCTCTGCTTTATCTGAATGTGATGAACCTTTGGACGCTGGTCTCCAATGACCAGTCCGCGATCTTGGTCGTCTTCATTCTGTGGTTTTTCAACGGTGTGGTCTTTGCCAGCGTTCAGTTCGCTTATGCGGTGATGAACCTGGCGGAGAAGCCTGACCGCTCTGGCGGGAAGGGTGTGACGCCCTTCGTTCTGGCGCCCCAAAAGGCGCTGGTCCATGCGCCGCGTCGGCCCTCAGGGCTTAAGCGCTGAGCGCGGGATGTGACGGGACCACCAGCAACCGTGTGGTTATGATTCCCGAGGACCTGTGTGTACAGGTGGGCGCCAGGTAATCAGGCCAGGGCCAGAACAGAGCCAGCTCCCTCGGAATTGTGTAAGGCCACCGGAATGCAACCGCGCACGAGAAGGGCAGAACCCGCCACCGACCTAGGTAGGGCGATTGCGGTCCCGGTGCAAGGGTTGGTTTGGTGGTTTCATCTTCGCTGCGCAGACGGCAGAGAGCCGCACGGCCCATCGTTTTTGCGGTGGCGCTTTGGCCCGATGAATAGGGATCGGGCCGGTATAAATGCGGCTTGATGAGAGGTCGGTGACAGCGGCTGTGCTGTGGTCCGACCGATGTCGTTAAGGCGCCGCCCTTCTGGCCTTGCATGCTGCACGTCATGCGTTGGCATTTCCAGATCTGCAATGAGGTCTGAGATTTTGGCCCTTCGTTGCTCTCCCAGTCAATGATCGGCTGTTGCCCGGCAATTCCGGAAAGGCGCGGACTGTCGGAGCATAAAGGTGACGCGCAGGTCGGACCGTCCGCCCGTCAGTGATCGAATCGCCCGTCGGCAATCCTTGGTCTTTGATCCCAGGCGCGTGTGCCCCCCTGTATCGGCAAGACGCCCGGCAAGTCCGCACAGAACGGCGGCGATGACCGTGCCAGGGGCATCGGACAACGGGCCAAAGCAACCCCGACGACCCGCCCAGGCCGGGTCCCGAACGCCCCAAGGGGGCCTGGAGCAGGATCCCGGGTTGGCGTGCGTGCCCCCGCCCGCGGGGAGGCGTCATCTACCATTGCGCGGCCCGCGTCGTTCCGCCGGACGCCTGACGATCAGCAATCCCACCCGCTTATCCATCCCGGTCGTGCTTGCCCAGCGTGCGCGCGGATCGATACGCCGGATATCTCAAAAGGCGCGAGGTTCGGGGAACCTGCTTGATTTTTGTTCACGGATTGTTCACTTTGGTTTGGTGATGTTGGATTTGCAACCTGGACAGCGACTAGCGCGCGGTGTGGCGCGCCACCTCAGCGGCTTGGGCTTTGTTTCGGTTGAGGAGTTTGTGCCCGCGCGCGGTCTGCGCGTTGATGTCATGGGGCTTGGTCCCAAGGGTCAGCTTTGGGTCATCGAATGCAAGTCGAACCGCGCCGATTACCAATCGGACGGGAAATGGCAGGGCTATCTGGAGTGGTGCGATCGGTATTTCTGGGCCGTGGATCAGGATTTTCCGACGGATCTTTTGCCGGACGGCACCGGATTGATGATCGCGGATGCCTATGACGCCGAGATCATTCGCATGGCCCCGGATGCGCCGGTGGCCGGTGCGCGCCGCAAGGCGATCATACAGAAATTCGCCACCCATGCCGCGCGCCGCCTGCATGGGCTGCGCGATCCCGGCTTTACCCTTTGACGCGGCGCGCGGCCTTTGCGGCAGCGCGGATTTCTTCGGCGATTTCGTCGGCCTCCTCGGGGTCGAAATCCATCGGAACCTCCACCCCTGGCGCCTCGATGAAAAGGCGTACCATGCCCTTGTCAGTCGGCCCGATCTGAAGGTTGGCTTCGATGTCGCGTTCGGAGTTGATGCCCATGGGTCGCCTCATCTGGTCAAGAGGCGATGTGCTAGCCCGACCGGCACCGAATAGCAAGCCGCATTGACGATTGTGCGGGGCGACGGGTTTCGTAGCGTTGGGCTCAACCGCCGGTTTCCCGGTGTGCGCTGCGTGGATATCTCCGCGCTTCTCGTCTCGTCGCACCCGGTCTGCCCGTTTATCGGATGATCAGCTCTGGGCCCTCAGCATCTTGCCGATTTCACGGATCAACATGGCGCTGTCGATCGGCTTGGGAATCAATACATCGCTGCTGGAAAGGGCATTGCCATGAATGGCGGCTTCTTGCGGCAGGCCCGAAACGAAGATGACGTTCAGGTCCTCGATCAGTTCCCTGGCCTTCTCGGCCAGCTCGGGGCCCTGCAACGCTCCGGGCATGATGATGTCCGTCACCAACAGCTTGGGCCGATACCCGGTTGTCAGCAGGGTAAAGGCTTCGTCTCCGCTGGCCGCCTGAGCCACGTTCAAACCGGCCTTTTTGATCTGGTTCGCCAGAACCCGGCGCACGTCGTGCTCGTCTTCGACGACGAGGATCTCCGAGAGCGGGCTGGGCACTCCGTCGCCACTCTGCCATTGTTGATCCTGCTCTTCCTGGGTCAGGTCAAACCGTGTGGCCGGGAAATAAAGCTTGAATGTCGATCCGAACCCGGCCTCTGAATAGACCCGAATAGTGCCGCCAGACTGCTTGACATAGCCAAACACCATCGACAGCCCCAAGCCGGACCCCTGTCCAAAGGGCTTGGTCGAGTAGTAGGGTTCAAAAATATGCTCAAGATCCTCGGCTGAGATTCCGTCCCCGGTGTCGGATATTGCAAGCATGACATACCGGCCCGGCAAGATACCCTCGTCGCGAGAGACGACATAATCCTTGGAGATCCTTACGTTGCAGGTCTCGATCGTGATCTTGCCGCCCTTGGGCATCGCGTCCTTGGCGTTGTTCACGATATTGATCAAAGCGGTTTCAAGCTGGTGGGGATCCAGGTGCACACCCCAAAGCCCGGTTGCCGTGACAACCGAAAGGTCAAGTTTGTTGGGCAGCACCCGGCGCAACATGTGGTCCATATCGCGCACCAGAAGGTTGAGATCGGCGTCGCGCGGTTCCAGGTGGCTTCGCTGCCCGTAAGACAAAAGCATCTGCGTCAACGAAGCACCGCGATGGCTGGAGCGCAGCGCATCCTGCAAGAAAAGCCCGCGTTCTTCACTGTCTGGATCCTCTTTGAGAAACTCAAGGTTGCCCTGAATGACCGACAGGATGTTGTTGAAATCATGAGCCACGCCGCCGACGAGTTGGCCCAAGGCCTCCATCCGCAGCTTGTGGTTGAGTTCGGCATACAGGCGCTTGTTTTCACTATTGTCGAACACAACGGCCATTGACCGCAAGAACTCTCCCTCGCGCGAGAACTGGGCCACGGCAGACAAAAGAACCGGGATAACCGTACCGTTCTTGCGCACAAAGTCATACTCGATATTCGAGATTTCGCCGGTGCTGAGAAACTCGGGCAGGACTGTGCCTTCGGCCTTGTCCCGCGATTGCTGGGTCATGAATTCGGTGATCTTTCGCCCGATCATCTCATCTTGGCTATAGCCCAGTTTTTCGGCCCAATACGCGCTGACATTCAACAAGATTCCATGCTTGTCGATCGAGTGCATCAGGATCGGCGCGACCATGAAAACGGCGTCGAACAGGTCTTCTCCGCCTTCACGCCAAAAGCTCAGGATACTATTCGGCAAGCCTCTCGCCCTTCATTTTTTTCTGGCCCCGCACTGTAGAGCGTTGAAAAGAAATCGTTTTATGGTGAGTGTCTTTATCGTTTGATGTGCGATTTGAATTTGGGTGGCAGACACTGTCCGTATCACGTTTCGAAAATCTACTTTAGTCTTAGAACCTTGATGGCGAAAATCCAGAATTTTTGTAACAATTTTGAGTTGTTTTAAGTGGTGCGCCGATTTGGACGCCGGTTACGCCTCGGGATCCGGAAGCACCCGGCGCAGGGAGGGCAGATCCAGGGGTTTGGATAAAACGGGCACGTCGAACTTGCCGACAATATCAAGCCCATCCGACCCATATCCCGTTGCAAATGCAAATGGGATGCCCAACAGATCAAGCCGCGTGGCAACAGGCGTGCTGAGCTTGCCATTCAGGTTCACGTCCAACAGGCAGAAATCGTATTGGTTCGCCTCGATAAAGGCCAATGCCTCCTCCACCGTCGAGGCAGCGTCAACCCGTTCGATCCCGCAATCGCCCAACATGCGCTTGGCCTGCATCGCGACGATGAAATTGTCCTCCACGACCATCACCCGGTCCAGCCGCCCGGTGGTCTGGCGTGGCGCGTCGTGGTTTGCCTGCAGCCTGAGCGTCGGGGCGACGATAACCTCGAAATCAAGATCCGTGACGGTGTCGCCGGGCAGCCAGAACTGTCCGTCTACCCCGTCTTGGGGAAAGGTCAGTTTGGCCTCGCCGTTGAGCTCATACGGGATCGCAGAGCTGATGATCGTTGTGCCGAACCCATCTTGTTCCGGCGGCGTGACCTTCGGCCCGCCGGATTCTTTCCATCGCAGCTCGACACCGTCTCGCGCCAACGCCCATGTAATGTTCACATGTCCTTCGGGCGAGGAGAGGGCGCCGTATTTCGCGGCGTTTGAGGTCAGTTCGTGGAACACCAGCGCCAGGACCGAACAAACATCGGGCCGGAACCCGACATTGGGGCCCGACAGTTCGAACCGGGTTCTAGAGCCATTGAACGGTTTCAGCTCCAGCTCCAGCAGGTCGCGCAGCATCGCGCCTTTCATGTCGGCCTTGGTCAGCAGGTCATGCGCCCCCGACAGGGCGATGATCCGGCTCTCCAGCGTTTCGGCATAGGTCTCGACCGAGCGGGCGTTGTCCCGGGACTGTTGCGAGAGCGACTGAACCAAGGCAAGGATGTTGCGCACCCGATGGTTCAGTTCGCGCACGAGCAACCCCATGCGATGACGGTTTTCGCGCAATTCGCTTTGCGTCAGAATCGCGTCCATCATGCTGCCGCGCAGCACCTGTGCCGTCTCGATCTCGGTCGCGGTCCATTCGTCGGACCGCTCATCGGATGTGCGCAGATAGGCCTCGAAGGAGTGGCGCGGGTGGAGCTTGGGTCCTTCCTCCTCCAACGTGACGGTCTTTTCCGGCTGGCCTGCCCATCGCACATGGGTCTGGGTCAGGTTGCGCAGGAATGCGATCTGTATCGATGGACGGCCCGGCATTGCGATGATCAATGCCCCTCCAGTATCGCCCCAGACCGCGCCGGGGAGGCGTTTTTGCAGATCGTCGACCGCAAAGACCCGGTCCACCTCGGGGTCGGCGAGCGCCAACAAGGCCTGACTGGCTCCCAGAGGGGGCACCACACCATGAGAATTCAGCTTGCCGTCGACCGCGAATATGATCCCATCGCAGGCAATAAGATCCGCGATCTCATAGCGCATATCGGCCCAGTATTCGGTGGCTGACATCTTGCTGTCATCGGCCACGACCAACCGGCTGGCGATGCCAGAGCACCTGATGCGTGTCTCAAAGTTAAAGACTTCCAGCGCATGTTCGATCTGAAGGCTGATCAATTGGCCTGCCAGTTCCGAGGCCGCCAGCCCGGCGGGATCGGGTGTCTTGGGCTGCATGTTGTGACAGGCAAAAAGGCCCCAAAGCTCCCCTCTGACCACCACCGAAATCGTTTGGCTGGCGCGCACCCCCATATTGATCAGATAGCGTTGGTGAACAGGATCCTTCCCCCGAAGCAGTGCCAGCGACATATCCAGTGTTTCGGCACCCTCGACACCGAGGACCGGCACGTCTTCGCTCGGGACATCCGCCAGAACCCGTATCGGAGTTTTGGCATAGAGCTTGCGGGCGATGACGGGGATATCGGATGGGGGAAACCGCAGACCCAAATAGCTTTCGACCGTGGGGTTGAGCGCTTCGGCGATCACCTCGCCCGACCCGTTTGGCAGAAACCGATAAAACATCACCCGGTCATAGTCGTTGATCGCGCGCAGGCGGGTGGTCGCATCCTCCAGAAACGCATCGAGATCGGCGAAGTCCAACTGACCCAATAAGAAATCGCGGGCGCGTTCAAGTATCCCGAATTTCGCCATAGGGTCGATTTGCTCGGGTATGCATTCCACGAGGATGTGATCACCTTTTGCATGCAACGAAAGCTGGCAATGAAGATCGTTGATATGTTTGTTGATGGTGACGATGCGTTGGCTCTCGATTGTTTCGGAGCCTACGGCGTTGCGAATGGCATGGATCTCCTCGACCGAAAAGAAGGCGGATACGGGTGCTCCCACCAGATCCTGCGCGCCCGAGATGTTCTGACTGATAAACAGGATCTGGTTAAACCCCGCGTCGGTCGCGATCATCATGCCAAAGGCTTGGATCTTGCCCGGAATATGAACTGGATCCCGGCTACAGTTTTCTACGGCCTGGGCGAGCTCTTGATCTGTTACAGGCATCTGCTCATCCAAAAGACAAAAGGGAACTTCATCACGCCCGTGCGACCATTGCAAGATCGCATAAGATGTCAAACACCGCGAAGCGCCAACCGAAACAGTCTGGAGCTGCCGTGCGGGTGCCGTGGTCTGTCCGCTGCATTGGACATAACGCGCCGAGGTTGAGAGGTTTCAACATGCATGCCGTGCTGCCCTGTGTCCCGATACCGCGGCGCGGTCCGCGGTCTCTCCGCATTGCCCCGATGGGTCCGCGCCATGTGGGCCGGTGAGTGTGAAGGCGCGGGAAAAACTATCAAAAAGATCACGCGCATCCGCGACGATTACGGCCGCTAAATCCGAACCGCAGTCAATCTCACTGAGTTTTCCGCAGATGTCGTGCCACTCGCCCGGTCTGAGCTTGAGGTTGAAGTATGACGACGCGGATTTCACGGCAGGGTCGGTGGACCGGGCCCATCCCGCTTTAAGAACCTTGGCGCCCATCCGCGACCCGGCGAGAATATAGGCCGCGGCAAGGGGGTGGACGGCAGCCATATCAAGGCGCGCCCCCTCGCGCGGGCCTTCGCCCAAGCTATTGAGGTCTTTGCGGAAACTCTCCACCATACGGGGCAGCGACGGGTCCGGGCTGTGACGCATCATCGCCTCGATACATATCAGATGGACATGCAGGAACCGGGCCAGATCGGCGCGCTCCGACAGATCAAGCGCGGACATCATGCGATCCAGCCTGTCGTGATGATCTTTGGTCTTATCCCGCAAATACCACCGAAAATCCGCGACCTGGGGTGACGGGTCGTCAAGAGGGTTGAGTTTGGCACCTGCGGAGTGGCCCGGTTCAGTCATGTCAGTGCCGTTACTTTCGATTTTCTTTGACACGGTATCGCGCCTGGTGACCTTACAATTTCTAGAGCCCCTCCTGATCGATAAGGGGAATGGGCCAGATATCAGGATCCTTAGAAACGGCAGGCGAAATCAGGCGTGCCATTTGTACTCTGCAACGCCAACCTTCAGAAGGCAGCGCATTTTCACGAATAAAGTGGATTCAGATCCTAGCGCCGGGCATTTCGCGGTCAAGTTGTTTATGCGCGTGTTGATCGGTTTCGGGGCGGGATCGGTCCCCAATTCTCATTTTTGTGCCGACACTTCGAGTTAAATGCGAATTGAATTCTGTAATGCTTACCCAAGAATGATGCCCGGTCCCTCGGCTCCGCAATCCGCTTCAGGGATTGGCAGCAGCGTGCCCCCCGACCGTGTCCTTGATGGCGTTCAGATAGCTTTCGTAATCCGGCGTGTGATCGGCGGCATAGTGGAAATTCTTGAACAGTCCCGTCAGTTTGGTGAAAAACGCGCGGATCTCGGCCTTGTCGTCCAGGGGCAGATCGCTGGTCACGACCTGATACATGATCTCGAAGGTCAGTTTTTGCCGCTCCAGCGACACCGATGCGTCGACCTCGTCAAAGGCGTCTTGCTGAAGATAGATCATGTCGATGAAGAGGGCCTTTTGCTGGAGGATGTAGTCCTCGGTCGTCACGCCTTCCTCTCCGGTGACCTGCATCATCTGGCTGACCTGTTCGCCTTTGTCCAAGAGGGCCTGGAGGTGCTTGACCTTGTCGGTCCAGCCAATCTCCATGTTGTCGTCGTACCAGTCGCGCATCTGGTCGAGATAGCGCGACCACGACATCAGCGGATCGACCGCCGGGTAAAAGCGCTTATAGGCGCGCTCGGAGGACAGGCCGAGAAAGCACTTCACTGTCGACAAGGTGGATTGCGTCACCGGCTCGTCGAAATTGCCCCCGGCGGGGGAGACGGTGCCGATCATCGTCAGGCTGCCGGTGTCGCCGTCATTTGTGCGGATCACGCCTGCCCGCTCATAGAGCCCCTTGATCGAGCTTTCCAGATAGGCCGGGAACCCTTCTTCGCCCGGGATCTCTTCGAGGCGGCCAGAGGTTTCGCGCATCGCCTGGGCCCAGCGCGAGGTGCTGTCGGCGATCAGCAGTACATCGAGCCCCATCTGGCGATAGTATTCGCCCAGCGTGATGCCGGTAAAGATCGACGCCTCGCGCGCGGCGACGGGCATGGAAGAGGTGTTGCAGATGATGATTGTGCGGTCCATCAGGCTGCCGCCCGAGGTCGGGTCGGTCATCTCGGGATATTCGTTGATGGTTTCGACCACTTCGCCCGCACGCTCGCCGCAGGCGACGACAACCACGATATCCACCTTGGCATTGCGGGCGATCAGGTTTTGCAGCACCGTCTTGCCCGCACCAAAGGGGCCGGGGATACAGGCGGTGCCGCCGCGCGCGATGGGAAAGAAGGTGTCGATCAGCCGCTGCGAGGTCAGCACCGGCTGATCGGGAAAGGTCCGGCGCGAGAGCGCGCGTTTGAGAAGCCCGCCCGAGACGGGTCGCCGCACGGGCCATGTCTGTGTCAATGTGATCATATGCTCGTGCCCGGCGCTGTCGGCCAGCCGTGCCACGGCATCGCGCACCTTGGCCGCGCCTTTCTGGATCCAGACCACGGTATAGGTGTCGGTCCAATTGAACGGCACCATGATCTTGTGGGTGAACCGGCCTTCGGGGACGGTGCCCAGGACGTCGCCCGCCCGAACCGTGTCGCCCAGCTTCAGTTTCGGTGTGAAAGACCATTTCGCCGACAGATCCAACGGGTCGATATCCGCGCCGCGGGGCAGAAAAATCCCGTATTCATTGGCCATTTTCTGAAGCGGCGCCTGCAATCCGTCATAGACCTGCCCCAACAGACCGGGGCCCAGTTCGACCGACAGGAGCTGGCCGGATTGTTCGACCGGATCGCCCACGGCGATGCCTTGGGTGCTTTCATAGACCTGCGCATCGGCGGTGGTGCCGCGCACCCGCAGCACTTCGGCCTTCAGCCGTTCCTGCCGTCCTCGCTGGCCGGTCAGACTGGGCAGGATATAGATGACCTCGTTCTTGACCAGAATGCCGGGCGCGCCATCGGGGGCGGGCAGGACTTCGATCTCGACCAGATCGTCCTGAACCGCGACGACACGCGCGGTGGCGGTGGATGGGGCGGTCATGGTGCCTGTCCTTCCAGCATCAAATCGGGGAAATCGCGCAGCGCCTCAAGCGACAGTTCCGAGAACCGTCGCGCGGCGGCCTCGGCGTTGGCCTGGGCCCAGCGATCGAAGATATTCCATTTCAGCACATAGATCACAACCGCCTCGAAATCGAACTGATGGCGCGCGGCGTGGCGCTGCAAGCGCCGAAAACTGACATCCAGCAGATGGCGTTGCAGTTCCAGCGGGTCGCGGTGTTCGATCATCCGCGCCGCCTCGCGCAGCCAGGGCATCGATCTGTCGAGCCGGAAGGTCGGCTCGGACCAGTTTGCCGCGATATGCCGGGTCCAGCGCCCCAGACCCCACGCGCCGGGTGGCGGCCCATCGCCGCGCGCACGCAGGCGCAAGGCGGCCACTGCGGTGCGCAGTTCCATCCGATCCTGCACGATCGCGCGCAAGGTAGGTTGCGCGATATCGCGCAGCGCGGCCTTGGCGCGCCGGATCGCGACCGCCTCATCGGCCTGCATATCATAGGCCGACCAGCTCAGCAGCGCCTCGATCTGCGCCAGCATCAGGCTGTGCTCGGCGCTCAGTGCCGCGAGCCGCCTGTCCAGCCGCAGCCGCGACAGCGGGGGCTGTTTGGCAACGAACAACCGTTCGGAACTGGGCAGGCTGGAGACCAGCGCGATATATTCATCAGGATCGGACATCCGCTATCGGATCACACCGTCCAGCACCGCCCGGAACCGGGGTTGCAAATGCTGCATCAGCAAGGACGCGATAGCCTCATCCGAAAGATCCAGATGCACATCGTCCTGGCCCAGCCGCGCCCTGATACCGGAGTGCAGGTCGTCGGCGGCGTGCAGGGTCACCCCGTCCTCGAGCATTTGCTTGCTGAGGCCGAGCACGAATTTGGTCAGCTTGCCCGATTGGATATCATCGGCGTTTTCGCGGATTGAATCGTGTCCCACAACCTCGGCGGGCAGGATCACCTCGGCGTCTGTTTTCTCGCCGGTATCCGCACGCGCCCGCCCGACCAGTTCCAGCACCATCTGTCTGAGCATTTCAGGGTCGGCCAGCGTTTCGCTCACCATGCGTTTCACGTCGATCTCGAACTGGGCCATCAGGGTTGATCGCATGGTCAGCGCTGCGTCCCGCATGGCGGTCCTGAGGGCTTCTTTTCCGGCGGTCTGATAGCGGTCCGATGCTTTGCGCGCCTCCTGAAGCGATATTTCGGCCTCCGCCTTTGCGTCCGACAGGATCTTGGCCGCTTCGGCCTTTGCCTCGTTCATCAGCCGTTCGGCCTCGGCGGCCCCGGCGGCGACGCCATCGGCGCGCAACTGCGCGATCAGCGCATCGACGCCACGGGCGGTCTGGTCCGGGGTGCTCATCACGAGATCCCCGCGCTGATCACCAGCGCAAAGACAAAGGCAAAGACGCCGAACCCCTCGATGATCGCTGCGGGCGCCAGCGAGAGGCCAAAGATTTCGGGCTTTTCCTTTGAGGCATTGATCGCCGAGGCACAGGCGCGCCCCTGCCAGATCCCGCAATACATCAGCGCAATGCCCGCCAACAGTCCAACGCCAAAGAGGCCGCCCGCGTTTTCCGGGGTGACCTCGCGGTTGAGCGTGAACATGATGACGATGCCATAGATCACAAAGGTCGATGGAAAGGCCGAGATGCCGACAAAGCGGCCATAGCCCCCTTCGGTTTCCAACATCGCGCCGATACTGGCCTGCCCGGCGATCGAGCAGCCGATGGCGCTGGCGATGGTGCCCAGAGCCATGGGCGCATAGATCCCCAGCCACCCCAGTGCGAGAACAAACTCGGTCATTCCTGAACCTCCTTGCGGGCAAAGGCCCGGAAAGCGATGCCTTCCTCGGGCAGGCCCCATTTATAGAACTCGATATAGTTAAGCCGAAGCCCGTGTACGACGCCGCTCATCAGGGCAAGGCCGAAATTCAGCACATGCCCGATCAGCAGGATCAGAACTCCGCCCAGAATGGCCAGACCGGACCGGGACGTCATCACGTCCGAGGCCAGATCATTGAACGTGAGCGCCAGCGAGGCCGACGCCAGACCCAGCGCAAAGAGCCGCATGTAGGACAGCACGTCGCCGAACATGCCCATCAGACCGTTGAGGTTTTTGACACCGTCAAAAAGCCGCCAGGCCCAGTCGACCGAGCTGTGGATCGGCCGGTTGCTGGCAAACAGCAAAACCCCCAGAATCCCCGCGATGGCCAGCGCCGCGCCCGCCGGGAACGCCGGGCCGGTCTGACCGCTCAGCCAGATCGCCAACCCGCCGAACAGGATCGCGATCCAGCCCAGATTGGCCAGCCTGCTGCGCCTGGGATTGGCACGGAACGCCATGAGGTTGGCAATCGCGATATGGATGACCCCCACCAGGATCGACAGGGTCATCATCGTGTCGAAATCGTTCAGATCCAGAAGGGCCAGCCGCGCGGGCACCGATCCATCGGGCGGCGCGGCCCCGAAATAGCTGCCCACGATCATGCCATAGGCAATGGTGCTCAGCGCCAGGATCAGGCCCAGTCGGCGCCAGGCGCGCTGGCGCGCGGTATGGTCCAGCCGGTTCCAGAACAGTCCAAGGCCCAACAGAATCACAAAGCCATAGCCTGCATCCGCCAGAATCATCGCGAAGAAGATCGCAAAGGACGCAACCAAAAGCACCGTCGGATCCCAACCCCGGTAATGCGGCACCTGATAGAACATCGCCAGATCGACGCCCGCCGCTTCGGTTTCTGGCTGCTGGAGAAGGGTAGGCGGTGTCTCGTCCCAGTCCGGCTTCTCGATCAGCATCGCCAGCCCACGCGCCGCGCAGAGCTGCTCGACCTCTGCCACCCGGTATTCGGGAACCCAGCCCTGCACCGCAAAAAGGGTTGGGTCATCGCGGGTCTGCGCCTTGGCAAAGGCCAGTTCGGCGGCGGTTTCAGCCTCCGACAGGCTGGCGCGCAGCAAGGTCAGATATCGGGTCAGGGCCAGCCGGTCGCCTTGCAACGCTTCGATCTCGATCTCGGTCCGGTCAAGCTCGTCTTCGAGAACCTCGATGGGTTTGGCGCCCAGATGCTCGCGCGGGACAGGCAACAAGGTGGCGGGCGGCTCCTCGGGTGCGATCACAACGATGTAAAGCGCGCTGTGATCGTGGCCGACGATTTGCCAGGGCAAATCGACAGCGTCCAGGCTGTCGCGCTGTTTCAGCGGCAGCTTGTAAAACCACAAGAACAGGCCTGCCAGGTCCTCTTTCGGCGGGAATGTGAAATCTCCCCAAGGTCGCATAGTGGCAATCCGGTTCATCAGAAAGTCCCGCCGGTCGCGGGCGGCACGCAGGGCGTCCTTGAGCCTCAGCGTCCGATCCACAAAGGAGTGTATGTCGAACCCATCGTCCTTGCGCACCTGGCGGCGGGGGGTGGGTATGACCGACAAAAATCGCAACGCTTTATAGGCATCTTCGGCCTCGCGGCTCACCTCCTGTTCGGGGTGGTCTTCGGGCGGCACCAGGGAAACCAGATGCATTGCGCCCAATGTCTGGACCGCCTTGAGCGCATCCTCTTTCTGCGCCGCCTGCCCAACCAGCGACAGCTTTTTGAGCCGCGCGACACTCATGCCGCGGCCCGCTTGCGCTTGGCGATCTTGGAGCGCACGACCGAGGCCATGTCCTGATCGCTCAGGTACACGCGGATCCTCTTGATGTTGGCGCGGGCATTGGGGATCAGCACCTTGTCGAACAGGTTGACCCGCTGGGTGATCGTGTCCACGGCCTTGGACAGGGCCGCTACGCGCTGGCGCGCGACTTTGGCCCGCAGTCGGACCTCAACCATATCGTGCAACAGCCGGGACACGTCATCGACCCAATGGGGTTTGGTCATCGGCGAATAGGGGGCCACCGCGACCTCGACATTTTCCAGCACGGGCAACCGGGTGCCCACCACGTTTTCCGTGCCGACCCGGTAATCGGTCAGGTGCACCAGCCCTTTCAGCTCGATCCCCGGGTTTGCAAGCATCGGCACATCGCGCCCGACCTGGGCGGCGAGCGCCTCCACCTCGGCCTCCATCCGGGTCACAATCGCAATAGCCTTGGCCTTTTCAGCCTGCAATTGCTGACGCTTGAGATCCAGAGACGGCAAGAACCGCTCATAGGCCCTGAGCTGTGCCATCTCGCGCGCAAGCGACGATTTACTCAGCTGCAACCGCGCCATTGTCATCCTTCGGATAATAGGTGTCGACCAGGGCCTGTTTCATCAAAAGCTGCTCTGGCTCAAAGCATTCCGCCAGCGTCGCCCAGCACAGATCCAGCGCCTCCTCCAACGGAATAGAGACGTTGATATCCATAAACCGCGCGCGAAAGAGATCGCCGAATTTCAGGACCTGACGATCGTAATCCGACAGATCGAACGCCATGGCTTGTTTTTGGGCAGCATCGCGCGCTTCGGAGTAAAAGCGGATCATGGTGTTCATGATCTGGCCGTGATCCTCGCGCGTGACCTTGCCGATCACGTTCTGCTTGAGCCGGGAAAGACTGCCAAAGGGATCAATCACGCCCGAATGCAGATAGAACTGCCCTTCGGTGATATAGCCGGTATTGTCGGGCACCGGATGGGTGACATCGTTGCCTGGCATGGTGGTGACCGACAAGATCGTGACCGAGCCGCCGCGCGCATAATCGCAGGCCTTTTCATAGCGCCGCGCAAGCTGGCTGTAGAGATCGCCCATATAGCCGCGGTTCGACGGCACACGCTCCTGGCTGATGCCGACTTCCTTCATCGCGTCGGCATAGGCGGTCATGTCCGTCAGCAACACCAGAACGCGCTTGCCTTCCTCGACCGCGAATTTCTCGGCCACGGCAAGGGCCATGTCCGGCACCAAAAGCCGCTCGACCAGCGGGTCGGAGGCCTGGTTGACGAACATGATCGTGCGCGAGAAGACCCCTGCATCCTCAAACGAGGTTCGGAAGGTGTGAAAATCATCAAAGATCAGACCCATCCCCCCGAACACCACCACATCGGCATCTGCCTGAATGCCGATGCGGGCCAGAAACGGATTGTAGGGTTCCCCCGAGACCGAGAAGATCGGGATCTTCTGGCTTTCGACCAGACAGTTAAAGACATCGATCATTGGCACATCGGTGCGGATCATGTTCTTGGGCACGATCCGTTCCGACGGGTTCACCGACGGCCCGCCGATGCTATAGCGCGGCTCGGAACTCAGATCCGGGCCACCGTCGATAGGCTGGCCCGCCCCGTCAAACACCCGGCCCAAGATATTGTCCGAATAAGGGGTTTGCATCGGGTGGCCAAGGAATGTGGCGGTGGCACCGGTCGAGATCCCTTTGGTGCCGGAGAACACCTGAAGCGAAACGACATCGCGATTGATATGGATGACCTGCGCCAGCGATTTGGCGCCATCCACGCTCTCCACCACCGCCAGGTCGCCGAAGCGGACCACGATGTCACGGCTGGCATCCTCGGGCACATGCACTTTGAGCGTGTCGCCAACAATCTCCAGCACACGTGCGTATTTGATCAAATCGCGTGTCATCCACCCCGCCCGGTTGTGTCGTGAAACGCCATGTCTCCGGCATCCACTCTGATAGTGGTGCCTTTTTTGCCAGCTACAATATCCGCAAGGTCAGCAAGCGCACCGATCGCTGCCGTTTTGCCTGTCTTTTGGGCGAACTGACAGGCTGCGGCAACTTTTGGCCCCATAGAGCCTGCCGCGAACTGATGCTGTGCCAACGCTTCGGGCGTTGCCGATCTGATCCCGCGCTGTGCCTCGGTGCCCCAGTCCAGAAACACCGCCTCCGCATCGGTGGCCGAGATGAACAGATCGGCCTCGACCTCGCGCGCCAGAAGTTCGGATGCAAGATCCTTGTCGATCACGGCCTCGATCCCCTCCAGATCGCCTGCCGCGTTATAGGCTGTCGGAATGCCGCCACCGCCCGCGCAAATCACGACGGTTTGTTTCTCGACCAGCCATTTGATCGGCCGGATCTGAAAGATCCGCCGGGGCAGGGGAGAGGCCACGACGCGCCGCCACTTGTCGCCATCGGCCCGGATCTCCCAGCCTTTTTCGGCGGCCATCCTCTCGGCCTCGGGCTTGTCATAGACCGGGCCGATGAATTTGGTGGGGCTGGCAAAGGCCGGGTCCTTGGCATCCACCTCGATCATCGTCAGCAGCGTGGCCAGCGGCGTTTCGGGCGGCAGGCGGTTGCCCAGCTCCTGTTCGATCATATAACCGATCATGCCTTCGGTTTCGGCGCCCAGAACATCCAGCGGATAGGCTTCGTCAGGCTTATAGGCGTTGCCCTGCAAGGCCAGCAGCCCGACCTGCGGGCCGTTGCCATGGGTGACGATCAATTCCTGATCCGGCGCGATCGCGGCCAGGGCCTGGGCCGCGATGGCGGTGTTTGCACGCTGGTTTTCGGCGGTCAGCGCTTGCCCCCGGCGCAGCAGCGCATTCCCCCCAAGGGCGACGACAATACGCATCGCTCAGCTCCCCAAGGTGGCGACAAGGATGGCCTTGATCGTGTGCATCCGGTTTTCGGCCTGTTCAAACTGAATACCCGCGGGGCTTTCGAACACCTCTTCGGTCACCTCCATCTCGGAGATGCCGAATTTCTCGAAAATGTCCCGGCCCACCTCGGTCTCGGTATTGTGAAAGGCGGGAAGGCAATGCATGAACTTGACCGCCGGGTTGCCAGAGGCCTGCATCAGATCGGTATTGACCTGATAGGGTTTCAGCAGCTTGATCCGCTCCTCCCACACCTGGGCTGCTTCGCCCATCGACACCCAGACATCGGTATGGATGAAATCGACACCGTCCACGGCCTCGCCCGGGTCCTCGGTGATGGTTAGTTTCGCACCGTACTTCGCCGCCGCCTCCTCAGCCGGACCGCGAAATTCGTCGGTGGGCCACAGCTCTTTCGGGGAGGCGATGCGCACGTCCATCCCCATCAGGCAGCCCGCGATCATCAACGAATGGCCCATGTTGGACCGCGCGTCGCCGACATAGGCATATGTGATCTGGTTGAGCGGCTTTTCGGCGTGCTCTCCCATGGTCAGCAAATCAGCCAGCATCTGGGTGGGGTGAAATTCATCCGTCAGCCCATTATAGACCGGAACCCCGGCATAGTGTGCCAATGTCTCGGCCTGTTCTTGACCAAAACCCCGATACTCGATCGCGTCATACATCCGGCCCAGCACCCGGGCAGTGTCCTTCATGCTTTCCTTGTGACCGATCTGAGAGCCCGACGGACCCAGATAGGTCACGCCCGCACCCTGATCCATCGCCGCCACCTCAAAGGCGCACATCGTCCGTGTCGAGCTTTTCTCGAAGATCAGGCAGATGTTTTTGCCCGTCAGGTGCTGGATCTCTGACCCGGCATATTTTGCGCGCTTGAGATCGCGCGACAGATCCAGCAGATAGCGCAGCTCGCGTTGATTGAAATCGAGTAGCTTGAGAAAGCTGCGGCCCTTGATGTTGAATGCCATATCTCTGTCTCCCTGATCAATACTCTACCGGGTCGCGCCAGACCGGGCAGGTCATGCAATGCCCCCCGCCGCGTCCTCGGCCCAGTTCCGAGCCCGGGATCGTGATCACCTCGACACCCGCCTTGCGCAGCAGCGTGTTGGTATAGGTGTTGCGGTCATAGGCCACGACCACGCCAGGTTCCAACGCCACGACGTTGTTGCCGTCATCCCATTGCTCGCGCTCCTGGTTGAACGCATCGCCGCCGGTCTGCACGATCTCGAGCTTCTTGATCCCCAGGCATTCGGCGGCCACCTCAAAGAGGTGGTTCTCCTCCTCGCGGAAATCAATCTTGCCGTCCTTGTCTCCGGGGCGCAGGCTGATGCATTTGATTTCGTCACAGACCTCGACGAATGCGGTCGCCACCTCGCGGTCGCAATGGCTGAACACGGTGTCGAGATGCATCGCGGCGCGGCTCTTGGGCATCTGGCAGGCCACCACCCGTTCCGCCGCACCCTTGGCAAAGAGCGCTCTCGCGATCTGGCCCACCGCTTGCGGGCTGGTGCGTTCGCCCATGCCGATCAGCACCGTGCCATTGCCCCAGGGCATCACATCGCCGCCCTCGGCGGTGGCCATGCCCCAATCCTTGTCCGAATCGCCCCACCAGATCTCAAACTCCCCGTCCACAAAGGCGGGGTGAAACTTGTAGATCGCGGTGACCAGCAACGTCTCGGGCCGCCGCGCGGGCCAGAACATCGGGTTCACCGTGACGCCGCCATAGATCCAGCAGCTGTTGTCGCGGGTGAACTGGGTGTTGGGGATGGGAGGAATGACAAACCCCAGATTGCCCAGATAGGACCCGAACATGCCTGCCGGTGTGAAGGGCAGTTCCTCAACCGCGATCCCGCCGATCAGATGCACGGCAAGTTTTTCGGCCGGGATCTCATTGAGCCAGCCGCGCAGTTCACCGAGCATGCCGACACCCACCTGATTTTCGGTGATGCGCCGGTCCAGAACCCATTTGCGCGCCTCGGGAATCGCCACGACCTCTTTCAAAAGCTGATGGAACTCCAGCACTTCGACCCCGCGTTCCTCCATTTTCATGCGAAACTCGGCATGATCCACCCGCGCCTGGCTGACCCAGAGCACGTCGTCATAAAGCAGCTCTTCGGCATTGGCGGGGGTCAGCCGCGCATGGGCCAGACCCGGCTGGCAGACCATCACCTTTCGCAGTTTTCCGATCTCGGAATGTACGCCGAATCCCGTCATGTTACGCAGTCTCCCTTAGAGGTTGTAGAACTGGTCGACCACCCTGGCCGACAAGAGGTGGGCATGCCGATGCTGCCCGCCACAACGGTCTGGCCCAGCAGGCGCTCTCAGATGGCGCAGACGGGCGGATGAAAACGTCACTGAGCGATGCCGCCGGCGATATGGGCAGTGATGCCTGCCTAACCCGACTGACGGGGCTCGCACGACCGCAAGGCCGTCCTGCGCCGCCAGGCGGGGCGCTTTGCCGGGCCGCCCTGATCATCGGCACCATCACAGCATGGTCGCGACGCTGAGCGCGGCCATGATGATCACCGCCAGGATCAGCAGCAGGGGCCACATGAATTTCAGCCAGCGTTCGTAAGGGACCCGGCCCAGAGCCAACCCGCCCATGACAACGGCAAAGGTCGGGTTGATCAGGTTTACCAGGCCGCTGGCCGATTGATAGGCGGTCACCACGAGCGACCGTTCGACGCCGGAGAAATCGCCCAACGGCGCCATGATGGGCATCGTCAGCACCGCCAGCCCGGAGGAGGATGGCACAAGGAAAGACAGCCCCGCCTGCAACCAGAACATCGTGTTGATGAACGCAACCTCCCCCAGCCCCTCGACCGCGCCTTCGGCCCAGAAAAGCACCGTGTCGGTCATGTTGCCGGCATCCATCACCACCACGATCCCGCGGGCAATCCCGATCACCAGGGCCACACCCAAGAGATCGCGCGCACCATCCACAAAGGTCGAGGTGAACTCCTCCTCTCCCATCCAGTCGATCAGCCCGACCACGATGGAGGCCACGATGAAGAGGGCCGACATCTCGGCCATCCACCAGCCGCCGACCGAGACACCCCAGATCATCACGGCAAAGCTCGCGGCAAAGATGATCAGGATGAGCGCGTGCTTGCCGGTAAAGTCCGGGGCCCCGTCCCCCTGGTTGCGCCCCTTGAGGAAATGCGCCGCGTTGCTTTCGCGCCGGTCGGCGACAATCGAATGATCCGGGTTCGCGCGGACCTTTTCGGCATAGCGCATCACATAGACAACGCAGGCCAGCCAGCAGGCAAAGAGAATGACAAAGCGCAGCACGATGCCATCGGTAAAGGGCACGCCCGCGGCGTTTGACGCGATCACCGTGGCAAAGGGGTTGATGGTCGAGCCCAGCGTGCCGATGCCCGCGCCCAGCATGATGATCGCGACACCCGTCACCGCATCATACCGCGCCGCGATCATCACCGGGATGATCAAGGCATAGAACGCCAGCGATTCCTCGGCCATGCCGTAGATCGTGCCGCCCGCCGCGAACAGGGCCATCAGGATCGGGATCATCCATTTCTCCCGTCCCTGCAAGCGCGCCATGGCCCGCGCGATCCCCGCGTCAATTGCGCCGGTTTTGGTCACGACACCCAGAAAGCCGCCGATGATCAGCACAAAGAGGGCGACATCAATGGCCCGCGCCTCATAGCTTCCGGGATCGTAGAACCCTGCAATCGGTGCCATGACCACATCAAAGAACCCT
The DNA here is from genome assembly GCF_021404545.1 of Aestuariivita sp. GTDB lineage: Bacteria > Pseudomonadota > Alphaproteobacteria > Rhodobacterales > Rhodobacteraceae > Aestuariivita. Next base: position 79,196 of record NZ_JAAWWD010000037.1, read on the forward strand.
TGCGGGTTCGGCTCGACCTCTTGATACGAGCCTGGCACGGGCACATCGCGGCCCAGTTCAGGATTTGCGACCCGGTCATACTGTCCGGCAGGAACAAAATGCGTCGCAATCGCAACAGCAGCGATCAACGCGAACAGGATTGTATATGCTGAGGGAAATTTGAACGTCACGACCATTTCCTTTTGAGTGTCAGGCATGTGCGCCTATGCGTAAGGACGGAGTGTGTCGTTCAGTTGAAAAACGACAGCGTGAGCACCACCACCTCTTCGTCCAGGTTACCTCCGTAAGCCCGCACATCTATGGCCGAGTGGTCGGTGAGATCCCGGCTGAGCCCGATGTCGAACACGTTCTTGTCCGATGCCAGGTTGCGCGAGCCCAGATCCGAACCGAAGCCGCCAGAGATCGTCAGATCCCCCGGCAACCCGGAATAGGCCGCGTTCAGATAGACCCAATTCTCATCGAAATAGACCTCGCGATAGTAGTCCAGGCCCAGGCTCAAGCGGTCTGTGACGGCAAGATCCGCCTTGACATAGGCTTCGCCGTAATCCGTGCTGTCATCGCGGTAGAAATACTGGGCAAAGCCGATGTCGAAATCGACCGCTCCCCAGCTTGGAGTGATCCCTGCATAGAGATCGACCTCCAGATCCGTCACCCCGTCGAACCGGACATTCGATGCCCAGACCCCTGCATAAAACAAACCATAATACAGCTCGACATAAGGCTGGATCGCCGGGCGATCCCCTGTCTGGGTGCTGCCTTTCGAGATGTAATTGGATGTGATGTCGACGCCGTAGCCAAAGCTGACTTCGTTGGCCTGCGCCTGCTGTGCCGGGCTGCCAAGGATCACGGCCAGGGCGCCCAGCGTCGCCAAAAGCGGTTTGACGCCGGTGGCGGTCCGCGATGTCCTTGTCTTTGCACCTTGGATTTTCTGCATCTGAGCACCTCCTGAGAAGTGTTTGATAATATGACGGAAAGCGATATGAGCTGGGTGGAGGGCAGCGCATGTCCAAGTCTGGTATTTCGGAAAAATGCAGCCAGAGAAAGGCATCTTCATAAAGTGACCAGATTTTGAGCAATTAGTCGCCTGTGGCGTCAGTGTGCTGCCTTGTCCAGCTCGGAGTCGGCGCCCGGGAGGACACGCGCCCGGGCCGGCCGAAACGCGCGCACTTCGTTCGAAAGCCGGGATTTTTGGCGAGACAGGTCGCATTGCTCAGTCAGGCCCGATCTTTTCCTGTCAAGCCAGAGAGCAGAGCAGCGCCAGCATCCGATTCGCCGCCACGATGTCATCGGTCCAGCGGAATGCGGGCGCCGGGATCGGGCGCGCGGCCCGCCTGTCTCAGACGTGTTTTCGGATCTCGCCATAGCGCCTGCGGCGGACCGGCACGGTGTCATCGGTGCTCAAGATCGCCTGATACGCGCTGCCGGATTTGGCAAGCCGCACCACATGCCGATATCTCACTCAATGGGACCGGTGACATTGCATGCCTTCGAACCCCTTAAGCCGATCAACGCAGTCCGAGAGCGACCCGCTGAGCGTGGCGCTGCCATCGGTGGTCGCGGCCACAACGTAATGGTGCTGCGCTGTTTTCTGATCGGCGAGCATATCGAGCGGTTCGCCGTGCCAGGTTGGGATGGCGATCTCTATGGGAACGGGCATGTCGAACCAGGAGGCGCAGTCTGGCTCTTTTGGGTGAAGTCGGTCTTTCCGTGGAGTTTGGCGTTCCTGCCTTTGCCGTTACGCCCGCGTCAGACCGTGACGGCTTTTCGGCGCGACACGGCGGGGCTCAGAGCCTATTTGTTGCTCTGGGTGCTGTCCCCGCTGGTGCTTTTCACACCGGCCGCCAATATCCTCCTGACCTATGTCTTGCCGGGCCTGCCCGCCACGGCGGTCCTGCTGGTGCTGCTGCTGAGGGATGTCTGGGGCGACGCGCTGCGCGGTTGGCCGGGCCGGATTGGGCTGGGATGCGGTTTGGCCGTGACCGGCGCGTTCTTTGCCGCGATAACGGCCATCCCGATCCTTGCCCCAGAGCGCGCCTCAGAACGCACGCGCCGCCGATGCGCGCTGCACAGATGCTGGCGCCGGTGTGCCGGTTTTCACAGCGCCGGGCCGCAGCTATTCGGCCGAGTTCTATTCCGCCGACCGGGCCAGACCTGTCGACTGGGAGGGCATCGGCGGTCTGACCGCACCGGCCATCGTCATCGCGCCCAGCAGCCACAGATCGCATCCCGCGCTGGCGCCCCTCTGGCCGATAACCCAGGCTGGACGGTACACGGTTTACCGCCTGACCGCCGATGCCAAGGACAAGGAGACGCACGTGACCCCCAAGCCCCAAACCCTTGGCGCCACCTCCGTCGGGCCGCGACTGTCCTTTGTCATTCCCGCCTATAACCAGGTGCTGGTCCTCCGCGAGACCCTGAAACGGGTCAGCCGTGAGGCGGCGCGCACCGGCCAGACCTGCGAAATTTTGCTGGTCGAGGACGACAGCGCGGCTGGCACGTTCGAGGCGGCGCGGCGCATCGCGCTGCCCTATCCGGTCCGGCTGATCCGCCTGTCGCGGAATTTCGGCAAGGAACATGCGATTATGGCGGGCTTGCGCACATCTTCGGGCGATCTTGTCATCGTGCTGGACGCCGACCTTCAGGACAATGTCGCCTATATTCACGACATGCTGGACCTGACCGCGGCGGGCCATGAAATGGTTTATGCGGTGCGCGACGGCCGCCGCGATGAAGGGTGGATCAAGCGGTGCCTGACGGGTCTCCTTTATCGTCGGCTCAATCAGGGGACGGGATTGCGACCCCGCGAGATTCTCGCGATTTCAGACTGATGGATCGAAAGGTCGTCGATACGCTCTGCGCCTTGCCGGAACGCGACCTTTTCATGAAGGGGCTCTATAACTGGGTTTCGTTCCGCAGCGCTCCGTGTCCGGGTATCACGACGTCAAAACGGCATGTCGAAATTCGGGTTCGTCGGGCTTGTGCAGCATGCGCAGACGGGTCTGACGTCGTTCACCAGATGGCCGCTGCGTATCTGGGCGTTGCTGGGCACGGACGTCGCGATTGGCGCAATGTGGTATGGGCTGACTATCGCGTTTCGCACCCTCGCTCTGGCCATGATGTGCCGGGCTGGAGCACATTGGCGGTCGCCCTGTTCTCTCTCAGCGGGTTGCAACTGATCTCGATCGGGGTCATCGGTGAATACCTGGCCCGGGTCTTTTCCGAGGTCAAAGCGAGGCCAGGCTATATCGTGGCCGAAGACATTTGCAGGCACCCCGAACGACCCGGGCGATCCGATATATCCAGATCGGAGGCGCGGCAAGCTTGCTGCATATCGCCTTGGCAAGCCTCTTGGTTTGGTTGGGGAACAGTGCCGTTTGGGCCAATACCGTGGGGTTCCCGAGCGCCTTTTGGGTCAGTTTTTTGGTCTCACCTCCACTATACGTTCACTATACGTTCCCGCAGACATCCTGTCAGATCTCTGTCGCCGCACGGCGCTTTGTGGTGACATCGCTGGTGGGGATCGTGATCAATCAGGCGGTGCTTGTGCTGCTTGTTGAGATGACCGGGCTATCGGATTACCTGGCGCTCTTGGTGGCGGTCGCGGTTGCGGCCGCGCTGACATTTGTTTTGTGCCGGTCCTGGGTGTTTCGCCTTCGGCAGTCAGCAGGGACGTGCCGCCTGACGGGGTGGCTGGGGCCCGTGCCCCTCCCGTCTCTGTCGCCGATGGCGATGCGACAGAGGGGCCTGCGCTCAAGGCTCGGCACCGCCTCCTCGGGCGCGTGTCGGGTGTTCCCACCGGGATCAGGGTGATTTTTTTGGCAGCGAACGAACGCCCTGGACAAGGGGCACTTTCCGAATTTGGGTGCGTGTTTGAGACAGAGCCGCCGCCACATCATTCCAGAAGGCGTGCGCCCTTCGGGATAGCGCGGCTCCGATCCGCGCGGCCAGTCGGGTCTTAGCCGCCCCAGCTGCGGACCGCGCCACAATCCATATGCACGAAGTTCGAGCGGGAATACTTGCCAACGCCGCCCGCACGGCAGGCAATTGCCGCTTTGGCCATTTGCGAGACCGAACGCGATCCAAGCCGCAGATCTGCGGCCTGACCTTTCAGGTGCAGCGAGTTACGGGCCACACCGCCCGATCTGCTGCGCAGCATCGCGTTGGTCTTGGGGCTGCGATAGCCCGAAAGCAACATATAGGGTTCATTGGCATCCATCAGGTTATGCGCCGCAGCCATGATATCGATGGTGCGTATGTCCATGCCCTTGACGTCATCGGTGCGCCAGTCGCGCATGAAATGATTGACCTCTTTGAGCGCATCTTTGATGTATTTGCCTTCGATCCAGTACACCATGTCGATGCGTTCGCCGGTTCGGCCGGAATACATGCGGATGCGGCGAATGTCGCCCGCACCGCGCAAGAACCCTGCGGCGCTTGCGAATGTCGGTGCGGCTGTCATGGCGGTTGCGGCGAACGCTCCCAATAAGGCGCGTCGGCTCAGCCCGATCGATGTCTGTGTCATTTTCTGCGTTGTCCCGTACGCTGCTAACCTGCCTGTGGCCGATGTTACGGCCACATTCGTCATCCATCCCCAGATGATTAATTTCTATGCCACAGCCTGATTCTGTCGCCAAGGCGTGAGTTTTGCTACGGTCCTGTAACGTCCGATTTCGGCAAAATTTCGCGCAAAAAGAGGGTGTATAATGGAACCTTGCCGGGCGATGCAGCGTTGCATCACCCTGTTGGGGCGCTAACAGCCTGTTGAAAACGTGAATGGACAAGCGATCTATCCTGCGCTCAAGCTTTTTCCAGATTCTCTTCTGAGCGTTTAGGAAACACCAAAATGATTTTAAAAGTCTTTCAGCGGCGCCGGTTCTGTGGGCTTGCCGTGGTCGCGATGATGGCGTTGCCCATGCTGGGTGCCGGATCCGCATCGGCGCAGGTGACAGCGTTCAAGCAAGCCGTGGCCGAGGCGGCCTCTCGCGACAGCGATATCGCCGCGTTTTATCGCGGCACCGGTTTTGCGCCGATCTGGACCGGCACCGATGCCGATGATCAGGCGCGGCGCAAGGCGTTGATGGCCGCCCTTGAGACGGCGTCGCTGCATGGTCTGCCCGAGGCACGCTATGACAGGGCCGGGCTGATGCAGCGGATGCGCACCGCGCGCACGACGCGGGATCTGGGATTTCTCGAGGTCGAAATCTCCGCGGTGTTTCTGCAATACGCGCGCGATATCCAGACCGGTGTGGTCGTGCCTTCGCGCATTGACGCCGATATTGTCAGGCAGGTTCCCTATCGTGACCGCAAATCGACGCTGCTGACCTTGGCCCGGCACGACGATCCCGGCGCCTTTGTTGCCGGGCTGGTGCCTGCGACCCGCGAATACCGCGCGCTCCTGAAGCAAAAGTTGCAGATGCAACACCTGCTCGCCTCCGGCGGGTGGGGCCCCAAGGTGCGCGCCAACAGCCTCAAGCCCGGCGCCGAGGGGGCCGAAGTTGTGGCCCTGCGCAATCGTTTGATCGCAATGGGTTATATGCCGCGCAATGCCAAGGCGGTGTATGATGCGGATATGGAAAAGGCGGTTCAGGTCTTTCAGACCCGGCACGGGCTGGAGCCGGACGGCGTCGCGGGCGAAAGCACGATCCGCGAGATCAATGTCGAGCCGCAGGCCCGCCTGCGCGCGATCATCGTCGCGCTGGAGCGGGAACGCTGGCTGAACCGCGACCGCGGCGACCGGCATATTCTGGTCAACCTGGCCGATTTTCATGCGCGCATCATCGATCACGGGCACGAGACCTTCCGCACCCGGTCAGTGATCGGCAAGAACGTGGCCAGTCAACGCAGCCCCGAGTTTTCCGATGTGATGGAGCATATGGTGGTCAACCCCAGCTGGTTTGTCCCCCGATCCATCGCAACCAAGGAGTATTTGCCTGCGCTGCAACGCAACCCCAATGCAGTGCGCCATCTGGTGATCACAGATGCGCGGGGTCGCGTGGTCAATCGCGGCGCAGTCGATTTCACACGGTATTCGACCCGCAATTTCCCTTTTGACATGCGCCAGCCGCCCAGCAAGTCCAACGCGCTGGGGCTGGTCAAGTTCATGTTTCCCAACAAGTACAATATCTACTTGCATGACACGCCTGCTAAGAACCTGTTTTCGCGGGAAACACGCGCCTATAGCCATGGCTGTATCCGGCTGGCTGACCCGTTCGATTTCGCCTATGCGCTGCTCGCGCGCCAGGAGGCCGATCCTGAAGGGTATTTCCAGCGTGTCCTGAAATCGGGCGTCGAGACCAAGGTCGAACTGCAACGGCCGGTTCCGGTCCATCTGATCTATCGGACCGCGATCACGGACGAAAAAGGCCGGATCGAGTATCGCCGCGATGTCTATGGTCGTGACGCCAAGATCTGGCAGGCGCTCAGCGATGCGGGGGTGGTCCTGGGCGACGTTCAGGGGTAATCACTGGCCCCGAGCGAACCAGAGCCCGGGGCCAAGCCATGCCATTTACCATTGCCCAGATTGCCGATGCGATCGGCGCCAAGGCCGAAGGCGACACCGCGTTGGCGGTGACGGCGGTTGCCGAACCCGCAGACGCGCGGTCCGACCAATTGGCGATGGCGACCAATCCCAAATACACCAAAGATCTGTCCGAGGGGCAGGCACAGGCGGCGGTGCTCTGGGCGGATGCCGATTGGCGCGATCTGGGGCTGAAGGCCGCGATCTTGCCGCAGCGCCCGCGGTTTGCCATGGCGGGACTGACACGGATGATGGATCCGGGCCAGGGGTTCGGGTCGGGGATCCACCCCTCGGCGGTGATCGACCCCACCGCTCAGGTTCATCCCGATGCGACTGTGGGGCCAAACACCGTGATCGGTCCGCGCGCGACCATCGCTGAGGGCGCTGTGATCGGGCCGCTTTGTTTTATTGGTGCGGATGTGGTTCTGGGGCCCAACGCCTATCTGCGCGAGCATGTGAGCATCGGCGCGCGCGTGCGGATCGGCGCCAATTTCATCGGTCAGCCGGGCGCGCGGATCGGGGGCGACGGGTTTTCCTTTGTCACGCCCGAACCTTCGGGCGCAGAGGCGGTGCGCGAGACCCTGGGCGATCAGGGTGCGACCGACGCGCAAAGCTATGCGCGTATCCATTCGCTGGGCGCGGTTCGGATCGGTGACGATGTGGAGATCGGTGCCAGCACCACAATCGACAACGGCACGGTCCGCGACACGGTCATCGGAGCCGGCACCAAGATCGATAACCTTACGCAGATCGGCCATAACGTGGTGATTGGGCGCGATTGTCTGATCTGCGCGCAAAGCGGGATCGCAGGCTCGACCACGCTGGGCAACAATGTGGTGCTGGGCGGCCAGACCGGCATCACCGACAACATCTTTGTCGGCGACCGGGTGATCGCGGGCGGCGGCTCCAAAGTGCTGACCAACATCCCGGCGGGCCGAGTGGTGCTGGGCTATCCGGCGACCAAGATGGACACGCAGATCGAGGCCTATAAGGCGCTGCGCCGCCTGCCTCGGTTGATGCGTGACGTGCAGACATTGCAAAAGGCGGTTTTCAAACCCGGCTCGAATGACTAAATGACCGCCATGTTCCTCCAGGGAAGACCGGCCATGAACGTCAAGGACAAAGTGATCGAGATCATTGCCGAGCAGGCGGTGCTGGACCCATCCGACGTCACGATGGACAGCACGCTCCAGGATCTGGGGATCGACAGTCTGGGGCTGGTGGAAAGCATCTTTGCCATTGAAGAGGCGTTCGATATCTCGATCCCCTTCAATGCCAACGAGCCCGAGGCCGGCGACTTTGACATCTCAAACGTGGCCACCATCGTGGCCGGTATCGAAACACTGATGGCCGAACAGGCCTGAGCGACGGGCGCAAAGCTCTGGAAAGGCTCGGTGCGATGAAACGCGTGGTCATAACGGGGGCGGGCACGATCAACGCTCTGGGCCATTCCGTGCCCGAGACACTGGAGGCGATGCGCGAGGGCCGCTGTGGGATCGGCCCGCTGGAGTTTCGTGACGTGGACCGGCTGGCGATCAAGATCGGCGGGCAGGTGCGCGGGTTCGAGGCCGAGGGCCGGTTCAACCGCCAGCAGATGGTTCTATACGACCGGTTCACCCAGTTCACCCTGACCGCCGCGAGAGAGGCCATTGGACAGTCGGGGCTGGAGTTTAGCGGCGAGCTGGCGGCCAGGTCCGGTGTTGTGTTGGGCACGGCAGGGGGTGGCGTCAGTACTTGGGACGACAATTACCGGGTCGTTTATGAAGATGGCAAAAACCGGGTGCACCCTTTCGTGGTGCCCAAGCTGATGAACAACGCCGCCGCCAGCCACGTGTCGATGGAATGGAACCTCAAGGGGCCGTCTTTCACTGTGGCCACTGCCTGCGCGTCGTCGAACCACGCGATGGCGCAGGCGTTCCAGATGGTCAGATCCGGCATGAGCCCGGCCATGATCACCGGCGGGTCTGAATCGATGCTTTGCTTTGGCGGGGTCAAGGCCTGGGAAGGGTTGCGCGTGATGTCCAAGGATGTCTGCCGCCCCTTCAGCGCCAACCGCAACGGGATGGTGCAGGGGGAGGGCGCGGGCGTGTTCGTCTTTGAGGAGTTCGAGCATGCGCGCGCCCGCGGAGCCGAGATCCTGGCCGAGATTGTGGGATTTGCCATGACCTCGGACGCGGCTGACATCGTGATGCCGTCGAAACAGGGTGCTGCGCGCGCCATGGCGGGGGCGCTTGCGGATGCGGGGGTGAACCAGGATGAGGTGGGCTATATCAACGCCCATGGCACCGGCACGGCGGCAAATGACAAGACCGAATGCGCAGCGGTGGCTGATGTATTCGGGCCGCATGCGGACAGGCTGATGATCTCATCGACCAAATCGATGCATGGGCATCTGATCGGCGGCACCGGTGCGGTCGAGCTTTTGGCCTGCATCATGGCGCTGCGCGACGGTGTGGTGGCGCCGACCATCGGTTATGAGGAACCCGATCCGGAATGCGCGCTGGATGTGGTCCCGAACGAGGCGCGAGAAGCGAGGGTTGATGTCGCTCTCTCGAACGCGTTTGCCTTCGGCGGTATGAATGCGGTGCTCGCCCTGCGGGGTATCTGACGGCCCGATACAAAACCGCCCAAGCAGCGCATGGGCGGGCAGTCGCGTGGTCAACGGCTCAGTTGGCAGGCACCACGTCAACCGCGTCATAGGCTGCTGTGAACCCGGTAAGCGACATCGGCAATTGCACAAGCTGATCCGGCGCAGGCGCCGGTACGATGGTCAGCGTCGCGGCATTGCCGCGCCGGAAGGCTGTGATGTCTTCCTCGGTAAATCCGACCTGTGCGATACAGCCCAGCGGATTGCAGAACGAAAAGTTGTACCGTTTGCCGCTGCCGCCATCGACCGCCACGGTGACCTGTGCTGTCAGCAGCGTCTCCAGCGGGACAACGATGGTTCCGCCCGCGACCGCCTGACCACCCCCTTCAAGGCGAAAGATCGAAACTTCGGCCGTGGGGTTGCCCTGATCGTCCGACAGCACCTGAAGCATTGAGCACGGGTCTTCCTCGGCATTGGTCTTGATGCAGGCCAGATCCCAATCCCCGAATTGTTCTTTGGAGTAGCGCTCCCCCAACTGCGGCCCGTCTCCGACCGGTTGCCCGAGGTCCAGCTGTGCCGCAGCGCCGGAATCGGAGGTGTCCTGCTCGGTTGTGTCTTGCGCGGCCAGCGGCGCGGCAAGGGCAAGCAAGGTGATGGTCGACAGGGGGATCAGATGTTTGAGCATTGGGGGTCTCGTCACTGCGTCGGTTGCGTTGGCTTTCGTCTAGCATGACCGTCGGGCGGTGTCAGGCCGGATTTACCCGATCGGCGGTCAAATCCACATCAGGGCCACAAGGTCGGCGGCGCCCGGATTTGCAAAACAAAAAAAGAGGACCGAAACCGATCCTCTTTCAATATTGTTCTCCCCGTCGGACTGGCCGACTTAGTTATTGCGCAAACGTTACGAAAGGGCAGGCCATCGGTCAACCGCGATTGCCGGATTTTTTGGTCAATTCACCGGAATTATGCAGGAATATTCACGCGTTAATCAGTTTTCTTTGACCATTGGATAAAAAAAGCCGCACCCGAAGGTGCGGCCAGTCTGACAGGGAGGAAGTCCGTCCGCCCCTTCAAGCAGGGGCGAACCACAAAGACTATGGCAGGGAATGGTTAAGACTGTATGTTCATTTCAGCCGATCTTTCTAAGGCAAAAGGGGCAAGGCTGTGCGGGACGGGGTATTCATCGGCGGTGGCGGGCCGGATTACGGCGAAGGCCAAGCGCTTGCGCTGAAATATGCCAACCGGCACGGGTTGATTGCCGGGGCCACGGGCACGGGAAAGACCGTGACATTGCAGATCCTGGCCGAGGGGTTCTCGGCCGCAGGTGTGCCGGTCGTCCTCTCGGATGTGAAAGGCGATCTATCCGGCCTCGCCAAGGCAGGAACGGCAACCCACAAGCTGCACGGGCCTTTTACAGACCGTGCAGCGACGATTGGGTTTGACGATTTCTCCTATGCCGCCTTTCCGGTCACCTTCTGGGATCTCTTCGGTGAACAGGGCCATTCCGTGCGCACCACCGTGTCCGAGATGGGGCCGCTGTTGTTGTCGCGCCTGCTGGAATTGACCGAAGCGCAGGAGGGGATCCTCAATATCGCCTTCCGGCTCGCCGACGAGGAAGGGCTGCCACTGCTCGATCTCAAGGATCTGCAGGCGCTCCTGGTCTGGACCGGGGAAAACCGGGACAGGCTCTTGCTGCGCTATGGCAATATCTCGGTGGCATCCATCGGCGCGATCCAGCGGCGCCTGCTGGTGCTGGAAAACCAGGGCGGGGCGGGGTTCTTTGGCGAACCGGCGCTGGTGCTGGCCGATCTGATGCGGATGGGTCCGGATGGGCGCGGGGCGGTGAACATCATCGCCGCGGACAGGCTGATGACGGCACCGGGGCTATATGCCACCTTCCTGCTCTGGCTGCTGTCGGAACTCTTTGAAGAGCTGCCAGAGGTGGGCGATCCGGACAAACCGCGCCTGGTGTTTTTCTTTGACGAGGCGCATCTGCTTTTTGACGATGCGCCCAAGGTGCTGATCGACAAGGTCGAACAGGTGGCCCGTCTGATCCGCTCCAAGGGGGTGGGGGTGTTCTTTATCACCCAGAGCCCCGCCGATGTGCCCGAAGATATCCTGGGCCAGCTTGGCAATCGCATCCAGCATGCGTTGCGCGCCTTTACCGCGCGGGATCGCAAGAACCTGCGATTGGCGGCGGAGACTTATCGCGAAAACCCCCGCTTCTCGACAGAGGAGGCAATCCGGGAGGTCGGCGTGGGCGAGGCCGTGACCTCCATGCTCCAGAAAAAGGGCGTGCCGGGCATCGTCGAACGCACGCTGATCCGCCCCCCGTCCTCGCAATTGGGCCCGATCACTCAGGCCGAGCGCGCCGCGATCCTGGCACAGTCGGATCTGGCCGGGAAATACGATGCGGCGGTGGATCGCATATCCGCTTATGAGATGCTGGCAAAACGCGCCGAGGCCGCCGCGCAGGAAGCAGAACAGGCCGAAGCGAAAGCCCAAGACCTGGCACCCGCATTTCGCGAGTTCAATGCGGCCCGGCGCTATTCTGGAACACGGATTGCCCGATCAAGTGCGCGCCGGACCGGGAAAGGCTCAAGCTTTGGTGAGGCGATGACAAAAATGGTCGTCAAGGAACTCACCGGCACCACGGGGCGCCGCCTTGTGCGCGGCATCCTCGGTGGGCTCTTCAAGGGGCGCTAAGACCCGCCCCTCGGCTTCTTCTCTTTCGAAATACCGGCGGGGGGGGTGGGGGGCAGGCCCCCCACCACGGCCCGCAAAAGGACGGCACGCTATTTCTCGGGGATCAGCCCGCGCGGGGAAAACCGCAACACCAAAAGCAGGATCAGTCCCATGGTCAGCAGGCGCATATGCGCGGCACTATCCATAAGATGCTCTTTCAGCCAGTTACCATCGGCCATGCCCGCAGTCATCGTCTCCATCAGGAACAGGCCCATCGGTTCCACCTGAACCCACAGGAACCAGATCAGAAACCCGCCCAGCACGGCCCCGAAATTGTTCCCCGATCCGCCTACGATCACCATGACCCAGACCAGGAAGGTAAAGCGCAGCGGCTGATATGTCCCTGGCGTCAACTGCCCGTCAAGCGTGGTCATCATTGCACCGGCGATCCCGCAAATGGCTGAACCCAGGATGAAGATCTGCAAATGGCGCGCGGTCACATCCTTGCCCATCGCCTCGGCCGCGACCTCGTTGTCGCGAATGGCGCGCATCATCCGGCCCCAGGGGCTCTTGAGCGCCAATTGCGCCATCACCAGCAGGATCACCAGTACCACGGCAAACAGGATCGAATAGTTGAGTTTCACAAAGATCGACGAGGCGGTTACCGGATCCAATCCCAGATCCGTGACGTTTTCGACAAAGCCGGGATCGTTCTGCAAATCGACCTCAAAGGGCACAGGCCGGGGCAGGCCAATCACGTTCTTCACCCCCCGAGAGAGCCAATCCTCGTTTTTCAGAACCGCGATGATGATCTCGGCAATGCCCAGCGTGGCAATCGCCAGATAATCCGACCGCAGGCCCAGGGCGGTCTTGCCGATGACCCAGGCCGCGCCGGCGGCCAAAAGCCCGCCCACCGGCCAGGCCAGAAGCACCGGCAGGCCCAGCCCACCCAGATACCCGGTATTGGCGGGGTTGATATCCTCGATCGCCTCAACCGACGGATCAAAGACCGACCGATAAAGGATGAACCCGCCGATCAGCACCGCCAGAACCGTCGCCGTTCGCACGCGCCCCGGCGCCATGCGCGTCGTGACCAGAACCGCTGCCGTGATCGTGGCCGCCCCCAGAACAAGGCCCAGCAGAACGCCCACGCCGCCCGCGGCCCAGGCATCGCCGACAGGCTCCATCGAGATCAGGACCGCCGCGAGACCGCCAAGCGCCACAAAGCCCATCACCCCGACATTGAAAAGCCCCGCAAACCCCCATTGCAGGTTCACTCCAAGCGCCATGATGGCCGAGATCAGCCCCATGTTCAGGATCAACAGGGCCGAGTTCCAGCTTTGCGAAAATCCGGTGATCGCGATCAGCGCCGCGACAACGGCAAAAAGCCCGGTGTTCTTGAGGGTCTCGTTCATACCGCTTTCCCCTTGAAAAGGCCGGTGGGCCGGAACAGCAGCACGATCAGCAGGATCACAAAGCTGACCGCGAATTTGTAATCGGTGGACAAGAGCTGCACCAATCCGTCAGGCTCCAGCGCCTCGGGCAAGAGATAGGTCGCGACCTTTTTCCAGGCATAGGTGATCGTCACTTCCGAAAAGGCAATCACGAACCCACCCGCGATCGCCCCCACCGGACTGCCCAGACCGCCCACGATGGCTGCGGCAAAGATCGGCAGCAAGAGCTGGAAATAGGTGAAGGGTTTGAAACTCTTGTCCAGCCCGTAAAGCACCCCCGCGATTGTCGCGAGCCCCGCCACCAGCATCCAGGTATAAAGCACCACACGCTCGGGGTTGATCCCCGAGAGGAGTGCGAGATCCTCGTTATCGGAATAGGCACGCATCGACTTGCCCGTCCGCGTGCGGTTGAGAAACCAGAACAGCGCGATGACCACAACCACCGCCGTGACGATGGTAATCCCTTGGGATGTGCGAAAGGCCAGCCCCTCGCTCAGCCCGGTCATCTCGCGAAAGGTGCGTGCCGAGATGATGAACCGTTCGCCATCGGCAAAGCGCTGGTCATCCGGCCCGATCACGAAGCGCACCAGCCCGTTCATGATGAACATGATCCCCATCGACACGATCACCAGGATCACCGGCTTGGCCTTTTGCGCGCGGTAGAATTTATAGACCGCCTTGTCGGTCAGCACCAACAGCGCGATGCAGCCCAAAATCCCGAAGGGCAGCGCCAAAAGGGCCGTGGGCAGCGGCCCCAGACTGATCCCCAGCGATTGCATCCACCAGGTCACCAGAATGGTCACCATCGCGCCAAAGGCCATGGTGTCGCCATGGGCAAAATTGGAGAACCGCAGGATCCCGTAGATCAGCGTCACGCCAAGCGCGCCAAGGGCCAGCTGGCTGCCATAGGCAATGGCCGGGATCAGCACGAAATTGGAAAGCGCCACAATGGCGTTCAGAACATCCATATCATATTTCCTTGCACTGTCCGATCCCGTTCATGACGCCGATGCGGCCATCGCTCATAACGCTATGCGCCGAGACGGCGAGGTCGCCATCGGGGCTCAATGTCGCCAGCGCGGTAAATCCCGGTGTCTCCACAATCCCGGCCCAGGCACCGGGAAAGGGCTGCCCTGACGCGCGCGCAATGAGCGCGCCTTGCGGCAGAAAGACAATGATGCTTTCGGGGGTCACATCAATCGCGAAAGGCGCGGGCTGCTCGCAGGTCCCGTCGATGCAAAGCTCCGCCATCTGGCAAGTCAGGCGCAAGGGAGGCTCATCTGCCGACGCATCGCCTGGAATGCTACAGAGACCCATCAGCAGAGCCAGCGCCGGGGTCATGCCAGAGCCTCCGGCACGGCGCATCGCCCGCGAAAGAACTGTCCGGAGCTGACATTCCCACGTCGACGCTATGACAAGAGCCACCCGCATCAGCCCCCCAGAAAGCTCTTGCGCACGTCCGGATCGGCCAACAGCTCCTTGCCCGTCCCGGTATAGGCATTGCGCCCCTGCACCAGCACATAGCCCTTATCGGCAATCTCCAGCGCCTGGCGCGCATTCTGCTCCACCATCAGGATCGGGATGCCGGTGCGCGCCACCTCGATGATCCGGTCAAACAGCTCATCCATCACGATGGGGCTGACACCTGCGGTCGGCTCATCCAGCATCAAGACCTTGGGCTGGGTCATCAGCGCGCGGCCCACCGCCACCTGCTGGCGCTGCCCGCCCGACAGCTCGCCCGCCGCCTGAAGCCGCTTTTCCTTGAGGATCGGAAACAGATCATAAACCTGCGCCATGGTGGTCGAGATATCGTCGCGCCGGATAAAGGCGCCCATCTCAAGGTTCTCCTCCACCGTCATCGAGGTGAAGATGTTCGAAGTCTGCGGCACAAACCCCATCCCCTTGACCACCCGGTCCTGCGGCGACAGGCTCGTGATATCCTCCCCATCCAACCTGACCGACCCCTGGCGCACATCCAGCATGCCGAAAATCGCCTTCATCGCGGTGGATTTGCCCGCCCCGTTGGGCCCCACGATCACCGCGATCTCGCCGGGGTTCACCGCCACCGTGCAGTCATGCAGGATATCGGGCCCCTTGCCATAGCCACCGGTCATGGTGTCGCCGATCAGGAACGCCTCGGTCGTGTTCATCGCGCTCCCCGTTCCGGGAGACGCCACCAACGTGCCAACACCCTTGGGGTTGGCGATCGAGGCATCCTTGTTGCCCCGGCTGTCGTGATAGGGGTTGTCGCTCATGTCCAGGCCCCTGTCTTCTTCTGGCTGGAAATATCCCGGGGGTGCGGGGGCAGCGCCCCCGCGCCTGTCGGACAGGCGCAGCCTGTTCGAAATCTCATCATGCCCCCACCTTGTCCTTGTTCTTCAGCCCGGTGCCCAGATAGGCCTCGATCACCTGGTCATTGGCCTTGATCTCATCGAGCGTCCCTTCGGCCAGCACCCGGCCTTCCGCCATACAGATCACCGGATCGCAGATCTTGCCGATGAAATCCATGTCATGCTCGATCACGACAAAGGTATAGCCGCGCTCTGAATTGAGCCGCAGGATCGCGTCGCCGATGGTGTTCAGAAGGGTTCGGTTGACCCCGGCGCCGACCTCGTCCAGGAACACGATCTTGGCATCCACCATCATGGTCCGGCCCAGCTCCAGCAGCTTCTTCTGCCCGCCCGAAACCTGGCCGGCCTTATGCTCGGCCAGATGTTCGATGGTGAGAAACTCCAGCACCTCATCGGCCTTGGCGCGCAGCGCACGCTCTTCCTCGGCAATGCGCTTGCGGCCAAACCAGGTGTTCCACAGCGTCTCGCCCGATTGCGCGCCGGGCACCATCATCAGGTTTTCGCGGCACGACATCGACGAAAACTCATGCGCGATCTGGAAGGTTCTGAGCAGCCCCTTGTGAAACAGCTCATGCGGAGGAAGGCCGGTGATATCCTCGCCCATCATCCGCACCGTGCCCGAGGTTGGCGGAAGAACGCCCGCGATGACGTTGAACAGCGTCGTCTTTCCCGCCCCGTTTGGACCGATCAAACCGGTGATCGAGCCTTCGGCGATCGACAGGGTCGCCCCATCCACGGCATGAAAGCCGCCAAAATGCTTGTGTATGTCATCGACAATAATCATCGCACCCCCAATGCCCGGTTTGCCCGGTGCTTTATTGGCCAAAGCGGCCCGAACCGCCGGGGTTCGGGCCGCCTTGTCTCTGCATCTTGCAGATTAGCGGAATTTCGCCGTGGTGATTTTGCCGCCTTCGATAACGATCTGGCGGTAGTTGCCTGCAGATTCACCAGGTCCGAT
The DNA here is from genome assembly GCF_021404545.1 of Aestuariivita sp. Lineage (GTDB taxonomy): Bacteria > Pseudomonadota > Alphaproteobacteria > Rhodobacterales > Rhodobacteraceae > Aestuariivita. The sequence goes on from NZ_JAAWWD010000037.1 coordinate 95,748, forward strand.
CAACTCAACGGCAGTTGCACCGACATAGTCGATCTCTTCGCCGTTCTTGATCATTTCCAGCGCCATGCCCAGCTGTCCGGGGAAGATCTCGGTGCCTGGGGCATTGGCCACATCCATCACGTGATCCTTGAAGTCACCGGATTCGGTCGAGCCTGCAGCCTGCATGGCCAGCATGATCAGCGCGGCCGCGTCATAGCTTTCCGGTGTGAACGGCGACGTTGGGTCAAATGCGCCGCCGACCATCTCACTGAACGCCGCCGCACCGGGGCTGTCTGTCCCAGGGTGCTGGCCGGTCGATCCTTCGATCTCATCGCCGAAATTCTCTTCGAGCTGGGCGCTGATCATCCCGTCGGGGAAGTGGAATGTGTCAAACGCGCCGGAATCGAGCGCGGCACGGATGATGCCCGAGCCACCCTGATCCACATAGCCCGCTACCACCAGACGCTGACCGCCCGCCGCCGCAAGTGCACCGATCTCCGCGGAATAGTCGGCCTTGCCGTCCTCATGCGCGGTGTTGATGGTGACGGTTCCGCCTGCGGCTTCGAACGCGGCCTCAAAGCTGTCGGCCAGGCCTTTGCCGTAGTCGTTATTTGTGTATGTCACCGCAACTTCGGTGATGCCTTCTTCGATCAGCACATCTGTCATCACCACACCTTGGCGCGCATCAGAAGGCGCGGTGCGGAAAAACAGGCCATTGTCTTCGTTATCGGCATGGCTGAGCCCCGGGCTGGTGGCCGAGGGGGAAATCATCACAACGCCATTGGGCACGGCCACGTTTTGCAGGATCGCGCTTGTCACGCCCGAGCAATCCGCGCCCATGATCGCTTTGACGCCATCGGATGTCACCAGACGTTCGGCGGCCGCTGTGGCCGCGCCTGCGTCGATGCAGGTGGAATCCGCGCGCACCGAGGTGACCTTCATTCCATCCAGCAGCATGCCGCTTTCGGTTACCTCGGTCATCGCCAGTTCGGCGCCATCCGCCATCGATGGTGTCAGCGATTCAATCGGGCCGGTAAAGCCGAGAATCACGCCGATTTTGACCTCGTTTCCGTGGCCATCCGCATAGGCGGCTCCGGCCACCAATGCCGTGGCCGCTGTGGCCATAAGCAGTTTTTTCATTGTGTTACTCCCATGTTGGAACGCATTTTCGTTCGCCCGGCACCCTACCAAAACCGTCGGGAAAGAAAAGGCCTATCCATGGGGCATCCCGCGCGATCACGATGCTGAAAGCCCGCCTCGCAAAACTCCGCATGATGGCTATTGTTATGAGGAGAACTCAACCGGAGGGTTTAAGATGCGCCACCTTATCGCAATTGCCTGTGCGCTGGCTGTTCTGCCAGAGCTGTCCAGCGCCCAAGGCCTCAAGACCTCCGCAGGCGAGGTTCGGCTTGAGCCGATGGTCGGGGGGCTCGACACGCCATGGGCGATTGGCATTTTGCCCGATGACAGCTTTTTGGTCACGGAACGGGATGGACGCCTGTTGTTTGTGCGCGGAGCGGCGGTCACCCCCGTTTCGGGTGTGCCGCTTGTCGCTGACAGAGGGCAGGGCGGTTTGCTGGATGTGACCGTGGCGCGCGATTTTGCGACAAGCCGGGAGATTTTCCTGACCTACGCCAAGCCGCAGCCGGGTGGCGCGGGAACCGCTTTGGCCGTGGCCAAGTTGAGCGACAGGGGCGACCGGCTCGAGAATCTGAACGAGATTTTCGAGGCAGAACCCGGCTTTTCCGGCGGGCGCCATTTCGGTTCGCGCGTGGTGGAGGCGCCCGATGGCACGCTGTTCTTGACCATCGGAGATCGTGGCGACAGGCCATCGGCACAAGATCGCGGAAACCATAACGGAACGGTGATCCGTGTGGCGCGTGACGGCTCCGTGCCTCAGGATAATCCCTTTGTCGGACAGCCCGGGGTTCAGCCGGAGATCTGGTCCTATGGCCACCGCAATGCCCAAGGCGCGGCCCTCGATCTCGACGGGGTGCTCTGGACGACCGAGCATGGCGCGCGGGGCGGGGACGAGGTGAACCGCGTCCGAAAGGGCGCGAATTTCGGCTGGCCGGTGATTTCCTACGGCGTGCATTACAGCGGTCGCCGGATTGGCGAAGGCGCCAGCAAAGCCGGGATGGAGCAGCCCGCATTCTATTGGGATCCGTCCATGGCGCCATCGGGATTGATGGTCTATTCCGGGACACTCTGGCCTGAATGGCGCGGCGATCTATTTGTCGGAAGCCTGAAATTCAGCTATATCAGCCGGTTGGATGGCGATCCTCTGCAAGAAGCCGAGCAGATCGAGAGCGATCAGACCTCCCGCGTTCGCGACATCGTCGAGGCGCCGGACGGCACAATCTGGTTCCTGTCGGTGGGTGAGGGCGCTGTCTACCGGATGACCCCGGGCTAGGCGAGCTCACGCGCCAGCGCGCAGAACCCCTCCAGGGATACCTGTTCGGCGCGGTCCGTGGGCGCGATCCCGGCGGCGCGCAGCCGATCCTCTATGTCCGAAGCCTGCCCCTTGAGCGCGGCGCGCAACATCTTGCGGCGCTGGTTGAACGCGGCCGCCACAACGCGGGACAGGATCTGGGGATCGGCGGGAAAGCGGGGCTCGGGCAGGGCTGTCAGATGCACGACCGCGCTCGAGACCTTGGGCGGCGGGGTAAAGGCGCCCGGTGGCAGCGACATGACGATTTGCGCCTCGGCCCGCCATTGCGCCAGAACCGCAAGCCGGCCATATGTTTTCGATCCCGGCTGTGCCACGATCCGGTCCGCCACCTCGCGCTGAAACATCAGGGTCAGGCTTTGCCAGAACGGCGGCCAGGTGGTCGGCGTCAGCCAGCGCACCAGAAGCTCGGTGCCGACATTGTAAGGCAGGTTGGCCACCACCCGGATCGGCGCGGAAAGATGGGCAAGCGGATCGACCTCCAGCGCGTCGCCTTCAATGATCTGGAGCCTGCCGGGATAGGCGGCGCCGATCTCTTCCAGCGCCGGAATGCAGCGCATGTCTTTTTCGACGACCAGTACCTTGCGGGCGCCAGACGCCAGGAGCCCACGGGTCAACCCGCCCGGCCCAGGCCCGATTTCAAGTACATCCGCGCCGGTCAGGTCGCCGGCCTGCCGGGCGATCTTGGCGGTCAAGTTCAGATCCAGCAGGAAATTCTGGCCCAGAGATTTGCGTGCCGAAAGACCATGCGCGGCGATGACCTCGCGCAGCGGCGGTAGGGTATCGATGCCACTCATGGCTTCTTCTGGCTCAAAATATCCCCGCCGGAGGCTAAAATCTCTTCTGGCGCACCAAGAGTCTTGATGCCTCCGGCGGAGATATTTTGAGCCAGAAGAAGCCTCATGCAGGTTGCGCCCTGGCCATTTGGCGGGCGCATTTCAACGCCTCGATCAAGCTGGTTGGATTGGCGATGCCCTGGCCTGCGATATCGAACGCGGTCCCGTGATCGGGGGAGGTTCGGATAAACGGCAGTCCCAGTGTCACGTTGACGCCAAGATCGAAATCCAGCGTTTTGATCGGGATCAGGGCCTGATCGTGATACATCGCGATCGCCACGTCATAGCGCGACCGCGCGGCCTCATGAAACATCGTGTCTGCCGGGTGCGGGCCGGTCACGGTCATATCGGTTTGCGGCCATTCGGCAACCAGCGCATTGATCCAGCGGATCTCTTCCTGCCCCAGCTTGCCGCCTTCGCCGGCATGCGGGTTCAGCCCGGCCACGGCGATGCGCGGATGGGCAATCCCGAAGAACCGGCGCAGCCCGTCCGCCGTAATCGTGATCGTGTCGCTGAGGCACTGGCGGGTCAGCGCCTGGGGCACCTGTGAGAGCGGTATGTGGATCGTTGCGGGGACGACCCGCAGAGCAGGGCTCGCCAGCATCATCACCACCCGTTCCACCCCCGCCAGAGCCGCGAGAAACTCGGTATGTCCGGGATAAGCGAAATCAGCGCCATCGATCAGCACCTGTTTGGAGATCGGCGCCGTGGTCATTGCGGCGGCCTGACCGGTCTGCACCAGGGCCACGGCGCGTTTGAGGACCTCGATCACCCCTGCGGCGTTCTCGGCCGAGGGGGTTCCAGGGCGCGCCTCAGCCGCGAAAGGATGCGGCAGAACGGCAAGCCCCTCGGCGGCTGCCCGCTGCGCATCGGCTGGATCCTGGATCGGCACGATCGGTGTGTCCTTGGGCAGATGGCGCGGATCGCCGATCCAGAAGAACGGAAGATCCTGACCGAGGGCGCGCCACGCCTTGACCGCCAGTTCCGGTCCGATCCCGGCAGGATCGCCGCAACTCAGCGCGATAGGGGCATCAGTCATTCTCGATGATCAAGGCGTCTGCGCGCAACTGGTCGATATAGCTGGTGGCAAAGGCGTTGAGCCGCTGTTGCAGCAGTGCGTTTGCGACCTGCTCGCGCGTGGCATCCTCGTTCAGCGTCGCGGTGCGCCCGCAGAGCATCAACAGCACCAGCGTCTGGCCGTTGGCGCGCGTCAGCGCGGTCGAGATTTCGCCCTCATCCAGTTTGGCCAGCTCAACGGCGATATCCTGGGGGATCTCGGCAGGCGGCAGGCTGCCGCGATCCAGTACGTCTTCGGGCTGACCGAGAGCGACACCGTAGAGATCGTCGCAGGTATCCACCCGTGCCTGCACCCGCGCGGCCTCGGCCAGGGCGGCTTCGGAGCGGCCGCCGGGGATGTAATAGGCGGCATATTCAATCGCCGAGAATGTCGGAGCCGACACCTCTGTCTCGGCAATATCACGCAGTTGAAAGAGAGCCACCGCATTGGGCAGTGCAATCGGACCCGTGACCTCATTGGGCGACAGCGCCAGGATCTGCGGACGCAGCTGGGCCGGCAGGTCGGTAATCGGGATCCAGTTCATCCGGCCGCCGTTGCTGGCGGTGTTGGTCGCCGAATAGCGGCGTGCCTCTTCGGAAAAGGCTGCAGGCGAGGTGACTTGCGAAATCCGTTCGGCCCTCTGACGTACCTCTTCGAGCGTTTGCGGCGTGATCGGCATGATGATTTCAGACAGCAGAACGCGCACACCGCCGGCGTTGCCATCCGCCCCCAAGGCGCGATCGATCTCGGCATCCGTAGGGCGCGCCCGGGCCAGGAACCTGGCCCGGATGAATTCGCGCCAGCCGATCCCATCTTTGACAAAGTCACGGAACGTCTGGAGCTCGACCCCGCCTTCGTTTAGCGCCTGAACGAACTCTTCGCCGGTCAGGTCGGCACGGGCCGCGAATTCGGCGATGCCCTCTTCGATCTCTTCCGGCGTCACTTCGATGCCTGCTTCGCTGATCGCACGGTCTTTGAGCCGCTCCTCGATCAGGGCGCGGCGCGCCTCCTCGGAGGCGTTGCCAGGAGCGCCCAGAAGGGCCAGGAATTGCTCGCGCTGCTCCAATTCATAATAGGTGATCGCCTTTTCATTCACCAGGATGGCGGGAGAAAACAGGCTTTGGGCCGCGGCCTGCGCCGATCCCCAGACCACGCAGGCCAGGGCGGCGGCTGCGGCTGCGGAAACCGCCCGGCGGGCGGCGCGATGGGTCAGACTGCTCAGGACTTGCATGATCGCACGTGTCTTTCTGTTCCGTTCGTGGCGCTGAATCCGCGCAACGCGATGTTAAATCCGAAATCCGTCGAAGGCTCAACACTTGTTGAAGAGGTATAGCGGCGATTGACCGATAGACCGACCTCGACACATTCGTTCCGATAGGTCAGGCCCAGTCCGGCGGTTGCCGCGCGGGTGTCTGCCAGATCATAGCGCCAGTTGGCCGAGGCCGTCCAGGTCGGGTTGATATCGTAAGACCCATCCAGATAGAACTCTGAAACCGCCTGGGTTCGATCTTCGGCGGCGTCCGCCTCGAGCCAGACAAATGTGCCACCCAGCGTGGCACGCTCTCCGATCCAGCCACCGCGCAACTCAGCCTTGGAGACGTCAAAGCTGTCGTCAAAGATGGTGCGCGCGGTCAGGTCCAGGCCGAAATCGGCGCGCACTTGCCCGGCCAGCAGAAAATCCGAGATATCGCCGGACAGGCCCGAGGTGGTACTGAACCCTGTCTGGGGGGTTTCGCGGATGATCTGACCCATGGTGAGGGACGCTTGCCAGCCTTGGCCATACCGCGCCCAGTTCACCCCATAGGCCAGCGCAGGCCCGTCCTCGCGGGCGTCGGGCGCGGGAAACCGCGACAGAGACAGAAGATTGCCCTGATCAAACTCCACCCTGCCGCTCTCGTCATTGGGCAGCGCGTCACCGGATACATTGGTCCAGCCCACCTGCAAGATGGGCTCGATGAAATGGGTAGCCCGTGCCGTTGCCCGGATCATCGGCAGCCGCAGCGTCAGCGCGGTATAGGGTGTCACCCGTTGCCGCGTTCCGGGAAAGGTGCTGTCCTGAGCGATGCGAAAAAGATCGGCGGCAAAGCCCATCTGCCAATCCGCGCGCAGCCCCGAGGCCAGGATCCAGCTGCGTTGCCAACTGATATCGGAGGTGATCCGAGTGACATCCCGACCCAGAACGTCCAGATCGGAGCTGCGCTCATGTGCGTGGGCGCGCAGGCCCAAGCGAAGCTCGCCGCCGATCCGGTCGGGAAAGTACCGCCGGTCATAGGCGACATCGGCGACGATCGCGGGCAGAAGGCTTTCGTCCTCGCCATCGCGCAAGGATTGGAACCTAACCAGGGCGGCGCGCGAGAAGGTATCGCGCGTCACCCGGGTCAATGCGATTTCACTGTCCAACCGGTCTTTGTCCGGCAGGCCGTAATCGACCAGATAAGCGTTATCGCTCGCCCATTCGATATCGAAGGTCAGCTGATAGCCGTTACGCAGCGCAAAGCCCCCCGCACCGAAGATATAGCCACGGCTGGTTCCGGGCAGTTGATCGTCGCGGGAATAGGCGCCCTCGAACTCGATCCGGCCTCGGGCGAAAGCCTGTCGATAGCGCAGACCCAGTGTGGTCGTGCGCGACGACAGGTAGGGCGTGACCGTGAGATCCCGGTGATCGCCCAGGCGAAAGAAGTACGGGATCCGCACTCCGGTGCTGAGCTGCGATGTGGTGCGGAATGACGGGTTGAGAAAGCCCGTCGCGCGGTTCAGCGTCGGATCTGGCAGGCGCAGACGCGGCAGGTACAGAACCGGCACATCCATCACCCGAAGCTGCGCCTCTTCGAAATAGAGCTGTTTGCCCTCCTGGTCATGGATCACCCGGCGCGCGCGGATCTGCCAAAGCGGCGCTTGCCCTTCCTCGCAAATCCGGCAGGAGGTGACGCTGGTCTTATAAAGCTGCGAGTACCGCCCTTCGGTGCGATCGAGCCGCAGGGCGGAAAGCTGAACCTGTTGGTCCAGCACCATCCGTGCGCCTTGCAGCAGCCCGTTCTGCATGTCCCGGTCCAGCTCGGCGGCATCGGCCAGGATGGTAACGGACGGGCCATCGGTCAGCCGGATCGGCCCTTCGATGCTCAACGTCTCGGTCTCGCGGTCATAGGTGATGCGCCGCGCGGTCAGTTTCTGGGTGCCTTGAAACGCCTCGACACTGCCGGTCGCGATCAATTTGCCATCCGGCGTCACCGACACCCGGTCGGCGATCAGCACCGCCGGTTCGGTGTCCTCGCCGGTCTCGGCGTCCTGTGCGCTGGCCGCAACCGGCAGCAGTACCAAAAGACAGAGCGCACGCAGCCAGAGCGGCATCAGCCATCCTCCGTATGCAGCAGCAGGCCAAAGGCCAGCAGCAATGCCGCAACCGGCGGCGCCCAGGCCGCCAGCAGGATCGGCAGCTGGCCGTTCTCACCCAAGACCTGGGCAAAGTTGCGAATGAAATACAAACCGAAACCCAACAAGACAGACACAAGCACCGCGATGCCGGTGCCCCCAGATCTTGTATGCCGCATGGTGAAGGCCGCTGCAACGAGTACCATCGCCATCAGAAACAGCGGCCGCGACAATTCCGATTGCAGCCATACCTGATGGCGCTTGGTCGAAAAGCCCGCCTGGGCCAATTGCTGGATGGTCGCCGTCATCTCCCAGATCGAGATACCGCGCGGATTGCCCAATGTCTCGCGAATCCGCTCCTGCGTCAGGCTTGAGGGGAGTTGCAGACTCTCATGCTCGACCGCTGTCGCTTCGGCATTCAGACCCGCCCGCAGGGTCCAGACCTTGACGGCCCGCAACGACCAGGCCCCATCGACCAGGCGCGCTGATCCCGCTTCGATCCGGCGCACCGGTCCGCCTTCACGCTCATAGGCCAGGAAGGTGACATTATAGAGGATACCCGCATCCGCGCTATAGCGCTCGGCATGGATAACGGTCTGTCCGCGCGCGCTGCCCTGACGCAGCCACAACCCCTCTTCGCTGAGCGACAGCGCCGAGGTATCGCCGGTGCGATAAAGCTCGCTCAGACGCTCGGACTGGGCCGAGGTCGCAGCCACGATCGGGTTTAATGTCGTGACAGCAAGAACGCCGATCAGGGCGGCCATCGCAATCGGTGCCAAAAGCGCGCTCAGCCCCGACCGGCCAGACGCGCGAGTGACCACAAGCTCGCTGGAACGTGCCAGAGCGACAAACAGCGCAAGTGTCGCAAGGATCATGATCAAAGGCAGGATTTCGCTGATTGCACCGGGTGCGTTCAGTAACACGATCCGCATCATCTGCGCAAAACTGACATCAAGCCCTTCGAACCTGCGCAACTGCTCGATCATATCGACCAGCATCAGAATCGCCAGGAACCCGCCTGCAACCGCGAAAAAGCTCACCAAGAACCGCCGGGCAAAGTAGAGGTGCAGGATCATGCGCCCACCTCCGGCTCGGCCCGTCGTCGTGCAAAGTTGGGATTTCCCGCAGCCCACAAAAACAGCGCCGCAATCGCAAAGCCCGCCACCGATGGCAGATAGGTAAGTGGCCACAGCCGGGCATCGCGCAGCACCGGTTCCGACACCAGCCCGCGCAAAAGCTCAAGCATGATCAAAAGCATGAAGGCCAGCAGGATCTGCCGCCAGACACCAAAGCGTGAAAACCGGCCCAACTGAAGCGTCGCAAACCCGATTAGGGCCACAGCGATGCAAATCAGCGCGCGTGCAAAGCGCAGATGCAACTCCTCGGCTTGCTGTCCGGGGCTGTAGCCGTCGGTCTGCTCGATCGCGTCGCGACTGGTGATCAGCTCGACCGTTGTCAGCTCGCGAATGTTGCGGCGATCGCTCGTTTCACTGCGCAACAGCGGCGTGATATCGTAAGAGAAATCCTCGAAATTCGTTGTGGTGAGGGATTGTGACCCCGCCGATAGCCGTTGGGCCAGGCCATCCACCATGATCAGTTTGGCCGCAGTCTCGTCGCGCACCAGAAAGGCGCGCAGCGCTGTGTACGTCACCGTCTCGTCCGGGTCGCGCCGATCTGACAGAAACACGTCGTTGAGCGATCCATCCGAGGCAATCGAGCGGATATAGAAGGTCACACCGGCTGTGGGATGCAGGAACGTGCCTTCGGTCAACAGCCGCGCGCTGGCGTTTTGCGACACTTCGGTTTCGCGCAGTTTCAACTGCCCGAAAGAGGCAGGCATCAGCACATGGGTCAGCAGGCTCATCATCAGGCCAACCAGCACGCCAAAGGCCAGCACCGGGCGTGCCATGCGCCATGGGCTGCTGCCCGTGGCCCGCATCACCGTCAGCTCACTCTCGCTGTGCAACCGGTTGGTGACATAGACCGTGGCCGCAAAGGCGGCGACAGGCAGAATGATGCGGATCAGGTTCGGCAGGGCAAGCGCGCTGAACTCGACGAATACCAGCGCGGACTGACCATCGGCGATAAGCCGGTCAAACAGGCTCACCGCATGGTTGATCCAAAAGATGCCGACCAGAATCAGGGAAAACAGGCCAAACAGCAGCACAAGCTGCGACAGAACATATCTGTCGTATCGCGACACTCAAATCCCCCCGGATACATGCCTGTTGTTTTGGCTGAACCTACTGCAATCGTTGCCAGGTTTAAACTGCTATCTGGTCAAGCCCGCACGCACGGGCTAGGTCTGGAGCGCAGTCAATCAGGGAGCGCCTTATGAGCCAGCCGATCGAGATCACATTTGCACCGCTTGATATCATGGAGATGGACAAGGCCGAGGGTCGTGTCGCGGTCTGTGTCACCCCCGATGGCAAGCTCGATCAGGCAGCGCGGAGGGCCAATCGGCTGACCCGGGGCGCAGTCGCGCGGCTGATCGAGAGCAAGAGCTTTGAAAAGGCGAAATCCGGCCAGATCAAGACATTGGCCTGGCCAGCCGGGCTGGCGGCCGAGGCGCTGGACATCGTGGTGCTGCCCAATCGGCCGACCGCAATCGAAGCGCGCAAGGCAGGGGCCGCGCTGGGCAAGCTCAAAGACCGCGCGGCGCTGACGCTGTATGCCGGCAGCCGCCCGCGCGCCGAAGAGCTGGCGATGGGTCTGGCGCTGCGCTGTTACAGCTTTGACGCGCATAAGACCGACGCCGAGGCGGACGCCCCCGGAGCCGTCACCCTGCGCGCCAGCCGCCCCGATGACGTGGCCGCGGCCGCAGCCCCGCTGTTGTCGGTGGCCGAGGGCGTGGCGATGACCCGCGATCTGGTCAGCGAGCCCGCCAATGTGCTCACCACCACAGAATTCGCCGACCGGCTGGCCGCCATGCGCGATCTGGGTCTGGAGGTCGAGGTGCTGGAGGAGACCGAACTTGAAAAGCTGGGCATGGGTATGCTGCTCAGTGTCGGTCATGGCTCCGACAGCCCCTCCAAGGTGGTGGTGATGCAGTGGAAGGGCGGGGCCAAGGATGCCGCCCCGTTGGCGCTGGTGGGCAAAGGCGTTGTCTTTGACACCGGTGGGATCTCGCTCAAACCCGCCGGCGGCATGGAGGATATGACCATGGATATGGGCGGGGCCGGGGTTGTGGCGGGCGTGATGCGCGCGCTGGCACTGCGCAAGGCGCCTGCCAATGTCGTGGGCCTGGTGGGGCTGGTGGAGAACATGCCCTCGGGCCGGGCCACGCGCCCCGGCGACGTGGTGACCTCGATGAAGGGCGACACGGTCGAGATCATCAATACCGATGCCGAAGGTCGTCTCGTTCTGGGCGATGTGATGTGGTACGCGCAGGAGCGGTTCGCACCGGCCGGCATGATCGATCTGGCAACACTGACGGGCGCCATCATCATCGGTCTGGGCCACGAGAACGCGGGCGTCTTTTCCAATGACGACACGCTCTGCAACGGGTTTCTGAAATCCGCGGCCGCAGAAAGCGAGGGCGCCTGGCGGATGCCTCTGGGCGAAGCCTATGACAAGATGCTGAAATCGGCGATTGCCGATATGAAGAACGTGGGCGGGCGGCCCGCGGGCTCCATCACCGCCGCGCAGTTCCTCCAGCGCTTCGTCAAGGAGGGCTGCCCGTGGATCCATCTCGACATCGCAGGCGTCGCCTCGGTCAAATCCGAGACCGATTTCGCACCCAAAGGGGCCACGGGCTGGGGCGTGATGGCGCTCAATCGTCTGGTCCAGGATCACTTCGAGGACGGCTGAGGGATATGGGGGCTGCCTATTTCTATCACCTGACCCGCAAGCCGCTGGAGGCCACCCTGCCGACGCTGCTGGAAAAAGCACGTGATGCGGGATGGTCGGTTGCGGTGCGCGGGCGCGATCGGGACAGGATGGCGTGGCTGGACGAGCGGCTCTGGCTGGGTCCGGAGGACGGGTTTCTGCCCCACGGGCTGGCCGGAGGCAGCCATGACGCGCTGCAACCGGTCTTGCTGACGACGCAGACCGAGGCCGCCAATTCCCCGACCTGCGTGATGTGCATCGATGGTGCGGACGTCACCGCCGAGGACGTCCAGAAGTGCAAGCGGGTCTGCATCCTGTTTGACGGCAATGACGAGCGCGCGGTGCGCACGGCACGTGGCCAGTGGAAGGCGCTCACCGGCGCGGGCTGTTCTGCACAATACTGGTCCGAGGAATCGGGCCGATGGGAGAAAAAGGCCGAAGCCTGATCCGGCGGAGCGGCTGCGCCGCACATCTCCAGCAGCCCTTCGGGCCCTGGCACCCGGCCCGCCTCTCGGCCCCCCAAAGCCGCATGCCGCATCTGGACCAAGGACGGCATCAGCCGACCCCCAACCGGTCGCTCAACAGCTCCTGTCTTCTTCTTGCAGACAAATACGACCGCCGGAGGCAACACAAAAAAAACTGTGCGCCGCAGGCGCGCCTTTGGATCAGCGGGTCAGGATCAGCTCTCCGCGGGTGATCTCGATCCTGTCCCAGCGCTGCAGATAAGCCATACCCAACAGGGATCGGTCCAGATCGCCCTCATTCACCCAAGCCGGGACATTGCGATCCACGATTGGGCCCAGCGCCATCGTGTCGAGGCGCACGGGCGCGGTGCGCACCTCGCCATTGGCCGTCATCGCCCGGCCAAGATAGACCAGCTCGTTCATCGGCAGGCCGCTCGCCTCGGCATCCTTTTGGCTCAGCACGACGCCGGTCGCCCCGGTGTCGACCACGAAATCGATCGGTGCGCCATTCACGTCCAGCGTCACATAGTAATGCCCATCCGGTGAGCGGGGCACTTCGACACGTCCTTGATCCGCAAACACCGCCTGTCGCGGCAGCACCTGATCGCGCACATCTTCCCAAAGCCCGATACCCGCGATCACCGCAAGAAAGATCAGTGCCCAGACGACCGCGTGCTGCAAACTGCGGTTCAGGCTCTGACGATGGTTGATCGCGAACGCCACAACCAGGGCGGTGCCCAGCATCACCAGAAAGATCAACCGCCCAATCTCGTATTCGCTCATCCGCGCACCCCGTCGCTGCGTCAGTCAGATATAGGGCAGCGGGGGCGATTGCCTAGCGGCTTTCGGCGTCTTCCAGCTTTTCCAGCGCCTTCATCCAGATGGTCTCGGCACGGTCCAGCCCCTCCATCACCTCGGCATATTTGCGCTGCCAGGTGGCGATCACGCCGGGGTCCGCCTCTTCATAGAGCGCGGGGTCCGCGAGTTTCACAGCGAGTTTATCGCGCATCTCGTTCAGCTTTTCGATCCGCGCCTCGCCTTTGCGCACCTCGGATTTCAGCGCCAGCATCGCATCGCGATCCGGGCGCTTGTTCTTGGCGGGCGCTGCTTTGGGTGTCGCAGGCCCGTCGCGCGACAACAACAGCTGGCGATAGCTTTGCAGATCGCCCTCGTAGGGGCGCGCCGTGCCATCCTTGACCAGCCACAGCCGGTCGGCGACCAGCTCCAGCAGATGCATGTCGTGGCTGACCAGGATCACCGCCCCGGAATAGGCGGTGAGCGCTTCGACTAGCGCCTCGCGGGACTCGATGTCCAGGTGGTTGGTCGGCTCGTCGAGGATCAGAAGATGCGGTGCGTCAATCGTGGCCAGCAAGAGCGACAGCCGCGCTTTCTGCCCGCCAGAAAGCTGCCCGACAACCGTGTCGGCCTGATCGGCGGTCAGGCCGAACCCCGCCAGCCGCGCGCGCAGCTTCGCGGGTGTCTCGCCGGGGCGCAGGCGCCGCAGATGTTCCAACGGAGTTTCATCCACATAAAGCTCATCGACCTGATGCTGCGCGAAATACCCCACGCGCAGCTTGGATGCTGTAATCATCCGACCCATATCCTTGTCCAGCCGACCCGAGAGCAGCTTTGACAGGGTCGATTTGCCTTCGCCGTTCTTGCCCAACAGGGCAATGCGGTCATCCTGATCGATCCGCAGGCTCAGCCGTTGCAGAACCGGATCGCCGCCATAGCCTACGGCGGCGCCTTCCATGGTAATGATCGGCGGGCTCAACTCTTCGGGATCGGGAAACGAGAATGCCCGCAGGGCGGCTTCCTGCGGAGAGGTGATCGGCTGCATTCGCGCCAGCGCCTTGATCCGCGATTGCGCCTGTTTGGCCTTGTCTGCCTTGTAGCGGAACCGGTCCACATAGGATTGCAGATGCGCACGGCGCGCGTCCTGCTTTTTCGCCATCGCCTCGGCCAGGGCCAGCTTTTCTGCGCGCGCGCGGGCGAACTGATCATAGGTGCCCTGATAAAAGGTCAGCTTCCGGTCCTCAAGATGCAGGATCGCGCCCACCGCGCGGTTCAGCAACCCCCGGTCATGGCTGATCACGATCACGGTATGGGGATAGCGGGCGAGGTAATTCTCCAGCCAGAGCGCGCCTTCGAGATCGAGATAGTTGGTCGGTTCATCCAGCAGCAGCAGGTCGGGCTGCGCAAACAGCACCGCCGCCAGAGCGACCCGCATCCGCCATCCGCCCGAAAAGTCCGAACAGGGCCGCGCCTGATCGGGATCGTCAAAACCCAGCCCCTTGAGGATCGAGGCCGCGCGCGCCTCTGCCGACCAGGCGTCAATGTCGCTCAGCCGGGTCTGGATCTCGGCAATGCGGGTGGGATCGTCGGTCTCTTCCGCCATCAGCGCGGCGCGTTCGGTATCGGCGGCCAGCACGGTGTCCAGAAGGGACACGTCATTCGAGGGCACCTCTTGGGCCACACCGCCAATCCGTGCGCCCTTGGGCAGGTGGATCTGGCCGGCTTCCAAAGCCAGCTCTCCCCGGATCAGACGAAAGAGCGTTGTCTTGCCGGTTCCGTTGCGCCCGACCAGACCAACCTTGTGGCCCCCCGGGATGACGGCGCTGGCACCGTCGAACAGACGGCGTCCCGCCACCGCATAGATGATATCGTCGATCCTGAGCATGGGCGGGGTTTGGCCCGCGCGGGCGCGGGTGTCAATGCGCGGACGCAGACGCCAGGCCGGGCGGCGCCGGGCCCCGGCATGGCGATCAGGCCCGCTCACCCGCAACGCCGCAGGAGAGGCCCGAGATCTTGGTGCCGCAGGGCGCGGTTGACCGGGGCCTGCCGATCCAGTCTTTGGTTGTCCAGAGGTCGACAACCGCGATCCCGGTCGCGACGGCCTATCCAAACCCCCTTTCCATGCAGCTCAACCCATGTTAGCGGGGCGCCAGCATCATCCGGGCCTTTTTAGGCCCTCATTCAAGGAGCTTTCACATGGCGCTGGAACGCACGTTTTCCATTATCAAACCCGACGCAACCCGCCGCAATCTGACCGGCGCGATCAACGCCAAATTCGAGGAAGCTGGCCTGCGCATCGTCGCGCAAAAGCGCATTCACATGACCAAGGCGCAAGCGGGCAAATTCTATGAGGTGCATGCCGAACGCCCGTTCTATGACGAGCTGTGTACCTTCATGTCATCCGAGCCGGTCGTGGTACAGGTTCTGGAAGGCGAGAACGCCATCTCGAAGAACCGCGAGATCATGGGCGCGACCAACCCCGCCGACGCAGCCCCCGGCACCATCCGCGCGGAATTTGCCGAAAGCGTGGGCGAAAACTCGGTCCATGGCTCGGACGCGCCAGAGACAGCGGCACAGGAAATCGCCTATTTCTTTGCCGGGATCGAACTGGTCGGCTAAGGCCGCTTTTCGATCACCCCAATCGTGTCGAGGGCCGCTTCGAGATCGGAGCGGCCCTTGTCATGCGCGCGGGCCTTGATCGCGTCGAACCGTTTGCGTAGCTCGGCCTTTTCGCGGCCCTTGCAGTCGTTCCAGGGGCGGCCCTGAAGGCCCATCACCAAAACGTAATACCCGATGAAATGAGGCTTGCTCCCGGATCTGAGCAGCCGCGCATAGGCCTCATCAGCCCCCAGCGCACGCAGTGCCTCCGCCGAGCCGATGCCAGCTCGCGTACAGGCGCCTTCAAAGGCGGGTCCGAGATTTCGAATGGACGAGACAGGGGTCGTCATACCGCTTAATCTAGCGGTCCAATGAACCCCTGTCATGTGAGTCGGCGGCCCAAAGCTCAAGGCACAGCTGCGGCGCCGCAGAGCCAGAACATCTGACACCTTGGCCGAGGCCCTGGGCGATATCTGCGATCCATTCCAGCCCGATCAGTGCAGGAACGTCCTCAACGTATCTGGACATGCCTTAGATTGAATGCAAAGCGCTCTGGTTCTGGGAAAGACAGGCAAAGAATGCCGCCCGGCTATCAGTTCATCCGGGGCAATGTCGTGGACCTCGCCGAACGCGTTGCGCGAAAGGTGGATCGCGGGGTGCGTTGCGTGAAGCGCAGCAGAAAATGGCATAAAATGACGTGACTTAAGGGGATGAACTGCCTTCCCACCACCCGGCTGCTACCGTTGCCGGGATAGGTGGAGAGAGGAGCATCTGATGGACATTAAGGTTCTGGGCCTTGATCTGGGTAAAACAGTTTGCAGTCTTGCTGGGCTGGCCGAAGCAGGAGCGGTGGTGTTTGGCAAAGGTCTCCAGCGGCATCGGCTGTTGGACGTTCTTGATAGGCTTGCCGCCTGTCGTGATCTGCCGAGGCATCAGGCCGAGCCATGCGGCAAGATCAAGACCTTTGCCAAAGGAACTGCCGGTGCCGACAGCTGCTACGAGCGCTGTCGCGAGTGTTGGACCGACACCCGGGATCTCCATCAGCCTCTGCATATGCCTCCGTCTTGGCCAGTGCCTTGATCTGGGCATCGATGGCCGCGATGCGATCATTCATCACGGGCAGCTCGGACGCCATGTCAGACAGAAGCAAGGGCATTCGGCGTGAAAGATCTTCGACGCCCTCCACGGTCAATCTGGTCAGTTCCTTTTGGAATACATGGCGCCCTGACCCTACTCGGATGCCACGTTCCATCAGGAAACCGCGGCCCTGGTCGATCAGGCGCGTCCTGTCTGACACCAGGCGCGCCCGCGCTCGGTACCGAGCCTGAAGATCAAGCTGCTCTTCCGATTTGAGTACGACAAATGACATCGTCGGACGCGTCGCGGCTTCCGCAATGGCCTGCGCATCACAGTCATCATTCTTGTGAACCTTAACATAGGAGCGGATATGGAGCGGTGACATCAGTCGAGGCTCAGGTCCGTTCTGAAGACAAAACCGCGCGATGTGATGCGCTCCGCCACACGCTTGCCACGGCAACGACGCAGGGCGGCAGGCTAAGCTGATCGGCATCTCGAAACACGGCAATCGACATTTGCGCAAGCTCTTGCTCCACGGCGCCCGAACGGTACTGCATCTCGTGCGTGACAGGACATTGCCAATAACGGTTTGGGCAGACGGCCTGAGGGAGCAAGCGCACGTGAACGTGGCGGCGGTCGCCTTTCAGGGGCTTTGTTGCACAAATCCCGCTAGGGATTCATCCGGCGAACCCAGCATGATAGCTGAAGGGCATGAGCAGTTGGGCCCCTACAAAGCATAAGACCACGAACTGGTCGGCTTACAATAACAGCCTGAAGCGACGCGGATCGCTTGCGCTTTGGTTGGATCCGGAGATGGTTCGGGTGCCACCGCCGAGCGGCAAGCGCGGTCGGCAACAGAGTTTCAGTGATGCTGCGATCCAGGCGTGCCTCACGCTGAAGGTGCTGTTCGGGATGCCGCTTCGGCAGACAACCGGTTTTGTACAAAGCGTGTTGCGGCTCATCGGCTTGGACTGGTCGGTGCCGGACTTCAGCACCCTGTGCCGCCGCCAGAAAACACTGAACGTGAGCCTGCCCTATCGTGGCGGCACTGGCCCGCTGAAGCCGCAAAGGCTGGCCCATCTATTACCGGCAGTGCATTTTCGAAGAAAATGTCAGAGGAGGCATCCCCCCTTTAACCCACGGTGCATCAAAGCAATGGACACCGCCCCCGAGAAAAGGCTGTGCCCCCC
>NZ_JAAWWD010000085.1 GCF_021404545.1 Aestuariivita sp.
GGCGAGGGTGGGCCCAATGCGCGCGTGCCACCCCCTTTATGCAGGGCGTGGCCCGCTTGGCCAAGGAACACGGGGCGCTGCTGATTGTAGATGACATTCAGGCAGGCTGCGGGCGCACGGGCACTTTCTTTAGCTTTGAGGAGATGGGGATCGAGCCTGATCTCATCCCGATGGCCAAGAGCTTTTCGGGGATGGGCCTGCCCTTTGCCGCGCTCTTGATCAAGCCCGAGCATGATATCTGGGGCCCGGCCGAGCATAACGGCACATTCCGGGGCAACACGCATGCCTTTGTCACAGCGCGTGTCGCGATCGAGAAATTCTGGAAGGACGATGCGTTCCAGAAATCCATCGCTACAAAATCCGAAATTCTGCGTGACGCGCTGATTCGGATCGCGGACGGCATCCCCGGTGCCCGTCTCAAAGGACGCGGCATGATGCAGGGGGTCGATGTGGGTGACGGCACACCCGCAGCGGCGATCTGTGCCCGAGCCTTTGAAAAAGGGCTTATCATCGAGACATCGGGTGCCCATGATGAGGTGGTCAAGGTGCTTGCCGCCCTGACAACGCCCGAAGCGACCCTGAAATCGGGGCTGAGCATCCCCGAAGAGGCAGCGCGCGACGGGACACAGACACATAAACTTGCAGCGGAGTAACGGAAATGATTGTGAGAGACTTTAACAAAATCATCGAGCAAGAGCGCGAGCGCGTGGTCTCTGATGCGCAATGGTCGAGCGTGCGGATGCTGCTGGCCGATGACGGGATGGGATTTTCATTTCACATCACGTTCCTGGAGCCGGGTTCGGAACATACGTTCGAATACAAGAACCACTTTGAGAGCGTCTATTGCATGCAGGGCAAAGGCTCGATCACGGACATCGCCACCGGCGAGACGCATGAGATCAAGCCGGGCGTGATGTATGCGCTCGACAAGCATGATCGCCACATCCTGCGCGCAGAGGAAGAGCTTGTCATGGCCTGCTGCTTTAACCCGCCGGGGAAGGGCAAAAAGGGGCATCAGGCCGATGGCCCTTACCCCCGGGAAAGCGCCCGACACAAAGGGCCCGGGTGTAAACACGGACA
>NZ_JAAWWD010000087.1 GCF_021404545.1 Aestuariivita sp.
AGCTTTGACGGCTTTGGTCAGCAGGCCGCGAGCCCCAAGGTAACGGCAACGGTTTTCGATGCCTATGGGCGGCTGATCCGGGCGCAGACCTTGGAGCATGACGTGTTCTTTGGCTACGACCAAACCGGGCGGAGAACGTACAAGGACGTAGTGCCGCTCGACGATGCGGGTGCCGCAGAGCTTTACCTCTTTCCCACCGAAACTTTCCATCGCGGGCCGAAAGGGGACGAGAGCTTTGTCAATATCGGCTCTACCCGCTTGGTGCGGATGGAACACGGGACAGGGCGCTGGTTCTACTATCTCAAGGACCATCTGGATTCCCCGGATTACGTGATGACGAGCGCTGGTGTGCCGGTCGAACAGATGCTCTACCGCGCCTATGGCACAGAGCATCAGCCCCAAATTCTGTCATCCGATTGGGCCAGCCATGAGGAGGCCGTCGCCGACGAGAAGCCGCGTGAAAAGACGCATCACCGCTTTACCGGCAAATATCTCGATGATGCGACGGGGCTCTATTACTACGGGGCGCGCTACTACGATCCGGCGCTGGGGCGCTTCATCTCGCCTGACCCGCTCTATCTCAGCGACCCCGAGCGCTGCGTAGGCAACACCATCGCCTGCACTCTCTTTGCCTATGCCAACAACAACCCGATGTCGTTCATTGATCCCACAGGGCTAGAAGGCATCGTGCAGGGCGATGAGGCCTATAGGCGGCAGGCCGAGGAAAGTCTGCAACGCGTTGATCCCACTGCGCGGGTGGATATGGAGACTGGCGAAATCAGCCAAAGCTGGCTGCACGGGCTTTGGCTCGAGAGCAAAAGCTTCGTTACCGGTGAGACCAATTTTGACACCGGGCGAGAGCTTGTCAGCCGGATCGTGGAGGACCCGCAGACCACCACAATCAGCTTTCAGGCCAATGCGGCTGGGGGGGCGCGGGCGGATGGGCAGCCCTTCACGGCGAGCACGCCGGGTGATATCAACCTAGTCTATGACCCATCCTACCTGCCGGCGTTGCCAGAATATGACGCGGCAACCGGCACATTGGCCCACGAGACCCCCGAACCGGGCGGGGGTTTGGGCCATGAGCAGAGCCACACCCACCCA
>NZ_JAAWWD010000061.1 GCF_021404545.1 Aestuariivita sp.
TGGCGGGCAAGATGCCAACAATGCACAGCGTACTATCCCGCCCCCTCCCGGATCAGACCCCCTTTTGGCGCTGGTGCGCAATTCGCCTGAAATCGTCGAGGAAGCAGCGGATTATTCGGTCAATTATAGCTTTGCGCTGGAAGAAGGGCTGGATCCGGTGCGGTTTTTGCAGAGCCCCGAGGAGCTCATCGACATCCCGGCCAGGCGCAAAAGACCGGTTGAGGTGGCGTCGAAGCCTGCGCCACCTCAACCGGTGGTCACGCCCCGCGAGGCGCCAAAGCGGGATGCGGGCAAGGTTGCGTTGCCCCGGTTCATGCAGGTCGATCTCGCGCCGCGGCCCGGTCCCGGATTCCAGTCGGTTGAGGAAATCCGCGTTTCGGACGCAGCACCGCAGCACTGTGTCATTCATCCGGCGCGCGATGGCTGGGTATCCATCGATCTGCCGGGCTGTATCGGCGGCCAGGTGGTGGTCAGCAATCCGGGGTGTATTTTTGTCCGGGATGACCGTCGGATGATCGCCATTCACAGCGATCTGATCGCGGGCCAGCCCAGGCCGTTGCCGGGGCGGATCGTGGTCGGGCTGAAATACCTGCCCGCGGGGCTGCACGATATCCTGTCGGGCAATGTAGGTGAGGCGCGGCTGAGTTTCGAGCATGGGTTCTTGTTCGTTACGTTGAAATCCGCGCCCCGCGAGGAGGGTGCGCCCAAGCCCGCTGCGAAACCGGTGGCGGGGCGCGGGTTGTTCGGGCGGCTGAGTACGCCCTGGCGGATGTGGGCTGCGGGGATTGCGACGGTTTTTGCCCTTTTCATGGTGGGGATGCAGTTCGGAGCGGCCCCGGTGGGCACGAGTGGTGAGGCCACCGGGGCAATCGACTGGAGCCAGTTTCAGACCGGGTCGCTGGACCCGGCACCGACACGCCCTGCGCAGAGCGGTTAACGCAATACGCTGCGCAGAGTTTCCATTGTGCGGTCATCCAGCACGGTCACGTCGGTGCCCTGATCCAGCCGCTGGTCCTGCATGTCGGGCTGCAGGGCCGGTGGGGTCGCGCTGTCCGGCATGGGGCCCTGGGCGGGGTTCGGCATGTCGGAATACTACAACAGCAGGGTGATGCGGCGGTTCGACGGATCGTCGGGCCGTTCGGCGACAAGCGGATCGGTATAGGCCTTGCCCGTCACGCTGAGAAGGCGGGCCCGCGCGACGCCGGCATTCAGCAAGGTGCGGCGGGTGGCGTTGGCGCGGTCGGTGGAAAGATCCCAGTTGTCGTAATTCGCCCGGCCCGCGAAGGGGACGGAATCGGTGTGGCCGGTGATCACCATGCGGTTGGGCAATTGCGCGAGGGACTGGCCCAGCTTACCCATCAGAGCCTGGGTCGCGTTGAGCATCTCGGCGCTGCCGCTGGCGAACATCGGTTTGCCTTCCTGGTCGATGACCTGGATACGCAGACCCTGCGGCGTGCGTTCAAAGACCACGTTCTGCATCAGCGGGCGCAGGTCGGGATTGCTCTGCATGGCTTGACGCAGCTCGGTCTGGAGCGCTTCAAAACGCGCGTCATCCGCCTTGTGGCTGTCTTCGGCGGTGCCGCCGGTCTGGGCGCCATGGGTCGCGCTTGCGTGTTTGGTGTCGGTGCTGTCGGCCGCGTCCGCAGCGGTTCCGGCCCCGGCGCGCAGGCCTGATTTGTCGCGGTTGACCGCGGCGTCAAAAGCTTCGGCCGCGCCGCCACTGGCGGGGTTCGCGAAGGCGCCCTGGGTCGCGCCGACGGTGTTGTCCTGATTTTCCGACGTGGGGGTGACGTCGCGCACTTCCCATTTGGCGATGACGGTCTGGTCTTCCTTGCCCAACTCGGATCCGCGGGCCAGGATCGCCCCGTTCGAGGCGGTCAGCGTGCCGGGCGGACCCAGCGATGCGCCGTCCAGCACACCCATGCCGCCGGGTTGGGTGGCATCGGTAAAATACTCGGCAATGCCGCGCAATTTCTGCTCGTCTGACGAGGACAGGATCCACAATAGCAGAAAAAACGCCATCATGGCTGTCATGAAGTCGGCATAAGCGACTTTCCATGCACCGCCATGGTGTCCATGATCGTCATCGTCCACGACCCGTTTGATAATGGTCGTCCGCGCTTTTCCAGCCATTCTGCCTGCCTCATCCGTGCCGGTTTTCCGGTCTTGTGTCGGTGAGCATAGCCCTCCCGACGCGGATAAGTAGTGGTCGCCAACCTTGGTTAGGGCGGGACGATATTGGGGCTAAATTGTGGAAATCCAAAGTTTTAGCTGTTTGCGCGGTCGGTCACGTCCCGGCTGTGCTTGCCCAGACCCGAGTTGCGGGCATAATCGGCCTTGCGCGCGGAATAGGCAGGCGCGACCAGCGGCATATCCTGAGGCAGAGAGAACTTGGCGCGATACTCATCCTCGGTCAGTTGATGTTCGGCCTTGAGATGTCGTTTGAGCATGGTAAATCCGCGCCCGCAGCACAGGCAGAACACTTTGTCCTGCTGCACGGCCTTGTCGAGCGGGACCGCAGGGGTCGCCGCGGCGGTGAACGGGCTGACCTCGGAGGCCTGCGCGGGCTGGGTTCGGGCGCCGAGCTGCGCGGTGGAGAACGCCCGGGCCAGCCCATCGACCAGTTCCAGTATCTCGGCGACGGTCGAGGTTTCCTTGGCTGCAAAGGCGCTGGCAACCTGGGCGATGGCCGAGGTTTTGGCGTCTCTGCCGCTGCTGGGCATATGTTTGCCAAAATCAGTCAGGTTGTTTTCAACCATACCATGTCCTGCTCTATTCTTTGCTAAAACACCGGAAGAATAATATTTATCAATCCTTAGGTTTCGCAATGCGGAAGAGTCAAGCGAACTGCCTGTTCTAACCTTGCAATGGTGGTTCTTTGCTTATCAACCGGCAAGAACATCCCGCCTGCCCATGGGTCACGCGGTCAGTTATAGAGACATCGGCGTGACCCGTGCGGGCGCCGGCCTTCGGAAGTGTCATCGGGAGGGGCGGTTGTCGTTTTGGTGTCTCTGATGGTTTTGTCCGCTTCGGCGAGGATGTGGGTCAGGGTATCTTCGTCTTTCAACAAGAGGGTGAGAAGGCGCAAGCGTTCGGCCGCGTCCTTGGCGGCGCGCCGACTGACCTTGGGATCCCTTAGGTTTGCCAAATTCTCAACTCCTGTTCTTGAGAGGCTGGTCGCGCATTCTGCGCTTTGGAAAGAACATAGTGCGGGGGTAGTTAAGGTTTTGCCAAAAACCATCACAAGAATAGGAATTATTTGGTGAATATTTGGTTAACGATTGGGGGCCGTGGCGTCATGCTTTGATTCTGGCCTGTCAAGACTTGCGAGCTTTGGCCGTTTGGTGTGATCATGCTTCGTATTGGAACAGAATCCGGCACTATGACCGGAACTTGAATAACAGGCTGGAGGGTCCGGGGGGGCGACGCCACCGCATCACGACAGCACCGACTGGGACTCGAACATGGCCAACAGCTCGCCGCACCCCGCGTCGGTTGGCGTTTTCCTTGCGGAAAACGATCTGACCGCGCGCCTGTCTTTGACGCATTTCTTTTCCGTCGTCTTTGGATGCGAAACGCGGGCCGTGTCCGATCTGTGTGAGGCGGCCCGTCTCCTGCCGTCGGTGTCGGCCCCGGACATGGTGGTGCTGGGCCTGCGCAAACCGGATGGACCCGCCTTTGAGGTGATCCGCGCCGCGATAGCCCTGGACCCAAAGCCGTTTGTTCTGGCCCTGATGGATGAGGCCGGGTCGGACGCTGCGGTGTCCCTGTTCGAGGCCGGTGCCGACGAGGTGGTGCACCAGCCGTTCTCGCTCAAGGAGTTGGCCTATCGTCTGCGATCCCGGCTTGGAAAACTGTTCACGCTGGATGCGGGCCGGATCGGAACTCTGGAGCTTGCGGCCGATATCGTGGACCGGGCGGAACTGACCGATATCGAAGCACAGGTGGTGCGCGTTCTGATGGGGCATGAAGGCCAGATCGTGTCACGGGACGCGCTGAGCCTGGCGATCGACAGAGCGCCCTGGACCTATGGTGATCGCAAATTCGACGTCCATGTGGCCCGGATCAGAAAGAAACTGGAAACCGCCTATGGCAATGCCCTGACGGTGCAGACCATTCGCGCGGCAGGATATCAACTGACCCTGACGCATCCAACGGCTTGACCGGCGCGCCGGTGAGTCGACGGACCTTGCGTCAATGGCATGGCACCCCTTCGGGCGCCTCACCGGAATAGGCCCTAAACAGGCGAAACAGGGTCTGGTTTTCGAAAGTCCTTCACAGGTCAAGTGCTTAATTGTAAAATCGCGTTTACGATGCCAGCGCGCACTGAATGCTGTGGTTAGAGACTAAATATAGTCTTTTTTCGCTGAACGTCTCCAACATATCGGTTCCGTTCTTGGGAAAATCAAAGGCTTAGCGTGCATCCGGGCGCGGCCGCCGGGAGGCACGGGCGTCGTCGGTTTCGCAGACAGCCTGCCATGCAGGGATCTGTGGGCGGTGCTGGATTTACAATGCCAGTGTTCAACCAATTGGCGAAATCGCCTATCTTCGGGGAACAAGAACCGAAACTGTGTGGGGGCACGGATGATGATGGGAACTGACTTGCTGGCCTGTATTTGGTCAGGCGCTGTCGAGCCGCGCGAAGAGGACGAAAGATCGCCGCTGGCGACATTGCTCGATGGTATTCTGACGGTTCCGACAGTGTCTTTGGTGGCGCATGCCGGTTTGAGCGGGCCGGTGGCCTTTGCCGACAGTGTCGAGCTGTTGCCGGGTATCCAGCTGGGCGATGTTCTGGCAGAGGAACTGGGGTTCGACGTGCCGGTCAATTCGGTGATCCTGCTGGAGCCTGCGGCATTGGCGGATGCCACCGAGGTCAGTGCCACAGAGCTTGGTCGTGACCTGGGCCGGGTGCTGACCTCGGTCGCCGAAGCGGCGGTTGCGCAGGATGAAAGCGTGGCGGAGCCTGTGACGCTGTCGGACCGGTCGCAAGATCTGGCGGTGGCGGACGTGGCGCCATTGGCCTCGTGATCCTTGAAACGCCAAGACCAGAACGACGCTTATCTTTGTTAACCTGCGTTTAATCAAATAGTTCTTCCATGAACGCCCGATTGATGGTCTTTTTCAACCGAACGGGGGCGCGCGCGATCGGGCGCGGCCCAGGGACTCCCGGTTAGGGTGGAGCATCCAGATGAGTGAGGCAGCCAATGTGTCAGACGCCCGGTCGCGTGCGACCGAGCTGCTGTCGGGTCTGCGTACGGCACGGTCGCAGAGCGGATCCGAGAGCCGTGGCTTTTGGCCCAACGCGCCCAGCATGACGGCGCCGGCGCTGGGGGAACCGGCGCGTGTCCCGACCCCGGCGAACGCACGGCAAGCGCAGGCTCTCAACACCTTGCAGATGCGGTTGCAAACGCTGGAAACCGTGCTTTTGAACAGTGCCGAGTTTGCCGATCCGACCGGGACTGTCGAGACGGTTGGCCAGGCGGTGGCCAGCGCTCTGGCCGGGTTCGAGCAGGCGACAGGTGCCGGTTTGGTGAGCGCGCTGGAGGAGCGGTACTCGGTGGATCCATCGGTTTGGGGTCAGGGTGTCGAGGCCCCTCTGGACGGCATCGCGCCGACCGGCGGCGCGGTCGAGGCTCTGCTTGGCCTGATCCATCGGGCGCAAGGTGTGGCGCAGACCCTTCTGACCGCCGCCGTGCCGGACGGGGTGGAGCGGACCTCCCCAGGGCCTGGCCAGATGGCGATGGCGCCCGGGCCGGATCGGCTGAGCGTGCCCACGCCAAACAGCCCGGCGGCCGATCCGGCGATGCCGGGCGCGTTGGCGCAGACCTTGCCCGGGGCCGGGGCGGCCACGCCGGGTGCCGCGATGCAACAACAGATCGCCGTGCCGGGTGTCACCCCGATGGCGGGTGCGCCGGAGGCCGGATTTCACGGGCTGACGCGGGGACGGGACCATGCCCTTGCCCCGTCGGCGGGGGCGCAAGGAACCCAATCACCGGGCGACACAAGAACTGGGCCGCGCGTTTCGGCGGCCGAGATTGGGGTGCGGGCGGTTATCGCGGCTCCCAAGGTGCCCGGGCAGAGGGCGGTCGACGCGCGCCCGGTGCAGCCTGATCTTGAATTTGCCCGCGTCGCAGAGCCGTCTGCGGCAGCGCCGGCAAAGGCCGAGATCCTCTCGCAGGCGCTAACCCTTACGGCGGCGATTGCGTCCTTGGGCCAGCCGACCGTTCGGGAGGCGAGTGCGCGCCGATCGGTCGAGGCGCCCCGGTTTGCCGCGCTTTTGCCTGTTGCGGAGGCTGCGAACGGGGCAAGTGGCGGCGCCCGGACCGCCGAGGCCGTGCCTGGGACGCCAACACAATCGCGGTTCGCCGAGGCAATCGCCGCACAGATCCGCAATGCGCGGGTTGGCGACGGATTGACCCGGGTCGAGCTGAGCCCCCGCGGTCTGGGCGGAATCGACATTGAGGTGAGCAGCGACCGGGACGGCGCGTTGACTGTCGTGATCCGGGCCGAGAACAGCACGGTCCTGAGTGCGCTGCGCGAGATGCGCGAACCGCTGGCCGATATGCTGGCCATGGGCAATGGCGGCGCGCTGAGTTTTGAGGATAAACCGGCCGGGCAGGGTGGGGACCACACTGGCGGATTGACGGATTCGCAAGGCGAAACCTCGGCCGGTGAGACCACGGTCGCCGCGGGTCCAAGCGGGCAGGCCGCCCCGCTTATCGATGGCAGGCAATTGGATATCATGACGTGATCGGAGCGTAGATATGGACATCGCAGCAACAAACCAGACTGCGGCCACGGCTTCGTCCAGTGGCACGGCTGCGCAGAACCAGCTTGAGGAGAACTACACGACGTTTCTGCAATTGCTGACGGCACAGATCAGCAATCAGGATCCGTTGGAGCCGATGGACAGCTCGACATTCGTGACCCAATTGGCCCAGCTGACGCAGGTAGAGCAGACGGCGCAGACCAATGTCAGTCTGGCGAGCCTGTCGGCCAAACTGGATTCGATGGCCCTGATCTCGGGCGCGAACCTGGTCGGGCAGGAGGGGAATTTCCCCTCCGGCAAGATCATTCTGGAGGCGGATGGGGGCACGATGACCTACCGGGTCGGGGCCACGGCCACTGAGGTGAAGGCCGAGATCTATGACCCCACAGGCCAGTTGGTCCGCACCATTGAAAACCTGCCCGGCGAGATCGGAACCGAGCATGATCTGGAATGGGACGGGCTGACCGACACCAAGGATGCGGCGCTGACGGGCGTCTATACGATCAAGCTGACCGCGGCCACGGCGGATGGGGATGCGGTGCAGACCGCCCTCTTCCGAGATGCCGAAATTCAGGAGGTGAACCTGGCCGGGGGTCAGCTGATCTATCTGATGGCGGGAGATGAATACGTGGCGTCCGGTAACATCCGGTCGGTCCGCTGACGCTCAGCGGTCGACGCGTGAGGTGGCCATATCGGTGATCCGCGCGGATCGCACCATCGGGTAACTGTGATAGAGCTTGCGTGCCAGGGTCAGTGCCAGCGCGTCCGGGTCCAGTTCGGCCTGGTCGGTCTCCTCTACCCAGAGGGTCGTTTCAACCATGTTCGACAGATGCCGCATCGCGTCTTCGCGCATCCGGCTGCGGCTGAGCCCGCCATTCATGCGCTCGAAATTCGCCGATCCGGCAATATAGACATCCATGTTGAACCGGATGTTGAAAAACCGCGACGGTTTGATCACCTGCACGGTGAACCGGCCCAATGGCAGCTTGTAGAGCGTTTCGTTGGTTGCGGTCGAAAGGATGGTGTCGTCGTCTGCTGCCGGGGGCGAGAGATATGTGCCGACGGCATAGCCTGTGGCGCCCATCGCGCCTGCAAGTCCCAGCAAAAGAAGGAGGATTTTCACCACGTCGGGTCCTAATAGGGCAGGATCACCTCAAGCGCGTCCTGACCGTAACGCGGCTGCTGCACCGCTGAAATCTGTCCGCGTCCGCCATAGGCCACGCGCGCTTCGGCGATCTGGTCATAGGAGATCGTGTTGCGCAACGAGATATCGACCGGGCGCACGACACCCGCGATGCGCAATTCGCGCAGTTCGGAGTTCACCTTGATCTCCTGCCGCCCGGCGATCACGAGATTGTCGTTGGGCAGGGTTTCGATAATGGTGGCGGCCACGCGCAGGCTGATCTTTTCGTTGCGCCGGATGGAGCCTTCGCCGGATGTGCCCGAGCTGGAGCCCAGATCGACGATGTCGCCCGCGGGCAGGTCGTTTTCGGAAATGCCGGGCAGGATGCGGTCGATCTTGCCGCCATAGCCGAAAAATGTCGGGCTGCCAGCGGTTTGGGTCGCGCTGCGGCTGCGTTCGGATTCGTTGGACAAATCGGCTTCGTCCTCGATCTCGATGATCACGGTGAGGATATCGCCCACACGCTCGGCCCGGCTGTCGCCGAAAAAGCTGCGGGTGCTGGTGCTCCAGAGGCTGGAGGCTTCGGCGCGTTGCGGACGGACATAGGGCTCCGGCTCGGGCATCGGGATCGAGATCCTGGCCACTTCGGGTACCGATTGCCCGTCGATCACGAGCGGGCTGGTCTGGGGATTGCGGATGTCCTGGAGCCGGGAACATCCCGTGGCCAGAACGGCCAGGACGACCAGCGTCGCGGCGCGTGCGCCCTGGGAAAACCTGTTTGGGGTCAATTTCGTGCCTCCACGATGCCGTCGCCACGGGCGATGCCGATGATGGTCTTGTTGCTGGACAGGTTCACCACCCGCACCTCCTGGCCCAGATGGGCGTCGCTGATCGCCTTGCCGGTGGTGATCAGTTGCAATGCGCCGTGCCGAAGCTCGATCTTGACCTCGTCGCCGCGCGCGATCACGATCGGCGGGATCACCGATTGCAGCTGGACCGGGCGCCCCTGGGCGATCAGGCGTTTGACCTGCTTGCCGATCAAATCCCGCGGCTCCAGCACCGCGAACGCGTGCACCCGTTGCCAGGGCAGTTCGGTGATCTCGATGTCTTCGGCGGTGATGATCTCGTCCGGCAACAGCCGCCGTCTGGTCACCGGGACCGGCATTTTCAGGATGGCCAGGCCCGAGATACGGCGCAGCCCGCCCTCCTGAGTGACCAGATTGGCGATGAACTGGCCGGTCTGATGGTCGATCCAAAACTCGCGGATCATCACGCCCTGGGTGGGGGCGTCGCCGGGCATCATCACCTCGAACCGTCCTGTTGCGGGCATTTCGACACCCAGATCCAGAACCGCCCGCTCGGCCACCAGATCGGCCACGGCCGTCGCGCGCGCCGTATCTGCAAACCCGATCATCAAGAGCGCGGCACAGAGCAGGGCGATGCCGTGCGGGACGAAAGACCGGAGGGGCAGCAGGATCATGACATCACCGGATCTGGTTGGCGGTCGACAGCATCTGGTCGGCGGTTTCGATGGCCTTGGAATTCATCTCATAGGCGCGCTGCGCCGATATCAGATCGGTGATCTGCTGGATGATGTTCACGTTGGAGTTCTCAAGATACCCCTGCCGGATCACGGCCACGCCGTCCTCTCCGGGCAGGATGGAGGTGGGATCGCCCGAGGCGCCGGTCTGCTCCAGCAGGTTGCTTCCGATGGGTTTCAGCCCGGCCTGGTTGACAAAGGTCGCAAGGGTGAGCTGGCCCAGTTCGGTCGGATCGGCGTCATTGGCAAGATAGGCCATCACGACCCCTTCCTGATTGATGGCGATCTCGCGGGTGTCGGCGGGCACCACGATGCCGGGGTCGATTTCATAACCGTCCAGCGTCACGATCTGGCCTTCGGCATTCAGCTGGAAGTTGCCGTCGCGGGTATAGGCCTGGCTGCCGTCGGGCCGGTTGACGACAAAGAACCCGTCGCCATCCAGCGCCAGGTTCAGCGGGTTCGAGGTTTCCAGCAGCCCGCCCTGGCTGTTGAGCCGAACCAGCCCGGTGCTGTGGACGCCCAGCCCCACATTCATGCCGACCGGCCGGGTGGTCCCGTCGGTCGAGGTCAGCGCGCCTTCCTGCGCCTTTGACTGATAGATCAGGTCCTGAAATGCCGCGCGCCCGCTTTTGAAACCGGTGGTGTTGGCATTGGCGATGTTGTTGGCGATCACATCGACATTGGTCTGCTGTGCTGCCATGCCGGTGGCCGCTATTCCCAGTGCTTTCATTCCGCCTCTCCCAAATTCGGTTTCTGCCTAGACGCTGCGCGAGATCCTCTGGATCGCGGTCTGCGTCAGTTGATCTGTTTCCTCAAGCACCCGCACGGCGCGCTCATAGGCGCGCTGGATGTCCATCATGCGGGTGACCTCAAGCGTGGATTGCACGTTGCTTTGTTCGACAAAGCCCTGAACGACAGCCGACGCATCGGACCGTTCCGGGCGGCCCCCGGCGCCCGGGGGCAGGATGTAAAGCCCGCCGCCGATCGCGCTGAGCGCGTTCGGGGTCTCAATCGCAAAGGTGCCGATCTGACCCAGCACGCCCCCATCGGTGTCGGTGATCGTTCCATCGCGCGCGATGGTAAAGGTTGCGCCGATATCGGGCGGCAGGGTGATCGCCCTGCCATCGGCATCCAGGATCGCGGCCCCGGTGGTGGTTGTCAGCTCACCCTCGGACGAGATCACCAGGCGCCCGTCGCGGCCAAAGGCTTCGGTGCCATCGGGGGCTTGGTAGGCAAACCAGTCGGGGCCCGAAAGGGCGACATCGAACGGGCTGTCGGTCTTGACCATCGCGCCCTGTGTCAGGTCGAGATAGTTCCCCTTGTCCTGCACGAAACTGATGGAACTGCCCAGCGACGAGTCCGTGGGGAGGGTCAGGGAATCCAGCAAGGGGCGGCTGGCCTTGAACCCCGAGGTCGACATGTTCGCGATATTGTGCGCAGTCGAATTCAGGCTGCGCTCCAGGACGGTGGCCAGCGAAAGCGAGACATGATTTGCACTGCTCATGAAACCGTCCTGTTCTTGCAAGAGATCGGCGGGTACTTGGTTCCTGATCGTATATTGCAAGATTAATGTCGAGTATTATAAGTATAGAGGCAAGTAAAAATAGGTTAAAGCAAAGTAAGCGTGTTGTTGCGTCGGCGGATCATAGAACAGGCGATGGCCATTCTTGTCCTGATCGGGACGAGCCTACCGACCGGCCTGCATGCCCAGGCGGCATCGGTGGAGCCGGTTACGCAGAACCCGGCGTGGCTGGACCTGGATGACGGCGCGGCGGACGGGATCACGCTTTTGCCGGCGATGGATTTGCGGCGCTGGCCCGACAACGCGTTTTTCGAGGCGATGGTCAGCCGCGTGAATGCGCTGAGCGAAGCGCATGCGGAGGAACATGGCGCGGTTCTGCTGGATCTGGCGGAGCTTTATCTGAGCCAGATGCTGACGGTCGAAGCCGAAAGCTTTGTCAGGGCCGCCGGAGAGACCGCCTGGGCAAGCTCACCGCGCCATGCCGCGCTGCGTGATGCGGTGAACCTGCTGCAAGGACAGCCGGTCGCGGCAATCGCGACCTCGCCGCTGACCGACCCGATCCGCCCCGACCGGGGGCTGTGGCTGAGCCTGAATGGAATTGCCATCGGCGACGGTGCGAAACTGGACAACCACCTGCAAGAGGGGCTGGTGGGACTGACGTTTCAGAGCGGCCCGGTGGCGCGTGCCCTTTTGCCGTTGGTCGCCGAGGCCGCGATCAGCCTGCGCAACCTGCCCCTGTCCGAGACGGCGCTGGCCTTGATCGGAACGGTGCCGGATCTGGTGGACACGCCCAGCACGTTTTTCCTGCAAGGGCGTCATGATGAAAACCTCGGCAACGTCAAATCCGCGCTTGAGGCCTATTTCGAGGCATCCCGCGGCTGGGATCGCTATGCCGCGCGCGCGCGGATCGCCTTGGCCGATCTGGCGATGAGAGATGGCAGTTCCGGTGCGCTTTTGGCGGCGCGCGATGTCTTGTCGGCCGGGGCGGGATCGTGGCGCGGCGACGAGATCGAGATCACCGTGCTGGAGCGGCAGGCGCAGGTGAACGGGCTGCTGGGCGAGTCGATCACCGCGCTCAAGGCGTATGGGCGCATTCTGACCCGGTTCCCAAATTCGCCGCAAGCCGCCGCCGCCAAGGATGTGGTCGGCGGCCATCTCGACGTGGTCTATCGCAGGGGGGCGGCGGGTGAGATCGCCCTGGCCAACTGGTTCGAGGTGCATCAGTTCTTGTTGCCGGCCTATCGTTTTCTGCCGCGCTTTGTGGATTACAACGAAATGCTGGCCGATGCGGTGTTCAAGATGGGCGGGACCTATCTTGCCATATCCGAATATCAGCAAACCCTGAGCATCTATGAGGCGCTTGACGATGTGACCGGGGCCAAGATCGAGCCCGCGCGGGTGGATGCGGTTCGCAAGAAGCTTGCCCTGGCCCTGGCTCGGGCGGGCCTGTGGGGGCAGGCGCTGGACAGCCTGGACGAGATTACCTCGACCGGCGATCCGGTGCTCCGTGACGGGATCAACAAATTGCGGGTGCAGGTTCTGTCCGAGCTGGGCGATACTGACGGGTTGTTGCGGACATTCGTGGCCACCCCGGATGCCGAGAGCCTGCGCCGCTGGGGGCAGGCGTTGTTCGTCAGTCAGGATTGGGCGAATGCGATGGTGCAATACCAGCGCCTGTTGTCGGATTATCCCGATCAGTTCCGTCTGGGCGATGCCTCCTATCTGTTGATCGCGGCGCATCGGGTGGGCGATGAAGAGACCGCGCGAGAGGTTGCCCAGTCGTTTCCCCAGCTGACGACGTCTGAAGGGATTGCCGGGTTGGCCAACAGCCTGTTGGAGCCGCCCGAACCGCTGTTGCCGTTACGGCAGGACGCGGCATCGGGCCGGTTGGAGCGGGTCGACGAGACGATTGACCTGATCGAAGACTCAGGCCTGTAACGCCGCGCGTATTCTTGTAGCACTTTCAAATAGATGCATCCGCGCAACAGAGTTTCACAAAGACTCGGGGATCCGGTTTTTGACCCCAAAGGACTGAAAACGTAAATTTTCCCTTAACCGCACTAAGAATAGTCTGCGGACCAGAGCAGGTATAAGAATAAGCGGAACATCCATGGGCATTAATGCGTATCGGCAGACAATTGCCAAAACCGAAGCCCCGCGCCAGATCGAGCGGCGGCTGTTGTCCGAGGCCACCTCACTGCTGTTGCAGCATACCGATTTCGATGCTCTGGAGACCAAGGAAGAAAAGCTGGCCGCGTTGAGCGGGGGTGTGCGCGACGCGATCTGGAAGAACGAGCAGATCTGGCTGGCTTTCAAATTCGACCTGGCCGAACAGGAGAACGGGCTGCCGCCGCAGGTGCGCGCCTCGCTGATTTCCCTGGCGCTGTGGGTCGAGAAACACTCGGTCGGTGTTTTGCGCGGCACCCAAAAGATCAAACCGCTGATCGATATCAACCGCAGCATCATTCGCGGCCTGAGCGGAGATGCGAGCGAGGAGGGGGAGTGAGAAATGGGGCTGAAGCTGACCCTGAAACCGAATGAAAAGCTCATCATCAACGGCTGTGTCATTCAGAATGCGGATCGCCGTCAGACCCTGACGATCGAGAACCGGGCCGATGTGATCCGGGGGATCGATCTGCTGGATGAGAGCGAGGCCGCGACCCCGACCAAAGAGGTCTATTTCTTTGTCCAGTCCGCCATGTTGCGCCCGGAAATCCGTGATGACATCACCCCGGAGATCCAGCAGCGCCTGGGCCGGTTGGTGCCGGTTTTCAATGTCGAGATCGGAGGCCATCTGATTGAGGCGGCAAACCATGTTTCGGCGCGAAACTATTACAATGCGCTGCGCGCGATCAAACCCGTCATTGCCTATGAGGAGGAGCTGTTGAAGCTTTTCGGGGACAAGGACGGGTCTGTCGTGGCCGCGGAATAGAGGGCGCGCGATGTTGTTGAATATCTCGGGTCTGAGCAGTCAGTTGGGGCTGCGCCTGACCGACGACACCCAGGCGAGGCAGCTTGAGCAATTGCGCCAGCAGCCGGAAAACCAGCGGGCCATGGCCGCTTTTCAAGAGGAGATCGGGTCGATCACATCGCCCAAGGAGCTGGTGGATAACTATCAGGTCTACAGTTTCGTGATGCGCGCCTTTGATCTGGAGGATCAGATCTTTGGCCGCGGGATGATGCGCAAGGTTCTGGAGAGCGATCCGTCGGATGAAACCGCGCTGGTCAACCGGTTGACCGATCCCCGCTTTCGGGAGTTGCACGACGCGCTGGGGTTCACCGCGACGGGGGCCTCGAAACCCGATTTCAACGATCCGGCCTGGCAGCAAGGCATTGTCGATCGGTATTACGACCAGGCATTCGTGAACAATACGGATGAACAGAACCCGACCGTCGGGACGGTCTTGAAACTGCGCCGGGACGCGCCGGAGCTGAACAACTGGTTCGAGGTGATGAAGGATCCCGATCTGTCGGAGTTCTTTCGCACGACGCTGGGTCTGCCGACAGAGATGGCGGTGATCGACCTGGACCGGCAAAAGGACATCTTCGAGAGCAAGTTTGATCTGCGCACGATCAACGATCCGGAGGTGCAGGAGGAGATGATCAACCGATATCTTGCCCTGTCGGACATTCAGAACCCCAACACCAGTGTCAGCAATCCGGTGCTGTCGGTTCTTCAAGGATCAAGCGGGCTGGGTGTTATCATCTCGTTGAGTGTGCTGCAGGTGAGTTTTTCGGCCTCATCGCTCTATCGCTGAGATCCGGGCGGTGCTGCCTAGACCATGTCTTCTTCATCTTCGGGGTCATCCAGCGTGATGTCACCGTCGCGCGCCAGTCGCAACGCGGCTTCGACCAGGTCGGATTGCGCCTGCTTGGCGTCGCGGGATTTGACCGGGCCGAGGGCTGTCATTTCTTCCTGAAGCATGTCGCGCGACCGCGATGGCAGGGAGTTGAGGAAATGGTCCCGCACCTCCTTGCGGGCGCCGCGCAGGGCAAAAGGCAGCGTGGTACCGGATACCTCGCGCATCACCTTGGAGAGCTGTGTGGGGTCGAGCCGCACAAGATCGTCGAACACGAACATCTTTTGTTTGATGGCGCGCAACCGGTCGGGCGTTTTCTTCTCCAGCGCGCGGGCGATATCCTCGAACATGTCGCGGTCGAGCTTGTTGAAGACCGAAACCAGTTTCTTTTCCGTGACGGCTTCGGCGTCCTGGCCGACTTTTGACAGGACTTCGCGGCGCAGGCTTTCTTCCAGCGTGCGCACCGATTCCTTGGGCAATTCTTCCATCGTCAGGATCCGCTCGACGATCTGCACGCTGCGTTGGCGCCCCAGAAGCGGCAGAACCTTGGCGGTGGCGTTGGGGTCGAGCCGTGAGAGGATCACGGCGACGGTCTGGTCGCGTTCCTTGCGCAGGAACTGGGTCAGCACCTTTTCATCGAGCTTCGACAGATCGTCCCAAAGATCGCCCGTGGCGCTGTCCTGAATTTCGGCGAGGATCTCCTCGACCCGGTCTTCGGGCAGGAACGATCCCAGAAGCGAGCGTGCGGTGCGCACCGACCCGATGATCCCGCCATAATCGCTGAGTTTGACGCCGAACTCGTCCATCACTTCCTCGACCAGTTCGGACTGCACCTCGCCCATGGTCGAGATGGCGCGGGTGATCTTGCGAATTTCGCTTTCTTCGAGCTGCTGCATCAGGGTGCCGCCGCGCTCTTCTCCCAGGCACAAAAACAGGATCGCCGACTTTTCTGCGCCGGTGAAGCGACGGATGCGCGGGAGCGGGACGAAATGCGTCATCTGTGCCTGTACATTTGCCGACTCGCGGCTTTTTCTTTGTTAAACCATGAATAGCCCGGTTTATTCATGCTGATCAAGATAAACCCGCCACGGGCCGCTCATAACGGGGTAAAGACCGCGTAACTCTCCATGAGAGAGCCTGCCAGCATGTACCAGCCATCGATCAGGACGAAGAAGATGATCTTGAACGGCAAAGAGACGATGACCGGCGGCAGCATGATCATGCCCGCGCTCATCAGAACGGAGGCCACGATCAGGTCGATCGCGATGAATGGCAGGTAGAGCAGAAAGCCGATGGTGAAGGCACGGCGAAGCTCCGAAATCATAAACGCCGGGATCAGCTCGCGCCAGCCGATTTCAGAGGTGTCCTCGGGCAGGACATCCGGGTCGTCGTCGCCGGCCATTTCGCGAAACAGCGCCAGATCCTTTTCGCGCACATTGGCAAGCATGAAGTTGCGGAACGGCTCGCCGATCCGGCTGACGGCCTGTTCCTCGGTTATGGTGTTCTCCAACAGCGGCTGGAGCCCGCCCTCCCACGCGTCGTCAAAGACCGGCTGCATCACGAAAAGCGTCATGAAGAGCGCCATCGCGTTCAGCACGATATTGGGCGGGGTCTGGTTCAGCCCCAGCGCCGAGCGCAGCAGCGAAAAGACAATCACAAAGCGGGTGAAGGATGTGGCCATCACCAGCAGGCCCGGTGCGATGCTGAGCACCGTGATCAGGGCAAAAAGCTGGATCAGACGGCCAGAGAGGCTGGCCCCTTCGTCGCTGCCCGGTTCGGTGTCGCCGAACCGGGAGGCGAGATCGCGCACCAGCCCGCCGATATCGGCCTCCTGCGCCATAACGCCGGAGGTGGCCGAGAGCGCGAGTAGCCCGGCCAGAGGCAGCAGAATGGGGGCGCGGCGGAGCATACGGGATCAGTCGGCGGGGGCGAAGTCTTTGACGATTTCCCGCAGCGCCACGCCGATCATGTCGCCCTCGACCTTGACCAGATCGCCGCGCGCGACCAAACGGTCGTTGATCATGATATCGACCGGGTCGCCGACCTTGCGGTCCAGCTCGATCACCGACCCGCGTGTCAGCTTGAGAAGATCGGCCACCGGCATCTTGTTGTGACCCAGCACCACCCGCACGTTCAGTTTCACATTCAGCAAGGCGTCAACATTGCGGCCTTGGGGTTTGTCCCCTTCCGCGGCCTGCTGGGCCTCGTTCAGCAGCGCCTCTTCGGCGGCTCTGGCCTGCTCGGCGGTGGGGCCTGCGGGCTGTTCGGTGTCCGGTGTGTCGGTCTGGGACATTAGGGCATGTTCTCCAATTGCGATCTCAGCTCAATGATGGCCTCGCGCAGGGTTTCCAGCGCCTCGACCCCGGCCAGGGCCGGATCGTAGGTCATGAACCCGTTGCGCCATTCGATCCGGATGGTGCCGTCATCGACCTGCGGGTCGGCGACAGTCTCGTATTGGGTGGTGGTGGTGTCGAGCTGAGCCACCAGCGCAGCGATGCGGTGGCTGAGCGCATCTTTCAGCTCGGGCGGGACGCGGATCACGACCTGACCGGTGCCCGACACCATGCGCAGCCCGGCGCGGATGCGGGCCAGCAACAGATCGGCCATATGCGCCTCGAAGAGATCGGGCAGGAGACGTTCGCCGATCCCCATGATCAATTCCGCGACCTCCAGCTCAACCTCGGTGCGCAGGTGCCGGTCGCGACGGTCGAGATCGGCCAGACCCGCCGACAGCACGGCCAATGCCTCGTCGCTGCGGGCCTCGCGGCTGGCGCGTTCCTCGGCCAGGGCCTTGTTGGCGCCGGCGATCTGGCCGTCTTCGAACCCTTCGTTGCGGGCCTGGTCTGCCATCAACCGCGCCTCGGCGAGGGTCATGGTCGGCTCGGGCATGCGGTCGGGGTCGGGGCCGTCGAAGGATCCATCTTCGGTGTCATAGTCAAAATTGCGGGCGAAGATGCTGGTCATGCCTCGGCCTCCTGCGCAAGCCATGAGCGCAGAACCCGCAACACCTCGTCGGGCCGGTCATCGGCGGCGTCGCGGATGGCGTCGACCCGGGCCTTGGTCAGGCGGCCCCTGATGCCCATCGTTTCGATATATTCATGCGGTCCCAGATCGGCATCAGGGTCAAAGACGCTGGTCACACCGGGCATGTCGCGCGACACCGGGCGTTGCCGCGCCTGCGGCGGATCGGGCAGCGCGGGAACCTGCTGCGGCTCGGGCTCGGGCGATGCCTCGGTCAGCTCCATCGGCGGCGGGTCGAGAGCGGCGGGCGCGAGCTCCTCCGGCTCCTCTTTAAGCTGCCGCAGGAGCGGGCGCACCCCCAGGATCAGGATCAGCGCCACGACGATCAATCCCAAGAGACCGCGCAGGATCGGCACGATGTTCTGGGTGATCCGGTCGCCAAGCGACAGGGCGATCGGCTCGCCCATTTCCATCGAGTAATCCATAAAGCGAAGGCTGGCGACCGACACGGTATCGCCGCGACCCTGGTTGAACCCCACGGCGGTGCGCACCAGTTCGGTGAGCTGCGCAAGCTCTTCGGGGGTGCGGTCGGAAAAGCTGACGCCGCCGTCCTCTACGCTGTAGATCCCGTTGACCAGCACCGCGACCGAGATACGCTCGATCTCGCCGGCTTCGCGCACGATCTCGCGGCGGGTGCTGCCGATCTCGTATTCGACGGTCTCGCCGGAGTTTTCCTGACTGGAGCGCGCGTTATCCGCAGCCCCGTCCTGCAGCGCGGCGGGGATGTTGTTTTCGACGCCGACATTGCCGCCGGTGTCGGTCTCGTCCCGGCGTTCCGACCGGCTTTCGGTGGAGCGGACGATCTGCTGCTCGGGGTCGAAGATTTCCTCGATCACGACCTCGCGGGCGGTGGTGAGATCGACATTCACCCGGACCCGCGCATTGCCCGCGCCGACCCGGGCCGAGAGGATTTCCTCGACCTGGCGGGCCAGACGATCCTCGATGGCGGTGCGGGCGGCCTGCAGGGGGCGTTCGGTATCCGTGCCGCCGCCGCTGTCGCCCAGGATCGTTTCCCCCTTGGCCGAGAGCACGGTGACATGTTCGGGGCTGAGCTCGGGCACGGACGAGGCGATCAGCGCGCGGATCGCCACGGCCTGGTTGCGTTCGATGGCGCTGCCGATGGCGGCGCGCACGATGACCGAGGCGCGCGGCTCCGGCTTGGTGCGGGCAAAGGGTTCACGTTCGGGCAGGACCAGGTGGACCCGCGCGCTTTGCACACCGTCCAGCGTCTGGATCGAGCGGCCCAGCTCCCCCTCCATCGCGCGCAGTCGGTTGACGCGCTGCATGAACGAATTCATCGCCATCGCGTTGCGGTCGTCAAAAAGCTCCCAGCCCGGCTCGCCTTCGACCGGCATGCCAATCTCGGCGACCACCATGCGCGCCCGGGCCAGATCGGTGCGCGGGACCGAAACCTCGGTACGGTCCGCTGACATCTGTGCATCGAACCCGGCATTGGCCAGGGCCATCTGGATGGCGCTCGCGGAATTGGCCGACAGGTTCATATAGAGCGGCGCACGGTCTGGGCTGGAAATCACGGCGAGGCCCAGCACCAGCGAGCCGATGATACCGAAGGCCACGCCGCCCAGGATCATCAGGCGGCGCTGTCCCAAAGAGAGCAGGTTGTCGATCAGTTGTTGCACGGGGTTTTGGTATCCATGTCTTTGCTATCCAAAGTTTAGTACTTTGGGGTAAAAGAAATCAAGCAAATATCCTTAGCTATACTTGATCACCAAGGAAAAAATCGTAATAGTTCTTCAAGAACAGATCAGGATAGCGGAATGGCGAAAAAGCCTGCCAAAAGGAGGCCGGAGAGCGGCCCGGAGGACACCGATGCGGCGGTGGCGGGCAAGGTCCGCTCGGCGCGCGGACTTCTGATGGCGGCGCTTGTGCTGGCGGCGGGGTCGCTGGGGGGCGGCTTTTTCCTGGCGCGGATGGCTTACGTATCGGACGCGGCGGGGTTCGAGCCGGATTACGTCGAGGCCGGCGGCAGCGGTGAGGCCGGGGCGGAGGCGCCAGACGAAGGGGGCGAAGACGACAGCGCGGATGAGACCGTGGGGCTGGACGGTCTGCTGGAGTTTGAGGACATCATGACCGACATCACCAGCTATGACCAACAAGGCAGCACGGCGCGGTCGTTCCTCAAGCTGAGCCTGATCCTGGTTTATCGCCCGGAGCCAGGCGCGCGGGAGCTGGTAGAGGAACGCCAACCCTTTATGCGGGACCTGTTCACAACATATGCGCGCAGTCTGACAGAGCCCGAAGTGCGCGGCGCGGCGGGGCTGTTGACGGTCAAGGCGGAATTGCTCAAGCGGGCGCGGGCGGCCACGGGCAACAACCTGCCGCAGGATGTGCTAATCAAAGATCTGATTGTGCAATAGGGGATGAGATGAGCGCAGCGACACCACATGATGGCCCCGGCGGCCAGGTCGCGGATCTGATCGACGAGATCATCCGCATGTCGGATTTCAGTTTCGAACGTCTTCCGATGCTGGATATCATTGGCGCGCGGATGGCCGATTTTCTGCCCATCGCCTTGACGGATCTGACACGCAGCGTTTGCGAGGCGTCGCTCAACACCCTCGATTATGTGCCGCTGGGACAGGCGATTGCGGATTTCCCCGACCGGGTGCTGATCGGTGTCGCCTCGTCGCAGGTGCTGGAGGGTAATTTCCTTGTGGTGATGGATGCGCCGCTGGTGTTGTCCACGCTCGAAACCTCGCTGGGGGGCGAGCCGAGCGACGCCAAGGTCGATGGCCAGGCCGAATTCACCGCGATCGAGCGCGGCTTTGGCCTGCAACTGGCGCGGCTAATCCTGGGGGAGCTGCGGCAATCGTTTTCCGTGATCGGGGACATCGTGCCCGAGGTCGACAGTCTGGAAACCGATGGCGAGGCCGCCATCGTCGCCCAGCAGGCCAGCCTGTGTGTGCGGATGGATCTGGCCTTGCAGGTGGGCAATCAGGTCTGCCGCCTTCAGGTGATCTTTCCCTATGACACGCTTGAGCCGATCCGGCCGCGACTGGGCAAGGTCTATTTCGG
This sequence comes from Aestuariivita sp., assembly GCF_021404545.1. Classification (GTDB taxonomy): domain Bacteria; phylum Pseudomonadota; class Alphaproteobacteria; order Rhodobacterales; family Rhodobacteraceae; genus Aestuariivita. The sequence goes on from NZ_JAAWWD010000061.1 coordinate 20,812, forward strand.
GGAGCGCGGCGACGAGGTCAGCCCGTGGCGCGACGTGCTGACCCGCCAGATCGAAAGCGCGACCGTCGAGCTGGAAGTCGTGCTGAGCGAGATGGACATGCCGATGCGCCAGATCATGGCCCTCAAACCCGGCGACCGGATCGGGTTTCCGGTGGGCGAGGATCACGAATGCACGGTCATCTGCTCGGGCTCGCCGATTTTTCATTGTGTGACCGGCACGCGCAGTAACGGCGTGGCGGCCATCCGCATCACCGAAACCATCGACCTAGAGGAGGACGCCTGACATGGCTGCTATGATCACGGATGCCGTCATTATCATCATGCTGATTGGTGGGATCACCTTTGCCCAGATCGTCAATCAGCGGGTCAAGCGCCTGATGGCGCTGTTGCACGAGCTGGAACCGGCGGTGCAGCAATTCTCGCAAGCCGTGGACAAGTCCGAAGCCTCGGTCGTGCAGATGCAGCGCAGCCTGTCCCAGGGTCTGGCGGCCGAGCCCCAGGTGCGGACAGGCGCGCATGATCTGCCCGACGAGCAGCCGCTTTTTTCCTCGCGCCGGGTAACGGATGTGCGGGACATGGGCGTTCGGGTGATCCGTGACAAGCAGGATCTGGTGCGCCGGTTCTTCGACGCCACCCGCAGTGAAGGGAAAGCCTGAGCCATGATCCGCAATGTCACCGGAAAGCTTTTGATCAGCGGCTTTGCCGTTGCGCTCTTTGCCAAGGCGGCGACGTCGTTTCCGTCCGGCCCGGTGCCGCGCGACCCGCCCTTGCCGACCGGCAGCGATCTGTTCGTGCTGGTCGCCGACGAGGAGGAGAGCCCCATCGTCGATCCCGGTGAGATCCCGTCCAGCGCCCTGCTGGGTGCGGGCGAGGCGTTCCCCAATTGCGAGGTGCCCGAGCGGGTGCTGCAATCGCTGCATGAGGAGCGCGCGCTGCTGGATGCGCAAAAGAAGGCGCTGGCGGATCGCGAATCCGAAGTGGCGCTGGCGCGTGAAAAGCTCGATATCGAGAAAGCCGCGCTGACCGAGCTGCAAGCCTCGATCCAGGAGCTGTTGGGCAAGATCGAGGCGCAGCAGACCGAAGATCTGGACCGCCTGATCGCGCTTTATCAGAATATGAAACCGGCCGAGGCCGCGATGATCATGAACGATCTGGATATCGAGGTGATGATCATGGTTCTGGGCAAGATGTCGCCGCGGGTGGCGGCGCCGATCCTGGCCCGGATGTCGCCGGTGCGGGCGCGGGCCGTGTCCAAGATCATCCTGGAACGGTCCAAACTGCCGGGCGATCAGCGGCTGGACGGGGTGCGGTTCAACTGATCCGCATCAGCGCGGATCGGTCATCAGCATGGAATTGGCCGGCAGGGTGCCTTTGAGGTTGCTTTCGAGATCCAGGACAAAGCCGATGATCTCGGCCAGCACCGCCCAATGCTCCACGGGCACCGTGCCATCCACTTCGATCACCTCATAGAGCGCGCGGGTCAGCGGCACATTCTCGACCATGGGGACATCGTTCTCAAAGGCGATTTCCCGGATCCGCCGCGCCATGTAATCGGCGCCCTTGGCCACGCAGACCGGCGCCGCGTCACTGCCACGGTCATATTTCAGCGCAATGGCCAGCCGTGTCGGGTTGGTCAGGATGACCGTGGCCATTGGTACGGCGGTGGCCATCGCCGTGGCCGAGCGTTGGCGCCGGAGCTGTGCGCGTTTGGCCCGGATCTCGGGCGAGCCTTCCAACTCCTTGTGCTCGTCCTTGACCTCCTTGTGCGACATACGGTTCTTGCGGATCCAGTCAAAGCGTTTCCAGATGATGTCGAAGATCGTGATTGGCACCAGCAGCGCCGCGACCACCAGCAGCAGTTTCACAGCCGCTTCGGCCAGATAGCCCGGCAGCTTTTCCGGCAGAAAGCCCGGCCCGGTCCACATGTCGCTGACGGCCTCGTAGGTGGCCCATATGGCCAGGGCGCCGACCGCCAGAACCTTGAGCAGGCTCTTGAGGAACTCGACCAGGGAATCCGCTGAAAAGAGCCGTTTGAGACCCGACAGCGGAGAGATATTCGAGGCTTTGGGCTTGATCCGGTCCAGCGCGATGACCGTTTCGCCGCGGATCACGACACCCATGGCGGCCCCGCCCAGCAGCAGCAGGAAGATCGGCGCCAGCGCGACGGCCACGGCGATCATGAAATGGCTGAATACCGCGTCGAGCTGGGCCAGCCCGGCCGCCCCTTCGCCCACCACGATGCGGCCCGACATGTCAAAAAGCTGGGCAAAGGCCTCGACCAGAGGGGCGGTCTGGGCGGGCAGGGCGAAAAGGCCGATCAGGGTCAGCGCCACCACCACCATCAGATTGCCGGTCTCACGCGAGGCGGGCGTGTCGCCCTTGTTGCGCGCATCGTTCAGCTTCTTCTCGGTGGGCTCCAGCGTCTTGTTGGAGCGGTCGGTATCGTCGTTTTGCGCCATCGCCGGTCAGAACTGAAAATCGCCCAGCCAATTGGCCAGGTCATTGAGAAAGAACTCCATCATCGCCGGGGTGGCGACCAGAAGGATGAAAAAGCCCACCGCGATCAGCATTGGCGCGCCGACCAGAAACACCGGCAGTTGCGGCATCATCCGGTTGGCCAGCCCAAGCCCGAGGTTCAAGACCACGCTCATCACGAAAAAGGGTGCGGCGATGGCTGTGCCGATATAGATCGAATGCTGGGCCGCGCGCACCGCCTGGCTGGCCAGATCGTCGAGCATCACCATGCCGAACGGAAACGCGGTATAGCTGTAAAGCAGCGCCTGAAGGATCAGATGATGGGTGTCGGTGACAAAGATCAGGGTGATCGTCGCGATCAGCAGGAGCGAGGCGACAAGCGTCGCCCCTTCGAACGATCCCAGCGACGGACCGAACGCATTGGCCAGGCCCGAAACCTGCCCGATCTGAAATCCCGCGAACTCCATCGCGGCCAGCAGGATGCGGGCGACCAACCCGATCCAGAGCCCGATGGTCACCTCTGCCCCCAGCATCCAGGCCACGTCTGTCGGATTGCCGGGAAAGACGGTCGGCACCGGGGTTGCGGGGTAGAGGGCGGCACAGATGACCAGCGCCAGCATCAGGCGCGGCCGCATCGGCACCTGTGTCTCGCCAAAGCCCGGCATAAAGACAAGGGCCGATCCGATGCGCGCCACGACCAGCAGATAGCCAAAGATCAGACCGGCCGCGGCGGCGTCGAAATCCACCGCTCAGCCCCCCACGGTGGCCACGGTGCGCAGCATGGATTTGCGGTGCACCTGGCTGTGGGACAGGACCGGTGTGGTGGGGCTGACCCGTTCAAGGACCGAGCGCACATAGGGTCGCACCGCGGGCGCCACCAGAAGCGCGGGCCATTCGTCGCTGGCTGAAAAGGTCTGGATCTCGCGTCGCGCGGCCAGCACGAACTCCTGGACCCGCTGCGGCGACATGATGAAGTTATCCTCGCCGTTCTGATGCGACACGGCGGCGTTCATCTCGCGATCCCATTCCTCGCTGAGCGTGATGACCGAGATATAGCCCTTTGGATCGGTGAGCGACCGGCAGATCTGTTGCGACAGGCGCATGCGCACATGTTCGACCACGGCTTGGACGTTCTGCGTGGTGGCCGAGGCCTCTGCCACGGCTTCGATAATCCGGGGCAGGTTGCGGATTGACACCCGTTCGGCCAGCAGCGCCTGCAACACATGCTGCAACAGAACACCGGGGGTCTTGTTGGGGATTTCGCTCAGCAGGTTCTGGTATTCCTTGCCCTGGCTCTGGATCAGCTCCTGCGTGGCGCCATAGGTCAACAGGTCTGGCATATGCTCTTTGATGACTTCGGTGATATGGGTGACGATCACGCTTTCAGGATCGACCACGTTGAGGCCTTGCATCTCGGCCTCCGCCGCGCGGGTCTCGTCGACCCAGACGGCGTCCAGGCCAAAGGTCGGCTCGCGCAGCCGTTCGCCGGGAATGTCGAAATCGGGTGACGGCAGGATGACCATCATCAGGCCCGGGCGGACCTCTCCGCGCGAGGTTTCCACGCCATGGAGCGAGATCGTATAGGTGTGGGCGGGCAGTTCCGCCGCATCCTTGATCCGAACCGGCGGCATGATAAAGCCGTACTCTCCGGTAAAGAGCGTGCGCAGGCTTTTGACCTTGCCGGGCAATGCGGCGTCCATCGACGTGATCAGCGGCACCAGCCCGTTGCCCATGCTCAGCCGGATGTCGTCGAGGCGCATCGCCTCGGCCACCGGATCGACCGGCTCCTCGGCCTTTGGCGCGTTTTCGGCGGCGGTGTCCGCGGCCTCCTGCTTGGCGGCTTCGGACCGCATCTTGAGCCCCAGAGCGGTGAGCCCGGCGGCCAGCACCGCAAACACCATGAAGGGAAAACCGGGCAGAAGGCCGACCAGAAGGCACAGCACCGCTGCCATGAACAGCGCTTTGGGAAAACCGGAGAGCTGGGCCAGGACGGCCTCGTTTGCGGCACCTTTCGAGCTGCCCTTGGTGACCAGCAGCCCGGCGGCCAGCGACACGATCAGGGCGGGGATCTGGGTGACCAGCCCGTCGCCGATGGTCAGCACGGTGTAGTTGTTGGCCGCCTCGCCCAAAGACAGGTCATGCGACGCGATCCCGATCAGGATGCCGCCGGTGATATTGATCAGTGTGATGATCAGCCCGGCAATCGCATCACCGCGCACGAATTTCGACGCCCCGTCCATAGAGCCGTAGAACGCGCTTTCCTCTTCCAGCACCTTGCGGCGGTCGCGCGCCTGTTCGTCATTGATGATCCCGGCATTCAGATCGGCATCGATCGCCATCTGCTTGCCCGGCATCGCATCGAGAGAGAACCGCGCCGCGACCTCGGCGATCCGGGTGGAGCCTTTGGTGATCACGATGAAATTGATGATGACCAGGATCGCGAAGATCACGATTCCGATGATGAAATCGCCCGACACGATGAAATTGGCGAACCCCTGGATCACATTGCCCGCCGCGTCCGGCCCGGTGTGACCTTCGCTGAGGATCAGGCGGGTGGATGACACGTTGAGCGCCAGCCGCAGCATGGTCACGACCAGCAATATCGTCGGGAAGGAGTTGAACTCCAGCGGCGACGGGATCCACAGCGCGACCATCAGGATCAGCACCGCCAGCGACAGCGAGATCGCCAGACCGAAATCCAGCAGGATCGGGGGCAGGGGGATGAACAGCGTCGCGAGGATCACCACGACGCCAAGGGCAAAGGCCACGTCCCGATTGGCCATGCCAAAGCGTGCCAGGCTGAACGAGCCTGTGCCGGAGGGGGTGACGTCGTTGCTGCTCATGATCTCAGAAGGCCTCCTGGAAAGCGGGCAGAACCGGAGAGAGAGGGTGGCGCGAATAGATCGAGAACGCGGATTCCGCATCCGCCGCATCGCCCCACAGGACGGGGGGTGCGGGCAGCGTCTGGGTCTGCGCCTCGGCCAGACGGGGGCCGGAGCCGCGCGCCAGGGCCGAGATGCGCGCGAACTCGGCATTGGCGACGGCGTGATTGCGTTTGAGCGCGGCAAGATAGCGGCGGCGATGGTCGTCGGTGCGGGAATGATAGGCGCCAGCGGCGCGCCACCATGTCCCCTCGCTGTGCTTGAGGTCGGTCAGGAACCGGGCCGCGTAATCGGCATTCGCCACCGGGTCGAAAGCCTGCTCCAGCGAGGCAAACGCGCCCTGATGCCAGCGCAGGTTGATCTGCATGCAGCCCACATCGATGGACCGCATTCCCTGGGCCAACTGGGTCCGGACCCAGCCGATGGCCTGGGCGCGGGACTTAAAGAATATCCCCTTGCCTTCGGCATTCACCGCCCAGGGCCAGACGGTGATATCGCCATCGACCTGCCGCCCGGCCTCCTGAATGCCGATGGCCAGCAGCAGGTTGTCGGGGATATCGTAGCGTGCCTGCGCATCCAGGATCGCGGCAAGGCAGCCGGTGTGTCCGACCGGCGCCGCCGGAACCGTCGGGCGGGACGGCGTATAGAACCCAGACCACAGATCGGCCTGCGCGGGCAGGGTCGCGGTCAAGAGTGCCGCCGTGAGGGCGAAGGGCATCGCGCGCATCAGATCCCCCCGCTGACGATCAGGTCAAAGATCTGCGCCGACAGTTCGCGGAGCACGCCATAGGTGAAGGGCAGCGTCACCCCCAACACCACGAAGATGACCACGATCTTTGGCACGAAGGTCAGCGTCATCTCCTGGATCTGGGTCAATGCCTGAAAGAACGAAATCAGCAGCCCAACCACCAGCGAGCTGATCAGAACCGGGGCCGAGCCCCACAGGATCGCGCCGATCATATCCCTCAGAATGTCCAGAATACTGGTGCTGTCCACGTCGCGCCCTTTGTCATCCCCCCGGTGGGGCCTTGCTCAGATCTGCATCCGGATGATCTCACGGTAGGCCTCGACCATCTTGTCGCGCAGCGCGACCGAGACCCGGACGGTGCTGTCCATGGCCATCGTCGCCTCGACCACGGCCTGCATATTGGCCTGACCCGCCAGCCCGGCAGAGGCGACCTGATCGCCGGTGCGCACGGTCTGCACCGCCTGCTGCGCCGCATCCTCGACCATGGCACCAAAGCTTTGACCCAGGCTTTGCGTGTCGGTGGTGACGGATTGCACCTCGCGCGCCTTGCCATAGGCGGCCTGGATCGTGGCGCTGGAGGGGGTGACGGGGATATCGGTCATCTTAGCCTACTTCAGAAGATCAATCAGCGCCCGGCGCATTTCCCGCGCATTGTTGAGCATGGTGAGGTTCGCCTCATAGCTGCGCGAGGCCTCCCGCAGGTTGCTCATCTCCAAAAGCGGGTTGACGTTGGGATATTTGACAAAACCGTCCTCGTCCGCGGCCGGGTGCGAAGGCTCATAGCGGATGTCGAAATTGGTACTGTCCCGCGACACCTCGCCGATCTGGACGATCGCGGCTTCGGTCTTGGGGTCGATGCCGGTCTCGAACGACAGGGTCTTGCGCTGATAGGGGTCTTCGCCGGGCCGGGTGCCGGTGGAAAAGGCGTTGGCCACGTTTTCGGCCACGGTGCGCATCCGTTCCCCTTGCGCGCGCAACCCGCTGGAGGCGGTGGCGGTGACGGCTCTGAGCGGGTCATCCATCGGCGTTCTCCGTTAACGGCTGGTCACGACGGTGATCATCATCTCATGCGCCTTGCGGTAGAGATTGGTGGCCACGCGGTATTGCCCGCTGGCGGAAGAGGCTTCCAAGAGCTGCTCCTCTACCACGACATTGTTGCCTGACAGCCCGGTGTTCCAGGTGGTCTGAGACTGTTCGACCCGCGCCGACGGCAGGCTGGCGGTCTTCTGGGCCCGTTCGAGATAGCTTTCAAAGCTCTCGACCTCGCGCGCGCGGTATCCCGCAACATCGGCATTGGCGATGTTCTCGGAGATCGTGCGCTGGCGGTCGGACACCCATTGCAGCCGCTTCGAGGCAAGATCGAACAAGTTCACTTTATCAAGGTTCATCATGAACTCCTAAGGTCTTGCTTAAAGTATAGCAAAGAGTAAAAGGATTAATAGGGGGTTTATTCTTTGCATGGAAACATTTTCAACGCTCACCCACAAGATTTCAAAGGTTTCGGCCACCGTCATAGCAGGGCAGGTGCGCGGTATCGTCGGGCTGACCCTGACCGTTGCCGGGCTGGAACGCGCGGCCGTCATCGGCCAGCGATGCAGGGTGATCGGGCGCCATGGCGTGGTCGAAAGCGAGGTGGTGGGCGCCGGGGCGGAGGGTTTGCGCCTGCTGCCATTCGGCAAATGGGAGGGCGTGGCGGTCGGTGATCGGGTGGAACTGGTTTTGAACGACGCAGGTATCCACCCCGATGACAGCTGGATCGGGACGGTTGTCGACGCGCTGGGGCGGCCATTGTCGCGCGCGCCCCGGTTCTCGCGGGGGCGGCGCACGCCAACCTCCTCCAGGCCGCCCCCCGCCTTTGAGCGTCGGCGCGTGGGCGAGAAGCTGGAAACGCAGATCAAATGCGTCGATGTCTTTACGCCGATTTGTCAGGGTCAGCGGATGGGCATCTTTGCCGGGTCGGGGGTGGGCAAATCCACCCTGATGGCGATGCTGGCGCGCAACACCAATGCCGATGTGATCGTGATGGGCCTGATCGGGGAAAGGGGCCGCGAGGTGCGCGAGTTCATCCAGGAAGACCTGGGCGAGACCGGGCTGGCCCGGTCGGTCGTTGTCGTCTCTACCGGGGACGAGCCGCCTCTGCTGCGCCGTCAGGCCGCCTGGACCGCGATGAGCGTGGCCGAGCATTTTCGCGCGACCGGGCGGCAGGTGCTGCTATTGCTCGACAGTGTCACACGCTTTGCCATGGCGCAGCGGGAGATCGGGCTGGCCATCGGTGAGCCGCCGACCACGCGGGGCTATCCGCCGACGGTCTTTTCAGAGCTGCCGCAATTGCTGGAACGCGCCGGGCCCGGGCGGGACGGTGAGGGCGACATCACCGGCATCTTCACCGTGCTGGTGGACGGCGACGACCTGAACGAACCGATTGCGGATGCGGTGCGCGGCATTGTCGATGGACATCTCGTGCTGGACCGGCAGGTGGCCGAGCGCAACCGCTATCCGGCGATCAACGTGCAGCGGTCGATCTCGCGGATGCTGCCTGGCTGCCATGACGCGGATCAGCAGGCGATCCTGGGCGCGGCGCGACGGGCGATGGCGCGGTATAGCGATATGGAGGAGCTGATCCGCGTGGGCGCCTACAAACCCGGATCGGACCCCGAAACCGATCACGCGATCCGCTTTTTCGAGGAGGCCGACCCCTATCTGTCGCAAAATCGGGGCGATCAGATCCCGGCGGCGCAAAGCTTTGCCGAGCTTTATCGGATGTTGCTGAATGCCGGGATCGATGTGCCTTTGCCCGGTGCGCCCGCAAGCGATGCGGCCTAAAAGAAAAGCCGACCGACCCGCGCGGCGGGACGACCGGCCTGACCAAGGGGGACATGGATCATGCCCCCCAACTCGTTATCCTTAGCGGAAGAGGCTCAGGATATTCTGAGGGGACTGGTTGGCAATCGAGAGCGACTGCACGGCCAGCTGTTGCTGAACCTGGAAGGCCTGAAGCCGCGCGGCCTCTTCTTCCATATCCGCATCGACCATCGCGCCAACACCGGAATCGAGCGTGTCGATCAGGCTGTCGAGGAACTGTTGTTGCCCTTCGATGGTCTGCTCGGCCACACCCAGATCGGTTGCCGCGGTCACGGCGGCCGCGTATTGCCCTTCGGCCGTGGCCAGATCTGCGGCGATGTCCGTCGACGTGGTCAGGTCAATCGCGTCCAGTGCGGTGACGATTGCCCCAAGGTCCACCTCGTTGAACGACACCGTGGTTGTCGCAAAGCTGCCCGAGGCGCGGCTGATCCCGGTCACGACCGTTACCGGATCGGTGGAGTCGATCAGGTTCGACCCATTGAAGGTCGATTGCGAGATTGCTGCGTTCATCCGGTCGATGAAACCGTCCAGTTCGTTCTGAACGTCGTTCAGATCCAGGCCTGAGCCTTGGGCAAACGCAACGCGCTCGGAGAACTGATCGGCCAGATCGGCCACGGTTTCCGCGCCAAGACGGCCTGTCGCGATCGAGTTCTTGGTGGTGGTCAGGCCCTCGTTGATGGCCTGAAACATGCCGCTGTCGCCTTTCATCGTCATCGAAATGGCGAAATAGGCGGCATTATCCTTGCCCGAGCTGATTTTCAGACCGCTAGAAACGCGGTTTTGGGTTTCGGTCAGACCACGGTTGACGTCGTTCAGCGTGGCCAGTGCGACCATCGCGGAACTGTTTGTGAGAATGGATGACATTTAATGCGTTCCTCATGCCTCAACTTTTTTGTTTTGCAGTCTTCTGACTGAGGGTGACGATGCACCAAATCGGACAATAGGGTAAGCAAGGTTAAAAGAAGGTAAAAACAATACGGCAAGTTTAAGGCGGATTGTTCAGATTTCCTGGTCCAAACGCACCTGCGCCTTGCCCGATTTCGAGAGCTTTTCACCGCTCTTGCCGTAAAGACCATCGAGACTGGTGCGGTTGATCGCTTTTTCGATCTCGCGCGCGATGGTGGCGGCGACACCGGCCATGCGGCTCAATAGCTCGCTATCCTCTTCCAGCGCGGCTTTGAACGCGGTGAGTTTCTCCGGCAACCCGCAGTCCTTGGCCATGGCATGGGTCAGGAAGGGTTCGACAATCGGAGCGCGCAGTTCCAGCCATTTCAGGGTCTCGGCCTTTTGCGCATAAAACCCGCCGACAGCATCAAGCTGACCGCGCCCGATCGCGGCGATCTCCTCGCGGATGAGGGCGGTCGCCGCGTCGAGTTTTTCGGCATAGGCGTCCAGATGCGCGCGATCTTCATCGGTCAGAACCTGGGTGCCCAGATCCCGGTGCCGCGCCTGCATCCGCGCGCCCAGCCGCAATGCACGCTTGGTCATCCCGCCCCCTTATCTGCCTGGCTCTTGTAGGCATTCATCATCTGGTGAACATTCTCAGCGATGCCCAGACCGCCATTCTCGGCCAGGTTTTCGGCCAGCGACTGCGACAGGACTGACCGCCACATCTCGGCGGCGTGGTTGCCCATGGTCGCGCCCATATCGACGGTCTTCATCATCTCGTCGACCATCTGGCCGAGAAAGACCACCTCAAAGGCCTTGGCGGCATCCCGCTCGGCCCCGGTCTTGGAGGATGCCCCGCCCCCGGCGGGGTCAAGCGGGATGGAGATGGGCGGAAGGGATGTCATCAGATGATCTCCAGATGGGCATGAAGGGCGCCTGCCGCCTTGATCGCCTGGAGGATCGAGATTGTCTGGCGTGCGGTGACACCGATGGCATTGAGCCCGTTGACCAGATCCTGAAGGCTCACATCGCCCTGGAGGATGGTGAACCCGCCCTGACGCTCCTGCACTTCGATCTCGGTTTCAGGCACGACCACCGTGGTGCCGCCGATGCTGAAGGGTTCGGGCTGGCTGACCGAGAAATTCTCCTGCACGATGACCGTCAGACCGCCCTGACTGACCGCGACCTGGCCAATGCGTACATTGGCGCCGATCACGATGGTGCCCGAGCGGTCGTCGACCACCACGCGGGCGATCCCGTCCGGAGTGACCGGCTGGTTTTCGATGGCGGCGACGGTCTTGACCAGATCGCTTTTGTCGCCGACATAAACCTCGACCGTACCGGGGTCTTTGACCTGGGCCGAGCGGGGGCCCAGGACCGCATCGACAGCGGCCCCGATCCGCGAGGCTGTGGTGAAGTCCGGTTCGTGCAGCGCAATGCGAAAACTGTTGAGCTGGGCCAGCTCGAAATCAATCTCCCGCTCGACGATGGCACCGCTGTCGATCCGCGCGGTGGTGGGAACCCCATCGACAATCGATGCGGCGTTGCCCTGGGCCAGAAACCCCGAGGCTACGATCGGCCCCTGGGCGACGGCGTAGATCTCTCCATCCGCGGCGGTCAGCGGTGTGACCAAAAGGGTGCCGCCGCGCAGATTTGTGGCGTCGCCCAAGGACGACACCGTGACGTCGATCCGCGATCCCCGCCGGGCAAAGGGGGGCAGGTTCGCGGTGACCATGACGGCGGCGGTGTTGCTGGTATTAAGCTGGGTGCTTTCCAGGTTGGCCACGCCCAGCCGTTCCAGCATCCCCGCGATCGCCTCGCGGGTGAAGGGGCTGGCATTGAGCCCGTCGCCGGTGCCCTGAAGGCCCACGACCAGCCCATAGCCGATCAGATGATTGTCGCGCACCCCTTCAAAGCTGGCGATATCCTTGATGCGCACCTGTGCGTCCGCAGGCTGTACCAACACCGCGACCGCAAGCAACCCCAGTAGAAGAGCAGATCTGAGCCCGTCAAGCGGCAGGGTATACACCGAATTCATCTCCTCAGAGCGTCTATTGCAGAGGACAATAAGTGGTTAATACTTGCAAAGTCCATAGATTTACAAAGATAGTATCAATTTTTTAACCTTTTTATTGTTGTCTATTAATTTAATGCTTGCTACCCATCAATGGCAGGCAAGAACAAAGAGAGGCGGAGGTGTCGATGCGCGCCTATGTTTACGAACCACGGCAGAAGCGGCGGGCATCTCTGGCATCCGAGCTGGAAGGCGTTGATATCAAGCCGCATTTCGTGGACGAGGATTTCTTTGGCGAAGGCCGGGAGCAATTGGCGCAGCAGGTCGAAAGCTCGGACGCGATCCTTTTGGGAGAGGGCGAAAACACTCAGTCTCTGATCCGAGCGGTGCGGCGCGCGGGGCTTGATAGCCCGCTGATCGTATTGCGCGACTTCCGCAATGCCCGCGACACCTCGGCCGCGCTGGATCAGGGGGCGGACGATGTGATCGTACAGCCCATTCGCGGAGCTGAGCTATTGTCGCGGATCAACTCGATCATCCGGCGGGCGCATGGCCACGCGGCTGAATCCGTCGTGGTCGGTGAGATGGTGGCCTATTTCGATGGGCGCGATCCGATGGTGTCGGGCTCGAACATCAAACTGTCCAAGCGCGAACACACCATTTTTCTGCACCTTGCGCTGAACTCAAACAAGGTGGTGTCAAAGAACGCGATCTATGATGCGGTCTATGGGGCAAGCTTGGACCAGCCGTTCGACAAGGTGATCGACGTCTATATCTGCAAGCTGCGCAAGAAGATCGCCGCCGCCGCCAAAAGCGGGTTTCAATATATCGAGACCGTGCATGGCCGGGGATACCGGCTGGGCGCGCCCGAGGGGTACGACATTGCCCAGGATGGCGAGCAGCCCCCCTATCAGAACGTCTATGCCAAGGCGCAGTAGCGCGTTGCGTCAGAGGTAGTTGAGCAATGACAGCGATGTCAGCTGCGAGGTGATCTCATAGCTGGCGCGCAATTGCGCATCCAGCGTGGCGAACCGTGTCGCGGCCTCGTAGGGGTCGACGCTCTCCAGCTCGGAAATCTGCGTCGTTTGCACCATCGACAAGGACTCAAGGCGTTTTTGGGCGGTTTCGACCGTTTGCTGCCGGAACCCGATCTCGGCTGACATGTTCAGCGCGGCCTGCGATCCGTTGCCCAGTGTCTCAGCGATCTGATCCATCCAGGCGACATAGGTATCGGGGTCTGCGATCTCGCTTGCGTCGACCGCCGCCAGCATCGCAAGCCCTTTCAGGATATCGCGAAACGGTGCGTCATTGGCCTGCACCCCGTATTCCAGCTCAAGCCCGGGCTCGATCCGCCCGCTGATCCGGTGCGAAGGATCGCCATTGGCATCCAGAGCGGGGGTGCCGTTGTAAAAGGTCGCCTCGAAATTGGTGGCCGTATCGGTCGCGGTCGACGCAAAGACCGCGTCCAGTTCGGCGATCATCGCCTCTGCCTCGGCGATACTGCCGGGCGGGGCGGTCAGGATCCCCGAGATGACGCTTTCGGGCGAGAGGCCGGTATCGGGATTGACGTCTGCATATTGCGTCAGCGGCGGGGCGCCCGTCCGTGTGCCGCCAAACAGCGCCTCGCCATTGAAGCTGACATTGAGCTGGGCAATCGTGATTTCCAGCGCATTGCGGGCCTGCATCTGCAAGGTCTCGGCCCCGGCCAGCGGGCTGGAGGCGTTGGCCAGCACGTTCTGGAGCACGCCCGTCACCTGTTCACGCACGGAATCGACCGCATCGAGTTGCGACTGGAGCTTGCCCTCCAACAGCGTGTTGGTGACCATATAGGCCTGGGTGTCGGCCTCGCGCGTGCGCAGCGTAAGGGCCGCCGCCGCGGCAGGACCCAGATCGCCGTAGATGTCGGATTTGCGGCCGGTCGATGCCTCGTTGCCGGCTTTTTGCATCTCGACGGTGGTGCGCGCGATGAAATCGCGGTTGAGCTGCATGAACTGCATGGTCGAAAGGCGGCCGATACTCACGCTCATGGAGGACCCCTCATAAATCCGTAATCAGGATGTCGATCATCCCCAGAACCGTCGTCAGCACCCGCGAATTCGCGGCATAGCTTTGCTGGATCATCTGAAGATCTTGCATTTCCTCGTCGATATTGACGCCCTCATAGCCCAGACGCGACGCTTCGACGACATCCGCCGCGGATTGGGCGGCCAGCAGATCCGCTTCGGCCCGGGCGCGGCTGGTGCTTTGCGCGGTCACGATCTGGGCCCCGAAATCCGCAATCGAGATATCGCGGTTCACGCCGGTCGCGGCATCGGCGTTCAGCGGCGCCTGGAGCGCGTCGATAAAGGCCTGAACCTGGCGGCTGTCACCGGCTTCGCCCTGCGCGGGTGCGCCAAGCCCGTCGCGGATGCGCCAGACCTCGCCGCCGGCGGATTGACGGACAACATCGTTGACGGTGATCCGTGCCGCGAGGTTATCGAGGTTTGCGGGATCGAACGCATTCCCGCCATCGGTAAACAGGCCAGGCTGTCCCGGAGCGAGCGAGGCGTCCGCGCTTTCAAAGGCCTGGATCAGGCCGCGGGCATATTCGTCGAGCTGGAGCTGAAACTGGGGCAGGGTGTCCCGCTTGAGTTGTAAAAGACCCGCGAGGCTGCCCTGTTCGATGCCGCGAATGCCCGGCTCATTGGGCGTGATCGCCTGCTGACCGGCCAGAAGGCTGCCGTCGGCGGCGTTGAAGCTGACATCCTGGACCAATGTACGCTCCAGCAGGGCCGCGCCGCCAGTGGTGTAGATGTTGATTGCCCCGTCGGCATTGGCATAGACCCGGATATCCACGATCCCGGCCACCTTGTCGATCAGTTGATCCATCTGATCGCCGAACTGCGCCGCCTCGACCGTGCCCCGGCCCACCTGGCCCAATCGCTGGTTCAGGGCCGACAGATCGTAGAGCGCCTGGTTCAGCTCGGACACCTCATAACGGATTTCCATATCCACATCGCTGCGAATATCGGCCAACGTCTGGCTGGCGCCTTGCAGCGATCGGGTGAGATCCTCGGCGGCCAGGATCGCGCCGATCTGCGCCTCCGACGAGGATGGCGTATTGACCAGGGTCGTCAGGCTTGTGTTGAAGACCGAGAATTTCTCGGCCGGGGAGACGCCATCGCCGGGCTGTCCCAGATAGGTGGTGTAGTTGTTCAGCGCCTCGTAGATCGCCTGATGCCGGGCCACGCTGCCGACCTCTTGCCGTGACATGCGCGTCAGCGCCGCGTCGACCTCGCGCCGGATCTCACCGATGACCGGGCCCCCTTGGGCGGCATTGCCGGTGACCGTGATCGCCCGGCGCCGCGCATAGCCCTCGGTCGTGGAGTTGGCGACATTCTCGGCCGTCACGCGCGACAGGGTCTGCGTTGTCCGCAAACCCGTGCTTGCCGCATTCAGGGCACTGGTCAAGCTCATGATGTCCTCTCCGTCACATCAAGCCGGGGTTATCGCTTGAGCCGGGTTGTCTCCTCCATGATCTCATCGGCTGTGGTCACGACGGTCGCATTCGTCGAATAAGCCCGCTGAACCTGGATCAGGTCGGTCAGCTCTTCGGCGATATCTACATTCGACGCCTCAAGCGCCCCGCCGACCACTGTCCCGGCAGAGCCGGACCCGGGGGCCTGGGCCTGGAACTCACCGCTTGCGACAGACAGGATATAGGCATTGCCGCTGCTTTCGATCAGGCCGTAGGGGTTCTCGACCACCGACAGGGGGATCTCATAAAGCGGCCTGCGGTTGCCATTGGTGAACACACCATAAAGCACGCCGCTCTCGATCTCGGTGCGGGCCAGGGTGCCGGTGCTGGACCCGTTCTTGTCAAAGGACTGGGAGAAATCGCCGGTAAACTGGCTGATGCCGTCAAAGGTGTTGGGCCCGCCGATCGAGACGTCGATGGTTTGTGTGGTGCCGTCGCTTTCGATAGTCAGCGTCGCCGTCCCGGTTGCGGTGTCAAAGGCAAAGCCCGAGGGAGCCGTGGCCAAGGATGTGACATCGCCATAGCTTGCAGGCGATCCCGCAAGGGCCCCGGTGTCGTTGAAGTTGACGGTGACGGACCCCAGGTCGTTGCTTTGCCCGTCGCGCAGGGTCAGTTGCCAGATGTTCGAGTCGGCGGTGGGCTGCCAGGAGAACTCAACCCGTTGCGACGCCCCCAGTGCGGTGAAGTATTCCGTCGAGGAGACGAACGGCGATCCCGGTGTCGTCCCCCCGGATTCCTGCGCAGGCAGATTGCCGAAAACGGAGATGGCTGTTGTCGGTGTCGCCGAGAGGCTGACATTGGCGATGTTCACGGTCTCCATCTGACCAAACGTGCTGCGGTCCACGCCGGGCAGGCTGCCGTCTGTGCCATAGCGGTACCCCGCCAAGTAATATCCTGCCGCGTTCACGAGGTTGCCGTCGGCATCCGGCAGGAACGATCCCGCGCGGGTCAACAGGTAGTTTGACTCCCGCGTGTCGTTCGGGTTGAGCGATACGTTGAAAAAGCCGTTGCCGCTGATGGCCATGTCGTAAGTGGCCCCGGTCGAGATCAGATCGCCGGTGTTGTTCATGTCGATCAGATCTTCGGCGCGAACCGTCAGAACCCCCGTTTGACCTGCCGCCGATGCGGTGTTTGTCACCATCATCGAGAACCCGCGACGGTACCCCACCGTATTTGCGTTGGCGATGTTCTCGGAAATGGCACCCACCGCTTTCGAGTTTGCCTGAAGCCCGCTGACCCCGGTCTGAAACGCACTGGAAATGCTCATTTAAGTGACCCTCTCTGCCCGATCATGCTCGTTTGCCAGAACTTAAGCGGTGTGGGTTTAAAAGAAGATTAAGCTTTAGGTAATCCTTTCTAAAATCTGCATTTTTCTGCCGCTGAGAAAGATAGAGAATGCTAATCTTGTCTTCCGACTATCCTTGTAAGAATCACAAAACCCACTTTTCCAAAGAATAAATTGATCTTTTATCCTTTATTTGTTCTTTAATCATCGTAATTGCGTCTCTCGGTGAACATCGAAACGTCCTTTAACCTTTGTTTAACGATTCATTCCAGTTTTTGGCGGATCAAGAACATTTCGAAGGCGAAACCGACCCTGTGCCGCGCTGAACATGGCGGGTGATAACCGTCAGCGCGATCCGACATCAGGGTTCGGTCGCGGGGTGTCGTTGCGGTTCGCAAGAAACCGGGCGTCCATCCTGACCGGCTGTCACAGAGATTGACGGCGGTTCACATAATCCAAGCAGAAAAACTCTCAGCGAAGTTTCGCGGTGTGGTCGGTGTTTTTCCGGCAGGTGTCGGCTGGTTTGAAAGCGCCATTTTGCCAGGGATTGCGCGCGTGGCCGTTGGCGCACTGTGTGGGCGGTCCTACACACAGGCAATGAAAGGAAGACCTATGTCACTTGCAAGCGCAGCGGAACGGCAGATGCTTGAACTGATCAATCAGGAAAGGGCGGATGCGGGGCTGAACCCGCTCAGACTGAACACATTGCTCAACGAGGCCAGCGAAGATCACAGCGCCTGGATGGTCGACACCGACACCTTCTCTCATACCGGGCAGGGGGGATCCTCTGCGACCGAGCGTATGCAGGCCGCCGACTATCCGTTCGAAGGGACCTGGGCATCGGGTGAGAATATCGCCTGGCAGTCAGAGCGTGGGGCGGATGGGATCGCCGACGATGTCATAGACCTGCACCAGGGATTGATGGAGAGCCCGGGCCATCGCGCCAACATTCTCAACCCCGATTTTACCGAGATCGGGATCGGGATCGAACAGGGCGACATGGACGGGTTCGACGGGGTTGTCGTGACGCAGAATTTCGCGCGGACCGATGGCGACACCTCGGCGTTTCTGGAGACCGGCTCGGCCCCGGCGCCAGAACCCACGCCGACCCCCACGCCCGAGCCTGACCGGATGCCGGATCCGGTCCCTGAGCCACAGCCGACACCCGCGCCAACGCCTGAGCCGGACATCGTTGGGTGGTCCGACCACGGTGCCGATCTCTTCGATTTCTTCAGGAGCCCGGACGTGATCACCGAATTTGCCGCGTACGAGGACATCGTATTCCTGCACCCGTCCTTGTTCCAAGGCGATCACAGTATCAACGATGCCCCCGCCGATCAGGCCGGCTCCGAGGCAGGCAGAACGGTTGCCGATTTCGGTGATGGCACTGCGCTGACGTGGGATTACGTCCCGGATCAGGCCGAGATCGACTTTTTCTCGTATTTTTGCTGATCCATCGCGGCGGGTTTGTGACAGGAGCGCGGCTGACAGGTTGGCTGCATTAGCAATTGCGTTTCCAGATTACAGCCGGTCGATGCAGATCTCTGATCCCCTGTTGCGGCAGGGGATCGGCATGGCTGATCTGCCGCATGAGAGAGTTTCGCATCACAGGGGCCAAAGCGGCAACCGACCGCTGCGGTCGGGTCAGTCGCGATGCGATGGGACGTCACGTGGCCCGGGATCGACGTTCTCGCAGACCACAAGGATGCGCGCGTCCCGATCGCCGCCCGAGGCATAGAGATGTCCGATCATACTGTCGAAATAGACGCTGTCCCCCTGGCCCAGCCGGACCGGATCGCGGCCTTGGAGGTGGACAGTTACCTCGCCTTCCAGCACGATCAGGAACTCCTGCCCGCCATGCTGCACGAATTCGTCAAACTGATGCAACTCGCGTGCTTTCAGCGTGCCCATCATCGGTCGCATGGATTTGTGCCAAAGGTCGGTAAAAAGCATCTCGTAGACGTAGTTCTCGGTCTCTTGTCTTTTGAACTCGCCCTTTCGGGCCACGGCAAAGCTGCCTGCTGCAAAGCCCTCGCCGCTGTCCGAGAAAAACGCGGACATGTCGCAGCCCAGACCGCGTGCTAGCTGAGACAGCCGGTCATAGGTCAGCGCGATCACACCGCGCTCGGCCTTGGAAATTGTGGAGATGGCAAGGCCCGATCGCTCAGACAGGTCTTCCAGCGTCCACTTGCGGTCGCTGCGCAGGCGTCGGACCCGGTGGCCGAACGCGATGCGCTGGGTCTCTTGCGATAGGTCTTTGTCCATTCTGGAATGATAGGCGCTTCGCGGTCCCGTTCAAGTTGCATTTTTCCGATTGGAAAAACGCCCTTTTCCTATCGGAAAACCGTGATAGCCTTTCGATGGGGAGGCGATCATGAGTCGCGGCACACAAGACAACAGATCCGCACAACCGGCGTTCGATTGCATCGTGATCGGCGCGGGGATCGCCGGGGCGTCGGTGGCGGCAGAGCTTGCCGCCGGGATGCGGGTTGCGTTGGTCGAACGCGAAAGTCAGCCCGGGTATCACACGACGGGCCGCTCGGCGGCGCTGTTCACGGCGGCCTATGGCCCGCCGGTCATCCGTGCGCTGACCCGTGCGTCGGCGGCGTTCTTTGCAGGGCCGCCCGGCAGCCGTCTGACTGCGCCCCTGCTGCGCGAACGCGGGGTCCTCTTTGTTGCGCGCGCCGATCAGACCCGGTCCCTTGCCGCATTGCAGGACGAGCTGGGCGATGTCGTCACCCCGCTGGACGCGGCCGGTGTGGGGCGCACCGCGCCGCTCCTGCGCAAGGGCTTTGCGGTTGCGGGGCTTTTCGATGCACGGGCGAGCGATATCGACGTTCACGCGTTGCATCAGCACTACCTGCGCGCTTTCAAATCCGCTGGGGGTGTCCTGATCACGCGGGCCGAGGTGACAGGCATGGAGCACAGCGCGAGATGGACGGTTCGGACAAGCGCGGGAGCGTTGACCGCGCCCGTCGTCGTGAACGCGGCAGGGGCCTGGGCGGATGAGATCGCGCGGCTGGCCGGGATCGCCCCCCGGGGGCTGGTGCCGAAGCGGCGCACCGCGCTGATCGTGGCCCCACCGCCCGGGGCCGTGCCCGACGATTGGCCGATGGTGGTTGATGCGGACGAGGAGTTCTATCTCAAGCCCGATGCGGGCAAGCTGCTTATCTCGCCGGCCGATGCGGACCCGTCACCCCCTTGCGATGCCCAACCGGAGGAATTGCAGGTGGCGCTTTGCATTGACCGGATCGAGCGGGCCTTTGACCTGAATGTGCGCAGGATCGACAGCAAATGGGCCGGGCTGCGCAGCTTTCTTCCCGGCGGTTGCCCGTTGGCGGCCTATGACGCCGAAGCGCCGGGGTTCTTTTGGCTGGCGGGTCAGGGCGGCTATGGCATCCAGACCGCCCCATCCCTGGCACGGGCCGCTGCGTCCTTAATACAGGGTCAGCCCCTGCCAGAGGATATCGTCCGGCATGGTGTCAGCGTCGCCGCCCTTGCCGGCACCACGCTGGGGGTGCTTGCATGATCGCATTTGTTCCGGTTGTCGCGCTGGTGTTGCTGCTGTCCGGGCTGGCCTTGGCCTATGTCATCGGTGGAGCGGCGGTTCTGGCATTCATCGCCACCGACAACAGCCGCTACCTTGCGATCCTGCCGCAGCAGATCTTTTCAAAGATCGACGTCTTTGCGCTGATGGCGATGCCACTGTTCATTCTGGCGGGTGAATTGATGAACCGGGGCGGCATCACGGCGGCGTTGATCAACCTGTCGATGGCGCTGGTGGGGCGGCTCAAAGGGGGCTTGGGGCATGTCAATGTTCTGACCAGCGTGTTCTTTGCCGGCATCTCTGGATCTGCGGTCGCGGATTCGGCCGCGCTGTCGAACACACTGGTGCCCCAGATGACGCGCCGGGGCTATTCGCTGACCTATGCGAGCGCCATCACGGCGGCCTCGTCGATCATCGGGCCCATTGTGCCGCCGTCGATCATCCTGATCTTTTACGGCGCGCTTATGCAAACATCGGTGACCGCGCTGTTTCTGGCGGGCATTGTGCCCGGGCTGCTGCTGGCGACCGCGCTGATCGCGCTGAACGCGTTTTATGCCTGGCGCGAGGATCATCCCAATGTCGCCCGGCCCGACATGCCGCCATTGCTGCCGACGCTCGTCCGCTCGATCCCCGCGCTGTCGCTGCCGATCATCATTCTGGGCGGGATCGTGCTGGGCTGGATGACCCCGACTGAGGCCGCCGCCGTCGCCGTGGTCGTCGCGCTGTTTGCCGGGTGGTTCTATGAAGGGTTGACGGCCAGTGCCATCCTGGAGGGGTTGCAGCGCACCGCAATGCTGTCGGGGTCGATCTTTATCATCATCTGCGCCGTTTCGGCGCTTGGCCATCTGGGCGCGCTCGAACGTCTCCCCGAGGCCATCTCAGCGCTGGTCACGTCGCTCGGCCTTGGTCCACTGGGCTATATGATCTTGCTCAACGTGATCTTTATCATCGCGGGCATGATTCTGGATATCCCCGTGGCACTTGCTCTGCTGGTGCCGCTGCTGGCGCCGGTCGCGCTGGCGCAGGGGGCGGATCCTGTGCATCTGGGGATCGTGCTCAGCTTTAATCTGTGTATCGGCCTGATCTCCCCGCCGCTGGGCGGGTGCCTGTTGGTGGTCTCGGCCGTGACCGGGGTGAACTATTGGACGCTTGCGCGGGCGATCGTGCCGTTCGTGCTGTTGCAGATTGCCGTGCTGGCACTGCTGATCGCCTATCCGCAGATCAGCCTCGCATTGCCGCAGGCCTTTGGACTGGCGGGGGGATAGCCACGCCGGATGACAAGAGCAAGACCAATACCGAGGACACTGACATGACGACACGCACATTCCTGACATCGACACTTGTCGCCGCCGCCTTTGCGCTGACCGCGCATGCCGCCGCTGCCGAGGTCAAGATCGCCCTGGACAGCCCGCCCGATCTTGACGGGTCGGGCAGCTATGTCTGGGCGCATACCTTCGCCGAACATCTTAAATCTAACGGTATGGAGGCAGAGACCTATCAGCGCGGAGCCCTGGGCGGTGATGACGAGCTTTTCGATCAAGTCAGTCAGGGCTTGCTTGAGGTTTCGATGTCACCGCTCAACATCGTCGGATCCATCGACAAGACAATCTATGGTCTGCGCCTGCCCTATTTCTTTAAGGACATGGAGGAAGTGGACCGCGCGCTTTATGATGGCGGGATGCTGGAAAAGATCAACGCGGCCACCACGCCCGAAGGCGTGCGGGTGCTGGGGGTCAACACCGTCGGTCAGGCCTCGGGGATCTTCAACACCAAAAAGCCGGTAACATCGGTTGCGGATATGGCCGGGCTGCGGATGCGGGCGCTGGATGAAAGCCAGATCGAGCTTTATGAGGCGTGGGGCGCCAATGGCACTATCGTCAGCTGGGCCGAAGTGCCCAATGCGCTGCAAACAGGTGTTGCCGATGGATATCTCAACCCCAATTTCGTGCCGCTGCTGTTCGGCCATACCGATTTCATCAAGCATTTCACCGATGCGGGCGTGTCGCCATCGCTGCGGATCACGATTGCCTCGGAAGACTGGTATCAGGGGCTGAGCGATGCCGACCGCCAGATCGTCGATGACGCGGTGGATGCGGCGAATGCGGCGAACCGCGCGTGGCTGGGCACTCAGAAGGCGGTGAACCAAAAGCTTGAGGCCGCCGGGGTCGAGATTGTCACACTGGATGAAGCGGCGCGGCAGGCGTTCCGCGACGCTTCTGCGCCCGCCTATGACAGCGGTTTGCTCACGCCCGAGCAGATCGCCGAATGGGACGCGGCCAAGAGCAACTGAGCCGATGCGCGCGATTGCCCTTGCCATCGACCGGGTGTCAGCCTCTGTCAACGCCATCGCCCTGTGGGGTGCTGTGCTGGCTGTGGTGGCGATGGTCGGGGCCGCCGGATGGCAGGTGATTGCGCGCTATATCCTGGATGCGCCGCCGATCTGGACCGAGGAAGCAGCCCGCCGCGCGATGGTGTGGGCGGGTATGCTGGGGGCGTCCTGCGCGTTCCGCGCCGCCGCGGATCCAACGCTGTTCCCGGCGATGCGTGCGTTGCCGGGCCGGATCGGTGCCACGCTTGCGGTGGTACGGGCGGCGGGGGTGCTGATCTTTGCGGCGCCCGTGCTGTGGTATTCGGTCTTTGACGGTCGCATGAACCCCGCGCGCGGCTTTCTGGGGCGCAGCATGAACCGTTCGGCCGAGATGCTGGATGTGCCGATGATCTGGTTCACCAGCGCGGTGCCGCTGGCCTTTGCCATCATCGTGCTGCACGCCCTGGCCCTGACCCTGATGCGGCTGACCGCCGATCCCGAGTCTGTCACCCCTCCTGTCACCAAGGTTTGATCCATGAAACTTTTTATCGCCGGTCTCAGCACCGAAACGAACTCCTTTTCACCGCTGCCCACCGGCATGATCTCGTTTCAGGAAGGGTCGATCCATCATGGCGACGCGACCCGGGACGCGGTGCAATACTGGACCGGACCGCTTCATATCTGGCGCGATCGCGCCGAGGCCAATGGCTGGGCGGTGGTCGAGTCGCTTTCCGCCCATGCCCAGCCCGCCGGGCCGACCGTGCGCGCGGTCTATGAGGGGTTTCGTGACGAGATCGTCAAGGATCTGAGGGCGGCAGGCGGAGCCGATGTGATCCTGCTTGCCCTGCACGGCGCGATGATCGCGGAGGGTTATGACGATTGCGAGGGCGATCTGATTGCCGCGTGCCGCAGGATTGCCCCCGATGCGGTGATCGGCGGGCTGCTCGATCCGCATTGCCACCTGACCGAGCTGATGCTGGAGGCCGCAACGCTGCTGGTCGCCTTCAAGGAGTATCCTCATGTGGATATCGAGGACCGCGCCCGCGATCTCTTTGCGCTTGCCGCCGATGCGGCTCTGGGGCTCACGCGCCCGGTGATGCGCGACTGGGACTGCCGGATGATCCTTGCCATGCCGACCCCGGCTGGTCCGATGCGCGGTTTCGTCGATGCGATGTCGGCGCGGGAGCGGCGGGAGGGTGTGCTGTCTCTGTCCATCGCGCATGGGTTTCCCTGGGGCGACCATCCCCGCGCCGGCGCCCGCGCGCTGGCGATCTGCGACGGCGACGCCGATCAGGCCGCCGCCGAGGCCGCGCGGCTGGGCCGGGCGCTTTACGATCTGCGCCACGAGTTGAATGTTTCCATTCCCGGCATCGCCGCCGCGCTGGACCAGGCAGAGGCCGAGCCGCGCGGTCCGGTCGTGCTGGCCGATATGTCCGACAATGCGGGGGGTGGCGCGCCGGCCGACGCGACCTTCCTGCTGCGCGCCATGATCGACCGGGGCATCACCAGCGCTGCGATGGGTCTGTTTTACGATCCGGGTGCGGTGCGCATCTGCCGCGAAGCGGGGGAGGGGGCCACGCTTGACTTGCGGCTGGGCGGCAAACACGGGCCCATGTCGGGTGATCCGCTTGACCTGACCGTCACGGTTCGCAGATGCGCTTCTGGTCTGACCCAGCGCTTTGGCACCTTGCCCGCGCCGATGGGCGAGGCCGTGTGGATCACCACCGCCCAGGGGATCGACATCGTGATCAATGACATCCGCACCCAGACCTTTCACCCCGAAGCCTTTACCCAGCTTGGCATCGACCTTGCCACCCGCCGCTATGTTTGCGTGAAATCGTCGAACCATTATCAGGCCGGGTTCAACCCGATTGCGGCACGGGTGATCCCGGTGGCGACCCCCGGCGCGATCACGCCCGATTTCGCCAACATTCCCTTTACGCGCCGCGCGCGCGACTATTACCCTGCCGTCGAGGACCCCTTGTCATGACCAATGCGCTGATTGCCGATCGCGACCGCTTTGCCGCCGCGCATCCCGAGCGGCGTCTCCGGTTCGGTGACCGCGACTGGGGCTATGTCGATATCGGCGCGGGGCCGGTCCTGCTTTTGATCCCCGGCACGCTGGGCCGCTGCGATATCTTTTGGCAACAGATCGAAGCGCTGTCGGGCCGCGTGCGGGTGATCTCCACCAGCTATCCTGCGTCGGGTGGGGTGGCCGACTGGGCCGGGGATATCGTGCGGCTGCTGGACCACCTCGACATCGCCCGCGCCACGGTGCTCGGCTCGTCTCTGGGCGGCTATCTGGCCCAATACATTGCCGGTGCGGCGCCAGAACGGGTGGATCGCCTGATTGCAGCCAATACGCTGGCCTCGGCACGCGGGCTGGATCAGCGCCCGCCCTATTCCCTGGATCTGGAGACCGCGCCGATTGCGGATCTGCGGGGCGGGTTCGGCGGCGGGCTTGAGGCGTGGCGCGGGGCACATCCCGAACAAGGCGATCTGGTCGATCTGCTGCTGATGGAGGTCGGCGGCCGTATCCCCGAAGCCGAGCTGCGCAGCCGCCTGTCGGCGCTCAAGACCGCGCCGGATCTGCCAGCCCCGGAGATCCCACGCGAGAAGATCTTTACCGTCGAGGCGGAGGACGATCCGCTGATCCCCGGTCCGATGCGGGAGGCGGTTCGCGCGCGTCTGACCCCGTTCGTCAGCTACCGGTTCCTGACCGGCGGGCATTTTCCCTATGTCGCGCGGCCCGATTCCTATACCGCGATGCTTGAGCAGATCATGGAGTTGGACGTCACCGGCCCGGACTGGGGTCAGACCACCGAGCGCGCGCTGTGATCATTTAGGCTTCGCAGGAGCCATGTAGCGCTGGTGTGGCAGCGTGTTCGGGTTGGCCGCGTTGAACGCTTTGACCCGTTCGGGGTTGGGGCCGCCCAAGACCGGATCGGGCTGACGCGCGGCCAGGAACGCCCTGAACTGCTCGGCTGAGTTTGCGAAGAAAACCGGCGCCGAGATCATGTCCAATCCCCATGATCCATCGCCGTCCCCGATCCTCAGCCCGATGCCGCGCACCGTCGGGCTTTTGTCGCTGATGCCAGGTTTGCCGCCGCCGACTGAAAACCGGGCTTTGACCGTTTGTCTGTTGTGCAGCAGCGGCACCTTGATGTCACCAGGTGTATCTGTCGGAATGAAAACCCCCTTTACCCCCAGGCCCTTGGCATGCGACGCGCGGTAGCCTTCGTGCCGCCCAAAGATGGTGTTGAGGGCATCAATCAATGATTCAGCGTGATCGGTTTTCATCCTAATCTCCATGGCGTGCTCTAAAGAACCGGGAACGATTATATCGTGGACGATTTCTCGACTAGCTTGACCTCGACCCTGGAGTCAAGCAAATATATCGCGCACGATATAAATAGAGGAGGTGCCATGCCGAGAGAGATTGATCGGGTCCGGGTTCAGGATATGTTTTGTCACGCCGTCTACAGTGCGACGCATGTCATCAATCAGACATACGCGCCGTTGCTCAAACCTCTGGGGCTGACCTATCCGCAATATATTACGCTGCTGATCCTGGAGGAGGAGGATGGGTTGACCGTCGGCCAGGTCTCCGACCGGCTCAAGATGGCGACGAGCACCGTGACCCCTTTGCTCAAGCGGCTTGAAGGACTGGGGCACCTGGAAAGGCGCAGGCAAAAGGACGACGAAAGAAAGGTTCTGGTGTTTCTGACCGCGTCGGGACGAACCCTTCTGAGAAAGGCGCCTGCACTTACGGAATGCATGATCGGAAACACGATGCTGCCCGAAGACGATCTCGGGCATCTGGTCAGCCTGTTGCGCAGGCTCTCGCAAAACCTTGAAGCAGGCGCGCCGCACGGTAAGCCGACGCCCGCCGTCCCCGGTCGCCGGACCCGGTAAGACCCGCATGGCCGCATCAGACGGATATGTTGAGAGAGGCAAGCGGGCGCGACACCCCAGGCCAGGGACCAACAAGACCGGCAATGGTAAAGTCGGGAAGAGTGCCGAAAAACACGGTTTCCGCGGATTGAAGCGCGGATGTCAGACCAGAGACTGACGACACATGCCTCCAGCCGCGGCAAGGCATTCCACCAAGGGCGTGCCTGTCTTGGGCGCGCGGCGCTGGGACACTGCCCTGAGCGTGCGCTGGGTGAGGTCGGTCTCTGGGCGATGTGTTGCGCGGATCATCAATCCTGGTGTCGTCTTCCAGCGGCCTCAGGTCGTTAGGGGCAAGAGCAGTCCTTTTGCGCCGCGCTAGGGTCACCCATGGGCATTGGCGGATCGGGGACTTGCAAATGCGGGACGGCTAGGGTCTTTGGCCCATATGCGACGCATGGAAAGGACATGCCTGCCTTGCGGGGGAAGGACGCAACAGATGCTGGAACGTGATCAGGTGTTGACCCGGGGGATCGCCGATACCGCCATGGGGTGTTTCGGCACGATTGACCCGCTCCGGCATCGTTGCCAAGAGGTGGCGCCGATCCATGGCCTGCGGGTTCAGGTGGTGCCCAAATGGGCGGGGCGGATCAACGCCCTGACCGAAGCCCGCAGTATCGCTGACCTTGACACGCCGGGGCCGTAGGATGAACCAAACTCTTTCGTCGATGCAAGACGTGTTGAACACAGGCGGTCCTGCGCTTTGGGCCATTGCCGCGTTGTCGGTGATCACGCTGGCCCTGATCCTGTGGAAGCTTTGGAGGATCCTGTCGGCCGGTGTGTGGTCAACCGGGCAGGCCGAAGCCCGTATCGCCGCGGCCGAACAGGGCGGCGGCGTGGTCTTGCAGACGGCGGGGCGAAACCTGCATACGCGATTCGTGGCCGGGGTCATCCGCGCGCTTGATCTGCCGGAGGAGGTGGCCCAGGATGAGGTCACACGGCTGGCACACCGCGAACTGGGGCGGCTCAGAACCGGGCTCAGACCGCTTGAATTGATCGTGACGATTGCGCCGCTGATCGGCCTCTTGGGCACCGTTCTGGGAATGATTGAGGCGTTTCAGGCGCTTGAGACAAGCGGCGGCCGGGCTGATCCGGCGGTCCTGGCCGGTGGGATTTGGGAGGCGCTTTTGACCACGGCGGCGGGCATGGCGGTGGCGATTCCGGCGGCGATCGCGCTGAGCTGGTTCGAGAGTATCGCCGACCGCGCTCAGGCCGAGATGGAGGACGCGGCGACGCGCCTCTTTGTCGCCCGCAAGCTGGCCCTTGGCGTGGATCACGGCGGGGCCGGGTGATGTTCCAGTTCGCCCCGCCCCGGCGCAGCCGCCGTCCCAGCCTGACACCGATGATCGACGTGGTGTTCCTGCTTTTGGTGTTTTTCATGCTGGCGTCGCAATTCGGGCGCGATGCCGCGCTGCCGCTGACCATCGGCGCGCCCGGCCTGGCCTATGACGGCCCGCCCCGGCTGGTGCAGATCGGTACGGACAGCGTGTCTCTGAACGGTGCTCCCCTTGCCGAAGACGCGCTGGCCGCCGCGCTGGTGCCGCTCACTGCGTCGCGGGATGATATCGTCGTGCTGCGGGCGGATGACACCGCGTCGTTGCAGCGTCTGATCGATATCGCCGAGCTGTTGCGCGCGGCCGGTTTTGCTCAGATCGCAATTGTGGAGTAGGCCCGTGCGATTTGCTTCCCCCCGCAAGCCGCGCCCGTCAGAGGCCATCGTGCCGATGATCAACATCGTCTTTCTGTTGCTGATCTTTTTCATGATGACGGCACGGATCGCGCCGCCACCCCCCTTTGACTTGACGTTGCCCGATACAGACCGCGAGACCGATCTGGAGGAGACGGCGACGCTCTATGTCTCGGCCGAGGGGCTGGCGGGGTTCGGAGGGGTTACCGGCGATGCCGCCTGGGCGCGGCTGGCCGCCGCCCCGGTCTCCGGTTCACTGACCGTGCGGGCCGACGCGGCACTGCCCGCCAAGGAGCTTGCCTCGATCCTGACCCGCCTGGCGCAGGCCGGGATCGAAGCGGTGGAGCTTGCGGTGGCCGCGCCATGAACCAGGCGGTAGAGTTCAGCCTGTTTCTGGGTCTCGCTGTTGCCGCGCATCTGATGCTGGTGCCCCAGACCCGGGATGGGTCGGTGCCGTCCGAGGGTGGTGGCGGTGACGGGTCGGTCGTCTTGATGCCCAGCACGCCGACTTTGTCCCAACTGGTGGCAGAGTGGACCCGCCCGCCGGACGTTGCCCAGGACGTGGCGATGTCCGTGCCGGACCGGCCCGCGCGGGATCTTGCCCGTCCGCAACCGATCTCACCTCCCGCGTTGGCGCCACGGATGCTGACGCCTGTCCTGCCCGCGCCCGAGCGGCAGGCGACCGCGCTGCCCAGGGTCGATCCGACCCCGCCTGCTCCGCCGCGCGCCGCCTCCGATCCGACCCCGCGACCTCAGACCCGGCCAGAGCGCGCGGCCCCGCAGCCGACCTCTGCGTCGCGGTCACAGGCGCGAGAAACGGCGGCAGGTCAGGGGCGGCGGCAAAGCGCCGGCAGCACGCAGACCGCGGCGGACCCTTCGACCAGTGTGGCGACGCAGACGGCGGCATTGTCGCAATGGGGCGCGCGGATCCGCGGCTCTATCGAGCGGCGCAAGCGGTATCCTTCGGGCACGCGCGCCAACGGAACGGTCACGTTGGCGATTGCGGTGCAGAGCGCGGGGCGCGTGTCGTCGGTGGCGGTTGCACGATCGTCCGGGCATGCGGCGCTTGACCGCGCGGCCCTCACCGCGGTTCAGCGCGCGCGGATCCCGGCAGCGCCCAGCGGTGTGGCCCCGGGGATCCACAGTTTCGTGCTGCGTGTGTCTTTCGCGCGCTAGACGAGGTGCGGAACCGCAAAGGGGGCCACTCTGCCCTCACTTCGTGGAACTGGCCGTCAGCGGCGCCGTGACCGGAAACCTGACCGGAGCCGCGCATGACGAAATCTCATCCACGGCAAAGAAGTCTCGTTTGTCTCACGGATCAAACTCTGGCCACCCTGGGGCATCCGTCAAGCACGCCCACCGATGCGACCACCATCATGCGGCGTTTTCGCCGACACTGGTGACCGAGCGGCATTCGGGCGTGGTGGTCGTTTGGGGGTTACCGCCTTCGCGGTCGCCCAGGGGCGGAGCCATCCGTTGAATTCGCTTCTGCCTGCACAACAGGGCGCATCGGACCTGTTGGTTGGGCGGAACGCAACGGCCTTCATGCTGGGGCTGGGCCTTTCGGTTTTGGCGGTGCCGGCGTTTCAGGACGGATGCGCGCCGGACAGATCATCGTTGCCGGGTTGCTTGGCACGGCTATGGTTCTGTCCGCAGTTGTCATTTTCGATGCGATAACTGCGTGGTTCATCCAGCGATTTGCGCTGATATCCAGGCGGGCAAAAATACAACCCGATCAGTTCGCGCCGTCCGATCTGCCGCGAATTGCACGCGCCGCGCCGCGTCTTGTGTGTGTGTCGCGGTCACGTATGCGGGTATGTTTGTGGCGTGGCTGTTCTTGGGCATCCTTCTCGATCTCAGGGACCGATGGTCGGTCGCCGTGGCATGTCTGTTCACAACAGCTCTCTCCTCTGCGGCTCGGCTGATGACCCCGGCGCCCATTGGCGCCGTCGGTGCCTGCATCTCAACCGGACCCGGCTGGGCCGCCTTTGCAGGTTGGCGGTACCGGAATGACCGGGGGGCGCTTGGCCGGATGCTCAGTCGTCGCTCTGCGCGCCCAGTTCCGGCAATTCCCGCAGGCTGCCCAGATCGAAGGTGGCAAGAAAAGCGTCGGTCGTCACAAAGGTCTGCGGCGCACCGGGTCGGGGGGATCGCGGGCCTGTCGTGATCAGTTCCTTGAACCGCAGCCGCGCCAACAGATCGCGACTGACCCCCTGCCCGAAAATGGCGGCAAGGCCCGCCCGGTCGATTGGCTGATGGTAGGCAACAGCACAGAGCACGGCCATCTCCATCTCGGTAAAGGAATGTGAACCCGCTCCGCGATCGGTGGCCGCCGCAATCGCGTCGGCATAGTGCGGTTTCGTCCGAAACATCCAACCGCCCGCAACGGCGACCAACTCATAGGGTCGGCCCGTCAGTTCGGCCTGGATGTCGTCGATCAGCATCTCAATCGATGCCCCCTGCCCCGCCAGCTCCACCAGATCGTCGTGACCCATCGGCGTGGCGCTGGCAAAGAGCACGGCCTCGATACGTCCCATCCAGGTCCGCCACCGCAATTCAGGCGGAAGATCCGCCAACTCCCGATCCAGGATCGCGCGCTCCCCCGGCTGAGAACCTCCGCTCTTGCGTGCTTGGCTCATGACGCGATCCCGTAAAGCCGAAAGGTTGATCGACCGGTAAGCTCCCGGGCGACACCCAGTTCGACCAGACGGTCGCAAAGACGGCGCGCCGACCGGTCGGTCATTGCAATGTTGGTGCCCCGGATGCGCGGCGACAGCATCGAGGATGGCGCCACCGCATCCTCCGACAAAAACAGCTCTACCGCTGCGCCGGATCCTTTTGCGCGCAGCTTTGGCGTGATCGCCCGCAGGGCGGATGCGCGACGCGACAAATCCCTGGCCAGGCCAACCGCGTCGTGAACGGCACTCAGAACATGGCCCTGTGCCAGGATACCGGCGCCCTCGGCCCCGGTCACAAGGTCTCGCAGAGCTGCCTTGGTCAGCCGCCGTGCCGTCAGCGGCAGCAGCGTTTTCCATCGCAGCGCGCGCGCAAGAACGATGTCCGAGGCCAGGCACGCCAGCCGCTCGGCCCGGCTGTCTTGGGTCAGAACGGCGTGCAGGGCCCAGGCGCATCCCGCAAGCGGCCCATGCGTGTCGGCACGCGCGTTGGCCAGATCCAGCAAGGGCGCATGGGTCGGCATCCCGTCTCCTCCGACAAGCGCATCCAGTTTGGACTGCCAATCAGGCCGGTCCAGACGCAACCGGCACACCCCCCGCCAGAACGCCAGCAGGTCACCATCGGGGCCACGCGCGTCTCCGGGCGGTGTAAGGTGGAACGCATCGCGGATGTCGGCTTCACGCGCCAGTCGGCCCTCCAGTTTCGAGGTGGCCGTCGCAGCGCTGAGCGCCGCACGGTGTCCAAGCAGTGCCAGCGGCACGCCTTGCGCCGGGTCGTTGATCAACGTGTCCAGCACGGTCAGTGCGACGCCGGACCGGAAGGCCACTTCGGATGCGGATTTCGCCGGCGCCGCTGTCACCCAGGGCGGCAGCTTTGGCAAGCTCAAGGACTTGGCGGGCAAGGGTGCGAATGGATCTGTCATGGTCAGGAGTGTTGTGGATCGCGGCGCTTTTGTCCATCATCTGTGCGCAAAACCGCCCTGTGCGCGCCTCTCGGATGGAGCCCAACAACCGCTGCCGGGCCATGGCAGCCAACACCATGTGCCTTGGTCCCTGGGCGCCGCTGTGGGCGCGGTTATCCCGGACAGGTTTGTCATGGATGCGATCCTGTGCACCTTTTTTCTGAGGTGGGGTTGGGCGGTGAGCCGCACCGCCAGCGGCCTATCGCGGCTTGCCGGGACCGCGTTCGTACACCACGTGGCGCACATCGATATTGCCCGCCGTGAACCCGGCCTCGCAATAATGCAGGTAATAGCGCCACAGTCGCTGGAAACGATCATCGAACCCCATCGGCGCGATGATGTCCCATTTTGCCAAGAAAGCCTCGCGCCACGCGCGCAGGGTGCGCGCATAGTCACGTCCGAAAACCCGTTCCTCCACCAGATCCAGACCGACAGCCGTGCCAAGGTCGCGCAGATGCGTGGGGGTCGGCAGCATGCCACCGGGAAAAACGCATTGCTGAATAAAGTCCGTGCCGCGCCGATAGGGCTCAAAATACTGCTCCTGGATGGTGATCGCCTGAAGCCCGGCCCGGCCGCCGGGCTTGAGCCGCCGGTTCAGCATCTCAAAATAGCCGGGCCAGAACGCCTCGCCGACGGCCTCGAACATCTCGATCGACACGATCCGGTCGAACGTGCCAGTCTCGTCCCGGTAGTCCTGGAACACGATCTCGACCTGATCGCTCAGGCCCTGACGCTCCATCCGCGCCGTGGCATAGTCCACTTGCTCCTGACTGATGGTGAGACCGCGCACATGGGCCCCGCGCTCTGTTGCCAGATACTCTGCAAAGCCGCCCCAGCCACAGCCGATCTCCAGCACTGTGTCGCCCGCAGCGATCCCTGTTGCATCCGCAAGCGCGTGGTATTTGGCCCGCTGCGCGCTTTCGAGATCGGGCGCGCCGGTCTGATAGAGCGCCGAGGAATAGGTCATCGACGGATCCAGCCACACCTCGTAAAAGGAGTTGCCCAGATCGTAATGCGCCGCGATATTGCGCTGTGCCTGGAATTTGGTGTTGCGGTTCAGCCAGTGCCTGACCCGCAGGACCAAACGGGCGATGGGATTGCTGTCGATCCTGTCGTGGATGATCTGCGCGTTATGACAAAACAGCTCCAGAAACCGGGTGACATCGGTCGACGACCAGTGGCCGTCGAGAAAGCCGTCCGCAACGCCGATATCGCCGTTGCGAATAACGCCGCCGATAAAGTCATAGGAGTGGATCTGAATATCCGCGATGGGGTCTTTGGTCTTGCCCTCGATCCGAAACCGCTCGCCACTGGGCAGCGAAATCGCCAGCGTGCCGTGTTCCAGGCCAATCACAAACCCCAGCATCCGGCGGACAGCGCGCGGTAACGGTCGGGTCAACCCGGAAAAATTCTTTTTTGTCAGATGGGTGTAGTCGGTCAGCGGCACTGTTTGCGGGTTTTGACCGGGCCTGTCTGGCAGGTCGGTATCTGCCGTTGTCTCACTGCTCATGCCCATGTGCTCCTCAGCTGTCTGTCCGGTTGGTTCGGGGTCGTCTTTCAGGCGCTTCAACGGGCCATGCTGCATGCTTGGGCGACCGGTCGATGCTGCTCGACCACGGGGTCTGATGCGGACACACGCCAGGGCACACCGGCGCCGAAGGCTTGGGCGGCCTCCAATCCGGATCGCAATCCGTCTTCGTGAAAGCCATAGCCCGTCCAGGCCCCGGCAAACCAGATCCGGCCTGTCCCCTGAACGTCAGGCAGCCGTTTTCTGGCCTCCAGCGCTGCGGCATCGAACTGAGGATGATCGTATACTGTGCGCAAAAACACCTTGTCTGGGTCCGGGGGGCTGGCGGGGTTGAGGGTGATGAACAGTGGAGTGGCCTTGTCGATGTTTTGCAGCTTGTTCATCCAGTAAGACACAGACACGCCGACACGTGTCTTTGCCGAGCGACCCGAAGAGATATAGTTCCAGGCGGCCCAGACCTTTTTGCGTTTGGGCATCAGGGCCTCATCGCGGTGCAGATAGACATCGTTCGGCCGGTATCTGATATCGGCCAGAATGGATCCTTCGGCATCGGAGGCATCGCCCAACATCCCCAGCGTTTGATCGGAATGCGCCGCCATAATGGCATAGTCGAACCGCCGCGTCTCACCCGTGGCGTCTGTCACCTGCACGGCGTCGGCGACCCGCCGGACCTGCGTCACTTGTCGGCCCAGCAGCATACGATCACCCAGCGGCTGGGTCAGTTTCCGCACGTAATTGCGACTGCCTCCTGAGACGGTGCGCCACTCGGGTGGGCGCAGATCCAGCAGCCGGTGATTTGCAAAGAACCGGACAAAGCTTTGGGCCGGAAACGCCATGATATCCGCATCCGGTGTCGACCAGATGGCCGCCCCCATAGGAACCAGATAGTCTTCGACAAAGCTGGTGGGATAGCGTTTGGCGGCCAGGTACTGGGCCAGCGAAAGACCCGACAATGCGCCGCTTTCAAGATCCGCCAATGCGGTTTTGTTGAACCGCAAAATCGCGCGCAACATCGACAGGAAGCGGGGCGAGACAAGATTCTTGCGCTGCGCGAACAGCGCGTCAAGGGTGTCGCCGCACCACTCCAGCGCGCCGTCACCGACAGACACGCCAAAGCTCATATCGCTCCACTCGGTCGCCACGCCCAGATGATCGAACAACGCCGTCAGGTCGGGATAGTTGCGCCCGTTATAGACGATAAACCCGGTATCGACGGTAATCGGTGTTGTACCATGGGTGATATCGACGCTTGCCGAATGGCCTCCTGGTCTCAGCCGTTTCTCATAAAGAGTGACCTTGTGGTCGGTGAACGAGTGCAAGGCCCAGGCCGCCGCATTACCGGATATTCCCGATCCAATAACCGCGATGGAAGCCATATACTCTCGTTTCTCAGCAAGATGCGTCAGGTCGCTCGCGCAGTATTGCCGAGGGTCTTGGGCGCTTCAAGGGGGCTTGCGCGTGGTGTGGTGGCCGATACCGCCGTCAGTCGCGAAACCAGGCTTGTCAGGCAGTGGCATACCGTCCTTGCAGCGTGCATTCCGCCTGGGACGCGACCTTATCGGCGGGGCGCGCGAACCGGTCCCGCGCCCTTGCCCCGGTGGATCGACGCACGCGGCCTTACCCGAGATCAGGACGGTGTAAGCATCTGAGATGCCTCACTTTCGCCACACACTGGTCGGTATTCGCGCTATCCATGACCGGCGCGGTCCTTTACGGTTGAGGCGAGCGAACACATGGTTCAAACACACGCAGGATAGTCGGCATGGTTGTCATCCATCTTCTTTGCAAGCCCGCAAACCTGTAACCGGTCCAAGGACGCACTCGCCATAGATAGCTCGTCATCACCTGCTGGGTCTGGGCCGGAGATGTACCGAACCCTGTTCTTGTCCGATATCCATCTGGGCAAGCACCATTGCCATGCCGACCTGCTGCTGGAGTTCCTGCATCATCACGAGGCCGAAACGATTTATCTGGTTGGCGATGTGTTCGATGTCTGGTGCCTGCGCAAAAAGATGTATTGGCCCCCGTCCCATGACCAGGTGTTCCGGCATCTTGTGAGGCGCGCCGAAACCGGGACGCGGGTGATCTATCTGCCCGGCAACCACGATGATATTCTGCGCCGATCCCGCAATCTGTCCTTTGGGCCGATCGAATTCACCGACAGTGCCGAACACCGCTGCGCCGATGGGCGGCGATACTTGGTCATCCACGGCGATCAGTATGATGTGGTGCTCCAAAAGGCCAATTGGCTTGGTCCCATCGGCGACTGGTTCTACGATGTCGTGCTGACGGCGAACAAAGGGCTCGGTGCGCTTTGGCGCCGCACAGGGCGGACCCCGGCCTGGTCGCTGAGCGCGATTGCAAAGCAGATGGTCAAGAGAACCGTGAACTACGCCAGCCATTTCGAGGATGTTGTCGTCGCCGAGCTGGAGGCCAAGCGGCTGGACGGGATCATCTGCGGACATGTGCATCATGCCGAGGATGGCGACATGCGCGGGTTTCACTATGTCAATACCGGCGACTGGGTCGAAAGCTGCACGGCGGTTGTCGAACACTACGATGGTCGGCTGGAAATCCTCACCTGGTCGGATGCTGTGCAGAGCCGTGCGGCAACGGCCGCGATAGCCGCCAAACAGGCTGCCGAATGACATCGGTTCTGTTCGTCACCGATGCCTGGAGACCGCAGATCAACGGCGTCATGCGTACGTTGGAACACACGATCCAGGCGCTTGAGCGGATCGGCATCAGATCCGAGGTTCTTGGCCCGGACGGATTTACCACCCTCCCCTGCCCGACCTATCCCGATATCCGGTTGGCTTTGACCACGCGGCGCAGGCTCAGCCGGATGATCGCCGAGGCCGACTGTGCCCATGTGCATATCGCGACCGAAGGGCCGCTGGGCCTTTTGGCGGGATCGGCCCGTCGTCGCCATGGCCAGACCTATACAACCAGCTATCACACGCGGTTTCCCGAATACATCGCGGCGCGCGCCCCTGTTCCTGTGGCGCCTCTTTACGCGTGGCTGCGGCGGTTTCACAACCGTGGCTCGGGCTGCATGGTCGCCACCGAGAGCCTTCATAGCGATCTGGCCGGGCGCGGCTTTCGCAACCTGATGCGGTGGCCGCGCGGGGTCGACACGGACCTTTTCCGCCCGATGGCCGAAACCGGGCTCTTCGCGGATCTGCCGCGACCGATCTGGCTGAACGTGGGCCGGGTGGCGGTGGAAAAGAACCTGCCTGCGTTTCTGGGCCTCGATCTGCCGGGCACCAAGGTTGTGGTCGGAGACGGACCGCACCTGCCACAGCTGCGGCGCAGATACCCCCAGACGCGTTTCGTCGGTGCAAAATCGGGGGCAGAGCTTGCCCGCCATTACGCCGCTGCGGATGTGTTTGTCTTCCCCTCGCGCACCGACACGTTCGGGATGGTCATGCTTGAGGCGCTGGCAGCCGGTCTGCCGGTGGCGGCGTTCCCGGTGATGGGTCCGCGCGATGTGATCGCACATGGTCGGACGGGTATGCTGTCAGAGGATCTGGGGGCCGCCGCGCTGGCCGCGCGCGATCTGTCACGGGCCGAGTGCCGGACAGTCGCCGAGAGCCGTGGATGGTCAGCCTGTACCGAGCAGTTCGTGCAAAACCTGTCCAGAGCCGAACCGGCAACGGTTGCCTGACATTGGTTGCGCGTCTCCGAACGCCCGGGCCGGGGCTATGCCCGCGCGCGCTCGAACATGTCGGTCGGCCTGCCGTTTTCGTCCGTAACGACAAGAGGTTCGAAATCCGCACGGAACCGTTCGGGCATGGCATGCAACGGGCGATAGGCCAGCCGCCGCGCATCGGTCATCGCCGAATAGGTCAATGCAGGCTCTTGCCACGATTGCCGCATCTGCGCCACGCTGCCCAGCCCGATCCGCGGACCGAAGCGGTGCAAGGGCCGCACCAGAGACAGCGCCGTCAATTCAGCCGACATCGACTTGCGCCAGTGCCAGGCATGGCGCAGCACATGCCGTGTCAGCGCCATTTTACGGCCGCGCATCCCAAGCAGGTCGCGCAGGAAGGCGGCAACATGCGCGACCGGCTCTTGCGGCCATTCGACCAGTTTCTGGCCGTCCATATCGCTGAGCAGGACATTGGGCATGATCCGGCCCTCCCCCAGCGCCTGGTCGAAATAGGGCGTGCCCACAATCGGAATGGTGACCGACACCAATCCCGGCAAGGGCATCCGGTGATCGTTCAGCAATACCTCGATCTGGGCCTCGACCTCGGCTGTGGTTTGCTGGGCAAAATCAAAGATCAAACCATAGTCGAACTGGATTCCGTGGTTGGCACAGGCATCCGACAGCGACAGCGGGTCTGACGCAAGGCTCTGTTTCTTGTTAAAGCTTTGCAACACAACCGGGTCGAGGGATTCGACCCCCGAAAACAACCCCATGCACCCGTTTTCCGCCACCAGCTTGAGATTGTTGGGCCGCTTGAAGAAATCGCCGGTTACCAGCGCGCCCCATCCGCGAAACTGTCCGGCGCGCCAGCGTTCGCCCAGCAGCTTGACGCGATGCTCAAAGCTTTTGCGGTTGCTGCCGAAAAAGTTGTTGTCGAGCACCATAACAGCTTTGACCTTGCCCATCGCATCCAGTTGCCCGGCGATAGATGTATCGGAATGGGCCACATAGGCGCGGTTTTCGCCCGATAGCGAACAGAACGAGCAGGCGAAATTGCAGTTCTTCGTCGTCTCGACAAATCCCAAACCCATCTTGGGCCTGGTCATGTCGTAGCGCGGTGCGCCAGAGGGCGCAGCGGCTGCCTTGCCAAAGACCGCTTCGATCACCGAGGTGATCTCATCGACATCGCCCATGCAGGCATAGTCGAAAACGGCCTCGCAGATCGTTGGCAGCGCGCGCGGGATCGGGCCGCCGATGACGGTGACCACCTTTGGATTGGCGTTGCGAAAATACGCAGACAGTTGCCGCGCGCGATCAAAGCATGCGGTCAGCCCGGTAAAAACGACCATATCCGGCCATTCAAACTGTTTGGCGTTCAGAAACGCGCCGTGAAACGCTTCGTCCCAGACCCGGATGTCACAATGGTCCTGATCGAAATACCCGGCCAGAAAATAAGGCGCCATGGCGCGCGGCACGAAAAGCCGCGTCGGCGTGGCCATACGCCAGGGATCAAAATAGGCATTGATCACTAGGATCCGGTGCTTTCGACGACCGCTCACGGGATTATCCTCATTCAGTGCGCCGTTTGCCCGACCAATCCGACGATATCGGAAACCCTCGCCAAGACGGATCAACGCGTGCCCCCACACAGGCGGCACTCTGCCGTCCGGGCAAGGACTGTTCAACCCGTTAACGAAACATCGCGCGCGCCTATTTGCCCGTGACAAACCGGTTCAGAGCGACGCTCTGCGTCCTGCCATGCCTCCGGTGCAGGATGTGCCGCGTTCAAACAATGGATCCGCACTCAAGCCGACAAAAACCGACACCACGACCAAAACCGGTCGCCTGCCGGAAATGCGGGCATATTCAGCCGTACCGTGGTTGTGAAAACTCAGCGAATGCCTTTAGTTAGGGCACACTCGGCCATCCCTTATCCACTAATCGAGCATCCAATCATGGACACAAGCCTTCGCGATCACTTGCTGAGCAATGTTGCGTTTCAGAAACTGGCCGAGGCGTCGCTGGATGCGGTGGTTGCAGCGTCTCGGGAAATGGATCTGGATGCCGGTCAGGTCATCTTGAAAGAGGGTGAGCACGACAGCGACCTTGTTCTGATCCTGTCCGGCACCGCGCGGGCGTTTCGGGTGGACAACGACGGCCACGAGGTCGAGCTGAACGAGATCCAGGCGGGCGATTGCATCGGAGAGCTGTCCCTGCTGGATGAGGGGCGCCGCACCGCCTCGGTCAAGGCGCTGACGGATTGCTCGATCATTCGCGTCCATGTGGATCAGCTCACCGATCTGTCGGTGGTCGGCGATCTCAAGGCGGCGCTGGCCACGAT
Organism: Aestuariivita sp.; assembly: GCF_021404545.1. Taxonomy (GTDB): domain Bacteria; phylum Pseudomonadota; class Alphaproteobacteria; order Rhodobacterales; family Rhodobacteraceae; genus Aestuariivita. The sequence continues at coordinate 60,134 of NZ_JAAWWD010000061.1, forward strand.
TGTGGTGCGGCGTGTGCGCTTGCTGAGCGATGAGATGTTGGCCAGCATGCGTGCGCAACTCGAAGCGCGAACCCTCCAAAATCAGTTCGGCTATTTCCTGATTTTCACCATCGCGATCTTCATCATCTCGACCTCGATCTTCTATCTCGTGGCCGAAGACTATGTCGAAGATGTCTATGATCCGGGGTTTTCGTGGCAGACGGTGCTGCTTTTTGCGGTGCCTTGCCTTTTTATCATTCGCGTTCTCAAGATCCCGCTGCACGATCTGGGCATCAAACGCGACGGCTTATGGACATCTGTCTGGCAGGCTCTGGCCTTTTGCGTCGTGCTGTCGTCTCCGGCCCTGATTTACATGCTGTTCTTCCGCGAACCGGTCGCGGCCGAAGATCGTCCGGTGCAGATCACGACGATATTCCTGGCACAGTACTTTCTGCACACGGTCGTGCAGGAGATTGGCGCACGCGGTCTGATCCAAGGGCTTTTTGTGAAATTCCTGGATGACCAGAAAGGACACCGGGCCGTTTTGTTGTCCAGCACGATCTTTGCGTCCTTGCATGTGACACTTGGGCTGGACGCGGTGATCCTCACCTTCTTTGCAGGCATTGTTTTCGGCTATGCGTATCATTTCCAAAAAAACCTCGCCGGGGTCATAATTATTCACTACTGGTTTGGTGTTCTTGCGGCCTCTCTCGTTGCTCTTTAGGCGCGCTCATATCAAACTGTGGCGGCGTCACATGCAATGCTTTAACGATCTGCAAGGGATTTCCGCCTGTGGATGACGATCTATGACCGGGCTTCAGGCTGACCCGAACCAGGCGCCCGTGGCCCTGTGGGCGGCGCGGCGCGATCTGGCCGAAGATGCGGCATTTGCGGTAACCCCGTCGGATCGCCGCCCCGCCTGGGTGCGATGCACCGATCTTTGGTTTATACAAGGTAGGGTCTCGCTGCGTGCAAGCGGCGCGTCCCTGACACACCATTCGGCGCCCTGCCGTCGGCCCACCGGCTGATCGAGATCGAGAGCGAAGCTGGTCCCCCGACACGCATTTTGAAAGCCTGGATATGTCGCATCCCATTCCGCTTGAACTGACCAAACCGTCGCCGATGACTGTGTTCCAACCCAGCGAATACACGGCGCTGATCCTGTCCTATCTCCGGGATCGGCCCGAAATCGTGCGCGGGCGCGATATCTGCGAAATCGGCACGGGTAATGGTGTGATCGCAGCGCAAGCGGCCCTTTTGGGTGCGTCGAGCCTGACCATTACCGATATTGAAGAGCTGGGGCTGGAAGCGGCGCGGGAATGCCTGTCGTCGATTCCGACCCCGCCCAAGCGCATCGAGTATCTCAAAGGGCCGGTCTGGGACCCTGTCGGCAGTCGCACATTCGATGTGATCCTGACGAACCTGCCGCATTTTCCCTGCGAGACGCTCCACCTGCCGGGGCGGCTGCCCAGCTGGGCGGTTGGCGGAGTGGACGGGCGCGACATCCTCGATCCGTTCATCGACGGCATCGCCCGGCATCTGCGTGAGGACGGTGTCGCGATCTTTACACATAACCGCTTCGTCGATATCGAGCTGACGCGTCGGCATGTCGCCGATGCGGGTCTGCATCTGGCCACCAGCCACGACATGATCGTGCCCTTGCATCCTCTCAAGGTCGCGGCGCTGTCACTGGGGACGTCGGACCACAGCGCAGACCTGTTTCAAATCGGATCCCATTGCTTTGGCCGGGTGTGCCTGGCCATCGTCGGTCGAGCGGGATCTGGAGCGGCGGTATGATCCGGGCCCTGACAGGCCTTATGTGGGTCGTGCTGGCGGGGTTTTTGGCGGGTGCCATGCCCGCCTGGGCACAGGATGCGGATGCGCTTTTGGCCCAGGCCCGGGCCGAGCTTGGGCCGGATTGTGCGGCCCAGCCGCAGCCGGACCGGCTGTCGGACATCCTGTGCGCGGGCGAAATCCGGATCGGCGTGCGCGACGGCTATCCCAACTTCGCGGTCAATCGCGCGGGCATTCGCGCGGGCTATGAAATCGACCTGGCACGGCGGATAGCCGGAATAATCGGTGTCGAGGCGCGTCTTGTCGATGTCACGCCCGTGACGCGGATCTCGGCCCTGTCGAACGGGACGGTCGATCTGGTGATCGCCACGATGGGCCACAACTCGGTCCGGGATGCCAATGCGCGTTTCATCCGGCCGCATTACTATTCCAGCGAAACCATCCTCATCGGGCCCCGCAGGCTGCGCATCGACGGCTGGGGGGATGTGGCGGACCGGACCGTCTGCACCACGGTGGGCAATTTCGCCAACGCCATGCTGGTCGAGCGGGTCGCGCGCCTGATGCTGTTTGACACGCCCGCCCGCCTGATCGAGAATCTGGAATCCGGGACCTGTCTGCTGATCGTTCAGGATGACAGCGTGATGGTCAATGCGCTGGCCGATCCGGATTTCGGCGGTCGGTTTGAACGCAAGCTGGGGATTTCGGAAATCCCCTGGGGCATGGCCGTCGCGCTGGACGGCACCGACAGGCTGGGTGCCGTTCTCGATGCCCTATCCATCCAGCTTCACAGCGGCGGTGCGCTTCTTGAAATGGCTGTGCCGCACGGGATCGAGCTGCGCTTTCTTGAGCGGATGCAAAATCTGTGGTCGCAGCCCGGTTGCCAGGACACTCCGTCGGTCTGTGTGCTTGCACCGCTCAACACCGATCTCGACCCCGGCCCGCTCAAGGCGGTGATCGCTGCGATAAACGCCTGGATGCAGGACACGTTCGCGTTTCTTTACAGTCAGTTCGCCTGGGATCTGTTTATCAATGGGGTTGCGATTTCTCTGGTTGCGGTGGTCGGTGTCCTGATCGCCACCTTGCTGATTTCGCTGCTGTTCGCAGCGGGGCTTTTGGTGAAGAACCGACTGCTCAACGGGGCGCTCGGGCTTTTGCTGATGATCTTTCAGGGCAGCCCGCCGATCCTGATCCTGGTCATGCTTGCCACCTTTGCCAACGCGATCTTCTTTTATTCGCTCACCGTCGCCTTGTTCGTTGCGATACTGGCGATCGGATTGGTCAACGGAGCCTTTGCCGGTCAGGGTATCGCGGATGCGTGGCGATCGCTTGATGATCGCATATCGGACCGCAGCCGGTTGCGCCGCGCCATTGTCCGCGCCGGGCCCCAGATCGAGGCGTTTTTGACGAATGCGACCCGCGGTATCGCCGCAGCCAGTTACGTGGGCGTCGCCGATCTGACCAATGCGATGAACGACATCGCGTCGTTTTCGCGCAATCAGTCGATCACATATTGGATCCTGTTGATCTTTTACGTGCTGGTGGTGATGGCGGTGGTCAAGCTGTCGCGCGCGCTGCGGCTGAAACTCGAATACGCTCTGGCGGGGGAATGACACCATGACCATCCCCTTTTCAGACGGTTTTGCGCTGCGGCTGGCGCAAGGGCTGATCGTGAACTTCCAGATCGCGCTGACGGCGCTGCTTGTCGGACTTGTGCTGGGGGCGCTGCTGGCCGCTGTGCACCAAACGCGCCTGCCCTTGGCCGCGCGCGCGACCGACATGATGATGAGCGTGCTGCGCGCGATGCCGGTCTATATCGCGATGTTCTTTCTCGCCGGTGTCTTGCGGCCCTATTACAGCACCTTGGAAACGGTTTATGATGACCCCGGCGTGGCCTTCGTGATCCTAGCCTGTATGCCGTATATCTGCGCCTATGCCTATGATCAGGTGGGCGAGGCCATCTTCCAATGGCGGCGCGGCGCCCACCGTGCCGCGTTGTTGCTGATCCCCAACATGGTGCGGGCGTTTCAGGTGCTGGTGTCGGCCTCCTGCTTTGGCGCGGCGATCGGGGTGAACGAAGCGATGAGCGCGGTGCTGACCGAGGCCGAGCTGATCGGCAATTCGCCCTGGCGCTATGGTCTCTTTTTGCTGACCATCGTGATCTTTGTCCTGCTCTTGCAGATCATCGTCGCGACGAGCCGGTGGGTGCACCGCCTGATCGAGCGCAACTATGCCGATGCGCCGCATTGAGCGGATAGACCGTACTCAGCCATCTGCCAATTGCTCAAGAACGGCCAGCGCCACGCTGTCCTGCGGAAACTCCGCAAGGATCGCGCGATAGAGGCGCACGGCCCCCTCGATGTCGCCGGTCACGCGGTGCTGATGCGCATCGCGGCTGAGTTCGGCAAGGCGCAGCGTTTTGTCATCCGGCTCAAGCTCGGCCCCCATGCCGAACGCACCCAGCAACTCATAGACCGTAACCGAGCCGCGCCGACCCTTGATCGTCACGTCGCCGATGGGTCGCGTGCACAAGGTCTCCCCGGCTTCTTTATAGACCGCGTGGCTGATGCAGATATTCGTGCCATAGGTCTTGTTGATGGCTTCCAGCCGGGAGGCCACGTTCACCCCATCGCCCAGAACCGTATAGCTCATACGCTCCTGCGATCCGATATTGCCGACCAGCACCGCATCGCTGTGAATACCGATGCGCACCTGAAGCGGCTGCATGCCCCGCTCGGAAAGCGCCATCCCAAGTTTTTTGACTTCGAGCTGGACCCGCAGCGCGGTCAGACAGGCCCGACGGGCATGATCCTCCAGCAGATTGGGCGCCCCCCAAAAGGCCATGACGCCATCTCCGATGAACTTGTCGATGGTGCCGGCCTCCTGGTTGACCGCACCGGTGACAATCGACAGGTAATCCGAGACGCGCAGGAGCAACTCGCGGGAGGGCAGGTTTTCCGAGAGTTCCGAAAACCCTTCGATGTCCGAGAAAAACACCGTCAGAAAGCGGCTGCTGCCGCCGATCTCCAGTTTCTGATCCGATTGCACCAGTTGCCGGACCAGACCAACCGGCACGAACGAGGCAAAGGACTTGATCGCCGTGTCAAGCGTTTCGACCGCCCGCGACAACAGCTTTATCTCGCGAATGCGCACGCGCGGTAAGGGCGGCAAAGGATCGGGGCTGAGATCGCGGATCTGTTCGACATTGCGCACCAGCGTCTCCAGCGGCCGCGCGATGCGCTGCGCCAGCACCCAGATCACGAAAATCTGGAGGATCGTGGCCGCCAGACCAATGATCAGCATCTCGCGGTTATTGCGCACGATCTCGGTGTTGAAATCGGCCATTGGCGCGATCACGAAGGCTTGCCACGCCTTGCCCTGGGCGGCAGCGATGGGCTTGAGCGAGGCGAGATATTCCTGCCCTGCATGCTGCACGACGAAGGGCTCGCCATCCTGTCCCAGGCGCGGTCTCTGGCTGTATGCCACACCGACAACGGCCTCTTCCCATTCCGTGACATGGGGCAAACGCAACGCACCCGACACGTCGGGTTCGATCTGCGCCTGGCCGGAATTGGCAAGAACATTGCCGCGGCGGTCGAGAATAAAGCTCAGCGATCCGGGACTGATCTTTTGACGGGCCAGATAGGCTGACAGACTGTCGAGGGTCAGATCAATGGCCGCGATGCCGCCCAGCCTGTCACCCCAATAGAACGGGGCGGCGACAGTAAAGCCGACAAGCCCAAGGGCCGCGAACACATCCGGGTCCGAAATGGTCACATCCTGACCATCGCGGGTGACCCGGTACCACAGGCGCTGTCTTGGATCGTAGCCGGTCGGCATGGTCGATTGTCCAAGATCCTTGCGCGCTGCGTTCTCGAACACATAGGTCTCGATCGGAACGCCCGCCTCATCGGGCTGGATCCAGCGCCGGGCAAAGACCGTGCCGTCGGGCAGATCCCGGTCCTGCACCCTGTGATCGGCCTGCATCCGGCGGGCCTGGAGAAAGCCGCCATCCGCCTCTAGCCCGATATAGGCGCTCAGGACGCCGGGGGTGCCTCGGGTGACCGAGGCGAGATAGTCGATGGCGCGCAGGTCAGCATAGAAACCGGACTGCACCATTCCAGCGATTGCAGCGCTTTCCGCCTTGGATACGACTTCGCGAAAGAGAGTTTCGATGCTGTCATCGACATCCGCCTGATAGAGCCCGATCCGCTCAATCGTATCGCTGCGCACGATGCGGCTGCTGGTCAGATAGCTGTAAAAGAAAGCCCCGACAAAGACAGGCACCGTCAACACCAAGAAGAGTATCAGGATGGTCGTTCTCAGACTGGGTGTGTACACATCAAAGGACCTGATTGCAAAAGAGCATTGGGGCCATGCCATCACCGCACGTCCCTTTGCCTCTACTTTAACGAGTCTGGCGTCGGCGCCAATGGGCCTTAGCGCCGAATTCGGGCGCGCGGGCCTGTCCCATCGTCACAGGCCCGCGCGCAGGCCGCTTTTGGCATGATGCCGCCCCGATACCGGTGGGTGCCGCTCTATGAATGGGGCGCCGTTCCGGGGGCGGGTCCCAACGATTGGCGCAGGCGGATATCGGTGGTCAGCAATGCACTGGGCAGGGCTGTCTCGTCTTGCAGGGCCTGGATCAGCATGCGCGCGGCGCGGCGCCCCATTTCCCGGTGTGGGACGTGCACGGTGGTCAGGGCAGGTTCCGCCAACATCGCGATTTCGATGTCATCGAAGCCTGTGATCGAAATGTCCTCGGGAACGCGCAGACCCATCTCCCGGGCGGCGCGCAGGGCGCCGATTGCCAGCACGTCGTTGCCGCACATCACAGCCGTCGTTTCGGGCGCCGCGCTTAAGGTCTGGCGAAACGCGATTTCTCCGGTTTCGATGCCATAGGCCGCCTCGGTCACGTGCAGTTCTGCCGGATCAAGGCCAGCCTCGCTCATGGCAAGCTCGATGCCCTGCACCCGCCCCCGTGCCCGGTCATTCATGGCGGTCGGGGCCGAGATACACGCGATGTTGCGGTGGCCATAGCGCAGCACCAGCCGGGCGAGTTCAGCCATGGCCGCGCGGTTGTCAAAACCGATGGCGGCCTGGGGCTGCGTTTTCTCATAGGACCACGCGACAAGCGTGGGGACTTTCCTCTTGTTGAGGAAATCGTAAAGCGATTGGTGGCGGTCATATCCGATCAGCAGCAGCGCGTCGGCGCCGCGGGCTACCAGCGTGCGCACCTGTTCCTCTTCCAGCGCCTGCTGATAGGCAGAGGAGGCGATCAGCAGTGTCTTGCTGTGGCGTCCCAGCTCTTCTTGGAAGGCCTGCACGCCGCGGGCAAAGACCGCGTTTTCCATCGTGGGGATCACCGCGCCAATGGTGTTGGTATATTTCGCCGCCAGGGCGCGGGCGCTGAAATTGGGCGCATATCCAAGATCGGCAACCGCCTTCAACACCTTCTTGCGGGTCTTCTCACCGACCTGGCCCGGAGTGTTGATGCAGCGCGATACCGTTGCGGTCGAGACATCCGCGAGGCGCGCAACATCGGCCAGTGTCGGAACGGCGCTGATACCACTGTCGTTGTCCATCTTAAGGGCGGTCCGATCTGTTCACTCAGAGCCTTGTTGCTGCGGCCACGGGGCCGGTGTCTGGCTCACGTTGCAAGCATATGGGCGGGTTTTGGCCGGATTTCCAGCGGATGCTTAAACGCCATTGTTAATATGTAAGCGCTTGCATGACAAATTGTAAGCGCTTACATTCAAATCGAATCACAAGACGGAACGTCACGGATTGTCGTCTGAGATCTCTGGGGAGGGATTGGAGATCATGGCTTTTCTCATCGCAATTCTATGTGTCTGCGCGTTCACGGCGAATGTCATTGTCGGCGCCGTCGGAGATGCGCCGCTTGTCGGCAACGTGGCAGAGATGCTCATTCTGTTCGCTGCGGCCATCGCATTTTCAGCAGGTATCCTGCAACGCGAAGCGCAGGAAAAGGCCCAGCAAAACAAAGACGAATAAAACCGTTTCTTAGGGAGGAACACATGAACAAGTCCAACACCGAATTGGCGTCCGCCGGGCGCCGGAACTTCCTGAAGCTTGCGGGCTCGGGCGGGTTTACGGCGGCCATGGTCGCGGGTGCCGCTGGCCTGCTGTGGTCAGACGAGGCCGTCGCGCAGACCGCCGCGGAAGAGCGCGAGCGCGAGCGCAGCGCAGATCACATCATGACGCTGGCCACGGCCTATGTGCTGGGCGCGTCGCGCAGCTATCCGATCATGCAGCTGGATCTCAAAGAGAACATCCAGAACATGACCAACGGCAAGGTTTACGTGCGTCTCGCGCCTGGCGGTCAGCTTGGTGCCGGCGGCGCGCTGGCCCAGGCCGTGCAGGGGGGCACGATCCAGGGGGCGCAGCACTCGCTGGCCAATTTCGCGCCATTCGCCCCGGTGGTTGACCTGATCAACCTGCCGTATTTCTGCGGCTCCAACCAGCGCTTCACCAACCTGACCTCGTCGGACGCATGGAAGGCAGAGGTGGACCCAAAGATCGCCGCTTCGGGCTTCAAGGCGCTCTTTTACATTGTGATCGACCCCCGGGTGGTCGCAGTCCGTCAAGGCGGCAATGCGATCATCACCCCCGCCGATATGTCCGGGGTGAAGTTCCGCGTGCCTGGATCGGCGATGTTGCAGCAATACTACCGCATGGTGGGTGCCAACCCGACGCCGGTGGCCTGGGGTGAAACGCCGTCGGCAATCCGGCAGGGTGTGGCCGATGCGCTGGATCCGTCCGTGGGCGCGTTGCACGTCTTTGGCTTTGGCGAGATCCTCAGCCACGTCACATTCACCCAGGCGGTACCGGACAGTCAGGTCTATTCGATCAACCTCGAATGGTTCGAGTCGCTGCCTGCGGACGTGCAGGAAGGCATCGAGTTTGCCGGTGAAATCACGCAGGCCCAGAACCTTGCCAAAGTCCCGGCGGCGCGTGGCTATGCCATGTCGCAGCTTGTGGCGAACGGGGTCGAGTTCCACGCGCTCTCTGGTGACCAGCTTGCGGAATGGCAGTCGGTCGGCGGCTATCAAAACAGCGATTGGGACGGCTTCAAGATGGACCTCGCCGGATCCATGGAGACCTTTGCCAGGCTTGAGGAAGCGGCAGGCACGATGGGCCGCTACTATGTCCACGACGCCTAACCACGCAGTCAGCCCGTGCGCCACGACGGCGCGCGGGCCTCTTCGCTCTTTCAGGCAGATGTGAGCATGTCAGGCACCGGACCCGGTGATGTCCGGGGCGCGCCCGCGGAGGAACTATGTCCAGCATTTTCAAAGCGATAGACCGAAACGGAGAGCGTTGGCTCCTGTTGGTTTTCTACGTCATGCTCGTTGGGACGATGTTTATCGAAGTCGTCCGGCGCGAGGTCTTCTCCTATTCCTCGATCTGGGGGGAGGAGATGGTGCGCTACTCCTTCATTTATCTGGCGTGGATCGGCGCGGCCTCCGCCGTCAAGGAACGCGGGCATATCCGTATTGATGTGATCATGAATTACGTCGGACCGCGCGCAAAGGCGCTGCTGTACATCTTTGGCGATGTCGTGATGTTCGTGGTGGCGGTAATCGCCCTCTACTGGTCGTGGGAGTCTGTGCATGTCTCCTGGAAGTTCAATTCCGTGACCCACGGTCTGCGGATCGGCCAGTATTTCTTTCTTTTCGCGGTGCCCTTCGGCTTTGCCCTGGTGACCTTCCGGCTCGTGCAGTCCTTTCTGCGTGACCTCTCCGACCTTCGTAACGGACGCCCCGTCTACGAAGGTGACAAGTTGTTTGACTGAGGGAGGGCGAGACCATGATGTGGCAAACGCTGGAGCAAGCCGACCTTATATTGGGTTGGGATTTCTATGCGCCTGTGATCCTGTTCGTTGTTCTGGTCGGGCTAGCGGTGCCGGTCTGGGCGGCCATAGGTGCCTCGACCGTTTTGATGTTGGTGTGGTCCGGCGCCCTTCCGCTGAGCCTTTTGGGCGAAAAGCTCTTTTCGGGTATCGACGCCTTTGCCTTGACGGCGGTCCCGCTTTTCATCCTGACGGGCGATGTGCTGGTCCGAACGGGCTTGTCGCGAAAATTTCTCGACGTCGCCGAGGCGTTGACCTGCTGGGCAAAGGGCGGTTTTGGATCGGCGACGGTGCTTGTTTGCGGTATGTTCGCGGCAATCTCGGGCTCTGATGCGGCCGGGGCCGCGGCCGTGGGCCGGATGACCATCGACCGGCTGGTAGAGAGCGGTTATCCGCGCCCCTATGCCTGTGCCCTGGTGGCGGCGGGCGCCTGTACAGGGATCCTGATCCCGCCCTCCATCGCCTATATCATCATTGGCCTTGTGCTGGGGATAGCCGTGTCGACACTGTTTCTCGCGGCCCTGATCCCCGGCATTCTGATCTTGGTATCGATCCTGGTGACCAACATCGTGATGAACCGGCTCAACCTTTGGGAAGGCGGCGGGATCATGACGGTTGCGGAATGGCGCGCCAATCTGTGGAACACGATCAAATCGGGCTGGTACGCCTTTCTCGTGCCGGGGATCATCTTCTATGGCATCTTTTCGGGCCGACTGACACCCACCGAAGCAGGCGCTGTCGCTGTCGTGGTGACCATCGCCATCGGCTTTATCATCGGAACGCTCAAGTTCTCGGACTTTCCCGCGATGCTGGTGAGCTCGGCCAAGGTGAACGGTGTGATCCTTCCGATCATCGCCTTTTCCATCCCGCTGGCCGAGGCGCTTGCAATCATTGGCGTGCCACAAGGGTTCGTGGGGGCACTCACGTCTCTGAGCGAGAACGAGTTTGTGCTCATCGGTATGATGGTGCTGATCCTGATCGCGGCGGGCTGCGTGATGGAGACCACGCCCAACATCGTGATCCTCGCACCGATCCTCAAGCCGCTGGCCGACAACATCGGGATGAACGAAGTGCAGTTCTGCATCATGATGATCACAGCGCTTGGCGTCGGCTTCATCACCCCGCCGCTGGGTCTCAATCTCTTTGTGGTGTCGGGTATCACGGGCGAGTCGATCCTCAAGATCGCGTATCGCGCCATTCCGTTCGTGTTCTTCATGCTGATCGTCACGCTGATGATCGCCTATATCCCGGCGATTTCAACCTCACTTCTTCCAGATGTTTACCGATAGGACGCACACGCAATGACACGTGAGTATCTCAAGAAAGCGACCCTGACACCGTCGAGCGGGGCCTCGGATGTGCATGACATTGTCCAGGGGATCCTGTCCGATATCGAACAGGGCGGCGATGCCAAGGCCCTCGAATATGCCGCCAAGTTCGACAAATACCAGGGCAATGTGATGCTCACGCAAGACGAGATCGAAGCCGCCGCCGCACGTGTGCCAGAGAAGATCAAGGCCGACATCCGCTTTTCGCACGCCAACGTGAAACGCTTTGCAGAGGCGCAGAAGGCCACCCTCAAAAGCGTTGAGGTCGAGGTCGTGCCAGGCATGATCGCCGGGCAGAAGACGATCCCGGTCGATGCGGCAGGCTGCTATGTGCCCGGTGGGCGCTATAGCCACATCGCCAGCGCCATCATGACGGTGACCACGGCCAAGGTCGCGGGCTGCAATCACATCGTTGCCTGTTCCCCGCCACGGCCCGGCGTGGGGATCGCGCCAGCGATCGTATACGCCGCCCATATTTGCGGCGCGGACAGGATCATGGCCATGGGCGGTGTCCAAGGGGTGGCCGCGATGACCTTTGGGCTTTTTGGCTTGCCGAAGGCCAACATCCTTGTCGGTCCCGGAAACCAGTTCGTGGCCGAGGCCAAGCGTATTCTGTTTGGCCGCGTGGGCATCGACATGATCGCGGGCCCGACCGACAGCCTGATCCTCGCCGACAAGAGCGCCGATCCGATGGTGGTGGCCACCGATCTCGTGGGACAGGCCGAGCATGGCTATAACTCCCCGGTCTGGCTGGTGACTGATGACCGGTCCTTGGCCGAGGAGGTGATGCAGCTTGTGCCCACGCTCATCGACGCGCTGCCCGAGGTCAATTGCGACAACGCCACCAGGGCCTGGCGCGATTATGCCGAGGTGATCGTGTGTGCGGACCGCGATGAGATGGCCGCAACCTCGGACGAATATGCGCCCGAGCATCTGACGGTGATGGCCGAAGATCTCGATTGGTGGCTCGAACGTTTGTCGTGCTACGGCTCGCTCTTTCTGGGCGAAGAGACCACGGTGGCCTTCGGCGACAAGGCCTCCGGGACAAACCATGTGCTGCCGACCTCGCGCGCTGCGACCTATACGGGCGGGTTGTCTGTGCACAAATACATGAAGATCGTCACCTGGCAACGCTCGACCCGCGAAGGCGCCAAGCCGATTGCCGAAGCCACGGCGCGTATTTCCCGGCTTGAGGGTATGGAAGGGCACGCGCGCACGGCCGATATCCGGCTGGCCAAGTTCTTTCCCAGTGAAACCTTCGATCTGAGCGCCGAGGATTAACCGATGCGTGCCAGTTGGCGGCCAGATCTGACCGGCCATGTGGCTGTGGTGACCGGGGCAAGCTCTGGCCTGGGGCGCCGGGCGGCGCTGGCCTTGTCCGAGGCGGGGGCCTCGGTGATCGGTGTAGCGCGGCGGGCAGAGGCGTTGGCCTGCTTGCAGGCAGAGGCCCGAGGGCCGGTTCACGCGTTGCCATGCGATCTGACCGACCGCGATGGATTGGCCGATCTGGCCGCGACCTGTGCTGCGCCCTTTGGTGCGCCCGATATCGTGGTCCATGCCGCAGGCATCAACACGCGTGAGTCGGCCGATGCGGTCACACAGGAGGGTTGGGATGTCACGCTGGGGCTTAACCTCGCGGTGCCGTTCTTTCTCTCCCAACATCTGGTCGCGGGCATGAAGGCCAAGCGGTGGGGGCGCATCGTGACTTTCGCCTCGCTGCAATCCTGTCGCGCCTTCCCGGGCGGGGTGAGCTATGGGGCTTCCAAGGGTGGCATCGCCCAGCTTACCCGGGCCATGGCCGAAGCCTGGTCGGGCGACGGGATCATGGTCAACGCCATCGGTCCGGGCTTTTTCCGGACCGAGCTGACAGCGGCGGTGTTCGATGATCCCGAGCGCGCGGCGCGCAATGCCGCCCAGACCTGTATCGGGCGCAACGGCGAACCCGAAGACATCGACGGACCTCTGCTGTTCTTCTGCTCGGACGCGTCCGGCTATGTCACCGGTCAGGTGCTTATGGTCGACGGGGGGTTCACGGCGAAATGAAGGCATTGGTTTACACCGGCCCCGAAGAGCTTGCCTATCGCGATGCGCCGGATCCGGCAGCCGATAAGACGCACCCTCTTATCCGCATCGACAGCGTGGGGATCTGTGGCTCGGACATGCATGCCTATCTTGGCCATGACGACCGCCGCCCGGCCCCTCTGATCCTGGGGCACGAGGGGGCCGGCACCGTTGTCGGCGGGCCCCGCGATGGCCAGCGCGTGACGATCAATCCGCTGGTCACATGCGGGATCTGCCGCGCCTGCAAGAGCGGTCGCGACAACCTCTGTACGACCCGCCAGATCATCTCCATGCCGCCGCGCCAGGGCGCTTTTGCACAATATGTCGCCATGCCTGACCGCAATCTGGTTGCGGTGCCGGATGACTGCCCTCTTGAAAAGGCCGCATTGGCCGAACCCATCGCGGTGTCCTGGCATGCGATCCGCCTGGGCCTTGAGGCCGTGCCCCGGGACATGACCGAGACCGCGCTTGTGATCGGCGGAGGCGCCATTGGTGTCGCAGCCGCACTCAGCCTGTTGGCGCAGGGCGTGACAGAGGTGACATTGGTCGATCCCAACCCGCTGCGCCGCAGCTATCTCGGGCTTGAGGCGGGCTATGCCGTCGCGGCACCGGAGGATGTGGAGGGTCGGTTCTTCGATATCACGGTCGATGCGGTTGGATTTGATGCGACCCGGGCCACGGCAGCGGCCACCACCCATCCGGGCGGCGTCATCCTGCATATCGGTCTCGGTGGCGGTCATGCCGGGCTGGATATCCGGCGCATGACCCTGCAAGAGATCACCTTTATCGGGACCTATACCTATACCGCCCGGGATTTCCGTGACACCTGCACGGCGATGTTTGACGGCCGTCTCGGGCCGCTCGACTGGACCGAGACCCGTCCGCTGTCCGAAGGCGCCCGTGCCTTCAGCGATATCCGTTCGGGCCGCATCGCCGCGCCCAAGATCCTTCTTAAACCACAGTAACCGGAGACATCGATGTCCAATCCATCCCCCAACGAGGTGCCGCACCTGCTCGTGCACGAAGCCGCCGACAACGTGGGCGTTGTCGTGGTCGAGGGCCTGACCGCTGGCACAGACATGCTGTGCTGCATCACGCATGACAACTCGACCTTCCGCCTGACGGCGGGCGCCGATGTGCCGATCGGACACAAGATCGCGCTCAAGGACCTCAAGGACGGCGACACGGCAATCAAATACGGCGCCGATATTGGAAAGATCATCGCCGATATCCCGCAGGGCAGCCATGTCCACACCCACAATTGCAAGACCAAACGCTGGTAAGGAGAGCCGACATGTCGAAGTATTCAAACATGACCTTTATGGGCTACCGCCGCGAAAATGGCCGGGTCGGCGTGCGCAACCACGTCATCATCTTGCCCGTGGACGATATCTCCAACGCGGCCTGCGAAGCGGTCGCCAACAACGTCAAGGGCACGCTGGCGCTGCCGCACGCCTATGGCCGCCTTCAGTTCGGCGAAGACCTCGATCTGCATTTCCGCACAATGATTGGCACCGGCGCAAACCCCAACGTGCACTCGGTTGTCGTGATCGGTATCGAACCCGGCTGGACCAGGCGCATCGCCGATGGCATCCGCGAAACCGGCAAGGAGGTGGCTGAATTCTCGATCGAACAGAAGGGCGATTTCGAGACGATCCGCGCCGCGTCCTGGGCCGCGAAGGACTTTGTCCACAAAGCCACCGAGGTGCAGCGCGAGGAATGCTCGGTCAACGAGCTTTGGGTCTCCACCAAATGCGGAGAGAGCGACACAACCACCGGGCTGGGCTCGTGTCCGACCGTGGGCAATATGTATGACAAGCTGCTGCCCGAAGGGATCACCGGCTTTTTCGGCGAAACCTCGGAGATTACCGGGGCCGAGCATATCTGCCAAAAACGCGCGATCAACGAGGAGGTTGGTGCGCGGTGGTACAAGATGTGGAAGGCCTATCAGGACGATGTGATCTTTGCCCATCAGACCGATGACCTCAGCGACAGCCAGCCGACCAAGGGCAATATCGAGGGCGGACTGACGACAATCGAAGAAAAGGCCCTGGGCAACCTCGAGAAGATCGGGCGCACGTCACAGTATATCGATATTCTGGGCCCTGCCGAGATGCCCAAGGCGGGCAACGGCCTCTATTTCATGGACAGCTCGTCGGCGGCCGCCGAATGCGTGACGCTGATGGCGGCGGGCGGTGCCGTGATCCATACGTTTCCCACCGGGCAAGGCAATGTGGTCGGCAACCCAATCGTGCCAGTGATCAAGATCACCGCGAATCCGCGCACGGTGCGCACCATGGGCGAACATGTCGATGTCGATGTCTCGGGCATCCTGCGCCGCGATCAGACCATCGACGAGGCGGGAGACGCGCTGATCGAGATGATCCGACGCACCGCCAATGGCCGTCACACGGCCGCCGAAGCGCTGGGACATCGGGAGTTTTCGATGACAAAACTCTATCGCAGCGCTTGATAGGACCCAAGGAGCGGCTCACTTGGCGTGGGCTGCTCCCGCCATCCGCAGGAAGATTCACGCCCTATGGCCGAGACCAAGCATCTCTCTTTGGCAGACGCGCACGCCTTGCTTGGCGCGGTGTTCCGCGGTGCCGGGCTGTCGGAGATGGCCGCTGCCTCGGTAGCCCGCGCCCTCGTGGCCGCCGAGGCAGAGGGACAGACGGGCCATGGCTTTGCGCGTATCGCGGATTATGTCGCGCAGGCGCGCTCGGGCAAGGTCAATCCGCGCGCCCAGATCACGGTCCACGCACGGGGACCTGCATCGTTACATGTCGACGCGGATCTGGGCTTTGCTTACCCGGCGCTCGACAGGGCTTTCGACGCCCTTGTACCCTTGGCGCGCGAAATGGGCATTGCCGTCGTCGCCTTGTCAAATTCGCACCATTGCGGCGCGCTTTCGGTGCAAGTCGACCGCATTGCCCAGGCAGGACTGATCGGTCTGATGGTCGCCAATACGCCCAAGGCCATTGCACCGTGGGGTGCGAAACACGCGGTGTTCGGCACAAATCCGATCGCCTTTGCAACGCCCTGTGACGACGGTCCACCGCTGGTCATGGACCTGTCGCTGTCAAAGGTGGCGCGCGGCAAAGTGATGGCCGCCAAGAAAAGCGGCAGGAACATTCCCGAAGGTTGGGCGCTCGATAGCAAGGGCGAGCCGACCACCGATCCAGACGCGGCCCTAGCAGGCACCATGATCCCGATTGGTCAAGCCAAGGGCACTGCGCTCGCGCTGATGGTGGAACTGCTCGCCGCCGCCTTTAGCGGCAGCGCGTTCAGCCATGAGGCGGGGTCTTTCTTTTCAGCGGATGGGCCAGCGCCGCGCGTGGGCCAGACACTTATCGCCATCAACCCAGCCCCGCAAAGCGATTACGCAAAGCGTGTCACCCAGATCTTGACCGAGATCACAGGCATGGAGGGCGCCCGCCTGCCCGGGGCCCGCAGACAGGCCGCCATCGCAGTGGCCCGGACACACGGGTTGAGTGTCCCTGCCCCGCTTTTCGACGCGGCGCGGGCGCTGGCCCAAGCGAGCCCGCCATGATGTGCGGCAATACTGAACCCCTATGCCGGGGAGGCTTTCGGTGCAAACCGACAGCCGGTCCGCTCCGGCTGATCCTGCAATGGAGACCTTGTCATGCCCACGTCGATTCTCATTCCGGTTGCCATCGACCACGAACCTCTGGTCGATGCGAAAATCGCCACCGCCCGCCGGATGCTTGACCGGCAGGGGCGGATCACGCTTCTCACCGTGCTTGAGGCCATTCCCGGCTTTACCGCCGAATTTGTGACGGTTAAGTCGGAAAACCACCTCACGGCAAAGGTCATGGCCAATCTTAAATCCGCCGCCGGAGATGCCACCGACATCGATTGCAGAGTCACCACCGGCAAGCCCGGTATCCGTATCAGCGAGGTCGCCAAGGAGATCGGCGCCGATCTGATCATCGTGGGGGCACACCACCCCTCGGCGATGGAGTACTTCCTGGGCTCCACCGCGTCGCGCGTCGCGCGCCGTGCCCCTTGTTCGGTGCTGATCCAGCGCTGACACGGTCAATGGCCCTCGGACCGGCCCCCTCTGGCGTGCCGACCGGCAGATAAGACCTGTTTTGATTGCGGCCTGCGCCATGGCCGGCTCGTTGTCGTCTTGCCGACACAAAGGGGCTAGCGGCGGGCGGCTTCGGTTCGGTTCCTGACCCCCAGTCTTTTGAGGATCGCGCTGACATGCAGCTTGACCGTGCCTTCCGAAATGCCAAGGTTCTCTGCGATTTTTCTATTTGACGCGCCGTTGCGCACGAATGTCAGTATTTCAGCCTGGCGCTTGGTCAGGGGGGGTGCGCCCTCAGAGGGGGGCAAAGGCGCGCTGGTTGCTGTCGATGCGACCAGCCCGCGCGTCGCCAGGAGCGCCTTTTCAAATGTGCCGAACCTGTCGGATAACAGCGCGATCTGCGCGGCGACCTCACTCTGGTTACTGCTGTCCACCTCTTGGATAGCCGCCACAATGTCCCGCAAGGCGGCCAAGGGGGCGGCGAGATCCTGTGCCGCGATATAGCTGAACCGGCCTTCGGCAACTTCGCTGCGGCGGGCCTCGGACAACGCGCGTTCGAGCGCATCCAACGCTTCGCGGCGATCGGTGATATCCAGCGCGACACCGTCCCAGATCACCGCGCCATCCGCCTCCTGCCGTGGTTGGCCGAGCGAGCGCACCCAGCGGTATCCGCCGCCGGGTGATTCGACCCGCACTTCGATATCCAAAGGCGTCAGATCGCGGGCGGAACGCTCGAGCGCGCCGACAAATCCGGCGCGGTCGTCCGGGTGGACCCAACCATGGTCCACCGCATCGGCTTTCATAAGCTCCTCGGGGTTCAGACCAAACGAGTTACGAACCCCGGAACTGACATAAATATAACGGTATTTTCCACTTGCGGTGCGCATCCGCTGCATCGTGTGACCGGGAAACCGATCAGCCAAAAGATCGGCGACATCGGGCGTGCGTGCGACGGGGGCATTCTCATCTGACATAGTACTAAAGTTATATAAGTTATGGCAAAATGCAACTATGATATAACTTTTTATATGACTTTTTCCCTGTTCGGGATATACCCGGCAGCATTCGGGCCATCCGAAACGGGAGGACACCTTGGAAAAAATCATCATCGAAGCGCGTGTCAACGAACTGGCAACACGGCGTGGCAATCCGCATGTCCCGTTCCTGCCGAACGAGATCATCGCGGATGCCAAAGCCTGCTATGACCAAGGCGCATCCGTCTTTCATTATCACGGGCGGACTGCCGATGGTGACCCGGAACACGCGGCCGAGTTTTATCTGGAAACCAACGCCGGTATCCGGGCGCAGTCGGATATCCTGATCCACCCCACCCTCGGCTATGTGGCCAATGACACCGATGCGATGAGCCGTTTTGCCGCCATCGAAGAAATGATGAAATCCGCCGAAACCGCGCCGGATTTCGCGCCGATGGATACAGGCAGCGTGAATGTCGACTGGTGGAACCCGCAAGACGGCAAATACGACACCACCGAGCTGATCTACAAGAACTCCACCGGGACGCTGATGCATTTTGCCGAGCGGATCAAGCATCACGGGCTGAAACCCTATCTGGTAAGCTGGAACGTGAGTTTCACGCGCCAGATCGAACAATTCCTGAAAATGGGCGTGCTGAGCGACCCCGCCTATATCTGCTTTTGCATGACCGACGAGATTATCTTTGCCGGTCATCCCGGAACCGAGGCGGGGCTGAATGCCCACACCGCATTCCTGCCGCAGGGGTTCGACTGCGTCTGGACGGTCGTGAACTACAAAGGCGACCTGTTCGAGTTGACCGAAAAGATCATCCGGGAAGGCGGTCATATCTCCGTCGGGCTGGGCGATTACGCCTATATGGATGGCGCGCGGCACCTCACCAATGCCGAGGTGATTGCCAAGGTCGCGGCCCAGGCTCGGGCCCTGGGGCGTGAACCCGCCACCGTCGCCGAAACCCGCACCATTCTCGACATGCCAAAAATCAAAATCGCGGCCTGAAGGCCGCATATCATTCCATAGGGAGGAAAACATGAAACTCACCAAGTTCTTTGCGGGCGCTGCGGCTCTGGCCCTTATGGGCGGGGCGGCAAGCGCTGAAACCTTCAAAATGCAGACGTTCCTGGGCACCAATGCCTCGACGACAAAGGCGTTCGAGGAGATGGCCGCGCAACTGGCCGAAGACACGGGCGGCGCAATCCAGATCGAGGTGCTGCCCGGGCGCGCGGTTGTCGGAGCGGCCGAGACAATCGAAGCCATACAGAACGGGCTTCTTGACGGGCAATACACAGCGCCAAGCTATTTCGCAGGCAAGGACCCGGCGATGGGCGTTTTGGGAGACACGCTTGCGGCCTATCCCGACAGCGCCACGCGGGATCGCTGGTTCACCGAAGGCGGTGGGCTGGAACTGGCCCGGGCGCTTTACAGCACATACGATCTTCACCTGATCTGCCCGATCTATTGGCCCTCGGAACAGATCCCCTCCAAAGTCGAGATCAACGGCGTCGCCGATCTGGAAGGCTTGAAGATGCGGGCGCCCGGCGGATTGGCCTCCGACCTCCTCAGCCGTGCCGGTGCATCGCTGGTGACGATGGGTGTTGGCGAAAGCGTGACTGCGATGGAAACCGGTGTCCTGGATGCTACCGATCTTGCCAACGTTGCGCTGAACGTGGCTCTGGGGATGCATAATCAGGCGAAATACTCGGTGCTTGCGCGCCATTCGATGGCGGTGACAGAGATGAGCGTCTCCAAGGCCAAATGGGACAGCCTGTCGGCGGAGAACCAGGCCAAGTTCGAGGCCGCGTGCACCGCATTGTCCAAAGGGTTGAAAACCACCCTGAGCGCCGAGGACGCGGCCGCAGAAGCGACAGCCAAATCCGAGATGGGCGTGACCTTTGTCGCCTTTGGCGAAGAAGATGCCGCGACGTTCCGGGCCATGACGGCCGAGGTCTGGGCCGACTGGGGCGCCAAAAGCGGGGATGCGCAAGCCATCGTCGACAGCCACAAGGCCTTCCTCTCCTCCATCGGGTTGATGAACTAGGGCCCGATGCGGGTGAGCCTGGCGCGGCGCGCAGATTTGGACATCGCATATGTTTCTTGACCGTTTGGCATTGGCCCTTGGCCGGACAACCGCGTGGTGTTTTGCAGCGATTGTCCTGATCATGGTCTATGAGGTTGTGGCGCGCTATGCGTTCAACGCCCCCACCAGTTGGGCGCATGAAACCTCGATCCTGTTGGCGAGCATTGGGTTTGTCTTTGGCGGTGCGTTCTGCATGGCCGAAGGTACACATATGCGCATCACCCTGTTGGTCGAGAAATGGCCCAGGCTTGCCCGGTTTTCCGATGCTGTCTCGCTCCTGGCGGGCCTCATCTATCTGGGCGGACTGACCTACGCGGCCTGGCGCATGGCCGAGCGCGCCGTCTGGCGATTTTCGCTGAACGGCGCGTGGGATCCAGAACGGTCGGGAAGCACGCTGAACTCGCCGCTGCCGTCTTACCTCAAGGCGCTTTTGTTTGTCGGATGCGCCCTGTTTCTGCTGCTTGCCCTGAAACAGGCCGCGGCGCTTGTCTTCGGCCGCCGCGGGAACGCCGACTGATGGAAATCGGAACCATCACGTTTCTCATCATCGGGTCGATGGCGGGGTTGTTGATGTTGGGCGTGCCATTGGCCTTTGTGTCTGGCGCGATCGCCGTTGTTCTGGCGGTCACGCAATTTGGCGTGAATGCCCTCTTTATCGTGGGGTCGCGCACGGTCGACTTTTTGGACAGTTTTGCCCTGATCGCAGTGCCGATGTTCGTTCTGATGGCCTCAATCATGGAGAAATCCGGGGTGGCCCGCGATCTCTATCGCGCGTTCCATGTGTGGGCCGGATCGGTGCGCGGCGGCATCGGCGTGGTCACGACCGGCGTGGCGGTCCTTCTGGGCGCCACCACCGGGATCATCGGGGGCGAGATCGTGCTTTTGGGCCTGATCGCGCTGCCGCAGATGCTGAAGCTGAACTATGATCGCAAGCTGGCCATCGGCACGATCACCGCAGGTGGATCTTTGGGGACGATGATCCCGCCGTCGATTATCCTAATCTTCTATGGTCTGACAGCCGAGGTTTCGATCTCGCATCTGTTTCTCGCCACGCTGGTTCCGGGGCTGATGCTGGCCAGCTTCTATGTCGCCTATATCCTGGTCCGCTGTGGTCTGAATCCGGAACTGGGCCCGCCCTTGCCACCCCACGAACGGGATATGCCGCTGCGCGAGAAGCTGGCGCTGTTCAGGGGTGTGATCCTGCCAATGATGGTGGCGGGGGGCGTGTTGGTGTCGATCTATGCCGGTTTCGCCTCGATCACAGAGAGCGCGGCACTTGGCGCTTTCGGTGCCGCGATCGCGGCCTGGGTGCGCAACGCATTCAGCTTTGCCATGCTCAGCGAAGTGCTGATTCAAGCGCTCAGAACCTGCGGGATGGTGTTCTGGCTGGTGTTTGGGACCAACGCGCTGATCGGTGTCTATAATCTGATGGGCGGGATTGCCTTTGCATCTGACATGCTTGCCGGGGTCAGCCAGGAACCGGCAGTCATTTTGGCGGTGATGATCGGCGTCTTTATCCTGCTGGGGTTCTTCATCGACTGGATTGGCATCCTGTTTCTGACCATGCCGATCTTTCTGCCGGTGCTGACGCAATTGGGCTATGATCCGATCTGGTTCGGGATCGTCTTCAACCTGTCGATGCAGATCGCCTATCTGACCCCGCCCTTTGGGCCTGCGTGTTTCTATCTCAAAGGTGCGGCGGGCGACACGCTGGAGCTGACCGAGATTTTCGCCGCGCAATGGCCGTTCATCGGCCTGCAAATCCTTGCACTTCTTATCGTCGTTATGTGGCCCGACCTTTCGCTCTGGCTACCACGTCTTGTTTACGGGTGATCGTTATGGCTCAGGTTCAGATCCTCGATACCGTCGCCCGCGCAGGGCCAGGCAATCGGCTGGGCCCGGACCAGCTGCGCGCCGCGCTGCGGATGATGCTGCGGATCCGGCGGTTTGAGACCCGCGCGAAAGAGCTCTTCTTGAAAGGTGTGATCAAGGGTACGGCGCATTCCAGCGTCGGACAGGAGGCGATTGCGGCGGGGGCCTGCACGGCCCTGGGACCGGATGATTTTCTGCTGACCCATCATCGCGGCCACGGGCACACGATCGCCAAGGGTTCAGATATTCGCCTGATGTTCGCCGAGCTGATGGGCCGCGCGCCGGGATATTGCGCCGGGCTGGGAGGATCCATGCATATTGCGGATTTCGACCGCAAGATCCTGGGGGCGAACGGGATTGTCGGCGCGGGCATGGGCCTGGGGACCGGTGCGGCGCTGGCCGAACAGCTGAACAAAAGCGGCAATATCGGGATCACTTTCTTTGGCGATGGCGCGGCCAATGAAGGGATCTTTCACGAGGCGATGAACCTTGCCGCCATCTGGAAACTTCCGCTGATTTTCTTTTGCGAAAACAACCAATACGGCCTTACCACCGCGACCGAAGCGGTCACCGCAGGCCCGTCAATCGCGGCACGCGGAGAGGCCTATGGCCTGCCCAACGACCGGATCGACGGCAACGATGTGGCGGCGGTGTTTGAGTCGGTGGAACGCGCCGCATTGCGGGCCCGCGCGGGCCAGGGCCCCACCCTGATCGAAGCGCTGACCTATCGCTGGGACGATCATTCCATGCGGGCCAACCTTCCGGCGTATCGCAGCGGC
Source organism: Aestuariivita sp. (assembly GCF_021404545.1). Taxonomy (GTDB): domain Bacteria; phylum Pseudomonadota; class Alphaproteobacteria; order Rhodobacterales; family Rhodobacteraceae; genus Aestuariivita. Next base: position 82,941 of record NZ_JAAWWD010000061.1, read on the forward strand.
GATGAGCAGGCAGAGTGGAAATCGCGCGACCCCATCGCCCGCCTGCGGGACCAACTTGCCGCAACCGGAGAGCTGTCGGGCGCCGCCTATGACGCCGCAATCGCCGAGGTCGAAACCGAAATTGAAGCCGCCATCGACTGGGCCGTGCAACAGGCTGAGCCGGATATGGATCTGGCCCTGGCCAATGTGCGACCGCCCGCCCGCATCCGCGCCTTTGAGCCGCCGCCCGGACCGCGCATGCTGACCTATGCCCAGGCCATCACCGAGGCCTTCGCGTTGGAGATGGAAGCGGACGAGCACGTCATCATTCTGGGTGAGGATGTGGGCGAAACCGGCGGGATCTTCGGTCTCACAGCGGGGCTTTACGATCAATTCGGCGCAGACCGTGTGCGCGATACCCCTATCTCCGAAGGGGTGATATCGACCTGCGGTGTGGGTGCCGCGATGTCGGGCAAGCGCGTGGTGGTCGAAGCCCAGCTGTGGGATTTCGTCACGCTGATGATGGACGCCATCGTCAACCAGGCCGCAAAGGCCCGCTTCATGCTGGGCGGCAAGGCCAAGGTACCGATCGTTTTTCGCGGCCCGCAGGGGGCAGGCATCAGGCTGGCCGCCCAGCATTGCCAGTCGCTTGAGATGTTCTTTGCCAACGTACCGGGCTTGCAGATCTATGCGCCCTCAACGGCCTATGATGCCAAGGGCCTGATGGCCGCCGCCATCGCCGATGACGGGCCGGTCGTGTTTCTGGAACACAAGCTGCTTTATCTTGGGGCCACGCAACCCGTACCCGAAGCGCGCTATCACATTGAGCCTGGCAAGGCGCGGGTGGTGCGCCCAGGTCACGATTGCACCGTGATCGCCACGCTGGCCATGGTCGACCGTGCCGTCCAAGCCGCTGACCGGCTGGAGCGCGAGGGGATCAGCGTCGAAGTGATCGATCCGCGCACGATCAAGCCGCTGGACTCCGACACGATTTGCGACAGCGTCCGGAAAACCAACCGCGCCGTGATCGTGCATGAAGCACCGCTCTTTGGCGGGTTCGGGGGCGAGATCGCGGCGACCATTCAGGATCAGGCCTTCGATTGGCTGGACGCTCCGGTCGCCCGCATTGGCGCGCCAGAGATGCCGGTGCCTTACAACGACCGGCTGGAGCGCGCCTATATGCCCGACGCCGCCCGCATCGTCGAAGCTGTGAAATCCGTCTGCTACAGGAGGTGACTGTCATGCCCGCACGCAAAGTGATCATTCCCGAAGGGATGGAGACCATCTATGACACCTATCATTATGCTCCGGCGATACAGGTGGGCGACACGCTCTACCTCTCTGGTCAGGTCGGGCGTGACAAGGATCTGCGCGTCGTCGAAGGGACCGAGGCGCAATATGTCCAGGCCTTCGAGAATGTAAGAACGGTTCTGGGGGCCGCCGGCGCCTCGTTCTACGATGTGATCGAACTGGAAACCTGGTTCAGCGACAGCATGGCCGATCTAAAGACCTTCCTCAAGGTCAAGGACCGATACTTTATCAACCGCTATCCGACCTGGACGGGCTTTGCGGTCAAAGGGTTTTCGATGCCCGGCATTCTGGTCGAGATCAAGTGCAAGGCGATCCTTGGCCTGGACGCCACCTGATGCTGACGCTCCAGTCACTCCTTGCGGGTCCGGCGACGACGCTTGGGACGTGGACCCAGATCGCGGCGCCGGAAATGGTCGATCTGATTGGGTTGAACGGTTTTCAGTTTACCATCATCGATTGCCAGCACGGTCCTTTCGGGATCGAAACCGCCGAAAACCTTGCGCGCGCGGCGGATGCCAATGGCATTGCGGTTGCGTTGCGGGTGTCCAGAAACGATCCGGTCGAGATCATGAAGGCGCTGGATGCCGGGATCCGGCATGTCGTCGTTCCCAATATCGAAACCGCCGAAGAGACGGCGCAGGCCGTGGCCGCCACCCGCTTTGGGCCGCATGGATTGCGCGGTGCCTGCCCGTGCTGCCGGTCGGGCGGGCACTTCATCCGCAACTGGCACGATTATGTGGTCGAAGAAGAGGCGCGCACCGGCGCGATTGTACTGGTCGAAACCGCCGAGGGGCATCGCAATATCGCTGAGATCTGCGCGACGCCCGGACTGGCCGCGCTCATGGTGGGCCCGTTCGATCTGGCGGTGTCGATGGGGCTGAATGGTGAGTGGCGCAGCGACACGGTCACCGGCGCGGTCACCGACATGCTGCGCGCCGCACAGGACGCCAATGTGCCGACGATCATGCCGGTCTTTGCACCGTCAACGGCCGAGTGTCGGGACCTGATCGACCATTGGCATAGCCTCGGCGTTTCCTGCTTTGTGATCGGGTCGGACAAGATCATCGTGGCTGATGCGTTCGCGACCTGGGCTGATGCTCTGCGCGGATGACAGGGGCTTTGCGGCAAGACCGCAGCCCGAATACGCAGACGGCCCGGTTCTGCACGCGCCATGCGACCAGAGGGCAATCAGCCTTGCGCATCCGCAAGGCGGCCTGGGGTTTTGCATAGGTCTGTCGAGGCTATTGGAGCGCGCGTTGTCTTGGACACCCCGTCGACGGGCCGTCCTCTTCCTCTCTCTGACCCGAGACGATGCTCATCTCAGCATATCGGAATTCAGCCGCTCGGTCAGGAAACGACGCACCTGCATCAGATCAGGCGAGGGGGGGCCAACAATTGCGGCTTCTGCGGCATGCGCCCTGCGCTTTCCCTCAGTCAAGAACTCGCGGCCTTTGCTGGTCAACTCAAGCGTCCGGGCGCGCCGGTCGTCTGGCACGGGGGTTCGGACAAGCAGCGCTTTGCCTTCCAGCTTGTCGACATAGCGGCCGAATGTTGTCTGGTCGCGCTTTTGGAAACGGGCATACTCCGATTGCAACTGCCCGGGCGCGCTGTCGACCAGCCACAGAATGCCCAGACCGATGACATCGACCTCCATGCCTGACAACCGTCGATGCGTTTCCTCAAAGACGAGGCGCCCAATGGTGTTGAGCAGCATGCCCAAGGGAAGCTCGCCCGAAGCGATATCCGTGAATTCTGACATTATTCGACCTCCCGCCTCTTTCTATTTATCTCAGATGAGCTAATCTCATTTGAGAGTTACTATGCAATAACCGGGGCGGCACATGCGCGCGCGTGCGGATCAGAGCGATACCCCGTCACAGGCGGCCAAGCCCCTCGATGGCTCTGTCACGCCTGCCAGTATTTTCACACCGAAGGAAGGGCAGAAACAGGCTTTTGTGGCCGCACAAATGGCGGGGGATCGTCGCTTGGATACAGGCGTTCGGTGGGAAACAGGCTTGCGCGTGCCGAGAAGGACGGCACAGTTTGGAATGTCCGGCGATCGGGCTGTCTTGCAAGGCGTGACACAAAGCGCGTGCGCCCGGTCGTTGCGCTGCAAGCAGAGCTCATGCGGTCCTCGACGCGGAACGCGTCACCGGGCCTCTCTCAACGTCTTAACTCCGCAGTCGAGGTCCGATCGCATCGCAGCCCAACATATCTGCCCGGCAATCGGGCAGCGAGCCTGATCCTGCGGGTAAAGAGTGCGATTTCTTCAGAAGATTGGCCAAGACGATCCCGCACCAAACTACGCTCATGAAAGACAAGCCGTGACGGCGCTTGGCGCGCTTTGCACGCGATAAAGGAGAGGCCAGGAAGATGACACAGCGCACTCAGCGGACCGGGCCCGTGTGGTCCCCCGCTTCTTGGTTGCTGGTGACCGCACTCTCGGTCGCTACTCATTTTTTCGCGTCCCCCGCCAGTGCCCAGAACGGGCCGCCCGAGGTCAGCGTGGCCCGCCCCGCCGTCCAGTCGATTGTCGATTATGACATCTACACAGGCCGCACCCGTGCCCTTCAGGATGTCGAAATCCGCGCCCGCGTCTCGGGATTTCTCGAAGCCATCGTGTTTGAGGAAGGGATGATCGTCGAGGCCGGCGCGGTGCTGTTCCAACTGGACACGCGCCAGGCCGAGACCGAGGTCGCGCGGCTGGAGGCCCGCCTGAGCGAGGTCGAAAGCGCGCTTGCCCTGACCGAGATCGAATATGCCCGTATCCTGGAGCTGCGTCAACGCCAGTCGGCGGCGCAACAGCAACTGGACGAGGCCGAAGCGCTGCGGGCAAGCGCGCGCGCCGTCGTCCAGGGCGTCGCGGCAGAATTGCAGGCGGCCCGCATCACGCTGTCGGACGCGACCGTCAGGGCCCCGTTCACCGGTCGGATTGGCGCGTCTGAAGTGGATATCGGGACGCTGATCGACGGCGGCAGCGCGCAGGGCACCCTGCTGACAACGCTTGCGTCGATCGACCCGGTGGAAATCGTCTTTGACGCGCCAGAGGCGGATTACCTGACATATGTGCGGCTCGGCCTCGTGGGAGAGGCCGCGTCATCCCGAACGGCACCCGCCGAGATCCGCGTCCGACTTGCCGACGAGGCCGACTGGATCCATCCCGGGCGGATCACGTTCATCGACAACCGCCTCGATCCAAACACCGGAACGATCCGGCTGCATGCGACCATTCCCAATCCGCAAGAGCTCTTCCTGCCCGGCCTTTTTGGTGAGGTGCGCGTCCCGCGGCGCGGGCCATATGACGCGCTGCTGATCCCTGATACCGCGGTGCTCACCGATCTGGCTGGACGAGTGGTCTATGTCGTGGCCGAGGATGACACGGTAGAGGCCAGACCGGTCGAGACCGGCCAGCGCATCGGCGACATGCGCGTCATCAGGGACGGGATCACGTCAGAGGATCGGGTCATTCTCTCGGGCTTTTTGACGCTGGGCCCCGGCGCCGCCGTGATCCCGCGCGAAACGGATCTGACCGCCGATGCGAAGGCCACCCGATGAGCTGGTTCCACCTGTTCGTCGACCGGCCTGTTTTGGCTTCTGTCCTTTCGATCGTTCTGGTGATCGCGGGCATCGGCAGCTTCTTGAGGCTGCCCGTCGCGGAGTATCCGACCATCGCACCTCCCACCATCACGGTCTCGGCGATCTATCCGGGCGCCACGGCGGAAACCGCGGCCCAGACCGTCGCCGCCCCGTTGGAGGAGGAGATCAACGGCGTCGAAGGCATGGTTTACATGCTGTCGCAATCCACCGGCGATGGCACCGTCGGTATCACCGTCACGTTCGAGCCCGGCACCGATCTGGATGCCGCCAACGTGCTGGTGCAGAACCGCGTGGCCCGGGCTGAGCCGTCCTTGCCCGCACCGGTGCGCACGTTCGGCGTCACTGTGCAAAAGTCCAACGACGATATTCTGACGATCATCAATCTGATTTCGCCCGATGCGTCGCGCGATCTGCTTTACCTGTCGAACTATGCGCGTACCCAGATCATCGACCGGCTGCTGCGGGTGGACGGCGTGGGCCAGGTCAATCTCTTTGCCGAGCGGGCGTATTCGATGCGGATCTGGCTCAACCCCGAGCGCCTGGCCGCCCGGAACCTGACAGCCGGAGAGGTGGTGGCGAACCTGGCACTCAACAACACCCAGGTGGCGTCGGGCACCTTGGGCGGACTGCCCAACGGTGAACCCGGCGCCCAGCAATTCGGGGTCGAGACCCAAGGTCGCCTGACCACGCCCGAGGCGTTCGGGCGCGTTGTCGTGAGCCGGTCCGAGGGTGGGCGCGTGACGCGGATCACGGACGTGGCGCGGGTCGAGCTGGGCGCGGAAACCTATGCGATCTCGGGCTATCTGAGCGACGCTCCTTCAATCCCCATCGCGATCTATGCCTCTCCCGATGCCAATGCGCTCGCCGTGGCCGAAGCTGTCGCGGCTGAGATAGACACGATGTCAGCGACCTTTCCGGCAGGGGTCCAGCATCGCATCGCCTACAACCCGACGGAGTTCATCTCTGCCTCGGTCGCCGCCGTTTATCAGACCATCATCGAGGCGGGCGTATTGGTCGTTCTGACCATCCTGGTTTTCCTGCAAACCTGGCGCGCCGCGATCATCCCGGTGCTGTCGATCCCGGTCTCGTTGATCGGCACGTTCCTGTTTCTTGCGGCCCTTGGTTTTTCCATCAACACGCTGACCCTGTTCGGGCTGGTTCTGGCCATCGGTATTGTCGTGGACGACGCCATCGTTGTGGTCGAAAACGTCCAGCGCTACCTGCGGGACGGGCTCAGCCCGCGTGAGGCCGCCCGGCGCACCATGGATGATGTCAGCGGCGCGCTGATCGCCATTGGCCTGGTGCTGGGCGCGGTGTTCATTCCGGTGGCCTTTGTGACCGGTGTCACCGGCATCTTCTTCCAGCAATTCGCGCTGACGGTCGTTTCGGCCACCACCATCTCGGTCGCCGTGTCGCTGACCTTGTCGGCGGCCCTGTCCGGCAGCCTGATGCGGCCCCCGGCCGAAAGCGGGTTCGGCGCCGCGCTCAGCAACGGGTTCAATGCGGGATTTGACAGGGTCGCCAATGCATATGCGGCGCTGACACGCAGGTTGATCCGTTTCAGCCCCGTTGTCTTTCTGGTCTATGCCGGGTTGATCGGGTTTGCGGTCTTGCTGTTCCTACGCACGCCCACAGGCTTTATCCCCGATCAGGACAAGGGCTATTTCATCGCCGCCGTGTCCTTGCCACCCGGTGCAACACTGCCCCGCACCGAAGCCGTTGTGGAAGACCTCAAGGAGGTGTTGCTGGCCCATCCCGCCATTGCCGAAACGGTGGGTTTCGCAGGCTTCAACGGGGCAACGTTCACACCCGCGACCAATGGCGGTGCCGTCTTTGCGATCCTGGAGCCCTTTGAGGATCGTCTGGCAAATGACCACTCGGTCGCGAACATCATCGCGGCGCTCTGGCCGCAGGTCGGCGCGATCGAGGAAGCACTTGTGTTTCTGCTGCAACCGCCTGCCGTTCAGGGCCTTGGCAGTGCGGGAGGGTTTGAGCTCTATCTGCAAGACAGACAGGGCCGTGGCGTGGCCGCGATGGAGCAACAGTTGAGCACGCTCGCGGCGGCGGCGAATGCCGATCCGGCGCTGGAGGGGGTGTTTTCCTTTTTCAACACGGTCAGCCCACGGGTTTTCGCCGATATCGACCGGGACAAGGCCGAGATCCTCGGCGTTGGGCCGGGCGCCCTCAACGAAGCGCTGGAGATCAATCTGGGATCGGCTTACGTCAATGATTTCACCTTCATCGGGCGCAACTACCGTGTGACCGCGCAGGCCGATGCGCCCTATCGTGACGAGCTGCGCGACATCGCAAGCTACCGGGTGCGGTCCGACAGCGGCGCGCTGGTTCCGCTGGGCTCGATTTCCGAGTTCCGATACACGACCGGTCCGGACCGGTTGCCGCGCTATAACCTCTACCCCTCGGCCGAGCTTCAGGGCAACGCGGCGCCCGGCGTGTCCTCGGGACAGGCCCTCACCGCAATGGAGGCCGTAGCAGAGCGCACCTTGGCAGATGGGTTTGACATCGAATGGACCGGTCTGGCCTTTCAGCAGCAACAGGCGGGGGCGGCCGGTTACATCCTGTTTGGCCTGTCCGTGCTTTTGGTGTTCCTGACCCTCGCGGCCCTGTACGAGAGCTGGATATTGCCCTTTGCCGTCATTCTTATTGTGCCGATGTGTCTGCTTTCGGCGATGATCGGGGTATCTCTGCGCGGGTTCGATAACAATATCCTGACCCAGGTGGGGCTTGTGGTGCTGTTGGGTCTGGCGGCAAAGAACGCCATCCTCATCGTCGAGTTCGCGCGCAAGGCCGAGGCTGCGGGCGCCACCCGCATCGAGGCCGCGGTAGAGGCCGCCCGCCTGAGGCTCCGGCCGATCCTGATGACTTCGCTGGCGTTCATTTTCGGTGTGATCCCCCTGGTCATCGCCAGCGGCGCGGGCGCGGAGTTGCGGCAGGCGATTGGCACGGCGGTGTTTGGTGGAATGATCGGCGTGACCGCCTTCGGGTTGCTGTTCACGCCTGTGTTCTATGTGGCCTGTCGCGCGCTGGCAGAGCGGTTGGGATCTCACACCCGTGCTATTGGTGAAGACACCATGTAAATGCACTTTGGTCGTCCCTGCACCGCCCGTCGGCAGATATCGGGATTTTCACGACCGACACCTCTGGCCAGAGATCAAGGCCCACCATGCATTCCAGCTCATATGCCGGATCAGACCCGAGACTGTGATAAGACATGCCCGGAAAGCGGCGCCGCATTTTTGTGACCGCCCCGATCCGTTCCGTGATCTGTGAACGAAAGCGCGTGTTTGGGAATGCGCGCTCCTGAGGCTGCCGATTTTACGGCAAACCGATCGCCCAAAAAGGCAGAAGCGAGCCGCAATACGCCTCGCCTCAAAGCTCCAACGGGGACTCGAACCCCTTTCATAACGAAATCAAACCAACCGAAGCTGAACGAAACCGTCAAAAGCACCGTGCATCCGTGTCAGAACCCTTAAAACCTACACTCTTCACGCGATTCGTGCAAAGGCATTGGCGGTATTCAGCCGACCTGCCGGAGGTCTTACATCACCCAGTGACGTTGTTCCGGGTCAGCATTGCCGAAGGGATCGCATAGCCGTCGAGCGACCAGTTATCCGCCGCCAGCCATTGAACGTCCGCCCGCTCTGGCGCGGGGCCCGTATGGGTCATTCGCAGCGCCGTGGCGTCGATATCTATCATGTTCTCCTTGAACATCACGAAGGGTCCCATGCGCCCGTATATCCGCACCGCCTCGTAATAGCGCATGCTGTCCGTGCGGCCTGCGGCCCAGTGGATCTGATTGGCGTGCATGCGCACCCGCTCGGCATTGCCGACAAACAGCCCAAAGGGTGCGACACGCCGCTCGACCGGCAGGCGCAGGAAAATGACGTTGTCGCGCAGCGTGATCGAGCTGGCCCTGTCAAAGGACTGGCGCGTGGGGTCGCTGTGGCTCAGCCCGATTTGCATCGAGACGCAAAACCCCTCGATCCGATTGCCCGAGATGTCGGCGGCCCCCAATGTGCGGCCGCCGATCACCAGACCCTGATGCCCCGAAGGCAGCACATTCGCGGCAAGACTGTCAAACCACGCGTTGGCCGATGGAAACCGTGCCCGAAAAACGCTGTCGCGCACGATGCGTTCGGCCACATGCCGCGCGTGGAGCAGCAGATCCCGGTCCGAACGCACGTTGTCAGGCGGCGCGGCGCGCAGGATGTTCTGCCAGTCCCGCGTGCTGATCGGACTGTCAAAGGCCAGGCGCTGATTGTCGATGACAAGAGCCGTGGCGCGCGGCGCGGTTTCGTCGAAACTCCGCACGGTCACGGGGCTGCGCAACAGCAGGCTCTCGCGCACAGGCTGCTCCAGCCGGGCAAAGGCCGTTTCCCCGATACTGGCCTGCAAGGCGCCAAGCTGCCGCTCATAGCTCGGCAGTTGCCTGGGCGTACGCGTTGCGGTCCGCACAAGGCCGGTGACATATCCCGCGAACGCCTCTGGGTTCGCGGTTTGCCCCTCGGCCGGGGGATTGGCCGCCATCAGTTCGGACCATTCCGCCTGCGGCACCGACGACGGGATAAAGGCCGTAAAGGCGCCGCCGCGCAGCATACGGGTGCCGGCGATCGGCGATGTTGATTCAATCAAAGGCCGATCCACCAGTTGCGCCACCACAGCGGCACGTCGGACCGGGTTTGCCAACAGGCGGTCAATGGTCAGGCCGCGCGGTCGCCGTGCCACGCAGATCTCGTTGTCACGGACCCAAACGCGTGCCGCATCGGTCATCAGAACCCCGATCTGGCCATATCCCGCAGTCAGCCTGTTGTTGACCACCCGAATGGCGCGCAGCGGGGTGGGCCTTTCGGCGCGGTCGAAATCAAGCGGGCGAATGGTCAGGCACGTGCGCGTACGCCCGGCACCGGCACCACAGGACAGCGCACAGTTCTCGATCGTCACATCCCGGCAGCCCGTCGTGGTGATCGTGCCGTTGAGATGCCGCACAGCGCCAACGGCATCACCGCCATCGGGCGTGGCAACCGACAGGTTGCTCAGAGAAAAACTGAGGCAGTCGATGGCCTCGATCGCCCGTTCGGCCCGCCGCACAACGATCTCGGTTCCTTCGCCGCAGCCCGAGATCTCGATATGGCCCAGACCCGACAGGGTGGCCGTCTGGCGTGCCTCGTATCGGCCTCGCTGGAAACAGATATGCGCATTCTCCCGAGGTTGCAGGCTGGCCAGCAGCGCCACCCAATCCATGCCTGGCGTCACGATGTAGGTGGCGCAGCCGCCCTGGGTCATCTCGCACAGCGCGTCGATCGCCTCCTGCACGGTGTCCGTGCCGGCCAGCGGCGGACAGTTCGACGGATCGTAGGAGACTGTTGCGGCAGTGCTCAGATTGGCGTTGAAGCTGATCGGCAGATGCCTGCGATTGCCTCCGGGATCCAGCAGTTCCGCTTCGACCCGCTGGCTTGGCGTGCCACTGTCGAGCGACCAGTTGGTCTGCACCACACCGGCCGCGTCGGTGGTCGCAACCAGCGAGGTCACCCCACCGGTCAGCACCCCGTTACCCTCGACAACGGTGAACCGGACGCGCCGCCCGGCCAGCGGTGTCTGGCCCCGCGACACGCCGACCCGCAAGGGCTGCGGCAGGGCAACCAGCGTGGCGGCGTTCACGGGGTCGGGCGCCGTCTCCTGCCCGTCGCCGCCCAACAGGTCCATGGTCACCAGACCGGTCAGCGGCGGAAACAGGTTGCGGCAGTCCTGCGTGACGCTCCAGGTGCTGTCCTTGGTCAGAAGCCCCAGCTTGCAATAGGCATGTGAGATGCCCTCCGGCGGCAGGCGCAGCGGGTCGCCTGTGCCGGGCCCGCGCGGCCATTCGATGTCGTTGATCTCGTGCCTGGCGGGGATTGTGACGTAATCGCCCGATGCATAGGTCCTGCCCGCCTCGAACCCGATCTCGACACCGTCCTCCAGCGGCAGGTAACCGTCATCGGTTCCCGGGACGATCACGGTTTGCAGCCCGTCTCCGTCCCAGCGGCGCACAATCGCGTTGGCCCCAAAGCTTACAATATCGACCGGGCCATCTGCGGTCACCGGATCAAGGATCAGGACGTCGTCCTGTGCGTTCAGCAGCCGCACCATCGTGCCTGGCAGCCCTTGCAGGGCGCGGTCGTCGTCGATCAACTCGACCCAGTCGCCCGGTCCGAACCCGCGCGCCCGATCTCGCCCGATGCTGGCTACGGTCAGGTTGGCGCCATTGCTGGAGATCCAGCGGGTTGCAACCGACCCGTTTTCGCGCGACCACTTGAATGTCGCGGTGCCCACAGGCCCGCCCTGATGGATCTGCACACGGTAGAGCTGGTTTGACACGCGCCGATACCCTGCCCCGGCCTCGACCACGCAAGGCCCATCATCAATGGTCGAAGGCTGCGCCCGGGCGCGGAAGGTACCGTCGGGGCCGGTGATCAGATCCGTCCAGGCCACCGGCATGCTATCGCAGTGAACCTCAGCCGACAGCGGGCCTGCGCGGACCAGCCGCACCTGCCAGATCGTGCGCGCCGCCCCAGCCGTATCGGCCCCGCCCAGTGCGGTTTCCAAAAGCGCAGGGTCCTGCAACGGCGTAATCAGGCGGGTCCAGCGGTCGAGAACGGCAAAATACTGACCGTCCGGAGCCGCATCCAGTGTCACGTCGATACCTGTGTCCAACCGCACGATAGGCGCGCCCGCGGGCAGATGCGGCTGCGCCTCCAGATCCACCGCTTCCGCATTTTCGCACAGCACGCCATGGACGTAATAGGCGCCCGGACCCGCACCGAGGCCTGCGCCAAAAGGACCGATGGCAAAGCCCGCCTCGTTTTCGGGCGCGCCGCATGGGCCGACGATGTGGGTGGTTCGCCGCCGACGCAGGTAATCCGCGATACTCCATTGCTTGTTCAGGTCCTGATCAAGAACGATCCGTCCCTGAAAACTCAGCACGCCGCGATCGCCCGCAGCCGGATCGAATGTCCATCGGCTGAAATCACCATGCATGGCAGGTCTCCTTGATTGTGAGGCGGCGCATCAGGTCACCTCGATCAGCCCGGCCTCAAGGCCAAAGCGCAGATATTCGTCGAGTGCGCGGCGCGCGTTGGCGCGGCGCTGCGGCAGGGCGAGAAAGCCCCAGGCGCCCATCCCTGCCCCGTCATCGGCACCTGCCGCGATCTCGGGCGGGGTGCGGAGGCCTGGCAGGGCATAGGCATAATGCACCGGATCCAGCGCACCGAAGCTGGGCACGATCCGGGCCAGAATGGCCGGCTGCTGGGCCGCGGGCACATCGTCCAGTGCAAGATCCGGCTGGCAGCGATAGCGACGCGGCAGGCTGGATCCGGGCGCGACATAGCAAAACCGCACACAGCCTTCCTGCAATCGCCGGGCCAAAGCCACGTCGGTGAAAATCGAATTGCTGGCGTGGCAGCGCTCGACTGTCACCGCCCCGATGCAGGTGGCGCGTTCCATCCGCACCTGCGCATCCTGCAGGTCGATCGCCGCACCCCCATCACCGTCGATTATACTCTCGGTAATCTCACAGGCAGCGATGTCATCCATGGCAGAAAGCGGCCCGATCCGGGCCCGGCAGAGCACCAGTTCCAACGCCTCGTTGTCCAGGCCGATGGCCAGCCCGCCGGCCTCTGGCGGCTGTGTCAGATGGTCCAGCATCAGCATTCCCAGACCGGCGCCCGGCCCATCCAGCACGGCAAGGGCGCCGTCCAGCAGCAACCCGTTCAGAACGAACTCACCCGGCGTATCGCTGCCGCCAGGGGCAGTGCCGATAACCTCCAGATCGCCGATCACACAAGGCCGCAGACCCGACGCGTCATACAGACCCAGCGGCCGCACGGTCTGTCCCGGCGCACCCCCCTCGACAGGCACGTCAGGCCAGCCAGCGGCGGCAATCACCAGCAGGCTGCCCTCCGGCAGCTCGATCCGGTCCGCACCGGTCAGCGTGTCCTCGAACGCGGCGTTTTCGGCCATGCAGATCAGCCCGACCTGCCCGGCAGGCAAGGCGTTCCAGGCCGCCACGGCCTCGTGCAGCGTGGCAAAGATGGTGGTGTTATCGGCGGCTTCGGCCCGGGTGACCATGACCTGCCAGTCGATCGAGCGCGCCCCGAAAATGTCTTGCAGCGCCTCGGACCTGTCATAGGGCCCACCGCCCAGATCACCCAGGCCCAGCGTCGCGTGGCTCACCCGTATCTCAGCGGCCGTGTCGCCCGCAGGCAGCGCCAGCCGACCCCGCTCCACATCGATGCCCACCCGGATCGGCAGGGCAACTGATGGCCCGCCGCCGACGGGCTGGTAATCGAGGCTCGGCGGTGGTCGGCGCCAATCGGTCGGATCCGCCGACAGATCGCCCAGATGACAGATCGCGACCTCCTCGACCGGCACCTCGGTCAGCGGATCGGCAGCGGTCGGCCGGACCCAGATCCGGAACGGCGGTTGCGCGGTGAAGAACTGCGGCGTTGGCGCGGGTCGGCCATCGGCGATTGCCTGACGCCGCATGTCAAGCTCTGCATGCAATGCCATGGGGCGCAGCAGGCCCGGCGTGTGTTCCTCCCGGGTCAGGCTTTCGATCCCCCGCTCGGCCTCCGGCGTGTTGGCCAGTGGAATGTCCCGGCGCAACGGGTCAAGATGCGCGCGGCCCGCCACCCCGCCATCGGTGTCGCGCACCAGCACATGTGCCAGCGGAAAGGCTTCTGCCTTCCAGACGAACAGTCCGATATTGGGAATGTTGTAGCGCCCCTTGCCCGCAGTGATCCGCCCCATCTCGGCCATTCTGGGCCCGGGATCGAAAGCCCCATCTGTCAGTTCCAACGCCGCTGCGTCCCGCAGATCCAGCGTGCCGGGATAGCCGTGGCGCACATGGTTCATATGCGCCGTAACCGACAGGTCCAGGAAATGCTCTGCCGCGGTGGTGATCCAGCCTGTCGTGTCACGCACCACCTCCTCGATCACCGGGACGGTCCCCTTGCGCCGACGATAGGCCAGCGTATTGGCCACATAGGCGCGTTGCGGCAACGCCCGGTTCGCCGTGACATCGTTGGTCAGCCGCACATCCAGCAGATCGGCGATATAGGGCACGACCCAGGGATCGCAGGTCTCGATGAACCAATTGGCATAGCGCGCCGCGATATCGTCTTCCATCGCCTCGGCCTGCTTCGCGATAACGCGGATCAGGTCCTCCAGCGCGCCGCCGCCGCTTTCCGCATCGCGCAGCCGGTGGATCGCCGGAAGCAGCTCATAGATGCGCTTTTCGTCCAGAGCCATCAGAGGGTTCCTTTCAGATCGAGCGTGACGGGATCGACCAGCAGCAGCTCGGCCGGGACCAGTCCCGCGGATGTCGCTTGCGCCAGATCGGCGGGCAACCTGTCTGCTGTTCCGGCCTGCCCGACAAAGGCCAGCGTGCGCAGCACGACACCCTCGACCCCCGGGCAGTCATGCAGAACCGACATCACCTCGGATCGGGTGACCGCCTGTCCAAATCCCCGCGTGGCAAAGGAAAATGCCTGGGCGACGCGCACCGCCGCCACCTGGGCCACATCCTCGGGGATCAGATCGGACCGCACCACCAGATCGGCGGCCAGCGTGAACCTCCGGGCCATATAGCTGCCCAGACTGACCGGCTCGTCGGAATGGCGCGCCAGGTCGATACCGTCGCGCAGGTTCTGATAAAGCGTATCGGTCGGCAGAACCGCCGCCCCGTCCGCCCCGGCGATGGTGATATGAACCAGCCGCTGCGAGCGGGTCCACAAGGTCTGCGCCCGGGCCTTGCCGATCCCTGAAAACGCCGCCGCAAAATCCTGATAATCGGTCAGCGTCACGATGCGGTCGATCAGCCGCGTCTGCAGCGCCGCGTTCCGCCGTGCATCGGCCGTCACTTCGGCATCCGCCGCGCCGCTGGCCGGAACCGGGTTGATCACCGCCTTTACGCCCAGCGGTCGGCTCGTCAACTGGTCGATGCGGCCTGTGTCAAGGTTCCCCTCGGTGCCGTTGCCGACCCGAAGCCGGGCCGTGACATTGGACTGGCCCGAAGCCGGGCGCGCACCCGCCATGCGCCCGTCACCAAAAGTGATGAGAGCCGCGCCGTCCTCCAGCTGTGTCAGCGTATAGACCCGGGCCGAGGTGCTTTGGCGGTAAAATGTATCGACCTCCTCCCACAGCTCGCCATCGACGCGGACCTCCAGCGTCGCATGCGCGCCGGTACCGCCGCTGGACGAAACATAGCTGAGCGGCACCGATTGCAGGCGGAAGCTCTGGAACCCGCGGGCGGCATCCGCGCTGCCCAGGACTTCGCTCCGCGAAGCGCCCATGTTTGCCGCCGCGACATTGGCATTGATCCGCAGCGACAGCCGGTCATAGGTGTTTTGCAGATCGGTCTCGAAGGTCAGCCGGGTCAGTCCGTCCACGATATCGACCTGGGCAATTGTCACCACTTCGCTGACCGGCGTGCCGTCCGGCGTTTGCCCACGCAGCGCCACAACACGGCCTTTGGTCAGATCTGGATCCGCGACATTCAGCGTCACCGCATTGGCCGCGACCGGAGAGCTCAGCGGACGCGCGGCCAGCGGCAGGCGCTCGCTTTGACAAAGCACGCTCGCGGTGCGCGGACTGTAGAACTGGATGCCCTCGCCCTGAATCGAAAGGCGCGTGACCTTGGCCGAGATCAGAAACCCGTTGTGCGACTGGCTGCGTAAGCCGGTGATGCGATAGAGCGACGGCAGACCGGCACCGCCGACGACCATCCAGCTTTCGGCCACCAGCCGGGGATAGACCTGATCCAGAAACAGATGCGATTGGCCGATGTCATACAGCGCATCCGCCCAGGCCAGCTGTTGTGTGGCATAAGGACCGGGCATGAAGGCGTTGTCTTCGGGATTCAACTCTCCCACGCGCAGCGGCAGCGGCAGATCGTGCCACTCCATCGCATTATGGCCAAATGCCGCCGCACGCTGGCGCAGGACATAGACCTCGGCGGCATCCCCAGCCGTGATCGTGTCCAGCGCCGCATCCAGACGGACCCGCGTATGCTCGGGCCGCGGGTCATCCGGGGTCGGTGGCGAAAACGGGTCCACCGCCTGCACATAGCGCAGGTCGAACTGGGCTGTAGCCGGATCGACCTGCGCTCCGGCTGCCACGAACAAAAGCGGCAGGCCGGGCTCCAGGCCTGTGTCTGTGCCCGCGATAAAGATCTCATCGGTGCCGGTCCCGATGGTCACGGGTTCCGTCAATCGCGGCCGCAGCGCGTTCCAGCGGGGCCGCCCGATCAGCTCGGCCTGCGTCTCGAAGGCCTGCGGCATCTCCTCTGGAGCGGGTGTGCTTTGCGCCTGTGTGCCCGCGGGCACCGTGATCTTATCGGGGGTCGAGGGCGTCACCTCGCAATCGAAGGCAAGCCAGGTGTCGCTGCCGACGCCCGGCTTCAGCTTGTATCCGACACCCGCCGCCATCTGCCGCACCGACAGCCGGTCTTCGGCTGTGCGCAAAAAGCCCTCGTTGGTCAGCTCCTCCTGGTAAAAGCCCAGCACATCCAGCACGCCGGCCCAGCCATCCAGCAACGCAATCGTCGGGTCGTCGTCGTCGCGCACCGTCAGCCGCCGCATCGCACCGGTCCGCGCCAGCTGCTCCAGCATATCCGCCTTGAACGCCGCATGGGTGCCGACCCGCGCGTCGATCCGCGCCCGCCCGGGCGCGTTTTCGCGGGTCCGGGGTACGCGCGGCGCTGTATCCTCGCAACAGCCGCAGGTGGCTTCGGTTCGATTGCTCCGGGTCATACGCCGCCCTCCACATTACATTGAAAGACCCCGTGCTCGGGCAGGTTGGGATTGTTCTCCAGCCGCAGAACCTCGCTCTGGCCCGGCAGGATACGCGCCGCTCCGGTCAGGTCGCCATCCGGCGCGCCCCAGCGCCGCAGATGGGCGATCCGCACCGAGGCGACACCGTCCACCTCCATCGCCGCCGCAAGAATTTCCGACGTATAGAGCGGCTGCCCGAAGGTCAGATTATCCGGGTGGAAGAACCCCGGCAGGCCTGAATGTCGATACCCAGAACTGAACCGGTCGATCAGCGCCGCCTTCACATCAGCGGCGAACCGGTCTGGGGTCGCACAGGCATGGAGCAACAGGTCAAGGTTGAGGAAAATCGGGTCGCGCAGTTGCACGTCGACGCCAGCCATCCGCCGCGTTTCCAACCGATCCACAAGCGCCTGCCGGAACGCCGTGTCCTCGCTCACCAGCCGGTTTTCGCGCCCGTCCACCGTGACCACCACCGTGTACCAAGACCCGAACCAGAAATGCTCGGCCACGGCACGCTGCACGTCCGGGTCTTCCTCGGCGACGTGGGCGTAATCCTCGGCGATGACCGCCCGACGCTGCGTGCGGTAGGCTTGCGGCGCAAAAGCGCGCGCGACGGCCAGCGGCTCGGGCGCGGTGCCGCCCTGGCCGGGCAGCGGGTTACGCACCCGTTCGACGCCGTCCAGGGCGGTCACCACGTGCCGCAGCGTATCCGATCCGTCATTGCCCATCGGCCCGCCACCCTGGCGCACCCGCGCCGTCAACGTGGTCCCGATCGTCGGCGCCTTGCCGAACCGGTGGTTGCCAAACCGCAGGAAGGTATGACCGTTGCGCTCAGGCTCGGCCACGAAATGCGCATCGAACCGCCGTGAGCGCAACAGATCGGCGCGCGGATGCCACTGCTCGATCCCGTCGCTGAGCTGCACCGCCGGCAGCGCCTGGTCCGCAGTGCGGGCCATCACCCACGTGGCCGGATCCGTACGCGCCGCCCCGGGATCGAAGGGGTCGGCAAAGACAACCTCCATTCGGGGCAGCCGTGGGGTATAGGCACGGTCGCTGACCCGCGTGGGCGGGTCCAGCGCAAGGCCCTCCACCGTCAGCCCGTGATCGGCCGGAACGATATTGCCGCGCGCCAGGCCGGTCGGAATGACCTGTGGCGTGCCGCTCTGATCCAGCACCTCGGCCGACAGGCACAGCGGGAAGGGCAAGGCATCCGCCGTATCCCAGACAATCTCGACCACATCGACACCTTCCAGATCGTCGCGCAGCTGGCGTGTCCCGGTCAGCCGCACCACATGCCGACGGGATGGATCGGCATCCTGTACCAGACCGGTGTCAGGGCTCGCACTTTCTTCGAGCAGCACCAGATCGCCCTGCACCAGACCGCGGTCATCGCTGTTGTCCAGCCAGGCGCGGGTCGCTCCTTTCGGCAGACAACACAGATCGTCGGACCACTGATGGAACGGCATCTCGTTTTGCAGCGCGTTGAGGCGCAGCGCGGCCATCGTCTCGAACACCGTCGGACCGCTGCCCAGGTGACCTGGCAGATCGCCCGGATCGATGGTTGCCTCGGACCTGTCGACCCGCGTCAGCAGCGGCGTTCCCAAAGGCAGCACCGCACCGTCCGCGGCACTGTTCAGCCGCACCGTCAAATGCGCCCAACACCGCGCGTTCAGACCCTGTCCCAGATGATAGTCCAACAACCGCGCATGCCGCGCCACCGACCGGCGCAGCCGCGCCGTCATCAGATACCCTTCGGGCGTGATCGCATCCTGCTGCTGGCTCAGATGATCGCCCAGATAGGCCAGCAGCTCGACCAATGTGATCTGCAAATCGGCGGCATTGCGGTCCCGCCAGTCGGGGATCTGCAATGCCATCCGGTCCAGGATCAGCCGCCGGAAGCTGTCGTAATCCTTGGCCAGATAGTTCAACACCGGCTCGCTCAGCGGGGTCTGGGCACAGGCGGCCTCCAGCGCACAGTCGAAATCGCTGGGGCATTCGGCTTTGAAGGAAAAGCGGATCTGTGACAGCCAGGGGTCAAAACCGGCGGGCACCGGGCTTTCCGACAGGCTCGCATCGGTCACCAGATGCAGGCAATAGGGCGAGAAATCGCCTGCCCGGTTCAGCGTCAGGATGACCTCGTTATCCGCCACGGCCAGTCCGGTGACAGCGATCCCGCGGATCCGCTCGCCGCCGGTGATGCGGAAATTCCGCGGGGTGAGGGCGGGCGCCGCAGGCACGCCCCCCGGCGCGCCCGGCAGCGGGTGGGCAAAAAGCACGCGCAGCTCGGTCTGAGCCGGGTTTGCGATCTCAAGATAATCCAGTCCGTTGATCGCTGCCTGATCGCGCAGCGCGGCCAATCGCCGGGGCCGGTCACAATGATAGCGGTCATCGCTCATAACGCACGCTCCAGTCTGGTTTGGCGCCGTTCGCCCGACCGTTGCAGGCGATATGAGATGTCCAGCACCAATCGCGCCTCGTCCGCAGTCACCGAAATCGCGTCGATCTCGGCGTAATCGGCAATCCACTGATCGAGTGCTGCCTTGACCGACGCTTCGATGGTGGCAGCCAGCGCGTCGCCATTCGGAGCGAACACCGTCTGCAGGATGCCACTGCCGAAATTCGGGCGGTTGATCCGCTCGCCCGGCGCGGTGAACAGAACCTGCTCGATCAGGTCGCGGACATAATCCGCCTCGCCGGTCAGGCGGGTGCGGCCGCGGCTGTCGATGCCATAGGGGAAATCAATATGGGTCATATGCCGGTCACCCTGGGTTGTACGACAGACACCACAGCGGGACCTTGCGGGATCTGTTCGACGCTCGTGCCGATCCCCGCGGAAGTGCCAAGCAGCGCAGGTAATCCATTGATGAAAACCCGCGTGGCCGGCGCGGTCCACCGGACCGTCACGCAGGGCTGCGGCTTGGTTCCGGTGCCAATCGGGACCTGGAACGGGCATCCCGCCACCGTCCAGACATCGCTGGCCACCGATGCGGGCGCGCCAGACAACAGCACCCGCGGCACGCCCGGCGCCCCGGTCGCCGGAGCGGCATGCGGGCACGATACGCCCGCGCCAATCTGAAGAAGCGGTCCCGGCATGTCTGTCCTCCCTTTCCTGTGTCTTGTGGCTCAGGCCACTGTCAGCGCGCCGCCATTGACGGTCACGACGTTGCCCACCATGGCGATGATCGCGCCCTTGCCGTTGTTGAATGTGATCCCGGTGTCGTTCATGGTCAGGGTCGCGCCGGTTGTGGTCTTGAGAAGCACACCGCCTGTCGGCCCGGGCACATCGCTCAGCATCAGCGTATTCTGACCCAATGTCTGGATCACCACGCTCGACACGCCCGGTGGCGCCGCATTTGCCAGCGCCGGTACCTCGGCCGGGGTGCCATAAAAGCCGCCCACCCAGATCGGCTTGCCCGGATCGCCGCCTTCGAACTCGATCCAGACCCCGGCGCCCACCATCGGCAGCGCAACGGCCCCCATCTGCGGTCCGGCAAACGGGAAACACGGCATCGCCCAGCCCGACGGCGTGGCCCCCAGCACATCGGGCACCTGCGCCATGATGCGCCCCTTGAACAGGGGATCGACATTGTTGATCACCGTGCCCCGGAACTTGCCGTAATAGCGGCGGTCGGTCATATGCGCGCTCCTTTTCTCACCAGGCCACCCTGGCGTTCCGCGTCATGCGAAAGTTTTGCTTGAACGATCCGGGCTTGAGCGTGCTGGTCACGCTGTCGACATAGTAGGCGCCCGAATGCAGATGACCGGCGCCCTGCACCTCAACCAGCCGCCGCGCCCGCAGCACTTCGCCATAACGTGTGACATCCAGCGAGCCCGAGGCACTGATGATCTCGGCATTGCGCGAGGCCTGTCCCAGCGCCTTTGCGGCGGTCACCGGAAAGGTATCCGCGGCGGTGTCTGCCTCTTCGTCATCCTCGTCGCGTTCACGCGCGGGCGGACGGCGGTTGAGCAGCTTATAGCCCATCGGAAACGGCGGACGACGCCCCAACGGCGGGTTGATCGGGTTGATCCCCGGCACCGGGATCGGAATGTTCACATGCGTTTCGTCATTGCGGTAGAAGACAAAATAGATGTTCTTCTTCAGCCCGTCATAACTCACGGAAAAGCTGTCGATATTGCTCTCGCCGTCCATGTTGATGCGCATCGGCGATTGCGTCGGGCCCACTTTTACCTCCGGCCCCCAATACGCGATATTCATTCCTGGCGCGGGACCCGCGGCCACAAAGAAGATATAGCCCGCCTCGCGCGCCAGCCGGTTGATATAGGCATAGTCGGTTTCGGCCTGCATCTCGATCCGCTCCAGCGGGTTGGACACCGCCAGAAACAGCGACGGCGTTGCCGCAGGCACAACGCCATACATCGCGTATTTCGCCAGCAGAAACGCCACCCGTCCAAAAGGCGGCATCGGCGGCATCGGGATCGCCGAGATATCGACCAGATCCATCATCTGGCTGACATCGGTGCCGGTCAGGCTGAGCGTCGCTTGCCCGGCCTGGTTCGACGGTGCGAAATCCTGCCGCGTAATGATCCCGTCGGCCAGCACCTGTTCGCGCCCCGCCAGCGTGATCGAGATGATCACCCGGTTTGGTGGCTCGAACAGGATGCCGCGCGTCACCTCGCGGCCCATCTCGCTGTCCTCGGAATAGGTGAACCGCAACTGAAACCCGCTGCGCCCCTTGCTGGCCTCGGTGGTCTGCACCTCGACCACGCTGTCGACGATCGCGGCCGAGACCGGCGTCGCAATCACCGGCCCCATGCGAAGCGTGAGATGCGCGCCCCCGGTCACAGATCCCCCTCCGGTATGGCGATCACCACCCGTATGCCCGCTTCGGCCAGGACCGCATCGGGATCCAGTGCAAGGTTGGCGTCACAAATCAGCCAGAACATCGTCGGATCGCCCAGATAGCTGGCCGCCAACCGGTCCAGCCGGTCACTGTCGGTGACGCGGTGCTCGGCGACGACCCGCATCTGGTCGGGGTCCACCGGAAACCGACGCGTCAGATAGGTCACCCTGCGCCCGTCGGGCAACGTGCGGCTTTTGATCGGCAGGTTGTAATACCGGCTGTTCGGCGTCAGCAGCGTTGCGATGCCCGGGCCTTCGGGCTGCACGATACCCAACAGTGTCAACGGATCGGCGGTCATGGCAGCTCCTCCAGGCCCAGATCGTTGATTGCACCCTGCGGTTGCTGCCGCGCCAGCCGCTCGCGGTTGCGGTGATAGGCCCGGTACATCGCCGCGGCGCGGGATCCATAGCCGACATCGCTGGTGGTCAGCACCGTCATGTTCAGGCTCAGCCGCACCCGCAGCGGGTTGAGATCGGGCGTAAAGCCCTCCTCGACCGCGCTCATATCCGACAGGACCACCGGAACCACCCGGTCCTGGCCCCACACAAACAGCACCAGCGACGCTTTGCGCGGGATGATCTCCAACTCGCCCCGCTGCGCCCGGTCGTGGGTCTGCTGCACGCTCTGGGCGCTGGGATAAAGCACGTTCTCGAGTGCGGCGAGCTGCGCATGCAATCCGACTTCGACCGCGGTCGGATTGTCACGCGGAAACTCCAGTTGATCGGTGGCATCCAGCTCGGCCTCGATGCTGATCGTTTCGACCGGTGGCCCGGTCAGGCGCAACGCCTCGGCCCGGTCGCCACCCTCGCCCGCGCCGCGCGCCTGGATCGACCGCGACAGGCTTTCTGGATTGTACTGGAACGCGATCACCCGCTCGACCGCGTCGGTCTCGCTGTCAATCAGCACAAAACCGCCCTGGCGGACGCGTGGCGCGCGCGGCGAGGCAGAATATGTAGTCGGCATGGCGCGATCTCCCTAATCGGTGGCAAAGCGGTAGATCCCGAGGATGATATCGCTCACCGGGATGATGGTGGTTTCAATGCCCTGTTGGCGCAGGTGCTGGTCGTATCGGTCCATCTGCGTGGGATTGTCCCAATAGGCGCTGGCCTCCATCGCCGAGGACAGGCCCAGATTGACCCCCTTGGCGGCGGTCTGGCCGGCCAGCGCGGGACCCAGGATCGGTGTCAGCATCCGCGTATAGCTGCAGGCCGCAGCCGACCAGCTGCCCATCAGCGACAGCGTCTGTTCATCCGACAACTGGCCGCCGCGGCTGCGCAGGGGCCGCATGATCTCGAACCAGTCCATCTGGTCCAGCCCAGGGGCAAACGGGCATCCAGGTCGCACGACAGGCAGGTCGGGCCGCATCGGATCGGGGGCGCCAAAGTCAAGATCCAGGTGATACCGCACGGGTGGCACCCAGGACCAGGGCGGCGGAACCGCTATCTCTGCCGCTGCCGGCCCTTCGGGGCGGGTTTCAGGCGCAGGTTCCGGTTGCGGATCGGTGGTCTGCGCCATGCGCGGGTGCAGCGGGACCGCCGCAGTGCTGTCGGCCTCGGCGCGCTCTGGCATCGGGCGGACACGCAGACCAACCCTGCGATTGGGCGTGTAGCGGTCACCAAACTCCGAGGTCTCGCCATGGGCGACCAGCACGATCTGCGATCCTTCCGGCAGATATGGGGCAAGCTCACGTTGAACCCGCGCCGCGCGATGCGCCGAAAGATTGTGGTTGTAGTTGCTCCCGCCTTCGCTGCTGGCATAGCCATGCAGTTCCACCAGAACGGCGCCGCTGTGCCCCTCAACCAGGCTCAGCGCGCCTGCAAGCGTTTCTTCATCGACATGGGTATCATCATGCTCAAACAGGACATGAGCGTCTTCGGGCGCGCGCTTCTCGGCCGTCTCATAGGCCACGCGGGGGGCCGCCGCACCAAAGCCACCGCCCGCCGTGCGCTCGTCTGCCAGACTGACCGGCGCGCCGCCCGCACGCTCGGACTGGGCCACATGCGCCAGTTCGTGCTCCAGCCGGGACCGTCCCTCGGGCGTCTGCGACGTCAAAGCGGACCTGTCGGCGTAGACGTGCCGTCCCTCGGCCAGTGCATGCGCCCCGCGATCGGCCGCCACCGCCGCGCCAACGGCATCGTCATGCAGCCGAACCATCGACAGATCCGCGCCGAAGCGCCTGCCGAAACGCCGAAGGAGCGCGGGTTGCAATGGGCGCCCCATACCCTCGGGCTGGGCGCGGGCGGGCGGCGCATCTGTCAGCCCCGCAGACCACGCGATCCGGTCGGGGGTGGCGGCGCGTGCATCTTTCTCGGCGCGCGCACCGGGCCGTCGATCCGGCATCGCCGTGGCTTTATCTGCGCGCGTCCGGTTCATGGCCCACCCCTCGGGTTGGGCTTGCGAAACTCGATGTCGCTGAATTCGATCTGGGCCAGATTGACCATCAACCGTTTTGGCACACTGCCTTCGATATTCACCCATCCGCTCAGGGCGGCGCCGCCAACACTGCCGTTGGACACCGTAATCGCACCGACCTCGACGCGGCCAGCCCCACCCGACAGGGCCACGTTGAGGGTCTGAAGCTGGGCTCTTTCAGCGTTGAGCTGAACCGTGAACGACGGCGGGGCTTCAGACGGGGCTTCGCGACCTGGACCCGAGCTTTCCGGTTCCGCGGCCTCGGCGTCCAGGTCGGTATCCGGCAAGTTGGTCCTGATCTGGAAATGATCGATCCCATCGGGGGCGAGCTGGATCGTCCCATGCGTGCCAGGTGCCGTCCCAAAGCTGAAATCGAAGGGATTGGGATTGTTGATGCTCAGATCGACAAAGACGTTGGAGATCTGGAGCGGCCCGGTCGTCCCGCCGCTCTCGGCCATTGTCCCCAGGCGCGTATTCATCCGCATCAATGCGCGCAAGGGCACGGACCCCACAGTCACGCCGGTCGGGGTTGTCCCGTCAGGATCGGTCAGGCCGAACTCCACGATGGTGATCCAGTCGGGCTCCGCTTCGCGGTCCGGATCAAACAGATTGTTGTAAAGCGCTTCGCCAAGCTGGATGTCGAAACTGTCGTCATCGACATTGCCCCGAAGGATATTCAGCCATCCGCCAAAATCCGTTTTCTCATCGACCAGCCTGCGTACCTGGGCCCGCAGAGCCTGCATCAAAGGGTTCAGATCCGCCGCGCCATCGGTGACACCGATCCGCACATCCAGGTCGATGGGAACCTGCGCTTCGCCCTCCTCGTCGGTTCGCGTCATATCGATATCAAGACTGACCTGTCCCGTCGCGGTATCGATGAGATCGCGATACTGCACGCTGTAGGACCGCAAGAGGTCGCGCATGTCCGGTTCGGTGCCCGCGGGTCGCGTATCTTCGGGCAGCAGGGCCGAGACATCGTCCACGACAATGGACGCATCCCTGAAGATCGCGCTGTTCAGCCGGATCACCTGGTCGGTCTCGCCTGTCGATGTGTATGGAACCGGTTCGGCATAGGCGATCGAGATATCCGGCGTTCCCGAGAAGCTTTGCGCCCTCACGCGCACGCCCATGTCGGGGATATGAACTTCGAACGCCCCACTCTGGGCCCGCAGCACCTCCAGACCGTCCGGGGTCAGCCGGATGCGCTCGGCCCCAAGGTTTGGCGCCGAGCCGTCCGCCCCGCGCAACAGCCGGAAGACCGCAGATGGCAAAAGGCGCCCCAGATCCAGATTGAGCTGCGAAAGCGATGGCTGATTCAGGTCGATCTGGTACCCTCCGGCGCCCAGGAAATCGGCGTCGACCGTGTCAATTGTCAACGCGCCCTGCCCTTGCAGAATGCCCGGCAGATCGGCCGCGATGTTCGGAATGTTGATCCGTCCGCTTTCTATCAGGCCGGTCAGCAGATACTCTGTCGTGCCGGCGCCCGCATCGAAATCTGCCTGCACGGTGAAAAGCGCGCCGCTCTCGGTCGATCCCAGCCGTACATTGTCGATCGTGGCCCTGTCGCTTTCCGGCAAGGTGATTTCGGCGCCCAGCGATTTCAGTGTGATGCCCACACCGCTGGCGCTGATCCTGGGGATCTCCAGCTCGGTGATGCGGATTTCCTGGAACGCGGGCGCGTCTTCGTGTTCGGATGGATGAAAATCTATCTCTGCGCTCAGCTTGATATCCTCAAGCCGGATATCTCCGACCGGCGTCCCGGCGGTGCCCGAGGCCAGCGGTATGGGGATGTCTATACGCATCGAGCTGCCGTCAAGGGTCAGCTGGTTCACTTGCACCGTGCCCACGCGCAGCTTGTTGATCGACAGGCCCTGCCCGTGGGTATAGGTGATGCCGCCATCCTCGGCGGTGCGCAGGTTCTCGACCGCGACGCTTGTCGTGGTGTCCCCCGCCGTCACGTCCGCATCGGCATCCAGTCGACCGATCCGGGCAACCACACGATTGCCCTCCTGGAACTGGAAGTTGAGGTCTTGCGCATCGGCACTGCCATTGGCGCTGAACCGCTCGCCGAGGGTGGCGTCGAAATAGGTCCGCAAACGGCCCAGATGGATATCGCCGGAGGTCGGCAGACCCCCGCTCCAGTCCAGCCCGTCGACCCGGAAATCGGTCAGCTCGATTGGCTGATGCTCGGGATTGTCCCGGCCCGTGTTGTCAAAGCTCAGCGTCAGGTTCCGGCCCGGATCGACATAGCGGAAATGCCCCGCCGTCATCAGCGGTATCCGCATCGAGGTGATTGTCACATGCGGAGTCTGGTCGGTCTCGCGTTCGATCCGCCCGGACAGCGAGAACCCGTGAATATGGGCGGATCGACGCGCCTCCAGCAGAACGCCTCCGCGCGTCCGCCAGCGGAAATTGCGGATCGCCAGATCATCGAAGGACAGATCGTTGATCTGGATCAGACGCTCGGAATAACTCACATCCGCACCCAGATTACCGAGGCGACGGATCGTCACACGGTTGTCGCCGATCACCAGCATGCCGTCGCTCAGATCGACCTCGTTCATCCGCACATCTGTCCGGCCACCGCTGTTGAGAAATCCGCCACTGACAAAGTCAACCTCAAGCGCGGCTGCCCGCGCCGCGCCCGGCGACACTTCGGCTTCTGGCAAGCTCGACACCGTGCCTTCGGCCGCGTGGGTGACCACTGGCCCACCGGTTCCGCCCGTCATCGCTTCGTGTACCAGACCGGCCACCTGAAGCGCATCGATGGTCTGAACCCGTGCGCCGCCATGCAACCCCGAGGCATCCGCCTCCGTGCCGGTCTCGGACGTCGGCGCGACATAGCGCAGATTGTCGAAGTCGATCCCGCCCAGCGACCCGCCATGCACCGTGATCTGCATCCGCCGGGGTGCCTGCGGTGTCTCGCCCGGCTCAGGTTCGGGCTGAAAGAAGGACGGCGCCTCGGTTTGATAGATCATCGGCCCCGGACCGCCCTCATAGGACAGGCGGCCGATATGACCCGACAGCGCTATCTCCCGCAGCGCACCGTCGTTTTCCGGGTCGGTGAGCAGGGTCATGTGCAGATTGGACTGGATCATGACCGCCGTCCCCGGCGCCTGGATTACGTCCTGGCCATAGCGCAGGTCGACCCCGGACAGGGTCAGACGTTCCAGACGGGGGATGTCGACCTGCCAACCGTTCTCAAGCCGGTGCGCGGTCGATTCCAGCCCGCGCACATCCAGATTCGCGACCTGAACGCCAAAGAGCGCCGCATTTGCGCCGGTCAGGGTCAGACGCCCGGCGTTCAGCCCTCCGCCCGCGACCATGTCAAACCCCGGATCCTGCTGACCCCGGAAGACCCGCTGAAGCATGTTCACCAGAAGGCTGATCGACAGATCAACCTGCTCGCCCTCCAAGGACTCAATCTCGATCCCCAGCCCTTCAATGTCCCGCAGGATGAAATGCTCAAATCCGGCGCTGACACCGACTGCCCGCGGCGTCAGTGTCAGCCCCAGCGTAACCCCCGTGGCCTCTGCCTCGCCGATGTCGATGTAAAACGCGGCGCGCAATTGGCGGCGCATCCGGGCCAGTTCGATCCGCTGGCTCTGGGTCAGATCGGCGACATCCTGGTCGGCCAGTTCGTGATAGGCAACCACACGCGGCAGCAGGACCGAAAGCCGCAGCCGCGCGTCTTCGTATTGCGCATGCCGCGGCGGGTCGGGATAAGCCGCCGCCAGATCCTGGGTGATCTGGATCATCTGGTTCAACACCTCGACATCCGGCACATAGGTAAATCCCAGCCCTTCCGCCTCGACCCGTGCGATGGTCAGCGACAGACCCTCGTCGGTCGAGGGCGGCAATCCCTGCGCCGCGCCCGCCTCGTGATCCAGTCGTTCGCGGAAAAGGCCGAGTGCCGCCGGATCGGCCAGCCGGTCCAGCCCGGTCGCCGCCAACAGGCGCAGGGCGGTCTGTCCTTGGCCTTGCCCGGAAATGCCTTGCAACGAGATGCGGTCCGCATCCAGTGCGGACCGCAGGCCTGTGGCCTCGAGACCGCCGATGTCGATGGTGACGCCCAGCCGCCGCGCCCGTTCCAATGCCACCAGCCTGCGCACCTGCGGCTCCGAAAGGCTGTCGGGGGTTTGCCGGTATCGGCGCGCCAGATCGCGGCGCTCGCGCTCGACCGCGTCGGCCTGCTCAAGCTGCGATTCCATCCCGGAAATCTCGTCCAGCAACTGCTGCCCTGCCGCACCGTCGCGATCCGTCGGCGACAAACGATCCCGATGCCGCCGCGCCTGGGCAATACGGTTGCGAAGATGCTGGTCCGGCGTGGTCGCGATCCCCAGATCGAAATCGGTAATGGCCAATGCCTGCAACCGGGTACCGTCGCTGGTGGAAAAACCACTGATGTCGATCCGGTCGAACGAAATCGTCCGCCCGGTCAGCCCTTGGATCGTCTCGTCTTCCGCCAAGGCGCTCAGATGCGAATAGACCTCAAACAGCCCCAGCATGGTAAAGAACATGAACGGCAAAGGGATCCATGTGCCTTGGGGCAAGGTCTGTCCCGAGCCCTCCACCGCATCCACCGATTGGGCGACAATCTGCAAGGCCGACAGATCCACCTGGCCAAAGGTCAGCGCGGTATCAGGGCTCAGCATGCCGCCGCTGGTGACGGTCAACCGCTGCGCGTCGCCCTGGATCCGGCTGGGCGTGGTGTAGTATTCATCGCGGTACTGAGCGACCACGTGCAACCCGGAGATTCGGATCGGCCCGGTTTCCACCCGCGTCGTACCGAACAGATGGTTGAACCCTTCCAACCGCAGATCGGGCACGCGCAGATGCATTTCCCGGTCGGGCAGGTTGAACCAGACCATACCGGTGTTTTCCTGTTCACCCCGCGCGTCGCGCTCGGTCCCGCCCTCGGGAAGCCGCACCTGCGTCTGGTCCAGCGTCATCGCGGCAAAGTTCAGGGCCCGCTCCAGATCGATGCGGAACCCGCCGCCGCGGCGGCCCAGCAGGAAATCGCTGCCGAAGATGAACAGATCCAGCAGACTGGTGATTGTCGGCAGGGTCAGGTAAAGAGCGCGCCCCAGAGGTTGCAGGAATTGCAGCGCGCCCACCGTCGACAGGATGCAGGTGGGCAGCGCGTCCGGGTCCGGCTCGGTCCGGCGCGAATCCGGGCGACGGTCGAACAGGCGGTACCGCGCGACGATCGGGGCCAGTTCGGCGACCTGATAGGCGCTCTGCTGCTCCGAGATACGGAACACGCGATCATAGGCGCCAAAAGCAATCGCCATGCGGATCTGCGCGTCCAGCTCGAACCGGCGTTCCGGGGTCCAGAGTGTCTCGCCGGGGTCGGTCGCTTCCAGCCGCGCGATCACGTCCTCGCGGTTCAATCCACCGTCGCGGGACACGAACAGATGCATGTCGCGGCTGTCGCGCATCCGCCTGTGCAGTTCGGACCAGATCTCGGCCAGCTCTTCACCGCCGCCACGGTTGAAGAACTGCTCGCGCTCATGCGGGGGCAGCGCCCGGATCAGCCGAAACGCGATATAGGCATCGCGGTCGGTCACCGCCGTGTCCAAGGACCAGGGCCACCAGTTTGTCGACATCAGATCGCGGGCATGTTCCACCAGATGTATCGGATCGCGCGCCAGAAAGATCTCCATGGTCACCGGTCGGCGGTCCTGGGCATAAAGGTACTGGTCCGGCAGCCCGTCGATCATCGGGGAAATGACACCCAGCGTATCCAAACGGCGCACCACGTAATTCAGTGCGGTCAACTGATGAGGAACGCCGGGATCGGTCGCCAAGATGCTCTGGAGCATCTCGAACAGGCGCCTCCAGTTCCCATGTCGCCGCACCTCTTCGCCAACGCGCAGCACATCGTTGACCGATGCCCGCAGGATGTCGGCATCGCGCCCCTCCTGCTCCAGCAGATCGGCATAGTCGCGTGCGCTCGACACCAGCTGACCGGTTTCGTCTTCGGTCACTTCGATACCGACATAGACCCCCGACCGGATCAGATCGCGCGGGATTTCCTCCTCCAGGCGGCGGTAATAGACGCCGCCTTCAAGCTGCCTGAACCGGTACTGCGCTTCCAAAGGCATCGCGCGCAGCAACCGATAGGCATATTGCGCTTCCCAGTCGCGGATCGCCCAGTCAAAGAACGACCGCGACAGCAAGTCCTGGATAGAGGCCAGGTTCTCCCAGACCGGTCGCCGCGCCATGAGCGCAAAGAACAGCCCGGCATAGGTGCCGCCAAGCGCATCGTCCCGGTCGGTCGCCCGAAACAACACCTCCAGCACGCCCAGCCGCCGCAGTTCGATGGCCACGGCCTCCAGGACCGGCGGCACCGTGCGCAGCGCACCGCCGAACTCATCCAGAGGTGCCGGAGTGTCATCCGCCTGTTCGGAGGTATCGGCCTGGGGTTCCGGCTCTACAATCGGCGCCAGCGGGCGCAGCATGTCCAGCACCTGCCGCGCCGCATCGGCGTTTTCATTGTCCTCCAGAATCCGCTGTGCCCGTCGCGCCAAAAGCGCCGCCCGGGCCAACTGGCTTTCGGTGAATTCGGTCTCATCGTCCCGGGTGGTGCGGGCGCGGTCCCGCTCGTCCCCGACCGGCTCGCCAAAGGGCCGACTGATGCGCGCGCTGATCTCGGCGCCCACCTCGCCCCGCATCAGCGCCACCAGCAGCCTGGGCCGCTGCCGCTCGACCTCGCCCAGCACCAGATCCAGCGCAACGACTTCCAGACCGCGCAACGCGTCATAGGGCAGGCTCTCGAAGGTGCGCTCTTTGAAGCGGTCCACATCCGTCCGGGCAAGCCCGGCATAGGCCGCCAGAGCCGAGCGTGCATAATCGCGGTGATGCTGATCGCCAAGCTCGCCCGGAATCCGCGCGCGCCGGTCTGGGGGCAATGCGCGGATCATCGCAGCGGCCGTCACAAACGGATGCGCATCCAGAATACTCAGAATCTGCGTCATTTCCCCGTCGGTGACGATCCCGTCCAATGTCGCGCTGATCCGGTCACGCGCGCTTGTCTGCGCCGGAGACAGGTTGTCCGCCTGGTCGTCGATCCGCTGCTGCAACCCGTCGGCAGTGTCCAGTGTCGGCCCCGGCTGCGCGGGCGAGGAGGCCACCGCCGTGCCGGTATCGCGCGCCACAGCCCCCTTTGGCAGGACGGCCCGCGGGGCGTAGAGCGGCAACAGAGCCGCGGCCCGGGCACCGATGTCCCGTGCCTCACGCTCGGCGGCCTCCGCATCGCCCTGCGGCGCCAGCCCCCGTTCCGCCCGCTGGGCCAGGTGGGTCATCTCATGCGCCAGCAGCGCGCGCGCCGCACCCGATCCCAGCGGGTGCGCATCGGGATCCACATGCGCCACGCCGTCCTTGACGACGCCGCGCGCGCCAAAGGCCCGGGCATGTGTGTCGAACCGCACCTGGGCGTCCTGCGGTGCCAACCCCAGTTGCATCGCGAAATCCACCACCAGCCGGGGATCCGGTTCCGTCGCCATGGGTCTGGACAGAGCTCTGTCCGGCGCAGCACCGGTGTGGTCCACCGCACGTCTCATGGCGTGATCCGCCCGATAATCCTGTGTGCCAGTGCCGCACCGACATCTTCGGGCAAGGCCGCGCCCCGGTCGGGCATCGCCGCCACAGCCGTATCCTGCCGTGCCGACAGCTCCGGCAGCACCTCAAGCCCGGCCAGTTCCCGCGCCAGCGCACCGGTCAGGCTATCTGCAATCCGGCGGGCGGTGCTGGGCGAAAACCCATGCAGGTCCAGGCGGTCGATGCGCAGCGTCACCCGCTCGGCCGCGCGACACTGGCGCTGGCGGATCGCATAGCGGGTCATGACCACCCCTCGAATTCCGTCGGGCTCATCAACCGACCCATCTTGTCGTATTCAAACACCGCCGCGCGTCGAATATGCTCCATATTCAGCGGACAGGCCTGGTCGGCGGCCAGAAACGCCGCATTCAACGCGATGGTTCGGATGGTGCCGCCTGCCACGTTAAGCCGGGACAGTCGCTCAAGATCCATCGGCTCGGCCACAACCTCGACAGGAAAGCTCTGAGCCCAGATTTCGCGGCGTAACGCCCTGTCGGGGAACGGGAAGTCGATCAGAAACCGAATCCGCCGCACAAAGGCCGTGTCGATCGCGTCGCGGATATTCGTCGTCAGGATCGACAGCCCGGCAAAGGATTCCATCCGCTGCAACAGGTAAGCGATCTCGATATTGGCATAGCGATCATGGCTGTCGCTGACCTGACTGCGTTCGCCAAACAGAGCATCCGCTTCATCGAACAGCAGCACGACACCGCCGCCTTCGGCGGCGTCGAAAATACGGGCAAGGTTCTTTTCGGTCTCGCCGATATACTTGCTGACCACCGCTGACAGATCGATACGATAAAGATCCAGCCGCAGCGCGTTCGCCAGCACCTCGGCCGCCAGCGTCTTGCCGGTACCGGACGGGCCGGAAAACAAAGCCGTCACGCCGCGCCCGCGCGCGCCCGGCCCGGCCATGCCCCAGCGATGATAGACGATGAAGCGATTGCGCACCTGCGCGACCAGATGTTCCAGCGTTTCGCGCTCGCGTTCGGGCAGGACGATATCGGCCCAACCCGCCTCGGTTTCAACCCGATCGGCAAGCGCGGCGAGCCGTGGTTCGGCCAATCCGCAGCAGCGGTCCCACAGCGGCATGTCACCGCGGGCGGTGGCCAGGGTCTGGATATCTGCTGCGGCCAGATCGAACTGACCCAGCACCTGCGGCAGTTCTTCAAGGGCGCCATTGGCGGTGGACCCTAGCGCCTGACGCCACAGCGCCTCCTGTTCGTCCGGGCTGGGCATCGGCACGCTGAGACACGCGATGGACCCCGCCCCGCTGACGCGCCGCCGCGCCGAAAACAGGATCGGGCAGGCGCAACCCTGTGCAAAGCTGAGTGCTGCTGCCGGATCGCCGTCCTCCAACTCAATCATCAGGACCAGCGGCTGCAACAGGCACTCGCGTTCCCACAGCCGTTGGATCAGGCTGCGGCTTTCGATGTCGGAAGGTATCGCGGCAGCCTGCATCCGGCACAGCAGCCGCCCCGCCTTGCGCGCCGCTTGGGCCACGACGCGCTGCCGGTCGTGCATGTGGCGACCATCCAGGCTCAGATGCACCGGACCACGGTCCCAGCTGTCCCGCAACCGTTCCGCCACCCGCAGTTGCGACGGAGGCAGCAGCGCATCGTCATAGACGGGCCGGTCAGCGCGCTCCAGCAGGCGCCGGTCCAGGTCGCGCAGGCCCAGCAGCGCGCTCAGCGTCCGCTCGTCAATCGCAAGCCCGGCCCGGGTCGGCGACCGGCCCTCCAGCGTAAGACAGTGCCAGTACCGCAGCGGCCGCCCCGGCGACAGCGCGTTCCAGTGCGGGGCGTCCAGCACCGCAAGTGCGACGGCAAAACTGGCCTCCGCGCCGCTGCCGGGCCCACGCAGACCCGCGACCAGCTGGGCAATGCGCGGGTCCATCTCGACACCGGCGCACAACAGCAGCAGATCGGCCTCGAACGCGGTCAGACCCAGGCGGTCTACGATGCGACCCAATGCGGTCCCGCGCGCGGTTTCCAGGAAGTCCGGGCCATCCGGCGCGGCACTCTCGGCCTCAAGCCTGGCGCGGATCCGGGCCAGGCCCTCGGCCAGCACCGCCTGATCCCGCTGCTGTGGCGTGCCGCTCATATCGTCACCTGCGGGCTGTCGAAATTGCCCGCCCCATCAAACCCCAGTGGCGAATCCACGCCATCGACACGCAGGCGCAGCAGGTAATCGCCCGCAGCGACATCCGTATAGCGGAACACGATCTGGGTCGTGGTCTCGGCCGGGGCCGTCACGCCGTTGTCGCGCGGGGCGTCAAGGCTGTAGTGCCGCGGGCGCGCGCTGCCCAGCTGGTTCAGCGACAGGCTCACGCGCTGCCGCGCGCCGATCGCGGGCGTCGTTGTCAGCGTCAGGTCACCGGTGCGATAGGTCACCCCATCAACGTCGCGCTCACTGTCGGGTGTGACCACATGGGTGAATGTCGCCGCCAGCGGCAAGGCAACGGTGTTGGACCTCAACGCCTGATGCGGCACCGGAGGATCGCCCAGATCGGGCGCGATCACCGCGCTCAGCGGCACCAGACCCGGCAAGGGCGGTGTCGCCAGATCCGCCAGCGGAAGAACGATACGCAGGGGTGTGATCTGTGCCGCGGTCGGCATGTGGGTGACCGTCCCAAACAGCAGGCTGAGCCCATCGGTAGCCAAGCTCGTTCCGTCGATCACAACCGTGTCCGCCATGGTCAGCGCCTGGCCATCGCCACCTTGTGCCGACACCCCGGTCAGATGCGCGCCCAATGTCGGCAGAACCCGGATCAGCCGCCGCGTCACCGGGAGCGCAGACCCCGGAGCACTTTCGCTTTCGATAAACGCGACCGACACCTTATAGGCCATCGACAACCGGTATTGTGCATCCAGCGCCGACCACATACGCGACATCTCTTCCGAGCTGATCGCCTCGGGCGAGATGCGTATCAGCTCGGCCTGGGCATCGATCCCCGATGCGGCAATCACCGCCGGGACCGGCGCTTGCAACGCATCGCGGATGTGCCGACGCGACAGCACCGGCTCCTCGTGGAGCAAAAGCGCGGCATGACCCATCAGAACCTCGGCGAACAAGGCCTGCGCGCCATAGGCGGTCATCAGGTAATGCAGATCCAGCACCAGAGCGGGACGGGTCGTCAGCCCGCCGCCCGCCGACCGGGTCGGCTGGTCGGCATTGCGGTAGGTCACGTTTGGCGTGACCTGATGCAGGAACAGGTTGAGCTGCGTGGGATCGGCATTGGCCACGCCGGAGATCAGGTCCGGCGGGGTCGAGGTGACCGAAAACGCCCCCACGACCGAGGCCACGTCATTGGCCACCAGCCGCGCGTTGATCCGGGCGCGCAGCACGGCGGTGATCGCAGCCATGGCATAGCCGTCGCTCATCCACGCCCTCCCAGATAGGTGTTCAGATCAGGCGCCGGATTGTCCGCGCTGCGCCGCACCCGCGCCGTCCGGGCGGGCGGCGGTGCGGCGCGGATCTCCAGATGGCCGATATGCACGTCCACCCGCCGCTCAGGCGGCGGCTTCGTCACTGGCATCGGTGGCACCGCCTGAGGCATCGCATCTACGACCGGCGGCGGCAGCACGCCCTCAGGGAGATGCGGCGCGTCCGGCACTGTCGGCACCGGTGCGGGCGCAGGTCGGGCGTCTGGCGTGTCGCCCACCGGGCGTGCCACGGCGTCCGGCACATCCGGCGCGAGGTCGGGCGCGTCCTGCAAGATCTCCTCGCGGCGCAGCGTGTGCAGCTCACGGGTTATGTGACGAAACTCGGTGGTCCGCTCATGCGCGATTTCGCGGTGATCATGTCTCACCTCAAGCGGCACCCGCGTCTCAGGTGCGGTGCGCTCGGTTTCAGGGTCAGGCAGGGGTGCGGGCGACCGCGCCGACGGTTCCGGCGCGATCTGCTCGGGGGCCGGTGCACGCAGCGGCGCGGGCGGCGTATCCGCCGCTTTCTCGGCCGACGGCGCAGACGGGGGGGTGCGCGCTTGAACCTCTTCGACGAATCCCTCGTCAGATCTGCCTTGCGGCTCGAACAGGCCTGGAAGCTGTGGGGTCAGCAGGCGCGCCGTCCCAAGCTGCCGGGCCGCCAACCGGGTGAACATATCGGTCATGGCACATCCATTAGCAGATAGGCCTCGCGCCGGACCGGCGCCATCTCCAAGAGCCGGGCCTCGCTCCAGCCATAGCGCATGGCCAGTTGGTGCACCTCCCACAGCGTCCGCCGGGCCCAGGCCTCGAGCCGAGCCAGCAACACGGCACAGGCATCGAACCCGCTTTGCCAGCTTGCGCCGCATTCCGGACAGTCCAGGGCCATTTCCGCGGCGGCCAGCGGATCCTCCTGCTCCATCCGCTCTGCCAGCGCCAGCACCACGCCAGGTGGCAGGCTCTCGGGCGGGTGCGTCCGCGTGTCTCCGGTCACGTGATCGACGGTCGCGCGCAGCAGGTCCCGGCGCATGCGCTCTGGCCCGCTCGCCCGGTCAAGCCGCGCAAGATCGGTCTGCGTCGGCAAATGATACCGCACCGTCCAGCCGTCATGCGACAGTGTTCCGGCCACCTCGGGGGCGGCCTCTTGCGCCGCGATCAGCGCCTGCGCCGAAAGCTGTACCCCCAACGCAGTGTCACAGTCCGGGCAGCGGTCGTGGCAGGTGATCCGATCGCCAAACGACAGCGCAAATCCCGTCAGCGCCGCCGCCTGCACCGCCCCGAGGCTCTGCCCGGACCCAAGCCAGGGCGCGGCCACTACCAAGGCCCGCGCGGATGCGGGCAGCGCTTGCAGGCTGTCCCAAAGGCGCATCATGGCGCCAGCGTCCCAGTTACTGTGGCTCGAGGAAGCTGGGTTCGGTCGGTTCGGGCTGATCATAGTCGCGCTCCCATCCCTCGTTCTCGATCTTCATCATCTCGATCGCGATGGCATTGGCGTTGGCATCCAGATCCGGCAGCGTCTGGAACTCCGACACCCAGCAATTGTAGATGCGATAGGACATCGCCACCTGCCCCGCCTCGTTCAGGTGCTGGATGATGATGTTCTTGCGCAGATCCATCAGCGAGCTTTCCGCCCCAAGGCCCGAGCCATAGTTCCAGACCTTGTTGGCCCATTGCTCGAATGTCGGGTCATAGGTCTTGCCGCGCTCCAGCGTGATCGGCTCGTATTCGGTGCGCCCCGGCGCCTTGCGAGACGAGGACGGATCGCCGCCAGCGCGGTGTTTGATGACTTCGGTCGTGCGTTTCAGCGCACTGACCTTGGAAACGCCGGCCACGGTCCTGCCGTCGATGACGACCAGGAATTTGTAGTTCGGCAACTCGTGATACCGGTGTGTGTTGGTGTTGAACGTTGGCATGACGGACCCCTCAGACCTCGACCTGACCAGCCAGCTGCTGGATGGTGATGATGACGAATTCGGCAGGCTTCAGCGGCGCAAAGCCGACCAGTACGTTGACGATACCGCGATCAATATCGGCCTGGGTCGTCGTTGTGGAATCGCACGCGACGAAATAGGCCTCCTGCGGCGTGGTGCCCTTGAACGCGCCCTGCCGGAACAGTTGCTGCATGAAGGTGCCAACGTTCAGCCGCAGCTGCGACCAGAGCTGTTCGGCATTGGGCTCGAACACCGCCCATTGCGTACCGCGATAGAGGCTCTCCTCGATAAACAGCGCGATGCGCCGGACCGACAGGTATTTCCATTCGCTCGCTGCCTGATCGGCACCTTGCAGCGTCCGCGCGCCCCACGCCACCGTGCGGTAAACCGGGAAGTTGCGGATGCAGTTCAACCCGAGCGGGTTCAACGCGCCGTTCTCCGCATCGTTGAGGTTCTGCGTCAGCCCCTGCACCCGGCTGATCGTGGCCTCTGTCCCGGCGGGCGCCTTCCAGACGCCGCGGTTGGTATCGGTGCGCGCATAAAGACCGGCCATGGCGCCGCAGGGCGCAAACCGCCGCAACTGAAACGCGCGCAACGGATCGACGAACAACAGATGCGGATAATAGGCCGCGCCATGATTGCCCGTCACCGTCAGCCCGCCGCTGATCCAGTCAATGGCGCTGGCGGTGTCGCGGATCTCGGGCGGCGGATCGACCAGAAGAAAGGCGCGCTCGGCCTGGCACAGCTCCATCCCGCGCGCAAAGATCTCGTTCGGATCGACCGTGCCGTCCGTGGTATTGGGATCGCCCGGCGCGCTGCGCGTGGCATCGGGTATGCACAGGATGTTGAACATATCCACCTGACGCAATGCTTGCATGCCGGTGAAATTGCCTTCGTTGCCCACCAGCCCGGCCGTGTCCGGCAGGCCGGTTCCAGCCACCGCCGCCACGGGGGCGGTCTGCGCCTCGGTGTCCCGGCCCAGCCCAAGGCGGTAATGACCCACGTTACGCGTCCCCGTCGACAACCCAAGCTGCGCCAGGGCCGAGTTCGGCACTCCGGCGGCAAAGCTCAGCCGGGCATCCAGCGCGCCGCCCAGTAGCTCGGGATCGAAATCGGGATAGATGCGCAGCCCCTGCCCACTGGCAGAAGGTACGACACGCACCGCCGCTCCCGGAACAAGCGGCCCGATCACCTCGTTGATGCGCCGCTCCACATGGCGGCTCAGACCCAGGATCGACTGCGGCAGCGCTTCACCATTGTTGAAGATCGGCACCGGCACCGACACAATCGCCGCAACCGGAACGTCCGAGGTGATGCGGATCGAATAATCGTTGTCATTCAGCAGCGCATTTAGATCCACATCGCCGCCCGCCGCACCGGTCTGTACGGGCCGCCCCGCCGCTGGATCGGCAATCTCGACGATAACCATCTTCGATCCGGTGGCCGGATCGTTCACCACCGCCTCGACATTGCGCGGGCTGGTCGCTGACATCGACACATCGGTGAACCGCTCAATCGCACCAGAGTCCAGATCGGTGATCGTCAGGTTGAAATTCGCGACATCGCTGACACCGTTGTAATCCACATCGACCAGCCGGTTATTGGCATCTTCTCCGGTCGCCGCCGCGGTCACGCTCAGCGCCGCATTGGCGCCACCTCCCACCGCATCCTCCAGGGTGATGGCGGCCGGTTCTGCATCCACCCGCGGCACCCGCACGACGATCGCCTCTGATCCGCCATTGGCGAAGAACTGTTGCACCGCATAGGATAAAAGACTGTCCTCGTGCAGCCCGCCGAACAGTCGCTCGAAATCGCCAAAGCTGCGCACGGTATACGCGACATTGTCTCGTCCGGTGACGCGCGCTGTCCAGCCCACGAAGGCGGTGATCGAGGTGGCGACACCGGCGATTGTCCGAACGCCACTGGATTGTTCCTGGATGTAAACTCCCGGATAGGTTGGGGTGACTGGCATGGGATTGCTCCAACGAAAGGGGCGCCGCGCGCCCGTGACGTGGCCTGAAACAGACCGACTCACAGCACTTTGACCCAGCCTCTTCACGCAGATGTCACGCGCATGTCACGTCAGTCTCGCAGCGCAAGATTCAGCCTACGCCACACGCCTGCGTTGAACGCATCTTGTGTTCAGGCTAAGGTCCGTTGGTATTGTCATGTGTGGGAGAGGCCGCTCTCTCACCCCATTTATTTTGTTTTCCGGCTGTGCCGCCCCGGGTTTCAAGACCGAGCCGACGTGGATCAACCCGGCTGCAAGACACGAGCAGATTTCTGTTATGGGGCGCCCGCAGCGGCGCCCGACCGAGGGACGTATTGATGGACCCATTGATCGTAAATCTGTTCGGCGTCACCCGTGTGCACCCCCCGGTGCCTCAGCCCAGCCGACACCCGCAACCGCCCCGCAAAGTGGCGGAGCTTTTGGGTTATCTGGTGATGGGAGGGCGGCGCAGTTATGAAAGGGCCGAACTCGCGGATCACTTCTGGAGCGATCAGGACGCGCCGCGCGCCCGGCGCTGCCTGAGTACCGCAGTCTGGCGTCTGCGGCAGATCCTTGAACCCAAGGGCGTGCCGCCAGGATCGTATCTGTCGACCGAGAATGCCGAAATGGTCGGGTTTAACTGGGCCAGCGCACATCTGATCGACGCGGCCGAACTTGAGGCGGTGCTCGACGCGACCCTGTCCATCCCTGCCGAACACCTGACCCAGACAGAGGCCCAAGGGCTTGAAGACGGTCTTGCGCTTTGCACCGGCGATTTTCTGGCCGGTGTGCTGGACACCTGGGCGTTGCGCGAACGCGACCGGCTGGCCGCGCGCCAGCTTGACGGGATGGCCCATCTCTTGCGCCACAAACTCCATACCGGGCAGTATCAGGCCGCGCTGGCACTTGGCGCCCGCATCCTCGAACGCGATCCCCTGCGCGAGGATGTGCACCGCGACATGATGCATCTGAACCTGCGTACCGGCCAGCGCAGCCGCGCGATCCAGCAATACCATGCCTGCCGCGCGCTCCTGCGTCAGGAGCTCGCAATCGATCCCGCCCCCGAGACCGAGCGGGCCTACAAAACCCTCTGCAACGGCACATCGCAGGATCCCGGCACCGCACCCGAGAAGGCGATGGATCAGGCCATGGATCGGCTGCACCGCGCACTCGAAGAGCTCGACCGCGCCCGCGCTCTGGTCGAACAGCTGACACGGCAACAGCCTCCGCCTGTCTGACCCGCCCCCAAGCAGCGGGACGGCTTTCCCATCCGACCTCGCAAGCCCGGGCCGGTCGCCGACCGACAGCTGCGCTTTTTGGGTTGCCACGTGACCGTCTCACCGCAGCACGGCTCGCGGCCCGCAACACAAGGAATGTGACCGGCATTCATGAGGCGTTCGGCGTTCTGAGTGAACCATGTCGACGGGCAGCAGCAACCACCCTTCACCCAAAGCCGAGGCGGTGGATTTTCGTCCAGCTCTCAGACCACGAAGCCGGGCCAGCTCAAATCCAGGCCGTCCGGTTTGGCGGGCAACCGCTGCCAAAAGATGCAAATCAGCGGAATGACGTTCCGTTCTGCGGGATTGGCAGCCGCGCATTTCCTTCTTAATCTGCTTTGCAAGGAGTCGGTCGCATCTGAGGAGACTGCGACCGGACATCTGCCTTGGGAGGGGGAGAGATGCGTCCAGCAATACCGATGACGCCCGAAGACGCGGTGCGCCATGTTGTCGAAACCGATCCGACATTCGCGGTCCATGAAACTGAGATACGCGGGGTCACCGTCCGCGCCTTCCGCAATATCCCGCCCACCGTCCCGGCGCTTCTGGCCGCGGGTTGGGCGCGCCACGGGGAGGGCGCATGGCCCTATGTCGCCTATGAGACCGAGACCCTGACCTATGCCGAGTTCACCAAGGCGGTACACCGTATGGCGCATGCCATGCAGGACGAGCTGGGGTTGAAACAGGGCGACCGTGTCGCGGTGGCGATGCGCAATTATCCCGAGCTTTTGATTCTGGTCCTGGCGATCTCGTCCTTTGGCGGGGTCGTGGTGTTCGTCAACGCCTGGTGGACAACCCAAGAGCTGGAATTTGCCCTGCGTGACAGCGATGCGCGCGTGGTGTTTGCCGACGGGGCGCGTCTGGACCGGCTGGAACCGCTGCGCGACACGCTTGGCCTGACGCTGATCGGGGTGCGGGATGGTGAAGGGCGCGGTGGCCATGATTTCACGGTCCTGCGCGACGGGGCCGCAACGGACACGCCGCTGCAGGTGGCCATCGACACCGATGACGATTTCGCGGTGATGTATTCCTCGGGCACGACGGATCATCCGAAAGGCGTTGTACAGACGCATCGCGGGGCGGTGAATGCGGTGTTCTCCTGGCTGATACAGGCCGCGATCGTACCGCTCATCGACCCCCCTGCACCGGATGCGCCAGAACCGCCGCGCCCCTCGGCGCTGGTGGTGACCCCGCTGTTTCACGTGACAGCCACGCATCCGCTATTTTTGTTGAGCCTGCCCGCCGGGGCCAAGATCACGCTGATGCATAAATGGGATCCCGAGGACGCGGTCCGGCTGATGCGCGACAATGACATCACCCGGTTTCTGGGTGTGCCCACGCAATCCGCCGAACTGATGGAGGCCGCCCGCCGCATGGGCGAGACGCTGCCCAAGATGGATTACCTCGGCGCGGGTGGTGCCAAGCGCCCCGCCGCTCAGGTCGCGCAGCTGGCGGAAGCCTTTCCCAATGCCGGGGTCGCAACCGGCTGGGGTATGACCGAAACCAATGCGTTGGGCATCGGGGCGATTGGCGACGAATATCGCGCAAATCCCGAAAGCGCGGGCAAGCTGCACCCGCCGGTTCAGGAACTGGCCATTCTGGATGACGCGGGCAACCCGGTGCCCAACGGCACCATCGGCGAGATCACCGTCAAGGGCCCGCATATTATGCGCTGCTATCTCAACCAGCCCGATGCCACGGCAGAGGTTCTGAAGGACGGCTGGCTGCGGACCGGGGATCTGGGCACGCTGGATGATGACGGCTACGTCACGATTGTGGACCGCAAGAAGAACATCATAATTCGCGGTGGCGAGAATATCGCCTGTCTGGACGTCGAAGGCGCGTTGCACCGGCACCCCGATGTGCTGGAGGCCGCGGCCTTTTCCATCCCCGACGCGCGGCTTGGCGAGACGGTCGGTGCCGCGGTGCAGCTGCGTGCGGGCACCGATCTGACGCGGGCCGATCTGGGGGCGTTTCTGGATGGTCATCTGGCAAAATTCAAACACCCCGCGCACCTGTGGGTGCAGCATACCCCATTGACCCGCGGGGCCACCGACAAGATCGACCGGCGCGCCATCCGCGCGGCCTGTCTGGACAACCAAGAGGCACAAGTATGACCCCTCCAACCGAAGAAGAGATCGGCCGTTACATCGCCGCCGCGGGCGCGCGTGCCTGGGAGGTGCCCGGCCTGCCCGAAACCGTGACCCACCGCGACATCACGACCGTGGGCATCATCGGCGCCGGAACCATGGGCGGCGGCATCGCGATGAACTTTGCCTCCGCCGGGTATCCGGTCAAGATCGTCGAGACCACGCAGGAGGCGCTCGACCGGGGCCTGGGCGTGGTGCGCGGCAATTACCAGCGTTCGGCCGACAAGGGCCGGTTCCCCCAGGACGAGGTCGAGGCCCGCATGGGCCGTTTCGACGGACGGCTCGCGCTGGCCGATCTGGCCGAATGCGATCTGGTGATCGAAGCGGTGTTCGAGGACCTTGACCTCAAACGCCGGATCTTCACCGAGCTTGACCGGGTGATGAAACCGGGCGCGATCCTGGCCACGAATACCTCCGCGCTCGACATCGACGCGATTGCCGCGATGACGACCCGGCCCCAGGATGTGATCGGGCTTCATTTCTTCTCGCCCGCCAATGTGATGAAGCTGCTCGAAATCGTGCGCGCCAAACACACCGCCGATGACGTGGTGGCCACCTGCATGGACCTGGCGCGGCGGATCAACAAGGTTGCCACGCTTGTCGGTGTCTGCCCCGGTTTCGTGGGCAACCGTATCCTGTTTGCGCGGCAGAAACAGGCCAACAAGCTGGTCTATCGGGGCGTTATGCCCTGGGATGTGGATGCGGCCCTCAATGCGTTCGGGTTCAAGATGGGACCGTTCCAGATGTCGGATCTGGCCGGTCTGGATATCGGCTGGTCGAAAGGCGCCCAGACCGACAACCCGATCCGCGACGCGCTGTGCGAGCTGGACCGGCGCGGGCAAAAGACCAAAGCGGGTTTTTACGATTACGACGAGGCGCGCAGACCGATCCCCTCCGAGGTGACGGCCGGGATCATCCGCGACATCACCGGGGCCGAGCCCGCAACCATGAGCCAGGCGGAGATCATCGAGATCTGCATCTATCCGATGATCAACGAGGCCGTGAAGATCCTTGAAGAGAACAAGGCGCAGCGCCCCTCCGACATCGATGTGGTTTGGCTGAACGGCTATGGCTGGCCCCCCGACACGGGCGGGCCGATGTTTTACGGCGATATGGTGGGCGCAAAGGCCGTGCTCGACCGTATGGAAACGCTGGGTGCGGAGGATGCGGAGTTCGCCCCTGCGGATACATTGCGCCAGCTTGCCACCTCGGGCGGCGCCTTTACCCAGATCGACACCGGAGGGTTGAAAGTATGAGCTATGAATTTATCACCGTGGAAAAGCAGGGACACATCCTGCTGGTCACGATGAACCGTCCCGATGTCTATAACGCGGTGCATGTCGATATGCACAACGAGATGGCCGAGTGCTGGGACAGCTTTGCCGCCGACCGGGATCTTTGGGTCGCCGTGCTGACCGGGGCGGGCGACAAGGCGTTTTGCGCCGGTAACGACCTCAAGGCCACGGCACAGGGCGGCAGCAAGGCCAAGATGACGCCGACAGGGTTTGCCGGTCTCTCATCGCGCTTCGATCTGGAAAAGCCGATCATTGCCGCCGTGAACGGCTTTGCCATGGGTGGCGGGTTCGAGACTGCGCTCAGCTGTGACATCATCCTCGCCTCCGAGACCGCGAAATTCGCCCTGCCAGAGGTCAAGGTCGGGTTTTTTGCCGCCGCATCGGGCGTGCAGCGCCTGTCACGCTATGTCGGGCGGCTGGCCGCGCAGGAGATGATGTATACCGGGCGCACCATCGACGCGTCCGAAGCGCTGGCGATGGGCTGCGTGAACGCGGTCTATCCAGCCGATCAGCTGATGACCAAGGCGATGGAGAAGGCCCATGAGCTGTGCTCGGTTTCCCCTTCGGCGATCAAGGCGACCAAACGGGTCCTCAACGATATGTATGCCCGCGACGGCATGCGCGACAGCATCGCCTATTCCCGCGAGGTCATCGCCGATCTCAGCAAGACAGAAGATTTCAAAGAGGGCGTGAACGCCTTCGTCGAAAAACGCGCGCCCAACTGGGTCAACAAATAAGGAGGCATCCCCATGTCCGACACGACCTCACCCGCCAGCCTGAACAATCTGGAAATGTCCGAAGGCGCCAAGCC
This sequence comes from Aestuariivita sp., assembly GCF_021404545.1. Classification (GTDB taxonomy): domain Bacteria; phylum Pseudomonadota; class Alphaproteobacteria; order Rhodobacterales; family Rhodobacteraceae; genus Aestuariivita. Next base: position 127,408 of record NZ_JAAWWD010000061.1, read on the forward strand.
TTTGCTGAACGCGGTGATCAAGCATATCCGCGAAAACGTCGATCCGGTGACCGAAGAGTTCTATCGTCTGGGCGAGGGGCGCGCGGATCGCTGGTCCTATGCGCCGGGTCAGCTCGAACTGCTCGACGGGCTCAAGCAAAAGGCGCGCGCGGCGGGTCTGTGGAACTTCTTTCTGCCCAATGCCGAAACCGGCGAGGGGCTGTCGAACCTCGATTACGCCTATATCGCGGCTGAGCTGGGCAAGAACCCATTGGCCTCCGAAACGCTGAACTGTTCGGCGCCCGACACCGGCAATATGGAGGTGCTGGAACGCATCGGCACGCAAGAGCAGAAGGACACCTGGCTCAAGCCGCTCCTGGCGGGGGAGATCCGCTCGGCCTTTGCGATGACCGAACCGGATGTCGCCTCGTCGGATGCGCGCAATATCTCGACCTCGGCGGTGCTGGAAAATGGCGAATGGGTCATCAATGGCGAGAAATACTATATCTCGGGCGCGGGCGATCCGCGCTGCAAGATCATGATCACGATGGTCAAGACCTCGCCCGATGCCGAACCTTTCCGCCAGCAGAGCCAGATCCTGGTGCCGATGGACGCGCCGGGCGTCGAAATCCTGGGACCGATGCATGTCTTTGGCCATGACGACGCGCCGCATGGGCATATGCACATCCGGTTCAACAATGTCCGCGTGCCCGAAAGCAACATGCTCTGGGGCGAGGGGCGCGGATTCGAGATCAGCCAGGTGCGCCTGGGGCCGGGGCGCATTCACCACTGCATGCGCTCCATCGGGCAGGCGGAAAAGGCGCTGGATCTGATGATGGAACGCGGGCTCACGCGCGAAGCCTTTGGCAAGAAGATCGTCGATCTGGGCAAGAACATGGAAACCATCTCGCGCGCCAAGATCGAGATCGAGGCGATGCGCCTTCTGGTGCTGAAAGCCGCCAAGGCAATGGATGTGCTGGGCAACAAGGAGGCGCGTATCTGGGTGTCGATGATCAAGGCCAAGGTGCCGGAACAGGTCTGCGACATCATCGACCAGGCCATGCAGGTTCATGGCGCCACGGGCATCAGCCAATGGTCGCCGCTGTCGGGCATGTATGCGCAACAGCGCACGCTGCGCTATGCGGACGGGCCGGACGAGGTGCATCATCACGTCATCGCCCGGCATGAGGTCAAGACCTATCAGCAAAGCAACGCGCGCCAATCGGCGGCCAAGGCGGTGGGCAAGGAACGTGGCGCCTCGGGGTTCATGGGATGAGCCTGTTCGATCTGACCGGCAAGACCGCCCTTCTGACCGGCGCGTCCAAGGGCATGGGTCTGGCCATGGCCACGGCGCTTGCCGATCATGGCGCGACGGTCGTGATTTCGGCGCGCAAGCCCGATCAACTGGAGGCCGCCGCAGCGCAGATCAACGCCCGTGGCAAAGGCCGCGCCCATGCGGTGCCCTGCAATGTGGTTCACAAGGATCAGGTGCAGGCGCTGGTGGACCGGACCCATGATCTGGCCGGTCCGATCGACGTGGTGATCGGCAATGCCGGGGTAAACCCCTATTATGGCAAAACCTCCGAAATCCCCGACGAGGCTTATGAGCGGACCATGCAGGCCAATGTTCAGTCCAACCTGTGGCTGGCGCAGATGGTCGCGCCCGACATGGTGGCGAAAGGCAGCGGCTCGATGGTCTTTACGTCCTCTATCGGGGCGTTCAAGGCCTCGGTGATGTTGGGCACCTATGCGATGTCGAAACTGGCACTGATCGGGCTCTGCCGCAATCTGGCGGCCGAGTTCGGGCCCAAGGGCCTGCGGTTCAACGCGCTTTGCCCGGGCCTGGTCAAGACCGACTTCGCGCGCGAGCTGTGGGACAATCCCGAAACCGCCAAACGCGTGCAGGAGGAGATCCCCCTGCGCCGTCTGGGCGAGCCCGAGGATTTCGCGGGCATTGCCGTCTACCTCGCCTCGGATGCCAGCCGGTACATGACCGGTCAGGCGCTGACCGTGTGCGGCGGCTCAAGCATGTGGAGTTGAGCGATGGATATCACAGGCAGGATCTGCGTTGTGACAGGCGCGGCAAGCGGGATCGGCCGCGCGCTGTGCGTCGCGTTCGCCCAGGCGGGCGCGGCGAAGGTGGTCTGCGTGGACCGCAACGGCGAGGGCGCGGCGCAAACGGCCCGGGAGATCGGCGGAGTGGCCTATACGGTCGATGTCTCATGCGAGGATCAGATCACCGCGATGATCGACGATGTGGAGGATAAGATCGGCCCCATCGACCTCTTTTTCTCGAATGCCGGGATCGCCGTGGGCGGCGGGATGGAGACGCCCAATGACGACTGGCAGCGGGTGTGGGAGGTCAACGTGATGTCCCATGTCTGGGCGGCGCGCCACCTTGTGCCCCGGATGGCCGCGCGCGGCGGTGGGTATCTGCTGAATACCGCCTCTGCCGCAGGCTTGCTCAATCAGGTGGGCTCGGCCTCCTACGGGGTGACCAAACACGCCGCGGTCGGTCTGGCGGAATGGATCGCGATGACCCATGGCGATGACGGGATCAAGGTCAGCGTTCTGTGCCCGCAGGCCGTGCGCACCGAAATGACCCGGGGACACGAGGATCACGTGGCCGCCATCGACGGCATGATGGAGCCGGGGCCTGTTGCGCAGATCTGCCTCGAAGCGATCCGCGACGAGACCTTCCTGATCCTGACCCACGCCCAAGTGCGGGGGTATATGCGCAACAAGGTCGAGGATTATGACCGCTGGATCGGCGGCATGCGCAAACTGAACCGACGGTTCGGAGAGCTGGCCTAGACTGCCGCATCCGGCCCTGTAACACCCTGACCTAGAAAGAGGATTTCACAATGATCGGATATACGACAATCGGCGTCTCGGACCTGGACCGGGCCAAGGCGTTCTACACCGACCTTTTTGCCGACCAGGGCGCAAAGGTCGTGATCGATGCCGGTCGCATCGCCTTTATCGGCACCAAGCGGGGCGAGCCGATGCTGGCCGTCTGCGAACCCTACGACAAGCAGGCACCCACACCCGGCAACGGGGTCATGATCGCCTTTCCCACCTCGACCAAGGCCGAGGCCGAAACGCTCTATCATCGCGCGATTGAACTGGGGGCCACAGATGAGGGCGCGCCGGGTCAGCGGATCCCGGATCAGTTTTATGGCGCATATGTGCGCGACCCGGATGGCAACAAGATGTGCTTTTTCGTGTTTGGCTGAGGGTGTCAGTCCTTGTGCAGGGGGCGCATCAGGCCCTCCTGCGCGACACTGGCCACAAGCTGGCCGTCATGGGCATAGATGGCGCCACGGTTGAACCCGCGGCCGCCGCCCGTCCAGGGCGCATCGAGATCGTAAAGATGCCAGTCCGCAAACTCGATGGGCGCGTGAAACCACATCGCGTGATCCAGGCTCGCCGTCATCACCTTGCCCTGAAACCACGTCAGCCCGTGCGGCCGCAGCGACGAGCCCAGCAGGTTCATGTCCGATGCGTAGGCCAGCAGGCAATGCTGCATCTGCGGGCTTTGACCCCGGGCCGCCTGCATCCGGAACCACAGTTGATTGCGGTCATCGGTGATCGCGGGCTCGAAAAAGTCGCGGGGGGCTACCTCGCGCAGTTCGATGGGCCGTTCGCGCAGGAAATCTGACCGGTACTTTTCCGGGATCCGGTCCACAGCGCCCTGGCGCAGTTCGTCCCGGCTGGGCCAGTCCTCGGGCGCGCCGACGTCTTTCATGGGATGCTGCCAGGACCAGCCCTCTTCGGTCACATGAAACGAGGCCGCCATGTTGAAGATCTGCTTGCCATGCTGGATCGCCACCACCCGCCGGGTTGTGAAACTGCCGCCATCGCGGGCCCGGTCGACCTGATAGATCACCGGAATGGCCGGATCGCCGGGACGGATGAAATAGGCATGCAGCGAATGACAGAGCCGATCCGGCACCGTGCGATAGGCCGCCATCAGCGCCTGCGCGATCACGTGACCGCCGAAAATGCGTGTGGTCGTCTCGCCTCCGCCGCCGATCCCGCGAAACAGATCCACCTCAAGCTGTTCGATATCCAAAAGACCGAGCAGCGCGTCGGCGGGGGTCGTGGTGGTGGTCATGGCAGGGCCTCAGGACGTGGCCCGTGCTGTCGCATAGGCGATGAAAAAGTCAAAGCTTGCGGGGTTGGCCATGCTGTCGCGATTCACCACCCGCTCGGCAGCCTGCCCAAGCAAAAGCTTTTTCACCGGAACTTCAAGTTTCTTGCCCGACAATGTGCGCGGCACCTCCGTGATCTCGACGATCTCATTGGGCACAAACCGGGCCGAGACCTGCGACCGGATCGCCGTATTGATCCGCTCTTTCAGCGCGTCGTCCAGCGCGGCACCCGGCGCCGGGACGACAAAGAGCGGCATAAAGCTCTCGCGGCCCAGAAATTCCAGATCGACGACAAGACTGTCGAGGATCTCGTCCAGGCCTTCGACCGCCTGATAGATCTCGGCCGACCCCAGCCGCAGCCCCTTGCGATTGATGGTCGCGTCCGACCGGCCATAGATCACGCTGGAGCCATCTTCGGCGATACTGATCCAATCCCCGTGCCGCCAGATGCCCGGATAATCGGCGAAATAGCTGTCATGCAGCCGTGTCCCATCCGTATCGCCCCAGAAACACAGCGGCATCGAGGGCAAGGGTTCGGTGCAGACAAGCTCTCCGACTTCTCCGACCAGGTCATTGCCTGCCGGATCGAAGGACCGCACCGCATTGCCAAGCGCGCGGCACTGCATTTCGCCCGCGCGCACCGGCATGCCGGGATGGCCGAGCACGAAGGCTCCGGCAAGGTCCGTGCCGCCGGCAATGGGCGCGAGCCATTGATCTGTTTTCACATCCCGGTAGATCCAGTCATAGGCATCCCCCGACAGCGGCGATCCGGTCGACCCCAGAGACCGCAGCGCGCCCAGATCGACCGCGTCGCGTGGGGTGATCCCGGCCTTCATGCAGCCGCTGAAAAAAGCCGCGCCCGCGCCGAAATACGTCAACCGCTCCTCCGCGATGAAACGCCAGACGACCGACATGTCGGGATGGTTTACCGCCCCGTCGAACATCGCGACGGCGGCACCCTGACCCAGCGCAACCCATTGCGACTGCCACATGATCCAGCCCGAAGAGGTCAGCCAGCAATAGCGGTCCCGTGACGACAGATCCATATGCAGCGATTGTTTGCAGCCCTCAAGAACAACACCGCCATGGCCATGTACGATGGGTTTGGGATTGCCCGTGGTGCCCGAGGAATAGACGATCCAGACCGGGTGTTCGAATGGAACCTGTTTGGGGGCGAAGGGCACCGTGTCCGTAATCAGCGTGCGCCAGTCGATATGGCCCTCCGGCAGATCACCCACCACCGGCAGCGTGACATGGTATTCAACACCCGGCAGACCATCGGCGATCTGCGCCAGCACCGCCCGGCGGTCCACTCTCTGGCCTGCATGGACATAGCCGTCCTGTGCGATCAGCACCTTGGGTTCGATCTGCTCAAACCGGTCCAGGATCGCCACATGCCCCATATCCGGCGCGCAAAGCGACCAGATCGCCCCAACGCTGGCCGTTGCCAGAAAGGCGATCAACGCGGTTTCGGTATTGGGCAGGATCGCGACCACGCGATCCCCCTCGCCCACCCCCATTTCGTGCAACCGCGCGGCGACGCTGGCAACCTGATCGCGCAGCGCGCCCCAGCTCAGCTCGGACCGGCCAAAGGTCTCGGATTGCACGATCAGCGCGGTTTGATCCTCGCGGCCCTGGGCATGGCGCAGGATGTTTTCGGCGTAATTCAACCGCCCCCCGGTGCCCCATTCCATGTCGGGCATCTGCCGCTTGACCAACAGGCGCTCGGGCCGGGGGGCGGCGGGGATCTCAAAGAAATCCCAGATCGCGGTCCAGAACCCGTTGAGGTCGTCGACGCTCCAGCGCCACATGGCGTTGTAATCGGCAAAGCGCAGACCGCGCGTGTCTTCCACAAACCGCGTGAACTGAGCCATGGTCGATGCGGCATAGCGCTCGGGCGGGGGTGTCCACAAAACGCGCCCGGTCACAGCAACGCCCCCTGCACCAGGGCCTTGAGCTCGGAGCGGGAGGGATAGGACGAGCTGGGCGAAAGCTGTGTGAAAAAGACCACGCACAGATCCTGCGCCCGGTCCACCCAGAAAAACGTCGACGCCATACCGCCCCAGGAGTAATCCCCGACCGAGCCCGGCACGCGCGCGCGCGCCGGGTCCAGCACGACCGCCCCGCCGATGCCAAAGCCCATGCCCTCCATCGGTTGTTCGGCAAAGCTGTCGGGACCCATCGATGCGATGTCGCCCGCCAGATGGTTGCGCATCATGAACGCCAGCGTTGCCGGTGACAAAAGACCCGCCCCACCGGCGCGCAGCATCTCTGCAAACTTCACATAGTCGTCGATTGTCCCGACCAGCCCGCCGCCGCCGGACTGCATCCGGCTGTCCAGAAACGGGCTGTCGGTCGCGCCATCGGCCTGCCGCAGCGTCTCATCGCCCTGGGCGCGCGCGTTCAGATCAAAGCTGTCCCCCGCCAGCGGGGTATAGAGCGCCGCAAACCGCGCGCGCGCGGTCGGCGGAACGGCAAAGCGGGTCTCCGACATGCCCAGCGGATCGAGCAGTTCGTCCACAACAAACTGGCCCAGATCCTGGCCGGTGATCACCTCGATAACCCGTCCGATGATGTCGATGCCGACAGAATACTCCCAGCGTGTGCCGGGCCGAAAGGCCAGCGGAAGCCGGGCGACCGCATCGGCGACATCGGCCAGACGGCGCGCGCCAGGGCCAAAGTCGAGCTTGCCGTCGCGCATCGCTTCCGGCACCGGCCCTGTGTTGAACGAATAGCTCAGCCCGGAGGTATGGGTCAGTATCTGGTGCAGGCTGGGCGGCGCACAGGGCTCGGTCTGCGCCAGATCGGAGGCACCGGGGATCAGACAACGCGCATCGCCAAACCCTGGGATGAAGTCCGAGACCGGCACGTCGAGATGGACCAGACCGCGCTCGACCAACATCATAAGCGCGGCCGAGGTCACCGGCTTGGTCATCGAATAGATCCGCGCCACGGTATCGCGCGACCAGGGCTGCCTCGCCTCGATATCGCGCAGCCCGCAATCGTGATAGAAAACCTCCTGCCCGCCCTGAGCGATCAGCACCGAGGCGCCGGGATATCGGCGCGCATCCACATATCGCTGCATCCACAGTTTGATCCGTGCGAGCCTTTCAGCGTCAAGCGTTCCCATCGCCATCAGACCTCAAGCCATTCGCGACGCACCTCATCGGCGGCTTTGAGGTCCGCAGGGGTGCCTTCAAAGACGATCTGCCCGTGCCCCATGACATAGACCCTGTGCGCGATATCGAGCGCGATAGAGAGCTTTTGTTCCACCAGCAGTGTGGAGATACCGCGCTTGGCGATTTCCTGAAGCACCTGTGCCACCTTCTGCACCATCTGCGGCGACAACCCTTCGGTCGGTTCGTCGATCATGACGAAGTCCGGGTCGCCCATCAGCGTGCGGCACATGGTCAGCATCTGCTGTTCACCGCCAGACAGGACCGAGGCTTCGACATCCGCGCGCTGATTGAGATTTTCGAACATCTCGAACATGGCCTGCATCGACCACCGCCCCGCGCCATCCTTCTGCCCGGGCTTGAGGCCCAGCGTCAGGTTCTGCCGCGTGGTCAGCCCTGGAAAGATATCGCGGTTTTCCGGCACATAGCCGACGCCCATATTGGCAATCTCGAACGCTTTGCGGCCCGCGATCTCCTCGCCCTTGAATTTCACCGATCCGATCGGTGTCACCTCACCCATGATGGCCTTGCAGGTGGTCGACCGGCCCACCCCGTTGCGGCCCAGCAGGGCCACGATCTCCCCCTCCTTGACGGTCATATTCACACCCTGAAGGATGTGCGACTTGCCGTAATAGGCATGCATGTCGGTCACTTCGATCACTGTTCGGTCTCCAACGCCTCGCCAAGATAGGCTTCCTGCACCCTGGGATCGCCGCGCACATCGGCGGGCTTGCCCGTCGCGATGATCTCGCCATAAACCAGCACGCTGATCCGGTCGGCAAGGTTAAAGACCACGCCCATGTCATGCTCGACCATCACCAGCGTCTTGCCTTCGGTGACCTTGAGGATCAGCTCGGTGATGTAATCGGTCTCGGAATGGCTCATCCCGGCCGTGGGCTCATCGAGCATGATCACATCGGCCCCGCCCGCGATGGTGATCCCGATCTCAAGCGCGCGCTGCTCGGCATAAGACAGTGTCCCGGCGGGCAGGTCGCGCCGCTCCGAGAGGTTGATCTGATCGAGGATCGCATCGGTGCTCTCGGTCAGCTGCCGCGATCGGTTCACGAGGTTCCAGAACGAATACCTGTACCCCTGCGCCCACAACAGTGCGCAGCGCACGTTTTCAAAGACGGTCATGCGGGGAAAGATATTGGTGATCTGAAACGACCGGCTGAGCCCCTTGCGGTTGATCTGAAAGGGCTGCAACCCGCTCAGATCCTCGCCATGAAGCCTGACCTTGCCCTCCGTTGGCGCAAACCGCGCCGTGATCAGGTTAAAGAGCGTGGATTTGCCTGCCCCGTTAGGGCCGATCACAGCGTGGCGCTCCCCGCGTCCGATTTCCAGATCGACCCCCCGGATGATCTCGGCCTTGCCAAAGCTTTTCTTGAGCCCTTCGAGCTGCAGTGCAGGAACGCTCATGACCGATCTCCCGCAGTGTTGGCCTCGTTCCAGGCGTCGCGCAAGGCCGGGGTCGTGGCCCGGGCAATGCCCAGACCGATCAGCGCAATAGCCGCGGCAATGACCCATGGCAGGATCGCGTGGCTGTCGAACGGGATCCAAAAGAGCGTCATCTGCGTGTCGCCTGTCGCCGCGTGCCGGACATGAAAGGTCATCTCGACCAACGCGCAGAGCCCAAGGGTCCCGATCGCCGCCGGGATCAACGTCCTGATATAGGGCCGCACCAGATACCCCGCCTTGCCCAGCTTGAACGCCGGGACATGCATCATCATCAGACCGGCCAGGCCGCCGGGAAAGAACATCACCGTCGCCACAAACAGCGTGCCTGCGTAAAACGCCCAAAGATCGGTTTCCAGCGACAGCACCGTCTGCACCAGGGTAAAGACGATGGCGCCGATGATCGGTCCGAAGAAAAAGCCGACCCCGCCCAGGAACGTCACCAGCAGGATAATGCCGGATGAGGCCGTGTTGAGGTTCTCTTCGGTCAGGATCTCATAGTTGATGGCGAAAAGCCCGCCCGCGATGCCCGCAAAAAAGCCCGACGCGACAAAGCTGTAGAACCTGACCCAACGCGCGGAATACCCCAGGAACTCGGCCCGTTCGGGGTTGTCGCGCACCGCGTTGGCCATCCGGCCCACGGGCGTGCGCGACCACAGATACATCAGCGCCGCCGACACAATCACCCAGAACGAGATCAGGTAATAGACGTCGATCTGTTGCAGAAACTCATTGCCAAAAAACGGCATCGCATAGGTTCTGTCGCCGGAAATCCCTTCCTCACCGCCAAAAAACGCCACCACGATCACCGACGAGGCCGCGATCAACTCTCCCACGCCCAGGGAAATCATCGCAAAGACGGTTCCGGCCGAGCGTGTCGAAAAGCTGCCGACGATCAGCGCCAGACCCATGCCGAAAAGGCCGCCAAAGATCGGCAGCACCGGCAGGGGAAAGCTGGCAAAGAAATCGGACGCGTTCATGATATGCATGCAGGCAAATCCGCCCACCCCGGCATAGACCGCATGGCCGAACGACAGCATGCCGCCCTGGCCCAAAAGCATGTTATAGGCCAGCGCGAAGATCACCGTGATCCACATCTGGTTCATGATGGTCAGCGCCGAATTGGACGTAAAGACGAAAGGCAGGATCGCCAGCAGCACTGCCCCGATCAGCCAGGGCGTCAGCGTCAGGGTCATCGACCCTGCGCCCATCCGCTGGGCAGGTTTGCTCGGGTCGGTGGTGATCTGCTCCTTGGAGCGCGCGGGATCTTTCACGTTCGTATCGGTCATGACTGCCGCTTTCCGAACAGACCCTGCGGGCGAAAGATCAGGATCATCACCATCAGGATATAGGGCAGAATATCGGCGATCTGCGGACTGGTCACCGTCCAGAGATCGCGAAACGCGCTGGTATCAAGGTCGGCCGGGCTGGGAATGCCGATCCCGTTCAGAATATCGGACATCGCAATGTTGTAGGATTTCGCGAAGGTCGTGATCCACCCGATCAGAAGCGAGGCCACCAGCGCCCCCCAAAGCGATCCCAACCCGCCGATCACGATCGTCACGAACACGATGGATCCCAGCACAAAGGCCATGCCGGGAAAGGTGCCCAGAACCGGCCCCGCGATCACGCCGGCAACCCCTGCAAGGGCTGTTCCCACGCCGAAGACACCCATGAAGATCAGCGGCACGTTATGCCCCAGCGCCTCGACCGTGCGCGGATAGCTCAGCGCGGCCTGGATGATCATGCCGACCCGGGTTCTGGTCAGGATGTACAGCAACCCGATAAAGATCGCGATCGAGATGAAGATCATGAAAATCTTGTAGGCGGGGATGGAGTTGCCCGCGATCGCGAAGGCGGTGAAGTTCAGGACATCGGGAACCGAATAGGGCATCTGGTTCTTGCCCCAGATGAACTGCACCAGCTCTTCGATCAGCAAGGCAAGACCAAAGGTAAAGATCAGCTCAGGCACATGCCCATACTGATGAACGCGCCTCAGCCCATAGCGTTCGACGCCGGCCCCCATGATCCCGACGATCAGCGGCGCGATCAGCAGCCCCATCCAGAACCCCAGCGCAATGCTGATCTGATAGGCGAAATAGGCGCCCAGCATATAAAAACTGGCATGCGCGAAATTCAGCACACCCATCATGGAAAAGATAAGCGTCAGGCCCGCGGAAAGCATGAACAAGAGCAGTCCGGTCACAAGCCCGTCGATGAGATTGACGAGGATGAGTTCCATAGGTCCCCCCAGAGGGTTAGCGGATAACAGAATTGGGTGGCCCGTCCCATCACCCGCGGGACAGGCCGATCAGATGACCCTGTTCAGAACGGTCCCATGACTCAGGGGCGTTTCATCTGACAGGTTGTGGGGCTGTCCATCGACGCCATCTCGATCCGTTTCATCGAACGCACACCGTAATCAGACCCGTCATAGGTGAAGGTGATCCCCTCGTCGGTATGCTCCTGGATATGGATATCCTGGATCGCCTGGTGGTCTTCTTCGCGCATGAACACCTTGCCGCCCCAGATCGACTCGTACTCCATCCCTGCCAACTCATAGGCAACCTTGACGACGTCATCGGCAGTGCCTGCCGCCTCGATGGCCTGTGCCAGCATCCCGATGGTGTTAGAGATCCGCGACTGATCGATATTGCCATCGGGGTACTTGGCCTTGAACGCCTGGTAATAGGCGGCTGCCTCGTCCGTGGGCGGCGGGTTGATCTGCCCTTCGCTCACCAGACGGATCGCGCCCTTGCCTGTTTCGCCGAAAGCCGCCGTGATGCCGGAACCGGCCGCGTAATAGGTATAGATCGGCCCGTCGAACCCGTTTTCGATGATCGACTTGCCAAGGCCCAGCATATCCGCCCCCCAATTGCCGGTGATCACCGCATCCGCACCCGAGGCGACAATCTTGCGGCTATATGGGGTGAAATCCTTGACCTTGCCGATCGGGTGCAGTTCATCCCCGACGACCTCGATATCGGGGCGTTTTTCGCTCAGGAACCGGTTGGCCGCAGCCGAGACCGCCTTGCCAAAGGAATAGTCCTGGCCGATGATATAGATCCGCTCGATCTCCTGGTTGGAGGCAATCGAGTCGGTGATCGCATCCATCTTGATATCGGCATTGGCGTCAAAGCGGAAATGCCAGAAATTGCACTTGTCATTGGTCAGCGCCGGATCCACGGCGGCATAGTTCAAGAACAAAACCCGGTCATCGGGGTTGCGGCGGTTGTGCTTGTCGATGGCCTCGGTCAGTGCGTTGGCCACGCCGGACGAATTGCCCTGGGTGATAAACCGGATGCCCTGGTCAATGGCGACCTGCAACTGGATCAGCGATTCCTTGGGGCTGATCTTGTTGTCGAAACCGACGACCTCGAACGTTTGTCCTCCCAGAACGCCGCCCTGCTGGTTGACCATATAGTCGGCCGCGAATTCAAACTGGTGCAGCCCGTTTGTGCCCGTGCTGGCGAAGGGCCCCGACAGGGGGTCGATGAAGGCGATTTTGATGTCCGCGGCAAAAGCGGATGCCGCGCCGACAATCAACGAAAGCGCGGAAACCGCGCCGAGTTTGACGATCTTTTTCATGTAGTCCTCCCTAGAATCAGCCGCGCCCGATTAGTTGATTTTTGGGTCGTCAGCTGCCCAGAAAGAGTTGCATACCCCCTGCTAAAGTCAAGAGTTCAGACACGGCAGGCCCCAGCGTCATTTCCGGCGGATTGAGTGAGACTTTATTGGCTGATTGCGCGCATAACCGCCGGCGGGAATTCGCTGATCAATTCTTAAGTATTTGTTTTATAATAAATTTTTATGAGATAGACTCAGGGTTGCAAAGGCGCGTAATCCAAATTGGATTTGAAAGAACCCGCGAGGACACACTCGAAAAAATCCACCGGAGATTTTCCGGTTGTCACAGGAATCGTTCCGCTGTGCGGAACAGATCACCGCGCCGATTCAATCTGGTCTTCGGGTGCTCAGCAGACGCCCCGCTTCGGTCAGCATAGGGGCATAGACGCTTTCAAGCTGGCGCGGTTTTACGCGGAACGACGGGCCCCCGACATTCAGCCCATAAACCCCCGCACCGCCCAGTGAAAAGACCGGAACCGCAATGCCGTTCACATCCCTTCGCCAGATCCCGTAGCCGGTGCAAAACCCTTTGTCCTCGTAGATGGCGCGCGCCTCCGAAAACCGGGCCCGACCTTCGGCTTCGATCTCCGGACCTCGGCGCCCGGCGATCTCAAAGATCCGCTCGCGGGCGTCATCGTCCATACCGACGAGGATGGCCTGACCGATGCCCGAATGAAAGATCGGCAAACGGGTGCCCACGCGGATCGCCAGCGTGACGCCCTCGTGACTGTTGCAGGTCACCAGATAGACCACATCGAGCTGATGCTGTTCGCCCAGGGCGACGGTGATATAGGAGTTGGGCCCGTCGCGCAGACGTTCCATGATCTGTTTGGCCCGCGCCCCGATATCGAGCGCGCTGAGCACGCTGAACCCCAGATGCAGCACGCCCGCGGTCAGCCGATAGGTGCCCGCGCGCGGATCCAGCGCAAGATAGTCCAACTCGCACAACGTGTGCGTCAACCGTGAAATCGTCGCCTTGGGCAGGCCCGTGCGTTCCGAGAAATCGGCGTTGGTGAGTGTCGCCTCGCCGTCGCGAAAGCACCGCAGAAGCTGAAGCCCCCGCGCCAGCGCGGTGACGAAATTGCGGTCCTTGCCGTCCCCGACGTCGAGATCGTCCATACGTGGCTATCCTTGCTTGAGCGCATCCAGGCCATGCTGGGCAAAGACCGGCACGTATTCCCCCACCTTCATGGCGCGGTCTGGGTTCGAGGCATTGCCATCCAGCGCGCGTTTGAGAACGCCCTGAATGATCCCTGCCATGCGAAAGAAGCAAAAGCCGAGGTAATAGCCGAAATTGTCGATCCCATCCAAGCCGCGCCTGTCGCAATACCGGGCGATGAAAGCCTCATCGGAGGGCAGGCCAAGGGCTGCGCGGTCCAGCCCGCCCATTCCTCGCCCTTCGCTGCCCGCGGGCAATTGCCATTGCATGATGACCCCGGCCAGATCGGCATAGGGATGACCAATGGTCGACAGCTCCCAATCCAGCACCGCGCGACATTGCGTGCTCTGCGCGTCGAAGATCATGTTGTCGATCCGGTAGTCGCCATGCACCAATGTGCGCTGGCCGTCATCTTCGGGCCGCTGCTCCTCCAGTGCCAGCATCAGCTCGTCCATCGCCGGAATGCTCTGGGTTTCGGACGCGCGGTATTGCTTGGACCAGCGCGCCACCTGCCGTTCAAAGTAATTGCCGTCAGGTCCGTAATCCGAAAGACCCACCGCGTCGATATCCACATCGTGCAACGCGGCCAGCACACGGTTCATCTCGTCGATGATCCCGGCCCGGTCGGCAGAGCCCAGATCGGGCATGGACGGATCGTAAAAGTTGCGCCCCGGGACATGGTCCATCACATAGAACATGGATCCGATCACGTCGTCATCTTCACACAAAAGATGCATGCGCGCGACAGGCACGTCCGTGTCGGCCAGGGCGCGCTGGACCCGAAACTCCCGGTCGACCGCATGGGCGGATTTCAACAACACGCCCGGCGGTTTGCGGCGCAGGACATAGCTGCGCGCGGGCGTCCTGAGCAGAAAGGTCGGGTTCGACTGACCGGTCTGGAACTTGGTCACCTCCATCGGCCCCTCGAACCCTGGCAAATGGTCGGTCAGATAGCGGGCCACCGCCGTCTCATCGAGTGTCTGTGTCTCTGCGCTCATCCTACTTCCCTCAACTATAGCTTAGCAGGTCCGCGCCCTGCGGCGACATGAAATGGGGCGTGGCATTGAATTCATGCAAAGAAAACCGCGCGCCACTGAACATAAAGCGGGTCATCGCGGTGTTCTTGATTTGCAGATTCAGCTCCATCATATGCCGCTTGGGCGCGCCCATGACCGTCGCTGTCATCTGCCCGATCACCCCGCCGGACGACACCACAAGCACACGCCGTGCCGTGGTGTCGGTGGCAAAGCGGCGCGCGGCCTCGACCCGTGCGGCAAACGCGGCATAGGTTTCGGATGCGCCATCAAAGGCCGCGTCCTGCCATGCGAACACCGTATCCCGCAAGGCCCGGAAATGTGCCTTGCGGTCCTCTTTGACCACTATCGGCACTTGGCCGTCGAACCGTGCATGCAGCAGATCGGCAAAGTCATACTCGTCAAAGCCCGCATGCTCTTCGGGGGGTGCGTCAAACCCCATGGCGGTCAGCGTATCCTTTTGCCGTCTCAGCGTGCCCGTCACCAGGCGATCAGGTTCCCAGCCGATCCGGCCAAGCAGCGCGCCGACCGCCCGGGACTGATGCCGGCCAAGATCGGACAACACATCGTAATCGTCCTGACCGAAGGACGCCTGCCCGTGCCGGATCACAAGAAGCTCGGCCATCTAGGAAAACTCGGCGGCCAATGCCCGACCTGCGGCAAGGTATTCTGCCTCGATCCGGTCCACGATCGCGCCCGCGGGCCCAACCGACTTGATCGCGCCGATCCCCTGGCCAGAGCCCCAGATCGTCTTCCAGGCCTTTGGTTTCTCCCGGTCCTGTCCGAAGTTCATCGAGCTGGAATCTGCGGTCGGCAGGTTGTCGGGATCCATCCCCGCAGCCTTGACCGACCCTTTGAGATAGTTGCCCCAGACCCCGGTAAAGAGCGAGGAATAGACAATATCCTCAGCACCCGACCCCACGATCATGTCCTTATAGGCCTGATCGGCATTGGCCTCTTGCGTGGCAATGAAAGGCGATCCGGTATAGCCCAGATCGGCCCCCACCGCTCGGGCGGCCAGCAAGGCCTCGCCCGTGGCAATCGCACCCGAGAGCGCGATCGGCCCATCGAACCATTCACGGATTTCCCGCACCAGCGCCAGCGGCGATTGCTGCCCCGCATGCCCGCCGGCGCCCGCCGCGACAGCGACCAGCCCATCGGCCCCTTTCTCGATCGCCTTTCTGGCAAAGCTGTTGTTGATGATGTCATGCAGCACAACGCCACCGACCGAATGCGCGGCCTCGTTCACCTCAACCCGCGCGCCCAGTGAGGTGATCCAGATCGGCACCTTGTGGCGCACACAGATTTCCAGATCCCGGTCCATCCGCCCGTTTGACCGGTGTACGATCTGATTGACGGCAAAGGGCGCCGCAGGCCGGTCCGGGTTGGCCTGGTTGTGGCGGTCCAGCTCTTCGCGGATTTCCGTCAGCCAGGCCTCGAGCAGCGGCGGCTCTCCCTCGGCCTCCCGCGCATTCAGCGCCGGAAAGGATCCGACGATCCCCGCCTTGCATTGCGCGATCACCAGTTTCGGGACGGAAATGATAAAAAGCGGAGCGGCGATCAGCGGAATGCGCAACCCGCGCAGGGCGGCGGGCAGGTGAGAGTCGGTGCGGGCCATGAAGCCTCCGGAAAAGCGTTATCTTCTATGATCTGAGGGCGGACCGTGCCGCCCTCGGTCTGTCGTATATCAGGCCATAAAGCCTCGGGCCAAAAAACCCCGGCCAAGGTGCATCGCGCGGGCTTCGGTCACAAGACCTCAAAGAGGCCCGCCGCCCCCATGCCGCCACCGACGCACATGGTGCAGACAACGTATTTCACACCGCGCCGCTTGCCTTCGATCAGAGCGTGCCCGACCATCCGCGCCCCGGACATCCCATAGGGATGCCCGATGGAAATCGCACCGCCATCGACATTCAGCAGCGCATCCGGGATGCCAAGTTGATCGCGGGAGTAAAGCACCTGAACGGCGAATGCCTCGTTCAGCTCCCACAGCCCGATATCGTCCATCGTCAGCCCATGCGCCTTGAGCAGCGGCGGCACCGCATAGATCGGGCCGATCCCCATCTCGTCGGGCTCGCAGCCTGCGGCCATCACACCGACATAGCGGCCCAGAGGCTCCAGCCCGGCCTTTTCGACCGCCTTGGCCTCCATCACGACCGAGGCGGAGGCTCCGTCGCTCAGCTGTGAGGCATTGCCGGCGGTGATGTATTTGCCCTCTTTGATGACCATCCCGTCCTTGAACACGGGTTTGAGACCGGCCAGGCTTTCGGCACTGGTGCCGGGGCGGTTGCCCTCGTCCTTGTCCAGCGTCACCTCGTGATACGAGATCTCCTTGGTGTCGCGGTCCTGAAGCATCATGGTCGATGTCAGCGGCACGATCTCATCGTCGAACCGTCCGGCCTCCTGTGCCAGGTGGGTACGCTCCTGCGATTGGGCGGCATAGGCATCCTGTTCCTCGCGGCTCACACCATAGCGCGCGGCGACGGTTTCGGCGGTTTCCAGCATCGACATGTAGATGGCGGGCTTGTGCGCCATCAGCCAGGGGTCGGCCTTGACCCGCATCTCGGGCGTCTGCACCATCGAGATACTGTCGACACCGCCGCCCACGACCACGTCCATACCGTCCATCACGACCTGTTTGGCGGCGGTCGCAATCGCCATCATGCCACTGGCACATTGCCGGTCCAGCGACATGCCGGCCACGCTCACCGGCAGCCCGGCCCGCATCGCGGCCTGACGGGCGATATTGCCCGAGGAATGACCCTGCTGCAAAGCCGCCCCCAGAACGACGTCCTGCACCGATGCCGGGTCCACGCCCGCAAGGCTCACGGCATGCGCGATGGCATGACCGGCCAGTTCCTGTGGCGTGGTGTTGTTGAACGCACCGCGATAGGCCTTGCCGATCGGGGTGCGGGCGGTGGAAACGATAAGGGCGTCACGCATGTGTCTCTCCTGACTAAGGTCGGTTACCAATCCGGCGTCAGGCCACGGGCCTGCGCTGCGTTGAGGGCATGTTTTCGGGTCTGGCTGAAGGCGTCCATCAGCTTGGGATATGTGTCTGTCGCGGCGATCCCGGGCATCAGTGCAGCGCCTGCTCGAATATGTTCGGCCCGGACATCACGTTGATCCCGCCCGACACCGGTATAACGGCCCCTGTCACATAGGCCCCGCCGCGCCCGCACAGAAACAGCATGCAGCCCGCGATATCCTCGTCGCGGCCCACACGACCCAGCGGCACGTCCTGGCCGACCTTCGCGCGCATCTCCTCGTCATGGGTGGCAAAGGCGGTCATCCGGCTGACGAACGGCCCCGGAGCCAGCGCGTTCACGGTGATCGCTTCACCCGCCAGTTCCTTGGCCAGGATCTTGCTGAGGTGCAGGACCGCCGCCTTGGACGCGGCATAGGAATAGGCGCCATCGCCCATCTCACGCTCACCCATAACCGAGCCCACATTGACGACGCGCGCCGGATCGTCGACCGAGCCGCTGTCGCGCAGCATCGGCAACAGCTTTTGCGTCAGATCAAAGAGCCCGGCAACATTCACGCCCATCACCTTGTCCCAGGCCTCAAATGGGAACGCGCCCAGCGGGGCGCCCCAGGTGACGCCTGCGTTGTTCATCACGATATCGAGCCTCTCGGTGCGCGCCTTCACCGCCGCGACCAGGGCATCGACCCCCGCTTCGGTGCTCACATCACCGGCAAAACCGATCGCGGTGCCACTGGCGCCCAATCCGTTCAGCTCGGCCGCGACGGCCTCGCAGGCCGCACCCTTGCGACTGGCCAGCAGCACGGTCGCACCGGCCCGCACCAGCGCCTCGGCCGCCATGCGCCCGATCCCGGTGGCGCCACCCGTGACCAGCGCCACCTTCCCGTCCAAGCCAAACAGCGTCTGAATATCCATCAAAACCCCCTCAGTGCCGCAACCCGTTCGGCGTGATAGGCGTAGTCGCCCAACCATTCCGCCCCGACCCGCGCGCGTTTCATGTAAAAGCCCATGTCATAGGCGTCGGTCATGCCGATGCCGCCATGCATCTGCACGCCCTCGATCACCGCCAGCTTGGCGGTATCCGTCGCCCGCGCCTTGGCCAGCGACACGGCCAGCTCCGCGTGTTCGGGATCGCTGTCCAGCATACGCCCGGCGTTGAGGATCGCCGACGCCGTCACCTCGATCTCGCACCACAGATGCGCGGCACGGTGTTGCAGCGCCTGGAACCGACCGATCTCGATGCCGAACTGCTTGCGCTCCTTGAGGTATCCGACGGTCATGCCAAAGGCCCCCGCCGAGAGGCCCGACAGCTCGGCTGCCAGAGCCGCTTGGCCTGCGGCAAGTGCGGGTTTCAGCACGTCCATCGCGCTGTCGACGGTGCCAAGCACATCCTCGCCCGTGGCCTGCACATCGGCAAAGCTGATGCGGGCGGCGTCGCGCGCGTCGATCATCTGCGTCGCCTGACGTGCGATGCCCCCGCGGTCGGCGGGAATGTCGAAAAGCGTCAGACCGTTCGCGGTCCGGGCCAGCACCAGCAGCCGGTCCGCCAGGGCACCGTCCACGACAAAGCGCTTCTGACCGGTCAGGCGGAACCCGTTGCCATCGGCCACCGCTTCCATCTCCGTCGCTTCAGGGTCGAACTTGATCCCCTCATCCACGGCCAGCGCATAGGTCGCCTCACCGCTGGCGATCCGGCCCAAAGCCTGCATCGCGCGAGCGTCGCCGACCTGCCGCAGGGCGGTGGCCGCGATCACCGCACTTGACAGGAACGGAGAGACGGCCAGCGTCTTGCCCATCTCCTGCGCGATGATGTTGGCGGCGGCCTGACCCATGTCCGACCCGCCGGCCTCTTCGGGGACCAGCACACCGGCCCATCCCATCCCGGCCATCTCTTTCCACAGATCCGCGTCATGGGTCTGACCCGCATCGCGCAGCGCCCGAAACGCCGAGACCGGCGCGGCCCCATCCAGAAACCCGCGCGCCATGTCGGCCAGCATGGTTTCTTCCTCTGTCATCACCAGTTTTGCCATCGCCCCTACCCCGGAAGTCCAAGAACACGCCGCGACACGATGCTCAGCATCACCTCGCTCGTGCCGCCCTCGATCGAATTGGCCTTGGTACGCAGCCAGTCGCCCGCGCGGTTGCCCAAGGGTCCGTCCCATTCCAGCGCATCCGAGCCGCCTGCGGTCATCAACAGCTCATGCCGCCGCTTGTTCAGCTCCGTACCCATGTATTTCAGCATGGCCGAGGCGTCGCCCGCCCCCTGCCCCGCTTCGGCCTGATCCTTGTAACGCTCCAGCGTCAGACCGATGGCCAGCGTGTCGATCTCGCAGCGCATCGCATCGGCACGCAGCGTCGCATCCAGCTCCTCCATCGTTTCCGACAGGACCGCCCCCAGCGCGCGCCCGGTGCCGGTCAGACCGGCGGCACCGCCCGAGATCATCTCACGCTCATGGGTCAGCAGGTATTTCGCCACGTCCCAGCCACGGTTCACCTCACCGACGATCTGATCCTTGGGCACGGTCGCATCGGTGAAGAACGTCTCGCAAAAGGGCGAAATGCCCGAAATCATCTTGATCGGCCGCGTCTCCACCCCGTCCTGCGCCATGTCGATCAGCAGAAACGAGATCCCCTTGTGTTTGGGTGCCTCGCGATCCGTGCGCACCAGCGCAAAGATCCAGTCGGCCTTGTCGGCATATGAGGTCCAGATCTTTTGCCCGTTCACCAGCCAGTAATCGCCGCGATCCTCGCCTTTTGTCTGGACATTGGCCAGATCGGAGCCGGCACCGGGTTCGGAATAGCCCTGGCACCATCGGACCTCTCCGCGTGCGATGGGCGGTAGATAGTGCAGCTTTTGCTCATGAGTGCCGAAATGCAGCAGCGCGGGCCCCAGCATCCAGATGCCAAAGCTCTGCAACGGGCTCCGCGCGTTGATGCGTGCCATTTCCTGATGAAAGATCTTCTCCTGATCGCGGCTCAGCCCGGCGCCACCATACTCCACCGGCCAGGTGGGCACGGTGTAACCCTTGGCCGCGCAACGCTCCAGCCAGTCACGCTGGGCCGCGCTGGTAAAGACCCAGTCCTTGCCGCCCCAGCAAATGCCCTCTTCGGTCATCAGCCCGTCGCGCATCTGGGGCGGGCAGTTCTCTTCCAGCCATGCCCGCAAATCCGCGCGGAAGCCCTCAAGGCTTGCCTCACTCATCAGATCATCCTCCCTTGGAACGTCACGTCAAAATGCGGACATCCATTCCGCTGTGCAGAATGTCGGTCCGAATTGCGATTGACAAGACTCGACGCCACGTCCCAGTTTTTCGACACAGGAAACGGGGAGGACGAAACGATGAAAGCGATGCTGAGCAAAGAGGTCGGCGGGCCGGACACTCTGGTGTTGGAGGATCTGCCCGATCCAGACCCCGGAAAGAAACAGGTGCGCATCCGTGTGCATGCCGCAGGCGTGAACTTTCCAGATACGCTGATCATCCGCGACATGTATCAGATGAAACCCCCCCGCCCCTTTGCGCCGGGTGGCGAAGTGGCGGGTGTGATCGACGCCGTGGGCGAGGGTGTCGAGGGTCTGGCGATTGGCGACCGGGTTCTGGGCATGTCGGGTTTTGGCGGGTTCGCGACCCATCTGGTGATCGAGGCGGCCAAGGTGATCAAGATCCCCGATGCCATGCCCTATGACGAGGCGGCCTGTTTCGTGCTGACCTATGGCACCTCCTATCACGCGCTCAAGGACCGCGCCGAGATCAAGGCGGGCGAAAGCCTGTTGATCCTTGGGGCGGCCGGCGGCGTGGGTGCCGCGGCCATCGAACTTGGCAAGGCCCTCGGTGCCCGTGTCATCGCCGCGGTCTCGTCCGAGGACAAGGCGCAATTCTGCCGGGATCTGGGTGCCGACGAGACCATCGTTTACTCTCGCGACATGTCCGACCGCGCGGTGCGAAAGGCGTTCTCGGATCGGATCAAGGCGCTGTCGGGGGGCGAAGGCGTCGATGTGGTCTATGATGCGGTGGGCGGCGACTATGCCGAGCCCGCGCTGCGGGCGCTTGCGTGGAAGGGGCGGTTTCTGGTCGTTGGATTTCCCGCAGGGATCCCGAAAATCCCGCTGAACCTGACATTGCTCAAGGGCTGCCAGATCGTCGGTGTGTTCTGGGGCGCGCATACGCTGCGCGAACCGTCCGGCCACGCGGCGAATATGGCCGATCTCTTTGGCTTTTATGGCGAGGTCCGCATCAAACCGCGCATCTCGGCCAGCTATCCGCTGGCAGAGGCCGGCGCCGCCTTGCAGCTTTTGCAGGACCGCAAGGTGCTGGGCAAGGTCGTGGTCACCGTCGATTGACCCGCACCAGACCGACCCGGCCGATACTTCATCCATCGCAACAGGATATATCCCATGACAAACCGCCAGATCATCATCGCAGACCTGCCTACCGATGCGCTTACCCCGGATCATTTCAAGATGATCGAAACCGAGATGCCTCAGCCGGGCGAGGGCGAGCTGCTCCTCCGTGTGATCCTGATGTCGATTGACGCGGCCAACCGGTCCTGGCTGCGCGGCGCGACCTATCGCGCGGCCGTGACTGCGGGCGACGCGATGCCCACCTATGCGGTCTGTGAGGTCGTTACATCGAACAGCCCCAAGATCGCCGCAGGCGACATCGTCGCCGCCGAAGCGGTCTGGGCCGATCACGTTGTTGCCAAGGCCCACAAGGTCCAGAAACTGCCACGGGTCGAAACGCTGTCGCATCTGATGTCGGTCTACGGCATCGCGGGCAAGACGGCCTTTCACGGGTTGATGTCGATTGGCCGGCCCATGGCGGGCGAGACCGTTCTGGTCTCTGCCGCCGCGGGGTCGGTCGGCGGCTATGTCGGCCAGATCGCCAAGGCGCTGGGATGCCGCGTCGTGGGCATCGCGGGCGGGCCGGACAAATGCCAATGGGTGATCGACCAGTTCGGCTTTGACGCCTGCCTGGACTATCACGAGAAAGGCCTGGGCAAGGCCCTTGCCACGGCCTGCCCCGATGGGGTCGATATCTATTTCGACAATGTCGGTGGCAAAGTGCTGGAGACGGCTTTGAACGTGATGAACGAGCGGGGCCGCGTTGTCTGCTGCGGGGCAATCAGCCAATACGATACCGACAGCCCCTTCGGCCCGCGCAACCTGCCCGGTGCGATCGTCGTCAAGCGCCTGAAGATGGAGGGCTTCATCGTCACGGATTTTGCCAAGGATGATGCCAAGTGCCTGCGCGCGATGGGGCACTGGGTCTCGACCGGCCAGATCAAGGTGACCGAGGATATCGTGGACGGGCTGGAAAACGCGCCCCACGCCCTGATCGGGCTGCTCGCCGGGGACAACAAAGGCAAGCGGATGGTGCGTGTCGCCGCCGATCCGCGCTGATGTCCGCCCTTCAGGCCGCGGTGAAGGCAAGCCAGGCCCATATCGGCACCGAGGTGGGCGTGTCGAACTGGATCACGGTCGATCAGGACATGATCGACCGGTTCGCCGAAACCACGTTCGACACGCAGTGGATCCACATTGACCCGGTCCGCGCCGCCGCCGAAACCCCGTTCGGCGGCACCATCGCCCATGGGTTCCTGACCCTGTCGCTGGCCAGCCGGTTTGCCTATGACTGCTTCGAGATGCTGCCGGGACAGGTCATGGGCATCAACTATGGCATGAACAAACTGAGGTTCCTGATGCCGGTGCGGGCGGGCAGCCGTCTGCGCGGGCGCTTTCGGCTGGAAGAGGTGCGCGCACGCAGCACCACCGACCTGCTGCGCACCAACACCCTGACAATCGAGATCGAGGGGGAGACCACACCGGCACTGGTCGCAGAATGGCTGGGCCTCGCGGTGTTCGAAGACTAACCGAAACGCCCGTCCGCCCCCAGGTCAGCCGGTCGAACGGCAAGCCACCTGGCCCTCACAGGTGACGACAAGGCGGTATGCTGGAAACGGCTGTCGGATCGGTCCCAAGCCTGTCCGGTCCCAAGCCGGGGTCCGGGATCTGTCCTGAGTATTCGCCCGCCCCGGAGCGCAGCGACAGAATGCAGGCACAGATCGGGACGGCATCTTCGGTCGAGGTGAAACAGCGTCTGGGCCACCCCCGGTATGGGGTACCGAACCGCCCGTGTAACCGGCTCCACCCATGGGTTCGCTGGCCGGGGCGTTGACCAATCGCTCGTTTTTGCAGCGCAGGGCGCCTGGGTGCGCAGAAATCCCGACCTGGTCGTATCCGAGTCCCGCCTAGGTTATTAATAAGTTGACAGCGCGACGGCTTGTCGCAAAGCTATGAGGGCCTCAACGGCGAGGCTCAGCACCACAATACCCTACAGAGGCCCGTTTGGGTCAGGCACCGTCGCCCTTTCGCAACCACCTTTGCGACGGGGCTTTTTTAGTTTGGAACGCGCATGTCAAGTGACACAGTCAAGGTTGGTATCCTGTTCTCGCTCACGGGCTCCTATGCCGCCATTGGCGCCGCCATGCGGGCGGGTGCCGAGCTTGCGATTGCCGAACTGAACACCCGGCCCAACAGTGAGTTGCGGCTTGATGCAGTGTTCGCCGACCCGCAAGGAAACCCCGCGGCCTATGCGGATGTTGCGCGGGGTTTGCTCACCGACAAAGGTCTGACCCACGTCATCGGCTGCTATACCTCGTCCAGCCGGAAAGAAGTGCTGCCAGTGTTCGAGAAACACGACGCGCTCCTCTGGTATCCTTCCCACTACGAGGGGTTCGAGAGCAGCGAGAACGTCATTTACACCGGCGCCGCCCCAAACCAGCATGTCCTCCCGCTGGCCGCGTATCTGCTGCGCACTCACGGCGGGCGCGGCTGGTTTGTCGGCTCGAATTATGTCTGGGCATGGGAGAACAACCGTATCCTGCGCGAAGCCATCCTGGCCGGTGGCGGCACGGTGTTGGGCGAGCGGTACTTCCCCGTCGGCGATATCGACCTGGAGGATGTTGTCCGCCAGATCGTGCGGGACCGGCCCGATTTCATCTTCACGACCCTGATCGGCGAGTCCTGTTATCAGTTCTGCCGCCTGCTGCGGGCCGAGGCCGACCGCATGGGCATTGATCAGGCCGCCGAGATGCCCATCGCCAGTTGCAGCCTGTCGGAGGCCGAGTTGCCGCATCTGGGTGCAGCGGCTGACGGGCATCTTTCCTCGTCGGTCTATTTCTCGACTATCGAAACGGCCGAGAACGCGCGGTTCTCCGCTCTGTGGCGACAAAAGTATGCGCATCTCGGCAACCCCAGCGCCGATGCCGAAGCGACCTACATCGCCGTTCGGCTGCTGGCGCGGGCCATCGAACGGGCCGGTGATACCGGCTTTCACGCCGTGCGCGAGGCGGTGCGGGGCCTGCAACTGGACGCACCACAAGGGCCGGTGACCGTCGATGCCGACAACCTGCACTGTGCGATGCGCCCACAGATCGGTCGGTCGCGACTGGATGGAACCTTCGATGTGGTCTTCGCCGCGCAGACCGCCGTCGCACCCGACCCCTACCTTGTCTGGAGCGGCGCCGAGGATCCGGTGGCCCACACGAGCCCCGGTCACCTGAGGGTCGTCCGATGACCCGGATCAAGACGAATTTCCGCGGGCTGCGCGCACTGGTCCTGCATCACAAGGGCGCCACGACAGAACGTCTGGCAGGCATCCTTCAGCGGCTCGGGCTCGTCGTCCAGACCTGCGATCCTGCCGAAATCGACGCGACCGTCCTGCCGGAATGCGATCTGGTTCTGTTCGATGCCGACGAGGAGATCGCGGCAACCGTGCTGGAGGACCTGGCCGCAACCCGTCCGATGATTGCGCTGATCGCGAACGAAGCCCCCAGCCGACTGGCGCGCGTCGTCCGGTTTCGCTGCAATAGCCACATCCTCAAACCGATCCGTAGCATGGGCGTCTACTCTGCCCTGCTGTTGGCCACCAACGGGCACGAACAGCAGCTTCAGACCTGCCGTGAGATCGCGTCCCTTCGCCAGCGACTGTCCGGGCGACGCACCGTCATGAAAGCCGTTCTCAAGCAGATGGACCTGACCGGGGTTGACGAGGATACCGCCTATGAAGGGCTGCGCCGCCGCGCGATGGAACTGCGCGTGCCGATCGAAACCGTCGCGCGCATGACGCTTGACCTGTCCGACACCGAAGCATTGCCGTCACATCGGCGGCCCCGCAAGGCGTGACCGCGCCTCAATAACCAACCAGCAGGAGATGGAACATGATAAAGACATGGAAAACAGGCATTTCGGCCGCCGCTCTGGC
This sequence comes from Aestuariivita sp., assembly GCF_021404545.1. Taxonomy (GTDB): domain Bacteria; phylum Pseudomonadota; class Alphaproteobacteria; order Rhodobacterales; family Rhodobacteraceae; genus Aestuariivita. The sequence goes on from NZ_JAAWWD010000061.1 coordinate 153,239, forward strand.
AGGCGCTGCGGCGCTTGTGGCGGCTGGCCCGGGCTTCGCTCAGGACGCGATCAAGATAGGCGTGCTGGAGGACCAGTCCGGCGACTTTGCCGCGGCCACCAATGTCAAAGTGCATGCCATCGAACTGGCCGCCGAAGAGATCAACGCCGCCGGCGGGATCGACGGCCGCCCGGTGGAGCTGGTGATCTACGATACCCAGTCCGACAACCGCCGCTATCAGGAGTTCATGCGCCGCGTACTGCAACAGGATCAGGTAGACGTGGTGTTCGCCGGTTTCTCCTCGGCCTCGCGTGAGGCCTATCGCCCGATCGTGAACCAGTTCGACGGGCTGGCGTTCTACAACAACCAGTACGAAGGCGGCGTGTGCGACGCGAACATGATCGTCACCGGCGCCGTGCCCGAGCAGCAGTTCTCGACCCTTATCCCCTGGATGATGGAGACCTACGGGAACAACGTCTACACCATCGCGGCGGATTACAATTTCGGTCAGATCTCGGCCGAGTGGGTGCGCCAGATCGTCGACGAAAACGGCGGCGCCATGGTGGGCGAGGAATTCATCCCCCTCGGTGTCTCGCAGTTCAGCCAGACGATCCAGAACATCCAGGCATCCGAGGCCGATTTCGTGGTCACCCTGCTCGTGGGCGCCGCCCAGGCATCCTATTACGAACAGGCGGCCTCCGCCGATGTGGGCTTGCCCATGGCCTCCTCGGTCAATGTCGGCCAGGGCTATGAGCACAAGCGGTTCACGCCGCCCAGCCTGTCGCAGATGTACGTGACAACGAACTACATCGAGGAAATCGACACGCCCGAAAGCCAGGCCTTCCTCGAAAAGTTCCGCGCGAAGTTTCCCGAAGAGCCCTACATCAACCAGGAAGCCGCGAATTCCTACATCGCGATGAACCTCTACAAGCAACTGGTGGAACGCGCCGGCACGACCGAGCGTGAGGCCCTGCGCGAGGTCATCGCCGAAGGCGATGTCTGCTTCGACGGGCCGTCCGGCACCGTCTGCCTCGACCCCAAGAGCCAGCACATGTCGCACACGATCTTTCTGGCCAAGGTGGAGGAGGACCATTCGATCAGCTTCCCAAGGGTTTGGGAAAACATCGCACCCTACTGGCTGGGAGACGCGGGCTGCGACCTGACGCAGAACGACCCCTCCGCACAGTACACGCCGTCCAACCCGCCCCCGGCCAACTAACCGCTGGGGCGTGGCGGCTGACGCCGCCCGAGGACGACGATATCAAGGGGCGGCCCTGCCCGGGGCCGCCCTCTACCCCGGCTGATCTGAAATAAGGGACACGCGCATGGAATTCTTCGCAGCAGCCTTTGCGATGGCCTACCAGTTCGGCGACGCGTTCGCGTTCCTCGTGATCTCCTGCGCCGGGCTGGCCATCATCTTCGGGATGATGGGCATCATCAATCTGGCCCATGGCGAGTTCATCATGTGCGGGGCCTACGTCACCGCATCGACGGCGCGCATGGGGCTTCCGCTGCCGCTTGCCATCCTGTGCGGCGCGCTTGTGGCGGGCATTGTTGGGATGCTCGTGGAACGCATCGTGATCCGGCATCTCTATCAACGCCCGCTTGATTCCATCATCGCGACATGGGGGATCAGCCTGATCGCAACGCAGGGCGTACTGATCGTTCTGGGCTCGACCATGCAGGGCATCGGCACACCTCTGGGCAGTATCGAGGTGGGCGACCGCTCGTACTCCGCCTACCGGCTGGTGCTGATGGCCGCGGCGGTTGCCCTGCTGATCGGGCTCTACTTTCTGTTCTATCACACGCGCTTCGGTGTGATCGCCCGCGCCACGATCCAGCGGCCGCAGATGGCCCAGGCCCTGGGCGTGGACACGCGGCGGGTCTATGGGCTGACCTTCGGCCTCGGCGCCGCGCTCGCGGGTCTTGCGGGCGGGCTTTACGCCCCGACCATGACAATGGTGCCGACCATGGGCGCGACCTTCATCGTCGAAAGCTTCGTGACAGTCGTGGTCGGCGGCGCGGACATCTTCGTGGGCGCCGCCCCGGCGGCGGTCATCCTCGCGGCGATCCGCGCCTCACTGACCGCCTGGTACGGCCAGCTTTTCGGCCAGATCGGCCTGCTGATCGCTGTGATCGTGGTGATCCGGGTTATGCCCGGCGGTCTTTCGGCGTGGATCAAGGGAACGAGACAGTAACATGGACAGACCCGACACGCCCCACACCGACGAGCCGCTTGTAGCCGAGACCCAGATAGAACGCCGATCGGCCCTGGCGATCTGGATCTCGCGGCTGGAAGGCCCGCAGACGATGGGACGCGGCCCGGTCTTCTGGGCGACGGCGGCGCTGGTCGTTCTGGCGGCCATCCTCTACCCGCTGTTCAGCGATCCTTTCGCTGTCGGCAACTCCGCCTATTTCATGGTCTGGACCTTCATGGCCATGGGGCTGGGCGTGGTTTGGGGTTACACCGGCGCGCTCAGCTTCGGACAGACGGCGTTTTTTGGCCTGGCGGGCTATGCTTACGGCGTGCTGACGATCAATTTCGGCGCGGCTTACGGTTTCACCTGGATCGCGCTGATGATCTCCGTCGCCCTGGGCGGGCTCTTTGCCATGCTGATCGGCTATTTCATGTTCTACGGTCGCATCAAGGGCGTGTTTGTCGGGATCGTCACCCTGTCGGTCACGCTGGTGCTGGAGACGTTCATGGCCCAGACCGCGGGCCCGCAATGGCGGATCGGCGAGGCGCGGCTGAACGGCTTCAACGGCATGTCGGGCATGCCGCCCCTGACCATTCCGTGGCCCGGCGGCGATGTCCTTCTCTATCCCGGCGTGGGCCTGTACTACGTGCTGCTGGCGATGGTCGTGCTGTGCTATCTGGGGCTGCGGATGCTGCTGAACGCGCCCTTCGGCAACGTGCTGGTCGCGATCCGGGAAAACCCTGAACGGGCCGAAATGCTGGGCTATGACACGCGGGCCTATCAGATGCTGTCCTTCGCCCTCGGCGGTGCGCTCGCGGGGCTTTCGGGCGCACTCTACACCGCGTGGGGGCAGTATATAACGCCCTCCAGCATGGGGCTGACTGCGGCGGCCCTGCCCATTGTCTGGGTCGCGGTCGGCGGGCGGCGCGACATCACGGCGACGCTGCTCGGCACGCTGGCGGTGCTGTTCGCGTTCCAGTTGCTGACCGTCTATGGCAGCCAATATGCCCTGATCGTCATGGGGGCGCTTTTGCTCTTCACCGTCCTTCTGACGCCCGAGGGCCTGATCGCCACGGCCATGCGCTGGCTTGGCCGCTTAGTAGGGAGAGCCAAGCGATGACCGAGATCCTGAGCGTCTCCAAGCTGAACAAAAAGTTCGGCGGCGTGACCGTCGCAAACGATATCGACTTCACGCTGCATGCCGGAACCATGCATTGCCTGATCGGGCCGAACGGGGCGGGCAAATCGACCTTCTTCCGGCTGATCCTTGGCGAGCATGCCCCCGACAGCGGCACGATCTTGTTTCGCGGCGCGGACATCACGCGCCTGCGTTCGTTCGAGCGGATCCGGCGCGGGATCAGCGTCAAGTTTCAGGTGCCCGGCATCTTCAAGGCGCTCAGCGTCCGGCAGAACCTCGACGTCGCGTTCCAGCATCACCTGCACGGCCACAACCTTTCGTCCACCGTAAAGCGCGTGGTGGAGTTCACCAATCTCGAGGCCGAAGTCGAAACACCCGCGGGCGCGCTGTCGCACGGACAACAGCAATGGCTGGAAATCGGCATGGCCGTGGGCGTGGAACCCACGCTCCTGCTGCTTGACGAGCCCACCGCCGGCATGTCGCCCGACGAGACGCGCAAGACCGGCGAGATGCTGCACGATCTGAACCAGCGCGGGATCACGATCCTGGCCGTGGAACACGACATGGCCTTCGTCGAACAGATTGCCACGCAAGTCACCGTGCTGCATTTCGGACGGATCTTCGCCGAAGGGACAATCGCGGAAATCATCGACCATCCCGGCGTCCAGGACATCTATCTCGGGGGCAGCGATGAGTAACGAGACACTGCTCGACCTGAAGGGCTTGCGCAGCGGTTACGGCGCCGAAACCGTCCTGCAAGGCGTCGACATGGAAATCAGACCGGGCGAGATCGTCGCCGTGATCGGCCGCAACGGCGTGGGCAAGACGACGCTCATGCGCACGCTGTCGGGCCTTCTGAAACCAAGCGCCGGGACGATCCACCTGAAAGGCCGCGACGTGACCGGGGACAGCGCCGATTTGCGCGCCCGCGCCGGCATCGGCTATATCCCTCAGGGCCGCGACGTCTTTCCGGAGCTGACCGTGCGGGAAAACCTTCTTGTGGGCGAGGTGGCCGGCACCGGCCGGGCCAAGCCCGATTACGATCTGGTCTATCAGTTCTTCCCGATCCTGCGGGAGCGCGCACACCAGCGCGCCGGCACCCTGTCGGGCGGGCAGCAGCAGCAGCTTGCCATCGGCCGCGCCATGATGGGCAACCCGTCGCTCATGCTGCTCGACGAACCGTCCGAGGGCATCCAGCCTTCCATCGTCAAGGACATCGCCCGCAACGTCCGGACGCTGAACGCACAGACCGACATGGCCGTGCTGCTGGTCGAACAGAACCTGGATCTGATCGTCTCTCTCGCAGAACGCGGCTATGTCATGGAAAAGGGCCGCATCGTCGCGCGCCTTAGCCGGGACGAGATCACCTCGCGCGAAGAAGTCCGCAAACATCTGACCATCTAAACCAACAGGGAGAGACCTATGAGCTGGTTCGAGTCGTCCATCATGGCAACCAAGGGCGTCGCCCGGGGAAAGGCAGGCGAAAGCCACAGCATCACGATCGAGGATCAGGGGGCCTTTCACTATGTCTACGGCCCCTATGTCGATCCGGTTCTGGAGGTAAAGCCCGGCGCCGTCGTCACCGTCGAGACGCACGATGCGTTCGAAGGCAAGATCACCTCCGAAACCGATAAACCAACCGAGATCCTCAATTTTCCATACCTCAACCCCCAGACCGGCCCGATCTACGTGGAAGGCGCGGAAAAGGGCGATGCGCTCGCCGTTCGGATCATCTCGATCAAGCCGCGCGGCCCGCAGCCTGTCGGCACAACCTGCCTGATCCCGGAATTCGGCGGCCTTGTCGGCACCGGCGACACCGCGATGCTAAACCCGCCGCTGCCGGAAATGGTCAAGAAGCTGCATGTGACCGAAGAGGGCGTGAAATGGTCCGACACGCTGACCCTGCCCTACGAGCCCTTCATCGGCACCATCGGCACGTCGCCCGAGATCGAGGCGATCTCGTCGCTCCAGCCCGACTATTACGGTGGCAACATGGACCTGCCCGACATGGCGCCGGGCGCGATCGTCTATCTGCCGGTGAACAAGGAAGGCGGCTACCTTTACCTCGGCGATTGCCACGCGATCCAGGGCGACGGAGAGTTGTGCGGCGTCGCGCTGGAAATGCCTGCCACCGTGGAAATCCAGATCGACCTGATCAAGGGCCACGGCAATGGCTGGCCGCAGCTGGAAAACGAGCATTCGATGGGGTTCATCGGGTCTGCCCGCCCGATGGAGGATGCCGCGCGCATCGCCTATCGCGAACTGGTCCGCTGGGTCGCCGCCGAAACGGGCCAAAGCCAGGAAGAGGCCTATATGCTGCTGACGATGTGCGGAAAGGTCCGTGTCGGCAACATGGTCGATCCGAAGTACAGCCTCGGCGCGTCGATCGAGAAGCGTTTCGTGAAATAGGAGAAGACAGATGGATCTTGGACTGAAAGGCCTGCGCGCCATTATAACGGGCGGCAGCAAGGGCATCGGGCGCCGCTGCGCCGAAATTCTCGTGGCCGAGGGCGCGCATGTCTCGATCTGCGCGCGCACCGCCGCCGATGTGGAGGCCACGCTCGAAGCGTTGCGCCCCGGCGGAACCACTGTGCATGGCGCGGCGGTCGACGTCTCGGACAAGGCGGCGCTGGAGGGCTGGGTGTCAGATGCCGCCGCCGCGATGGGCGGGATCGATATCGTTATCGGAAATGTCTCTGCACTGGCCGTGGGTGACGACGAAGAGGCATGGCAGGCAGGCTTTGACACCGACATGATGCATTGCGTCCGTGTCGTGAACGCGGCAATGCCCTGGCTGGAGGCGTCAGATGCCGCCTCCATTACGCTCGTCTCCTCCGTCTCAGGGCGCGAGATCGACTTTACCGGCCCCTCCTACGGCGCCTTCAAGGCCGCAATTGTGCACTACGCCAGCGGACTGGCATACAAGCTTGCTCCGAAAGGGATCCGGGCGAACGCGGTCTCTCCGGGCAACACATATTTCGATGGCGGCATCTGGCAGCAGATCGAAACCGGCAACCCCGCGCTTTTTGCGGAAGCACTGGCTTTGAACCCGATGGGCCGCATGGCCGAGCCCGAGGAGATTGCGCGCGGGATCGTTTTTCTCGCCAGCCCCGCCTCCAGCTTCACAAGCGGGACAAACCTTGTGATCGACGGTGCGCTGACGCGCGCCGTGCAGCTCTGAGACCCAAGGCACGAAGGCCACATCCGTCCGGTATCGCCTGTCGGGATCGACCTCTCCTGCGCCAAGCTGTGCAGTCAACGGGCGCCGCAAACCTGACCGTGAAGCATGTCGCGAATGGCCTGTGTGGATGGTTCCTGCATAGCAAGACTTTTTTGATCTGATTTGTGCATTTGTCAGAAGCAGTCATGTGTCCGGCCTGTTTGCGGGGTTTTGACCGCTGGCCCTAGTGGGTTCCCCAAACCAAGTTCCTAAAAGTTTCCGGGGGT
>NZ_JAAWWD010000046.1 GCF_021404545.1 Aestuariivita sp.
GGGGTTGGGGTTGGAGGATGGTGCGGGGCCGTTGAAAGGTCGGGTTCCTGCACCCCAACTCGGAAGCAACGAAAGCGAAACGGGGAAATCCTGGCAGGCAAGGGGATAAAAGGGGGCGAACACTTGGATGAACGATGCGGCCGGGCTCAAGGGGCGGCGGGTGGCAACCCGATACGACCGCTGTCCGAAGGTCTTCCTCTCAGCCATCGCCCTCGCTGCGACCGTCATCTATTGGCTATGAGTCCTGAACCTACGGCCGTGCCACCTGAAGAGCGATTATAGGACCTTGATTCCATTCACTTATCACGTGCGTCGCAAGTGATTTCACTGCTTTGGGTGTGATCAAAGCATGACTTTCGAGTCCAAAAAATTCCTCAAACTCCATACTCAAGATAGAGACGGCTTCACCCCGAAAGCATCGTTGTGAAGCCGCTCAATGTACAACTTATGTGTAGATAATGGACCCGGCTAGAACGAAATGGGCAAACTATGGGTCACTTCACACGTCCACAACTACAACCGATAATAGTCAGCTACACTTGCTGTGACCGCAACTGGCACAGGTCATGCACCCCTCGATCATCCGCATCTCGAACTGTCCACAGCTTGGGCAGGGCTTTCCGCGCGACCCATTGAGGTTGACCACTGCGGCCTGCGGGTCGGATTTCAGCCCCATCCCCTCACCTTCGAGAAAACCGATGGCAATCATGTGCTGTTCGATCACCCCTCCGATGGCGGCCAGGATCGACGGGATGTATTTGCCCTGAACCCAGGCCCCGCCGCGCGGATCGAACACGGCTTTAAGCTCTTCTACAACAAAACTTACGTCGCCACCCCGCCGGAACACGGCTGAAATCATCCGGGTCAGCGCCACGGTCCAGGCGAAATGCTCCATGTTCTTGGAATTGATGAACACCTCGAACGGACGGCGATGTCCGCCCTGGATCAGATCGTTGATCGTAATGTAAAGCGCGTGCTCGCTATCTGGCCATTTCACCTTGTAGGTCTGCCCTTCGAGAGCCTCGGGCCGGTCCAGCGGCTCGGACATGTAGATGACATCGCCATGGGGGCGCATGGGCTCAGAGGCGTCCGAGGCGACCACGACTGGGGCCTCATCGTTCTGCGACGACACGCTCAATACCGACCCCGTGACATCATTGGGCCGGTAGGTCGTGCAGCCTTTGCAGCCGGTATCCCAGGCCTGCATGTAGACGTCCTTGAACGCATCAAAGCTGATATCCTCGGGGCAGTTGATGGTCTTGGAGATCGAGCTGTCGACCCATTTCTGTGCGGCGGCCTGCATCTTGACGTGATCGGCGGGGGCCAGGGTTTGCGCGTTCACGAAGTAGTCGGGCAAAGCGCGATCCCCGAACTTGTCGCGCCAAAGCTGGACGGCGTAGTCGACCACCTCTTCCTCGCTGCGGCTGCCATCCTTTTGCAGCACCTTGCGGGTATAGGCATAGGCAAAGACCGGCTCGATCCCCGAGGACACATTTCCTGCGTAAAGCGAAATCGTGCCGGTGGGCGCGATGGAGGTCAAAAGCGCATTGCGGATGCCGTCTTCGCGAATTGCATCCCGCACATCCTCGTCCATGTTCAGCATATTGCCGGACGCGAGGAATTTCTCGGCGTCAAACAGCGGGAACGCCCCCTTTTCCCTGGCCAGTTCCACAGAGGCAAGGTAGGCCGCCCGCGCGATGGATTTCAGCCAAGCCTCGGTTTGCGCCGCAGCCTGGTCCGAACCGTAACGCAGGCCCAGCATCAACAATGCGTCGGCAAGACCCGTCACGCCCAGGCCGATACGGCGCTTGGCACGCGCCTCGGCCGCCTGTTCGGGCAGCGGGAACTTCGAGGCATTAACGACGTTGTCCATCATCCGCACAGCCGTGGCCACCAGATCGGCGAGCCGTGCCTCGCTCAGTTGAGCGGTATCCTCGAACGGCTCCTCCACCAGTCGGGCAAGATTGATGGACCCTAAAAGGCACGCGCCATACGGCGGCAATGGCTGCTCGCCACAGGGGTTCGTGGCTGCAATGGTTTCGACATAAGTCAGGTTGTTGGCGGCGTTGATCCGGTCGATGAAGATCACGCCCGGTTCGGCATAATCATAGGTCGCGCGCATGATCTTGTTCCACAGATCGCGCGCCTCGACCGTGTGATAGACCTTGCCGTCAAAGACCAGCTCCCACGAGCCGTTCGCCTTCACTGCCTCCATGAACGCGTCGGTAACCAGAACCGAAACGTTGAACATGCGCAGCCGCGCGGCGTCGGATTTGGCGGTAATGAAGTCTTCGATATCCGGATGATCGCAGCGCATCGTCGCCATCATCGCACCACGGCGTGAACCCGCCGACATGATGGTGCGGCACATCGCGTCCCATACATCCATGAAGCTAAGCGGCCCCGAAGCATCGGCCGCAACGCCTTTGACATCCGCGCCCTTGGGCCGGATGGTCGAGAAGTCATAGCCGATGCCACCGCCCTGCTGCATGGTCAGGGCGGCCTCTTTCAACCCTTCGAATATGCCCGCCAGGCTGTCGGGGATCGTGCCCATGACAAAGCAGTTGAACAAGGTAACCTGCCGTGCCGTACCGGCCCCGGCCGTGATACGGCCGGCGGGCAGGTACTGGAAATCCTCCAATGCGGCATAGAACCGCTCCTCCCAATGGGATGGATCCTTTTCCACACGCGCCAGATCGCGCGCGATGCGCCGCCAGCTGTCTTCGACCGTGATGTCAATCGGGGTCCCATCCGCCTGTTTGAAGCGGTATTTCATGTCCCAGATCTGCTCGGCAATAGGGGCGGCAAAGCGTGTCATGTTGATTCCCGATTGTATGGCGTGCAGGGTGAATACGCTACCTCACTCCACAAGGATTTGCACCTCTTTTCTAATGCTCTACTATATCGGGTGTGGATTGGGGGCGACTCTGTGGATAACTCAACGATGAACCTGATAAAGCTCTGCGTTGGCGCAGAAGACGTCAAAGACCTGCTGGACTGGCAGGCCTCTGCGCGCGCCAAGGGCCCCGATGGGGCGCCACGTCATGTGACCCGGATGTGGCCCAAACAGGCCGACAAGCTGCTGAATGGCGGTTCGCTCTATTGGGTGTTCAAGGGAGAGGTCCTGTGCCGTCAGCGCATTCTGCGGCTGGATAAAGTACAAGGACAGGACGGGATCATACGTTGCGGCATCGTTCTGGATCCAGATGTGGTGCGCACGGCCAGTGCCCTGAAACGTCCGTTTCAAGGATGGCGCTATCTCAAACCCGAGGATGCACCGCCCGATCTTCGCAAAGGGCGCGACGCGGAGCCGAGCCTGCCTGCGGATCTTGATCGGGCGCTTGCGGATATCGGGGTTCTCTAAAACTCCGCCAGATCCAGGATCTGTCCAGAAGCGTCAGAAAATCACGTATTTTCTGCCCCGTTTCTGACGCAGAAACGCACCCCATCCAGGTGGCAAGAAACTGCGTCAGTTTCTTGCCAGTTTCTGCGTCAGAAACTGGCTCACACAGGTGGCTGCGCGGCATAGGTGGTCCGATACAGCAGCCGCCGGGCGCCATCGTAATCATTCGTGGCATAATGCAGGCTCATGCGGTTATCCCAGACCACGACATCCCCCGCGCCCCATCGCAAACGACAGGAGAAATCCGGTTTGGTGGCATGCTTGAACAGCGCCGCGAGAACAGGTGCGCTTTCCTCTGTGGTCAGCCCGTCCAGGCGCGTCGTATAGATCGGGTTCACAAAAAGCGCCCGGCGTCCGCTCGCCGGGTCGGTCACCACCGCCGGATGCAGCCTCTCGCGATCCGCCTCCGGGTCGCCGCGGGTCATGCGGATCGATGCACCCGACCGCGCCTCGGCAGGCGGGGCATGTGTAACGCCGTAAGGCGCGCCCAGATGCACTGCCATGCGCCCATCAACCATCCGGCGCAGATCGGTCGGCAAACTCTCATAGGCCGCAATCTGGCTGGCCCAGACAGTGTCCCCTCCAACCTCCGGCACCTCAAGCGCATTCAGAACCGATCCGCCAGGCGGGTTCTCAAGAAAACTGAAATCGGAATGCCAATCGCCCCCAAAGACACCGACATTAATTTCGTCGGCCTCTTTCAGAACGGCGATAACCTCAGGATCCTCCGCCATCGGCTCCACATATGGCAGCCGCATCAAAGGGCCAAAAACCCGGGTCAGCCGCTTTTGATCCGCCCGCAACAGATGCTGATCCCGCAGCACAATCATCAGATGCCCGGCAAGTGCCCCACGCAGAGCCTGCCCCAGATCGTCACCGATCGCCTGATGCAGATCCACACCGGAAATCTCGGCCCCCATGAACCCTGTCAGCGGGCGGATCCGCATGAGGCTTAATCCTGATAGAGCGCTTCGATCTCGGAGGTGTATAGCTCAAAGATCTTGGCCCGGCGCACTTTCATCGTCGCGGTCACCTCACCATCGTCGTGGTCCAGTTCCTTGGGCAGAAGGTACACTTTCTTGATCTGTTCAACCCGCGCCAGGTCTTTGTTGCCCTTGGCCACTTCGGCGTCGATCATCTCTTTGACCTGTGGATGCACCGCCAACGAGCGGAAGGTCGTATAGGCAATCCCCTCCCCTTCGGCCCAGAGACGCACGGTATCCATGTCGATCTGGACCAGGGCCGTCACGTAAGGGCGCTTGTCGGCGATCACAATCACTTCCTTGATGAAAGCCGAGGATTTGATGACATTCTCGATCAGCGACGGTGACAGATTCTTGCCCGCCGCGTTGATCATAATGTCTTTCTTGCGGTCGATCAGGGTCAGCGAGCCGTCCGGCTCCATCTGACCCACATCGCCGGTATGCAGCCAGCCATCGATGATGGTCTCGGCCGTGGCCTCGGGGTTCTTATAGTAAGACTTGAAAATCGTCTCGCCCCGAAACATCACCTCACCATCCTCGGCGATCTGACACTCCACCCCGGGCACCGGAAAGCCGATGCGCCCGTCGCAATCGCCCCAGGCCGACTGGATCGTGCCCACACCGCTCGTTTCGGACATCCCCCAGGCTTCGCGGATGTTCAGGCCTATCCCGCGCATAAAGGCCAACAGATCCGGAGCGATGGGGGCCGCGGCAGAAATCGCAAAGCTGACCCGCCCCAGCCCCAGATAAGACCGGATATGTCGATAGACTAGCGCGTCCCACATGGCATGGGCCAGCCGGTCCGCGGTCGTCCAGGTGCTGCGCCGTTTCGCACCGCGCCGCATCGCCCCTTTGAGCGCCAACAGGATCATCGGCTTGCGCAGCGCACCGGCGGTCTGCGCCTGAACGATCACGCCCGCTTGCATCTTCTCCCAGATACGCGGTACGCCAAAGAAAACCTGAGGCGCCACTTCACGCAGATCGAGGGTGATGGTGCGCAGGCTTTCCCCGAAATTCATCACGAATTGCTTGGACAGGCCGTTCATCACCGTCACAGCCTGCTCGGCGATATGGCAAAGCGGGAGGTATGACAGCACATCCGTGCCCGGCCCATACCCCTCGAACACATGCTCGGCCACATGGGTCCCGGCATTGAGATTGGCAAAGGAAATCTCGGCCGCCTTGGGCAATCCGGTCGAGCCCGAGGTAAAAACCATCATTGCGGTGTCTTCGGGCTTGATCCCGGCCACACGCGCCAACACCTCGTCACCGGCCTGACCGTTCAGCATTGCCTGGCCCTTGGTCAAAAGATCTTCCCAGCTCCTAAGGTTGAGATAGCCCTCGCCCTGAGTGCCTTTGGCGTTGAAGACGATCAACTGGCGCAGCTTGGGCAACTTGCCTTTCAGCTCGATGATCTTGTCGAGCTGTTCCTGATCCTCGATGAACAGAACCGTGGTGTCCGAGGCACTCACCAGATGGTCGATTTCGGCTGCCGGGCTTGTGGGATACATTCCCACCACAGTCGCCCCAGCGGCGTTGATGGCAAACTGGGCCAGGACCCATTCGCTGCGGTTTTCCGACAGGATGCCGACGTGATCTCCGGCCTCGACCCCCAGCCCGATCAGACCGGCCGCACCGGCCTGCATGATGTCGTAGACACCCGACCAGGTCATCTCGTTCCAGATGCCATACTCCTTTTGCCGCATTGCCACCGCATCCGGGCGCGCGGCGGCATGATCCGCCACCATCTGCGGCACAGACCGGAACCCGCTGTCGGTATTGCGAATATCGAATGCCATCAGATGCTCCTCAGCTCAACCAGCGCTTTCGGCGCTTATAATGTTTGACATCGCGGAACGACTGGCGGGCACCGCCCTCGCCATCCGCAACACCCAGATAAAACGATTGGATGTCCTTGTCGTCGCGCAGCGTTGCGACATCGCCTTCCATCACGATCTGACCGCTCTCCATGATATAGCCATAATCGGCCACGGAAAATGCCACACCGGCGTTCTGTTCGACCAACAGGATTGACACACCATCCTCGTCATTCAGCCGCTTGATGGTGGCAAAGATCTCCTCCACCACCTTGGGCGCAAGACCCAGCGACGGCTCATCCATCAAGATAAGCTCGGGCCGCGCGATCATCGCCCGGCCAAAGGCCAGCATCTGCTGCTCGCCACCCGACAGGTATCCCGCCACCTGTTTGCGCCGTTCTTTCAGCCGCGGAAAGAACGCGTACACCTTGTCATAGTCAGCCTTGGCGTTGCGCCGATCCAACGCATAGGAGGCAGCGACCAGATTGTCCTCCACGCTCATCTCGGTAAAGATCCGACGCCCTTCACGGACGTGAAACAGACCCATCTGGACCAGGCGGTCAGGCTGGATCGACAGGATGGACTGGCCCTTGAAACGGATCCGCCCCTCGCCGATCTCGCCGTTCTCCAGCGCCAGAAGGTTGGACGCTGCTTTCAGTGTCGTGGTCTTGCCTGCACCATTCGTGCCCAAAAGCGTGACGATCTTGCCGTCCGGCACCTCCAGCGACAGCCCGCGCAGGGCCTGCACCGTATGGTAATAGGTCACTTCGATGTTCTCGATGGTCAGCATAAAGACACGGCCTCGTGTTTCTTCTGGCTCAAAATATCCCGGGGGGTGCGGGGGGCTGGCCCCCCGCCGGTCGGATCGCCATAAGGCGATCCGACACAAGTGATCACACCGACAACCAGTCCGACCGCGGATTGAAAAGACCGGTTTCAGTGTCATAGGCATAAACCCGACCGGTCTTGATGGAGTTGTTCTCCATCGTCACCGGACCGCCAAAGAACCCGCCGGTATCCCAGTCCGAGATACCAGACAGCGTCTCGGCGATGTTATCGGCGGTCAGTTCCTGCCCGGCTTCGGCGGTGTCGCGGATCGCCTTCATCGCAATCTCCAGACCGCACATGGTCTGGATGGCCCAGGTCGACATATAGTTTTCCATCGGCGTGCCCGCGAACATCTCCTTCGATAGTTCGGCATATTTCTGATAGCGCGGCGCGTCTTCGCGGTCCCAGAAATAGCGGTAAGGCATCACACCCTCATAGCCCTCCAGGAACGGGCCCGCTTCCTGGGTGATCCGGTCGGCGATGATTTTCTCCATGCCCCAGAAGGTGCCATAGAACCGTGTGGGCAGGCCGAACTGGCGCGCGCCACCGATGAGCTGCGGCCAGACACCAGTGACATAGCCTTGCAGGATGCAGTGCTCAGCCCCGGATTGTGCCAGCTTGGTGACATGGGTCGGGATGTCCGCGCCCTGAGGCTTGGTCGCCTCTTCCAGCACCACTTCGATGCCCAGCCGTTCGGCCGTGGCTTTGCCATGTTCAATCGGATCGCGCCCGAACTCGGTGTTGGAATAGATGAACGCTACCGACGTGCCGCCCTGGGCGGCGATGTTTTCCAGCAGGATGTCGAACTGGGACTGATAGGATGGGCCCGACATGTATTGATAGGGATGAGTCGACGGGTCGGCCAGTTCGGACGCGAACGAGGTCGAGCCCATGATGCGCGCGTTCTCACCCTTCAACTCCGGCGCGATCAGTTTCATCGCGCCGGTCGAATCCGCGAAATACGCGATCATCGCAGTGCCTTCTGTGGCCAGCGCGCGCTGGTAATTGGCCAGCGCGTTCTGCGGGATATAGCCTGAATCCTCGGTCACAAAGCGGATCGGCGTACCCGCCACGCCGCCTTCATCGTTGAAAAGCTTAGCTGCCAGCTGGAAAGCCGGTGCCACAAGCTGACCGGCAGTGGCAAAAGGCCCCGTCAGCGGCAAGGATGCCCCCAGCACGTATTCCGACGGCTGCGCTCTGAGGATCATGGGCGTACCCATCACAGCGGTCGCTGCGGCCGAGGTCGCGAGGAAGGAACGGCGGTTCAGTTTCATAATCTCTCTTCTCCCTAAGTTATGGCCTTTTGGGTTTTGATTATCCGCGTGCAAACGGCCAACGGTTTGCAGCACGCAGTATTCTGTCGGTGATCTGGTTGATGCCCAATGGCTCTTTCAGCAGGAAAAAGACCAGCAACAGACCAAAGGCAATCTCCTGCAAGGGCGCGGTATAGCGCGCCGCCGAGGCGTCACCACCGGTGAAATAGGCAAAGACCACCTTGATCACCTCGGGCATCATCACGATCAGGATCACCCCAAAGACCGGGCCCATCGTGCGCCCCATCCCGCCCACGATCAAGGCCGCGACCAACTCAAGGCTCAGATCCAGCTCGAACTGCTCGGGCAGGATACGGGCATAGAAGTAAGCGAACATCGCCCCCGCCAACCCGCAAAATGCCGCCGAGAGTGCGAACGAGGTCAGCTTGTAACGCAGCAGCGAAATCCCTAGGATCTCGGCCGAGTAATCCCGGTCGCGGATCGCGATAAAGGCCCGGCCGACCCGCGTGCGGATCAGGTTCTGGGCCGCCAGAAGCGATGCGAATGCGATGATCGCGATCAGAATGAACATCTCGCGGTTGGTATCCAGCACCCAGCCAAGAAGGTTCGGCGACGGCGTGTTGACCCCCACCATGCCACCCGTCCAGGGCGCAAAGAGGTCCTGTTCGATCAGGAAGATCACGATGAAATTCGCCGCCAGCGTGGCAACGGCCAGATAAAGCCCCTTGACCCGCAGCGATGGAAGACCGACGAAAATGCCGATGATCGCCGTGATCGCCACCGCCAGCGGCACGATGACAAAGAACATCAGGCCTTCGGGCACGACACCCATCAACACGTTGTCCAGGATCGTCACCCCATAGGCGCCGATCGCCACGAACGCCGCATGGCCCAGCGAGATAAGGCCGGTATAGCCCGTCAGAATGTTCACACCCACGACCGCGATCAGCAGGATTCCCATCTTGCACGCAATCAGGATCATGTAATCGTTGGCGAACGTGGCGAAACACGCCAGCACCGCCATCATCCCATAGACGAACAGCTGCTTATAGCTGTTGTTCAGGACACGCTCGTCCGCGGCATAGCTGGCCTTGAGATTGCCGTTAATCATATCCGTTCAACCTCTTTGGAGCCAAACAAACCATGCGGCCGGATCAGAAGGACCACCAGAACCGCCACGTAAGGCACGATCTCGGCCCAGTCGCCGCCCAGTTGCCATTGGGTCATCGCCTCCATCACGCCAACGGCCAGCGCCGCCAGGAACACACCGATATAGCTGTCCAGCCCCCCCATCAGCACAATGGCCAGCACCGAAAACCCAAAAAGACCCAGCGACGGCGAGATACCGTTGCGCGTGGCCAGAATGGCACCGGCAATGGCGCCGGTGGTCGAGGCCAGAACCCAGGCACGGGAAAACACCTTGGGCACCGAGATGCCCATGGAATAGGCGGTCGACTGATCCTCGGCCGTGGCACGGATGGCCACGCCCGATTTGGTATAGCGCACCATCAGCACGATGCCCGCAAAGATGAACAGCGCGATCAGCATGTTCACCAGATCCGCGCCAAAGAGGAAAATCGTCGTTCCGAACATCTCGAACCGGATCGGCGCGTTGGGCGCGATATGCGGCACGAAATCGGCATCCGCCGTCCAGATGATCGACGCCGCACCTGACATGATCGAAATCAGACCCACTGTGATCATGATCATCGCAAAGACCGATTGGCCCATCAGCGGGCGCATCAGCGTGCGTTCGATGATCCGGCCCACGATGGCGTTGGCCACGAGTGCTCCGGCTATTCCAAAGAGGATGCGCGGCAGGTTCTGTGCCCAGTCCAGCACCGCCCCCATGGGCGAGAACATCGGCAGACCCTCGCGCGACTCCATCAGCCAGGCAGGCTCCCAAGAGGCGAGCCAGGCAGGCGCCCATTCCTGCCCCGGAATGATCACCGCGAACGTGTAATAGAAATAGGCCCCGAACATGATCAGATAGCCATGGGCGAAATTCACGACCTTGGTGGCCTTGAACACCGATACGATTCCAACGGCGATCAGCGCATAGATCGCGCCCGACATCAGACCGTTGATTGCAAACTGGACGAACTGTCCCATTAAGCGGCGGCTCCCAGATAAGCTTCGATAACGTCCTCATTGCCGCTGACCTCGGCGGGCGTGCCGCTGGCGATCTGCTGGCCGAAATTCAGCACAACGATATGCGAACAGATATCCATCACCATATGCATGTCATGTTCGACCAGAAGGATGGTGGTTCCGAACTGTTCCTGCACATCCAGGATAAAACGCGCCATGTCGGCGGTCTCTTCCCGGTTCATGCCCGCAACCGGCTCGTCCAGCATCAGAACCTTGGGCTGCATCGCCAGGGCACGGCCCAGTTCGACACGCTTTTGCAGACCATAGGGCAGCATGGTGATGGGGTATTTGCGAATGTGGTCGATCTCGAGAAAATCGATCACGCGTTCCTCGATGTCGCGGCGCAGCTCCAACTCCTCACGCCGGGCCGCCCCAAAATAACGCAGCGCCTGCCAGACATTGGTCTTGAGCCGCGTGTGACCGCCCAACTTGATGTTGTCCAACACTGTCATGCCGCGGAACAACGCGATGTTCTGGAACGTACGGGCAAGCCCCAGTTCGGCGCGTTTATCGGGGCTCAGCCCAGTGATGTCACGGCCCTCAAAATAGACCGTGCCCCGATCTGGTGTATAAAACCCGGAGATTGCATTGAAGAGCGACGTCTTCCCCGCCCCGTTGGGACCGATAACGCCAGTGATCTCACCGGGCCTGGCCTCGAAACTGATGCCCTGCAGGGCCTTGATCCCGCCAAAGGACAGGTGCAGGTCTTCGATCTTGAGCATTGCGCGCGCGACCCATTTTTTCCGGATCGTCCACGGCTATGGCGAAAGGGGCGAACACGTGCGTGTCGCCATCATCCACCTCCGCTTCCGATACGGACCTCCCATGTATCGTCCCGGTTTGTCGCGATCTTTTGATGATCGCATCCGCGTCCTGGACGGCTCAAATCTATAAATGACAGTCCCCGGGCGTTGTCGCAACATCTGCAACGGTATTTCGATCGCCGCCACCCGCCCAGAGGTTTAGCGTGGCGCAGCGAACCGCCATTCAATTAATTGTTTATAAACGATATAATTGAACGCGCCTGTGCGGTGGACGGCCTGACCGATAACGCAACGTCATATCCCTCAGCCGTGGGCAAATGGCCCGGGCGGGATCGTCAGGCGAGGTCGACCCGTCTCAGCACTGCGTCCAGCGTCCTGCGCTGATCTGGCGTCATCTTGGCTGTCCGGCTTTGCCAAAGCGTGGCCTGGCTTCGCAGGATCAGACCATCGCTGAGCAGTTTGAGATGATTTGCGCGCAGCGTCTCGCCGGTCGATGTGATGTCGGCAACGGCCTCGGCGGTCTCATTCTTGACCGTGCCTTCGGTCGCGCCCTGACTGTCGACCAGCGCGTAATCGGCGACGCCCGCATCGCGCAGGAATTCGCGCACCAGACGGTGGTATTTGGTGGCAATCCTCAGCCGGAAACCATGGCGCGCCCGAAAGGCTGCCGCGACAGCATCCAGATCGTCGAGTGTGTCCACGTCGACCCAGAACTTGGGCACCGCAAGGATCAGATCCGCCTGGCCAAAACCCAACGGTTCAAGCTCGGCCACCTGATGCTCCCAGCGGGCGAGTTTCTCATGCACCAGATCAGTGCCGGTGACCCCAAGATGGATACGTCCGGCAGCCAGTTCACGCGGGATCTCACCCGCTGACAGGAGGACGAGCGTCAGCCCGTCTATGCCCTCGACCGCTGCCGCGTATTCGCGTTCTGACCCGGTGCGGGTCAACGTCACACCGCGCGCGGCAAACCAGCGGAAGGTTTTCTCCATCAGTCGGCCCTTGGACGGCACGCCCAGCTTGATCGTCATCTGCCAAGCTCCAGCATCAGGCCGGGGCGCATCACGCCGCCCACCGCCGGGATTTCAGCCCCCTGCCCCAGCCGCCGGGTCAGCGCGTCAAAGCGCCCGCCCGTGGCCACAGGAGGCAGATCCGGCCGGGTCTCGGCATAAAACCCAAAGACAAAGCCGTCATAATACTCCATCTGCGTCCGGCCATAGGATGCCTCGAAATCCAGATGATCGACATCCAGCCCGCGCGCCACCAGCGCGTCCAACCGGGTGTGGATCCGGTCCAGCGCGGGACGGATCGCGGGCAAATCCACCGCGATGTCCGAGATCTGCTCAATGGCAAACGGCATCGTTTCGCGGGTATCGAGGAGCGCATCCAGCGCCGTAATCTCGGTCCTGGAGATTGGCGGGCTGGTGGCGTCCGCGCGCAATGCGTCAATCCGCGCGGCAACTTCGGGGCGACTGCGCACCCCGATCTCCGGCGCCGTACCGAGCGGATCGTCCTCTGCCAAGAGCGCTTCACGCGCAGCCGACATCTGCGTCCGACCCGAATACCGGTCAAGCAAGGCTCGAAATCTCCGGGGCCGCCAGATATGGCGCATCAGGGCCGCTTTGCGCCGGTCGGTGGTCTGCAACCCCTGCACTGCTGCCATCAGAAGGCCGATATCCCCTGTGGACGCGCGCAGGCCCAAAGGCGCCAGAAGCTGCGCGAAAAGCGCGAAAACCTCGGCATCCGCAGCCGCCGGGTCGGTGCCGTCAAACACTTCATAGCCGACTTGGATGTATTCGTTGGCGCGGTCTTCGTCATGCTCCTGCCGCCGGAACACCTCGCCCGAGTAGGTATACCGCGCAGGCTCGGCCCCGTCCGACATATGCATCTGCACCACCGGCACCGTGAAATCGGGGCGCAGCATCTGTTCGCCGCGCAGCGCATCGGAGGTCACATAGGCCCGCGCGCGGATATCTTCGCCGTAAAGGTCAAGAAGCAGGTCCGCGGATTGCAGAATGGGCGTCTCGACCGCTTGCGCACCTGCGTCCTCGAACGCGGCGCGCAGCCGCGCGGCTTCTGCCAGAGTATCGGTGCGGGTGGGCATCAGGACTGGCTGTCCAACAGCTCTTTGATCCGGGCGACCAGATCGGCGCGCGGCACCTCAAACTGGCTGGGGCGTTCCTTCCATTCCTCCAGAGTGGCGCTTTCGGCGATTTTCGCACCCAGGATCAGGTCCTTGACCTGCACGATCCCCTTGGCCTTTTCGTCGGCCCCTTCGATGATCGCGATTGGAGAGTTGCGCTTGTCGGCATACTTCAACTGATTGCCGAAATTCTTGGGATTGCCCAGATAGACTTCGGCCCGGATCCCCACCGCACGCAGTTCGGCCGCCATCGCCTGATAATCGGCCATCCGGTCACGATCCATGACCGTCACGACCACGGGGCCGGTCGCCTGCGCCTGCATCCGGCCTTTTTCGCGCAGTGCCGCCAAAAGACGGTCCACCCCGATGGAAATCCCCGTCGCAGGCACCTCCTGCCCGGTAAAGCGCTTGACCAGATCGTCATAACGCCCGCCCCCCGCGACCGATCCAAACTGCCGCTTGCGCCCCTTGTCGTCGAGAATGTCAAAGGTCAGCTCGGCCTCGTAAACCGGGCCGGTGTAGTAGCCAAGGCCCCGGACGACCGAGGGGTCGATGACGATCCGGTCGGGGCCGTAGCCTTGGGCTGCGAGAAGGTCGGCGATCTGGCGAA
The DNA here is from genome assembly GCF_021404545.1 of Aestuariivita sp. Taxonomy (GTDB): domain Bacteria; phylum Pseudomonadota; class Alphaproteobacteria; order Rhodobacterales; family Rhodobacteraceae; genus Aestuariivita. Next base: position 13,974 of record NZ_JAAWWD010000046.1, read on the forward strand.
GTTCTGCGATACCATCTTCCCCAACGGGGCTCTCCCCAATGGCGGCCTGAAGATTGGCAATTGTCTCGGCCGTGGTCGCACCTTTGGAAGTAAGAAAAGCCAGAACCGGTTTGGCTTGATCCTCTGAGAGACCAACACCGTCAATGAAGGCTCCTGATGCATCTTTCCGTCCAGTCGTCAAGAGTTCGAGGACACCTTCCCGACCTACCTTGTCGAATTTGTCGATAGTTCTGAGAACCGCCTCGCGTTTGTGAACAGTCTCCCAAACAGCGTCCAGCTGAGCATCTTCACTCTCGTTCTTGAAACCAAAGACATTGTGAAGAACCCCATTCAACACCTTCCGGTTATTTACCCGGATGATGTAGTCGCCGCGCGGAATGCCCACCGCCTCCAGCGTGTCGGCCAGCATCGCGCAGATCTCGGCGTCGGCGGCCATCGAAGCGGACCCCACCGTGTCCGCATCGCATTGATAAAACTGACGAAACCGGCCCGGTCCGGGCTTTTCATTGCGCCAGACGGGGCCCATCGCATAGCGGCGGTAGGGCGTCGGCAGATCATTGCGGTGCTGGGCATAGACCCGCGCCAGGGGCGCCGTCAGGTCATAGCGCAGCGCCAGCCAGTCACCCTCGTCTTCCTGCCAGGCAAACACACCTTCGTTCGGGCGGTCCACATCGGGCAGGAACTTGCCCAGCGCTTCGACGGTTTCGACCGCGCTCGATTCCAGCGCGTCGAACCCATAGCGGTGATAGACGCCTGCAATTGCGCGCAGCATATCGGCGCGCTGGGTGACTTCCGCCCCAAAGTAATCGCGGAACCCTTTGGGCGTTTCAGCCTTGGGGCGCGGCTGTTTTTTCTGCTTGGCCATGGGCGCGGGTCCTTGGGCGATGAGATTGCGCCGGGGGATAGCTCAAGGGGGGGCAAGGGGCAAGCAGCCTCAGATATCGCCGAAATCCCCCGACCGGCCGCGCCCGGAGGCAAAATGCGCAGCCCCTGTGCGGCCTTCGTCCCCAAAGAGGCGGGCGGGGGTCCATTCCCGCCGCAAGGCCGTTGCAAGATCGGTCGGTGTCGGCCGCGCAGACAGGTGATCGGCACGCAGACAGCCCTGAGGGAAGCGGGTGAGATCATGGGCAAGCGCCAGCGCTGTGGTGCGCGCCTGCCCTTTCTCACAACGCCTGTCGGCCAGACCCATGGCCATCGCTTCGACCGGATCAACAGGCCGGCCTGTCAGGATCAGGTCATTGGCCCGCCCCTGGCCGACAGTCCGGGGTAGTCGCACGGTTCCCCCATCAATGAGCGGCACCCCCCAACGGCGGCAATAAACCCCCATCACGGCCCCTTCGGCCATCACGCGCAGATCGCACCACAAGGCCAGTTCCATCCCACCCGCGACCGCGGGACCTTCGATAGCGCCGATCACGGGTTTGGAGAGCATGAGGCGGGATGGCCCCATCGGCCCCGCGAGGGGCCAGGCCATTGCATCCGCCCAATCGTGGGGGATATCGACCGCGGCAATCCAGTCATTGGCCCACCCGTCTGCGGCGGTTTTCAGGTCGAACCCCGCGCAGAAGGCATCCGGGCCGCTGGCGAAAACAGCCACCTGCGCCGCCTCCTCAGCCTCAAACTCCATAAACGCGCCATAAAGCGCCTCGGCCGTGGCGGGATCGACGGCGTTGCGCACCTTGGGGCGGTCGATTGCGATGATGCGGACGGGGCCGTCTGCCTCGATCGTGACGGTCATCTTGGTCTCCCATTGGCTTGGCGCTCGCGGCGGTGTAGAACACATCCATGCAGGATATCGAAGAAAAACTGGCCCATATGACCCGGATCGTAGAAGATCTGAGCGATGTTGTCGCACGCCAAGCTGGGGAAATCGATACCCTGACCCGGCGTGTTGAGATGCTTATGAGGCGTGAGGCGGATCGGGAGGCGCAGAACCCAGGCGCGGTGGTTCTCGGCGATGAGCGGCCACCGCATTATTGAGGCGCGCCATTTTCTAACATAGAAAATGGAAAGAAAATGACGCATTTTCTCGCGCTTCACGGGCTGCCCGGGCACCATTTTCTGCGTCAGAAAATGTCCCAGAAACTGCGTCAGTTTCTGACTACCTAGATTTCCTCAACGTCGAGAATACCGGTCAGGCTCTTGAGTGCGGCCTTGATCTGCGGGCTGACTGGAAACTCCGTCCCAAGGTCGATCTCAACCTCGCCAGGCAAGCCCGGATCTAGCAGGCAAAGCTGCACCGATCCACGCGCCGCCCGTTTGGCGGCCTCCTGCGCCCCTTCCAGAACACCAGCGACACGGGCAACGGCCCCAGTATCCTCCACCCAGATTTTCAGACCCGCCGCCCCCGCATCGGCCACCGCCACATCCACCGGAGCCACAGACCGGCCCAGGAGTTTGAGCTGATCGGCCTCCATCGTCGCCTCTACCGTCACCACCACTTTCGCGCCGGTATCGAGATGTTCGCGTGCAGCCTCCAGCGCTTCGGAAAACAGCGTGACCTCGAATGCGCCGGTCGGGTCGGACATCTGGCAGAACGCGAAACGGTTGCCGCGCGCCGACTTGCGCTCCTGGCGCCCGGCGACAACGCCCGCCATTTTGGCCAAATGGGGCGCGCGTTCGGATTTGGCCGTAACCTCCTCCAGCGTCATGATGCCCTTGCGTTTGAGGGCCCCCATGTAATCATCCAGCGGATGGCCCGAGAGATAAAAGCCCACGGCCTTGAACTCTTCGTTTAACCGCTCGGCGGGCAACCAATCGGTCACCGGGCTCAGACGCGGTTCGGGCAGATCGGCACCCGCCTCGCCAAAGAGCGAGACCTGGTTGGAAGCCTTCTGCTCAAAGATCGCCGCCGAATAGCCTACAAGCGCATCCAGGCTGTCAAAGACGCGTCTCCGGTTGGGGTCGAGCTGATCGAAGGCCCCAGCCCGCGCCATCATCTCAAGCGGTCGCTTGCCCACGCGTTTGAGATCCACCCGGCGCGCCAGATCAAACAGAGTGGCAAACGGACGGTCGCCGCGCGCCTCGACCACCAGACGCATCGCGTCCAGCCCAACATTCTTCAGCGCTCCCAGCCCATAGAGCAACTTCCCACCCGAGACATCAAACCCGGACTGCGAGCGGTTCACACAAGGCGGCACCCAGGGCAGGCCCAGGCCTTTTTTGACCTCTTCGAAATACACCGCCAGCTTGTCGGTCAGATGAATATCGCAATTCATCACCCCGGCCATGAACTCAACCGGGTGGTTCGCCTTGAGCCAGGCGGTCTGATAACTGACCACCGCATAGGCTGCGGCGTGCGATTTATTGAATCCGTAATTGGCGAATTTATCAAGGAGGTTCCAAACCTCCATGGCTTTTTCCTTGTCAACGCCATTCTCAGCCGCACCGGCCAGGAATTTCGGGCGTTCGGCGTCCATCGCCTCCTGGATTTTCTTGCCCATCGCACGGCGCAACAGATCGGCACCGCCCAGGGAATACCCCGCCATTTCCTGCGCGATCTGCATCACCTGTTCCTGATAGACGATGATGCCTTGGGTCTCATCAAGGATATGGTCGATGGTGGGATGCAGGTTCTCGCGCATGCGCAGGCCGTTCTTGACCTCGCAATAGGTCGGGATGTTCTCCATCGGGCCGGGACGGTAGAGCGCCACGAGCGCCACGATATCCTCGATACAGGTGGGTTTCATCCGTTTCAGGGCATCCATCATGCCCGAACTTTCCACCTGGAACACGGCAACCGTCTTGGCCGCGGAGTAAAGCTTGTAGGATCCCTCGTCATCCAGCGGGATCGCGTTGATGTCATCCTCGGTGCCGGGCGCGGGATCATAAAGCTCGGTTCCGTCGGCGGCGATATGCAGATGACGCCCCGAGCCGAGGATCAGATCGACCGCGTTCTGGATCACGGTCAGGGTTTTCAGCCCCAGAAAGTCGAATTTCACCAGCCCCGCCTGTTCGACCCATTTCATGTTGAACTGAGTTGCGGGCATGTCAGAGCGCGGATCCTGATAAAGCGGCACCAGCGCATCAAGCGGCCGGTCCCCGATCACCACGCCGGCGGCATGGGTGGAGGCGTTCCTCAGCAATCCCTCGACCTGTTGCCCATAGGTCAAAAGACGGTCCACGACCTCTTCTTGGCGCGCGGCATCGCGCAGACGCGGCTCGTCCTTGAGCGCTTTTTCGATAGAGACCGGCTTGACCCCCTCGACCGGGATCATCTTGGACAGCCGGTCGACCTGACCATAGGGCATCTGCAAAACGCGCCCCACATCGCGCACGGCAGCTTTCGACAAAAGCGCACCAAAGGTGATGATCTGTCCAACCTTGTCGCGGCCGTATTTCTCCTGCACGTACTGGATCACCTCTTCGCGCCGATCCATGCAGAAATCGATGTCGAAATCGGGCATCGATACCCGTTCAGGGTTCAAGAACCGCTCAAACAGCAGTGAGTATCTCAGCGGATCCAGATCTGTGATTGTCAGCGCATAAGCCACCAGTGAGCCCGCACCGGAGCCGCGCCCGGGTCCCACCGGGATATGCTTTTCCTTGGCCCATTTGATGAAATCAGCCACGATCAGGAAATAGCCGGGAAAGCCCATCCCCTCGATAATGCCCAGCTCGAATTCCAGCCGTTCCTCGTATTCCGCCACCGAAGCCGCGTGTGGAATGACAGCCAGACGGTCGGCCAACCCCTGCTTGGACTGGCGGCGCAGCTCCTCGATCTCGTTATCGGCGAATTTCGGCAGGATCGGGTCGCGGCGATACGCCATGAAGGCGCAGCGGCGCGCAATTTCCACAGTGTTCTCAATCGCCTCGGGGAGATCGGCGAACAGAACGCTCATCTCCTGCGGGGTCTTGAAATAATGCTGCGGCGTCAGCTTGCGGCGCGGATCCTGCTGATCGACATAGGCGCCCTCAGCGATGCAGATCAGCGCGTCATGGGCCTCGTACATCTCGGTTTTCGGGAAGTAGACATCATTGGTCGCAACCAAGGGTAACTCCTTGGCATAGGCCATCTCGATCAGCCCGCGTTCGGTCAGGCGTTCGGCCTCCGGTGGCGCGCCATCCTCACCGGGGTGGCGTTGCAGTTCGACATAGAGACGCGATGGAAACGCGCGTGCAAGCCGATCCATCAGCGCCTCCGCCGCAGGACGCTGACCGGTCTGCAACAGCATCCCGACCGGGCCTCCGGGTCCGCCCGTCAGGCAGATCAGACCGCCCGCATGTCTTTCCAGTTCCTCCAGTGTAACCTGTGGCAACTGACCCGCCTTGTCGATGTAAAGACAGGAGTTCAGCTTCATCAGGTTCTCATATCCGGTCTCGGACTGCGCGAGCAGAACCAAGGGCGCGGGATCGCGCAGCTTGCCGCCCGGATCGGCGGGCAAATAGGCCAGATCGACCTGACATCCGATAATCGGCTGGATGCCCGCACCGGCGGCCGCGACCGAAAACTCAAGCGCCGCGAACATATTGTTGGTGTCAGTCAACGCCACCGCCGGCATCTCTGCCGCGCGGCAGAGATCGGGGAGTTTTTTCAGGCGCACCGCCCCTTCGAGAAGGGAGTATTCGGAATGCACGCGAAGGTGAATGAATCGGGGGGAACTGTTCATGCGCGCGAAGTTAGGCAACCGCGGCCTCAGGGGCCAGTCCCAACCTCACGCAGATCGTGGCGTCAAAACATGTCGGCTCGCACCACCTGCGTGCCGCTAGCCGCTGCTTTTGCGCACATCCGATTATCTTGGGAATTTTGAAGCTGATTCCCCGATTTTCAAACTGGATTTGAGCCAGTCCCTTGCAACATCACGGCTTTTCGCTGTTTGGCAGATGCAGAAAAAGCAGGCGTTTAGCCTGATCCGCCGGTCAGACATGTAACTTTGTCTTGCCAGATCAAGAGCCTGCTCCCTAACCTTTGCAGGCTTTGGGACATGGCCCGCGCTCTCTACGTCGCATCGAGACGTGCAAACTGGGCCAAAATGGTAACGCGACAGGTCTGTCACAGATGGAGATCACGTTTGTTGTAAACGCAGAGGTCGTTTGCCTCACCGAACCGGACCCGACACTGACCCTTCTGGAGTGGCTGCGTGAGGGGCGTGGACTGACCGGCACCAAGGAAGGGTGCAACGAGGGCGATTGTGGCGCCTGCACGGTGATCGTAACCGATGAACATGGCGCGCGGACGCTGAATGCCTGCATCCTGTTTCTGCCGCAACTGCATGGCAAGGCCGTGCGCACGGTCGAGGGGATCGCCGGGCCGGACGGTGTGCTGCATCCCGTCCAGCGGGCAATGATCGACCATCACGGCAGCCAGTGCGGATATTGCACACCCGGGTTCATAACCTCGATGACCTGCGCCCATCTGAATGGCGAAACCCGTTTTGACGACGCGCTGGCGGGCAACCTCTGCCGGTGCACAGGCTATGCGCCCATCCTGCGCGCCGCTCAGGCAGCGGCGGTGGAACCGGTGCCTGACTGGATGCATGATGCGGTGCCGGAGGTCGGCGCGGGTGGTACGGCTCTCCCGCAATCAAGCGATGATCTGGCCGCGTGGTACATGGCCCATCCCGAGGGCACGCTTGTGGGCGGGGCCACCGATGTGGGTCTTTGGGTGACCAAAGGGCTGCGCGACCTGGGCCCGGTCGCGTTCCTGAACGGGTGCATTGATTTACAGCGGATGGACCGGACGGAGGGCGGTCTGCGCATTGGGGCCGCAGTCACAATGGATCGTGTACATGCCGCGATGGAAGAACAGCACCCCGCCTATGCCGAGATGATCCGCCGTTATGGCTCGGCCCAGGTGCGAAATGCCGCCACCATCGGCGGTAACATCGCCAATGGCTCGCCCATCGGGGACAACCCGCCACCGCTGATCGCCCTGGGCGCCCGGCTGCACCTGCGCAAGGGCGACGCGCGCCGCGACATCGCGCTTGAGGATTTCTTTATCGACTATGGCAAACAGGACCGCGCGCCGGGCGAGTTCGTCGAGGCGGTCAGCATCCCCGATCAGCCCGACCGGCTGCGGGTCTACAAGCTGTCGAAACGGTTCGATCAGGACATCTCGGCGGTGTGCGGCGCGTTCAACATCACCACCCGGAACGGCATGGTGCAACAGGCGCGCATCGCCTTTGGAGGAATGGCCGGGATACCCAAGCGCGCGCGCGCCGTCGAGGCGGCCTTGATGGGCCAGCCCTGGACCCAAGAAACCGTGCGGCGGGCTCAGGCCGCCTTCGAGGCCGATTTTACGCCGCTCACGGATATGCGCGCCTCGGCGGCCTATCGGCTGGAGAGCGCGCGCGCCATGCTGCGCCGCGCCTGGCTGGAGGATCAGGGCGCAGCGATTTCGGTGCTGGAGGTGGGGCCATGAGCATCGCCAAGCCGCTGCCCCATGATGCGGCGGCCCTGCATGTGACCGGGGCGGCGCGCTATGTCGATGATATCCCAGCACCCACAGGCACGCTGCATCTGGCCTTTGGCCTCTCGGATGTCGCCCGCGGCCGGATCGAAGTCATGGATCTGGACGCGGTCCGCACGGCCCCCGATGTGGTGGCCGTGCTGACGGCGGGCGATCTGGAGTTTGACGCCGATACCTCGCCGTCAAACCATGATGAGCCGCTGCTCGCCACAGAAGAGGTGTATTACGCGGGTCAGCCTCTGTTTCTGGTGATCGCCCGCAGCCATCTGGCCGCGCGCAAGGCTGCACGGCTGGGCTGCGTGACGATCACCGAAACCGAACCGATCCTGACCATCGAACAGGCGCTGGAGGCCGACAGCCGGTTTGAGGATGGCCCGCGCATCTATGAAAAGGGTGCGACGGACGCAGCGCTGGCCGCGGCACCCAACCGCCTGCAAGGCCGGATCGAGATCGGCGGTCAGGAGCATTTCTATCTCGAGGGCCAGGCGGCCATGGTCTGGCCGCAGGAGGGCGGCGATTGCCATGTTTTTTCCTCGACCCAGCACCCGACCGAGATCCAGCACAAGGTGGCCCACGCCATCGGCCAGCCCATGCATGCCGTCCGGGTCGAGACGCGGCGCATGGGCGGCGGCTTTGGCGGCAAGGAAAGCCAGGGCAATGCGCTGGCCATCGCCTGTGCGGTGGCCGCGCGCCTGACCGGCAAGCCCTGCAAGATGCGCTATGACCGGGATGACGATATGATCATTACCGGCAAACGCCATGATTTCCGCATCGATTACGATGTGGGCTATGACGATGCGGGCCGCGTCTTGGCCGTGTCGTTCCGGCATTACACGCGCTGCGGCTGGTCGATGGACCTGTCGCTGCCGGTGGCCGACCGCGCCATGCTGCATGCCGACAACGCCTATGACATCGCCCATATGCGCATCGAAAGCCACCGCCTGCGCACCAATATGTGCAGCGCCACGGCCTTTCGCGGCTTTGGCGGACCGCAGGGCATGCTGGGGATCGAACGGGTGATGGATCACGTCGCCCATGCCAGCGGTATTGACCCGGTGGCACTGCGGCGGCGCAACTATTACCCGTCGGCCCGCGCCGTGGCCGACGGGCAAAGCCCCGGGATCACGCCCTACAACATGAAAGTGACCGATTTCGAGCTGCATGAGCTGACCGAGCAGCTTTTGCAGAGGGCCGATTACGCGGCGCGCAAACAGACGATTGCCGATTGGAATGCGCAAAATCCGGTGATCAAGAAAGGCATCGGATTCAGCCCAGTTAAGTTCGGGATCTCGTTCACGCTGACCCATCTCAATCAGGCGGGCGCGCTGGTACATGTCTATCAGGACGGTTCGGTCCATCTCAATCACGGCGGGACAGAGATGGGACAGGGTCTTTTCCAGAAGGTGGCGCAGGTGGCCGCGGCGCGGTTCGGTCTCCCGCTGGAGCGCATCAGGATCACCGCGACAGATACCGGCAAGGTGCCCAACACCTCGGCCACCGCCGCCTCATCAGGCAGCGATCTGAACGGGATGGCGGTCAAGGCCGCCTGCGACACCATCTGCGACCGGATCGCAGCCCACCTGGCGGAACGACATCAGACTGCGGTCGATGCGGTGCGTTTTGAGGGCGGTCAGGTCCATGTGGGCGATCATGCGATATCCTTTGCGCAAGCCGCGCAATCGGCCTGGATGGCGCGCGTGTCGCTCTCGGCGGCGGGGTTTTACAAAACCCCGTCGCTGGAGTGGGACCGGATCCGGGGCACGGGCCGTCCGTTTTTCTATTTCGCCTATGGCGCCGCCCTGACCGAAGTGGCGGTCGATACACTGACCGGAGAAAACCGCATTCTGCGCACCGACATCCTGCATGATGCGGGCGCCTCTCTGAACCCCGCGATCGATCTGGGTCAGATCGAAGGCGGCTATGTGCAGGGCGCGGGCTGGCTGACCACCGAGGAACTGGTGTGGGACGATGCGGGCCGGTTACGCACCCATGCCCCCTCAACCTACAAGATCCCGGCCTGTTCGGATCGCCCGGATGTCTTTAACGTGGCCCTCTGGGACGCCCAGAACCGCGAAGAGACGATCTATCGCTCAAAGGCGGTGGGAGAGCCGCCCCTCATGCTGGGGATATCTGCTCTGCTGGCGCTGAGCGACGCGGTGGCGGCTTGTGGTAACCGTTATCCATCGCTAGATGCGCCCGCGACGGCCGAACGGATCTGGGCCACTTTGGAGACCATGACATGAGCTTCGATCTCAAAGGGTTGCAGAGCGCGGTCAAAGCCCATGGCCGCGTCGTGCGTGTGGTCATCGCCGATCTGGCCGGATCGTCACCGCGCGGTGTCGGGACCGCAATGCTGGTTTGGGCGGATGGGCAATCGGGCACCATTGGCGGCGGCGCCTTGGAGTTTGAAATGGCCCAGGCCGCGCGACAGATGCTGGCTGGGGATAAACGCCGTCGCCTGAGCACTCATGCGCTGGGTCCCGATCTGGGCCAGTGTTGTGGGGGCCGCGTCAGCATTTTATCGGAACGCCATGATGTCAGGACGGTTTCCGAGTTATCCCCCGATCTGATCGTGCGCCCTGCGGCTGGGGATAAGGTGGACATGCCGCTGTCGGCCAAACGAGTTCTGGCGCAGGCTCGGGCGCAGGGCGACCGTCCCGTTGCCGCGCTGATTGATGGCTGGATGATTGAACCGGTCTTACAGCCCAGCCGTCATATCTGGATCTGGGGGGCAGGCCATGTGGGCCGCGCCCTCGTCGATGTGCTGGCCCCGTTGCCGGATCTGGACCTGACCTGGATCGACACGGTGTCCGACCGGTTCCCGACCCGCATTCCATCGCAGATCACAGTTGTCTCGCAGAAAGCCCCGGGTGATCTGGCCCCGCATGCGCCCTGCACCGCAGAGCACTATATTCTGACCTATTCCCACGCGCTGGATCTGGAGCTGTGCCACCAGGTTCTCAGCCGCGGCTTTGCCTATGCCGGGCTGATCGGATCGGCCACCAAATGGGCGCGCTTTCGCAAGAGGTTGTCCGAGCTGGGCCACAGCCCCGATCAGATTGCCCGCATCACCTGCCCCATCGGCGATCCCGCCCTGGGCAAGCACCCCGCCCAGATCGCCATCGGTGTGGCGCACGAGCTGCTGATGCGCGACAGATACCAAAGCGAGACAAAGGATAGGCGGGCATGACCGAGACGCTTTTGTCCATCCAAGGGCTGACCAAGGCCTATCCGGGGGTTGTCGCCAATGACGATGTCTCCTTCGATATCGGTGTGGGCGAGGTGCACGCGCTCTTGGGTGAGAACGGCGCGGGCAAATCCACCTTGGTCAAAATGATTTACGGGCTGGTGAAACCCGACAGCGGCACGATGTCCCTGCGCGGTGCGGGGTTTGCCCCTCCTGAACCTCGGTCGGCCCGCGCCGACGGGATCGCGATGGTGTTTCAGCACTTTTCGCTGTTTGACGCGCTGAATGTGGCCGAAAACATCGCCCTGGGCATGGAAAACCCACCGCCCATGCGGGATTTGGCGCGCCGCATCCGCGAGGTGTCCGAAACCTATGGGCTGCCCCTCGATCCCTTCCGCGTGGTGGGCGATCTCTCGGCAGGAGAACGGCAGCGGGTGGAGATCATTCGCTGTCTGCTTCAGGATCCCAAGCTCTTGATCATGGATGAGCCGACATCCGTTCTGACCCCGCAAGAGGTCGATATCCTGTTTCAGACCTTGCGCAAGCTGTCCTCCGAGGGGACCGCGATCCTTTACATCTCACACAAGCTCGAAGAGATCCGCAGCTTGTGCGACACCGCCACCATTCTGCGGCTGGGTCGCGTCGTGGGCACCTGCGTCCCCCGCGAGACCACCGCCCGGGACATGGCCGAGATGATGGTGGGCACCGCGCTGAAAACGCCCGAGCCGCGCAATCACGCATTGGGTGAGGTCGCGCTCGATATCACCGGGTTGTCGGTTAATTCTCCTTCTGCCTTTGGCACATCGCTGAAAAACATCCACCTGACCCTACAAGAAGGCGAGGTGCTGGGCATCGGCGGGGTTGCGGGCAACGGCCAGGATGAGCTGTTGGCCGCCCTGTCGGGCGAGTTGCGCACGGCATCCGACGCGATCAAGCTGCATGGCCAACCGGTTGGCCATCTGGGTCCGAATCCCCGGCGCAAGCTGGGTCTGCTCGCCGCCCCCGAGGAACGGCTGGGCCATGCCGCCGCGCCTGATATGAGCCTGACGGAGAACGCCCTCTTGACCGGGTCGGTCCGGAAGCGGCTGGAACGGTCGGGGTTTCTGAAATGGGCGGACACCCGCGCCTTTGCCGAAAAGATCATCGCCGCCTTCGACGTGCGCACGCCGGGACCTGCCAATGCCGCGCGGTCGCTGTCGGGGGGCAATTTGCAGAAATTCGTGATCGGGAGGGAGGTACTTCAAGACCCGTCGGTCCTGGTGGTCAACCAGCCCACCTGGGGGGTCGATGCCTCTGCCGCTGCCGCGATCCGGCAGGCGATCCTGGATCTGGCCGCGCAAGGGGCGGCAGTGCTGGTAATCAGCCAGGACCTTGATGAGCTGATGGAGATCAGTGGCCGGTTCGCGGCCCTCAACGAAGGGCGGCTCTCGGACATCCGGCCCACCGCCGATCTGAGCGTGGATCAGATCGGGCTGATGATGGGAGGCGCGCACGGTATGGAGGTGGCCCATGTCTGACGCGCGTTTTGATGTCGATCCCGCTTGCCGGGTCTCGTTCATCCCGTCCCGGATCAGCCGGGGGGCCTACGCGCCATGATCAGGTTGGAAAAACGCCCGCAGCCTTCGCGGTTCTGGTCGGCGGCCACGCCGGTGGTGGCGGTTCTGGCGACGATGGTGGCGGGGGGGATCCTCTTTGCCTCGCTGGGCAAGGACCCGGTTGCCGCGATCCTCACGATTTTCTGGGAGCCGCTGTTTGGCGAGTTTTCCTTTTTCTACCGCCCGCAGCTTTTGATCAAGGGCGCGCCGCTGATCCTGATTGCGATCGGCCTGTCGCTGGGGTTTCGGGCCGGTATCTGGAATATCGGCGCCGAGGGGCAATATATCATGGGCGCCGTGGTGGGCGCCGGTGTGGGATTGGCGTTCTACCCGCTTGAGGCGTGGTACATCTTTCCGCTGATGATACTGGCCGGTGCCTTGGGTGGCTGGGCCTGGGCGATGATCCCTGCGCTTTTGAAGGTGCGCTTTGGCACCAACGAGATCCTGGTATCGCTGATGCTGGTTTATGTGGCCGAACAGATCCTGGCCTCCGCCGCGCTGGGGCTTTTGCGCAACCCCGAGGGTTTCGGATTTCCCGGCTCGCGCAACCTTCAGCAATATGCCAGCGCCCATAATGCCGAGATTATCGCCGGATCGGGCCTGCACTGGGGCGTGCTCACGGCCTTTATCGCGGTGATCTTTGCTTATGTGCTGCTCAACCGGCATATGCTGGGCTATCACATCCGCCTGACTGGCGAGGCGCCGCGCGCCGCCCGATTTGCCGGGGTGAACCCGGCGCGGCTTATCCTGTTTTGTCTGGGCATGTCGGGGGCGCTGGCCGGTCTCGCGGGGCTTTTTGAGGTGGCAGGACCGGCCGGACAGGTGACAATTGACTTCAACGTGGGCTATGGCTTTACCGCGATTATCGTGGCGTTTCTGGGCAGGTTGCATCCGTTGGGCATCTTGCTGGCCGGGTTCCTGATGGCGCTGACCTATATTGGGGGCGAGATCGCGCAAAGCCAACTGGGCCTGCCCGCCGCCGCGATCCAGGTGTTTCAGGGCATGCTCTTGTTCTTTCTGCTGGCGCTGGATCTGCTGACCAACTACCGCATCCGGCGCACCGGGCGGGAGGCCGCGTGATGCGCGTCGCCCTTCTCTTTGCCGTTCTGGCCGCCGGGCCTGCCCATGCTGAGTGGTTCTGCCAAAGCGCCCTGGCAGTCGCACCAGACAGCGCGCCGATATCCGAGTTTGGTTTGGAACTGACAATGGACGCCACGGGGCAGTTTCGGGCCGAAGGGGTCCAGACCTCCGGCCCGTTCGAATACCCCCTCGTCTGGACCGGAACCTATACGCGGTTCGACGACCAGCTCGCCCTGATCGGCCCGTTGCAAAGCGACGGCTGGGTACAGCGATTCGAGACGCGCGCGCTCACCCGACACATGCAGGAGGATGTGATGATCCTTACAGTCTCCGATACGCCCGCCGACACCGTCACGCTGCGCTGCCTGCGCCATGATCTGAGGTAACGCCCATGGACCTGTCCTCGATTAACCCTGTGCTGCTGGTGGCTTCGCTGATGGTTGCGGCCACACCGATCCTGCTGGCCGCAATCGGCGAGTTGATCGTCGAGAAAGCCGGTGTTCTGAACCTCGGGGTCGAAGGGATGATGATCGTGGGTGCGATCTGCGGCTTTGCCATCTCGGTCGAAACCGGATCGCCCATCGTGGGGTTCGTCGGGGCCGCGATCGGCGGGGCGCTTTTGTCGTATCTGTTCGTGATCCTCACCCAATATGCGCTGGCAAACCAAGTCGCCTCCGGGCTGGCGCTGACGCTTTTCGGGCTGGGGCTGTCCAGCCTTCTGGGCCAGGGCTATGTCGGGGTCAGACCGCCGCCCACCCCGCAACTGGATCTGCCGGTTCTGAGCGATCTGCCTGTCGTGGGGCCGATCCTCTTTTCCCATGACCCGATCCTTTACTTCGGGATCCTGCTGACCGCGGCGGTCTGGGCGATGCTGAAATTCACCCGAGTCGGGCTGATCCTGCGCGCGGTTGGGGAAAATCACGATGCCGCCCACGCGCTGGGCTATAAGGTGGTGCGCATCCGCACGCTGGCGATCCTCTTTGGCGGGGCCTGCGCTGGGCTGGGCGGGGCTTATATCTCGCTGATCCGGGTACCGCAATGGACCGAAGGCATGACCGCCGGTGCAGGATGGATCGCGCTGGCGCTGGTGGTCTTTGCCAGTTGGAAACCCTGGCGCGCGCTGCTGGGTGCCTATCTTTTTGGCGGTATCACCGTGATGCAGCTTAACCTTCAGGCAGCAGGCGTTGCCATTCCGGTCGAGTATCTGGCAATGTCGCCCTACCTGATCACCATCCTGGTGCTTGTTGTTCTTTCGGCTGACAAAAGCAGCGCGCCTGCTTCGCTTGGCCGGATTTTCCATGCCTCGAACTAGGGGCCAAAAACCAAACCTGGGGAGACCTGAATGAAACTCACAACCCTTTTGACCAGCGCCGTGATGGCGCTCGGCCTGGCGACATCCGCCTATGCCGAAGACAAGACCAAGGTCGGCTTTGTCTATGTCGGACCGGTCGGCGATGGCGGCTGGACGTTCACCCACGATCAGGGCCGCAAGGCGGTCGAGGCCGAATTTGGCGATGCCGTGGAGACCGTGTTCGTCGAGAATGTGGCCGAAGGCCCGGATGCCGAACGTGTGCTGACCCAGATGGCACTGAACGGCGCGGACCTGATCTTTACCACCTCGTTCGGGTTCGGAGAGGCCACGATCAACGTCGCCAGCCGGTTCCCTGATGTGAAATTCGAGCATGCGACGGGCTATCAGCGGGCCGACAACGTCTCGACCTATTCGGCACGGTTCTATGAAGGCCGCGCGGTGCAGGGCCATATCGCGGGTTCAATGACGGAATCGAACATCATCGGCTATATCGCCTCCTACCCCATCCCCGAAGTGATCCGGGGCATCAACTCCGCCTATCTGCATGCCAAGAAGGCCAACCCGGATGTCGAGTTCCGTATCGTCTGGGTCTACACGTGGTTCGATCCCGCCAAAGAGGCCGATGCCGCCAAGGCCCTGATCGAACAGGGCGCGGATGTGATCCTGCAACATACCGATTCGACTGCTCCCCATGCCGCGGCTCAGGAGGCCGGGAATGTCGTGGCTTTCGGCCAGGCCTCTGACATGTCGCAATACGCGCCCTTCCCACGGGTCAGTGCCATCCTGGACGTCTGGGCGCCTTATTACATCGCCCGCACCCAGGCGGTCATGGACGGCACCTGGGAAAGCGTCGACACCTGGCACGGCATCAGCGAAGGCATGGTCGGTATTGGCGAGATCACCGACGCGGTGCCCGCCGAGGTCAAGGCCGAAGCGCTGGCGCTGAAAGAAGCGCTGCGCACGGGCGCGTACCATGCGTTCACTGGCCCCATCAACAAACAGGACGGCTCGGTCTGGCTGGCTGACGGCGAGGTTGCCGATGACGCCACACTTGCCGGGATGACCTTTTACATCCAAGGGATCGAGGGCGAGATTCCCAACTGACCTTCGAGTGAGCTAAAGGATCAAAGGCCCCGCAAATCGGGGCCTTTTTTTGTGCGCAACAGCCCCCTCCGGACATGACCACGACAAGAGGCACCCCAAGACCCCGGCCTGGCACACAAAGCACCTGGCCGAGCATGCAAGGGAAGTGGCCCACGCCCTGCACCAAACACAGATACCGCAACTCAGATCCGCGTCGCAGGTTTGGTCCGACACGCAGAGATCAACGGGCAGGTTCGCAAAGCCCATCCGGTCAGATCACGCTATCCAGAGGCCGGATACCCATTGCTGCTGCAACATCGGCAAGCCGGAGAAAGCGAAAAAAACTCAAGCCATCAACCCACCGTCATCAGGCTGCGATCCGGCCTTAGCGACGTGTCGGAGCTAAATTCAGCCCGCATCGTCCCCGGCACTCCCAAAAATTGAAACGGGGTTGTATTCGCTCCCACAATCATATCATATTCATTAAATAGAATTTGTTGGGGAGGATCACATGAAACTTGATCGCAGGCGTGTCCTTGCGGGCCTGGGTGGTTTGGCGCTGGCTGGGGGTCCGTCGATATCCTTTGCGCGCACCGGTGTACAGCTGGGGCAGAGCACGCTCGACAGCGTCAGCGACGGCCATCTCGTTCTGCCCGGCAGCATGTTTTTTGAAGGGCTGCCCGAGGCACCTGTGGGTGAGATCCTGGCCAGGCACGGGCTGTCTTCGGAGCAGCTGATGCCGCCCTGTAACCTGACCTTGCTGCGCCAACCCGACAAGACGGTCCTTTTCGATGCCGGCGCCGGGTCGGCCTTCATGCCGAGCGCCGGCGCGTTGTTCGACAGCCTCGATACGCTGGGGGTCTCGCCAGAGGAGATCACGCACGTGATCTTTACCCATGGCCATCCCGATCACCTTTGGGGGCTTCTGGACGATTTTGACGATCCGGTCTTTCCGGACGCGGAATTGATGATCGGGCGGACCGAATGGGATTATTGGATGGACCCCGACACGATCGACACCATCGGTGAGGCGCGCGCCTCCTTTGCCGTGGGCGCCGCCCGCAGGCTCGCCATGGTCGAGGATCAGATCCGGTTCTTCGATGACGGTGACGAGGTGCTGCCGGGCGTCATGGCCCATGCCACATATGGCCACACACCGGGACATATGTCGTTCGAGCTGCGCGAGGGATCGAACGCCGTGATGGTCGGAGGCGATGCAATCGGCAACCAGCATGTGGCCTTTGCCCGCCCGGACTGGCCCAGTGGCGCAGATCAGGATCCCGATATGGGGGCTGAAACACGCATGCGGCTGCTGGATCGGCTTGCGGCGGACAGGATCATGCTGATGGGCTTTCACCTGCCGGACGGCGGATTGGGCCGGGTCGAACGCGACGGGGACGCGTATAGATTTCTATCGGAGGATATGTGATGCGCTGGATACTACCTTTTCTGATCGCCACAGGCGCCCACGCCAGCGAGGATATCGCGGACAAGTATCCCGGCTCCCTGCTCTATGACAAACCGGTGGAGTTCATCCCTGGCGTCTTTTCCGCCATTGGGGCGACCGCTCCACCGACCTATGAGAATGCGGGGCACAACAACAATCTCAGCTTCATCGTGACAGGCGACGGCGTCGTCGTAATCAACGGGGGCGCAGCCTATGGTCTGGCCAAGGCGTTGCATGACGAAATCAAGGCGATCACCGATCAGCCGGTAAAGCTGGTCTTTAACGAGAACGGTCAAGGGCATGCGGTTCTGGGCAACAACTACTGGACCGAGCAGGGTGTGCCCATCGTGGCGCATGTCGATGCCGCGATGGAGGTCGCGGAGTATGGCGGCAGTATTCTGGAGAGTATGAAGCGCTACAACCGCGATCAGGCGGAAGGCACCCGGCTGCAAGGCCCGACCGAGACGTTCGAGGATGCCTATGTCGTTGAAATGGGCGATTTCCGGATCGAGGCACGGTATCTGGGCCCGGCCCACTCGCCCGGCGACATCGTGGTCTGGCTGCCGGATCAGAGTCTGGTGATTTCGGGGGATGTGGCATTTCACGAACGGATGCTTCCGATATTCGAGCATACCTACACCGCCGACTGGTTGGAGACCTGGGATACCGCGTTCGAGGCGCTGGGTGCCACCTATGTCATTCCCGGTCATGGGCATCCGACCAACATGGATCAGGTGCGGCGCTACACCAAAGGGTATCTGGAATATCTCAGGGAACAGATCGGCGCGCATATCGATGCCGGTGGCGGGCTGGCCGAAGCCTATTATGTGGACCAATCGCCCTATGCCAATCTTGACACCTTCGAAGAGCTGGCGACCAAGAACGCCGGCCGGGTGTTCGAGCAGATGGAGTTTGAATAGGCATCCCTCGGGATAAATCCGATCATGGTATCGCGACCTTGATCCAGCGCTGCGGGCGCCGATATCCGGACCTGCTCAGGCAGCGGGTCGGGTTGATTCCAGGACCGCTCTGTTGGCGCAGGCCCCGCCAGGAGGTGCCGCAGCGATAACCGCCGTCAGGCCGCCCTGGCCAACCAGCCGCGCTGCATCAGCCGGTGGGTCAGCATCGCACCGACCCACATGCAAAAGACGGCGACCCACGCCGTAAGCGCGAACACCGACCCGCCGGACATCCCCGCGCCCACAGCACAGCCGCCCGCCAGCATACTGCCGAACCCCATGAGCACAGCACCGATCAGATAACGCTCCATGGGCGTATCCGGGCCGAACCGGTCGATCTTGGCCTCGCGGGTGACAAGCGCCATCAGCCCGGCACCGAAAAAGACGCCTGGAACCAGCCCAATCCCGAAATTCAGCGGCAGTTCGGAGCTGTTGACCAGCCCCATCAATGTATCCGTCGCAGGCCCGGTGAATGTCACCGAAGAGATCGGCACCACCTCGAAGGAGGTTTGGGAAATCCCATAGGTTAAGAACCACCCCAACCCCACGGCGAGCCCGACCCCGGCGGCCGCAATGGCGCGGGTGGGCGCCACCTGGTTGCGGCGGGACAGCCCGAAGGTCAGCAGCACCGCCGCGCCCGCCAGGATTGCCACCATGGTGGAAGACAGCCCCATCTGCGTCAGAAGGCTGCGGTCCTCCCCTCCCTGCACCAGCCAAAGTGCCGAGAGGTTCTCGCGCGCGGGGGCCAGCGCCCCGCGCAGGCTGGCTTGCGCGACCAGCGTCAGCACCAGCCCGGTGACGATTGCGCGCAGGTTGCCGGTGGCCGACAGCACCAGAAGGCGGCTGGCGCAGCCGCGCGCCAGGATCATACCGCACCCGAACAACAGCCCGCCGATGATCGCGCCCGACAGGCTGCCCGTGGTGGCAAGCTGGCGGGATTCGGACACATCCAGCCAACCGATTGCAATCGCGCCCTGCACCGACGCGACCGCTGCCCCAAAGGCGATCAACCAGATATGAAGACGCGGTCCAAGCTTGCCTTCGGAAACCTCGACACAGGCCGCGCGCAGACAAAATCGCGAATGCTGCGCCATCGCACCAAAAAGCAGACCAACCAAACAGCCTGCCATCGCCAGCACGGCGCCATCGCCAAATTGATCGATCAATGCCTCAAACACGCATCGGTCCTTTCAATGGGCCATGGCTACTGTGGGCAGGGCCTTTCTGCCTTGATGTGGGTCAACTCGATGCGCGACCACTGCTGTCCATTCCCCTCCAGACGGCGAAACCCAGAGTTGGCACCACCAATCCAAGCTTGCGGCAGGCATCGGCAAGACCGATCGGGACCACAAGCAGTTGAGGCGCGCGCGGGCTTCCTCCAGATTGCCACCAAGATGATCCGCGCCTGGCGTGCAGTGAGACGTCAGGCAACCTCAGGCTAGGATCGCTGCTATTCCATCGCCTCTTGCACAATGGCATCCAAAAGCGCCTGCACCTCCTGCATCTCCCCTTCGGGGTAGGTGCGATAGCCGATCATGATCTCACCTTCCTGATCGGCCACGAAGATCCCATAGGGGCAATGGGCGATGTTCATCGGGTTGACCTCCATCACCTTGCGCGACAACTGAGCCGAGCAAAACAGAAAGATGTCCGCCTCTGTAAAGAGCGCCTTGTCGCTGCCCACATCGGCGGCGGTACGGTTGAGCATCTCGCCGGTATGGCTGACATAGTCGATCACCAGCCCGCGCCCGACAATCGCACTTTCCACGGCAAAGGCCGCGTCCTCAAAGCTGCCGTCGAAAGGATATGTGACGGCCTGATCCGCAGCGGCCACCGGTCCTGCGGCAAAAGCCAGCAAGGCGGCAAGAATGAAACGTCGCATCTGATGATATCCTCTGTGATTGCAACACAACCCAAGCAGAGTCGGGCCGCCCGGGCCTTGATAAATGTCAGGCCCGAGCCCATTGATTAGCTGAACATGTCCGCCGTGATACCGGCATACCAGCCTTCGGATTCCTCATAGGTCGCACGGCGCACATCGCTGCTTTCACCCGTCGAAGAGATGAACCCGTCGACCTTGGCAATCTTTTCCTCCGTCGCCTCATAGGTGGCGCCAACCTTGACCCCGTCATTGGTGTCGATCAGCGACCAGCACGTGTTGGAGAACTTGGCCGGGAACACCCGCGAGCCTGTCAGCGCCCCACGCACCGCATTTGCGCAGACCTTGGCCTGGCTGTTGGCCGAAAAGCCGGATTTCGGCATGTCGCCCTGTTGGCTCGCATCGCCCAGAACATAGACGTCGGGATCCGCCTTGGTGCTCATGTCAGCGGCGTTCACCGGGGCCCAGTTGCCATCCGTCACACCCGCCATCTCGGCGATGCGACCGGCTTTCATCGCAGGAATGACGTTGCAGGCATCGACCTGTGTCACCTCGCCATCAATGCTGACCGTCATCGCCGCGGGATCAACCGACACGTTGCCACCGCCGAAATCCGACCCGATCCAGTCGATCATGCCCTCGTAATGGTTGGCCCACCCCTCTTGAAAGAGCGCCATCTTGGAGAATTTCTCCTTGGGATCCGCGACGATGATCTTGGCCGTCGGATTACTCGCCTTGAGCGCATGCGCGACCATCGAGATCCGCTCATACGGTCCCGGCGGGCAACGGAACGGGTTCGGCGGAGCCACCATCGCAAAGGTGCCACCTTCGGGCATGTTCAGGATCTGCGCCCTGAGCAACTCGGCCTGGGATCCGCCCTTATAGGCATGCGGCATGGCGTTCTGCGCGCTCAGATCCCAGCCTTCGACCGACCCGCCTATGAAATCGATACCCGGGCTGAGGATCAGCTTGTCATATGGCAGGCTTCCACCGCCGGCGAGGCTGACCGTCTTGGCCTCTCGGTCCACATCCACCGCCCAGTCATGCACGACGTTGATCCCATACTTGGCGGCCAGCGTGCCGTAATTGTGGCCCAGATCGTCGATCTCTTTGAACCCGCCGATATAGAGGTTCGAGAAAAAGCAGGTGAAATAGGTGCGCGAGGGCTCGATCAGGGTGACGTTGATCGCCCCGTCACTGTCTTTTGCCAGATAGCGGGCCGCCGTTGCCCCGCCCGCGCCGCCGCCCACGACAACTACGTTGGGTTTTCCATGCCCTTCGGCCAACAGGACGGGCGCCTTGAGCGTCGCGGCGGCCGCAGCGCCCGCGCCCATGAACAAGCGTCTATTCAATGTCATTTTCGTTCTCCTCCCAAAGAAAAAGGGACCTTGTTAATCAAGGTCCCTGAAGTAAGCGGCGAGCGCCGCAATCTCTTCGTCATTCAGCCGACCGGCCATCATCTGCATCACCGGATGGGGCCGTAACTTGCGTTTATAGGCATGCATGGCCACGACGAAATCCTCGACCGGCCAACGCGTGATCGACGGGATACCCTCGGCACCTCCATCGGGCAGGTGGCATGTCAGACATTCGCTTGAGAGATACTCGCCATATTCAGGGTCGCCCTGGATCGCCAGGATTGCGGGGTCCAGATCGTGATCGGTCGCGCGGGCGGTCGGTTCCGCTTCGGGCACGTCGGACGGATTGTCGGAAAAGTCGCGGAGATAGGCCAGAATGTCGGCGCGATCCCGAGGGTCTTTCAACCCGCGAAAGCTCATCCGCGTCTTGGAGACCAGCGCGCGCGGATTTTCGATGTAGGCATCAAGCGTTTCAAAGGTCCAGGTCAAACCGTCATCGCCCGCCCGCTGCATGGATCTGGAATAGGGATATCCGTCATGCGCCGCCGCGCGGCGGCCGAAGATGCCATTGAGGTGGGGCCCGATGCGATCGCGCGCGCCCGCGCCGACCTCATGACACCCTATACAGGTAGAAAACAGGTCCGCCCCCTTTTCAGCATCTCCGATCTCTTCTGCCCATGCCGCACCGGCCACACAGATCGCGGCCAGTGCAGCGGGGAGGATCGGCAATCGGGCCATTACTCCGCAAAGCTCGCCAGATAGGCGGTGATGGCATCAAGATCATCCTCGCTGCGCAGGCCCGCAAACGTCATCTTGGTGCCTTTCATGAAAGATTTGGGCCTGGCCAGGAAAGCGTGAAGGCTCTCCTCGTCCCAAACCAAGCCGTCTTCGGCCATCTCCATCAGCGCTTTGGAATATCTAAAGCCTTCTACGACGCCCGCGGGGCTGCCCAGGATTCCGGTCAGGATCGGGCCCGAGCGGTTCTTGGCCCCGTCGCCGATCTGGTGGCAGGCCTTGCATTTGCGAAAGACCTTCTCGCCCTGTTCGATCAACGCGGGATCCAGCGCGACAACCTGCACCGCTTCGGCCACTGCCGGGGCGGGGGCCGCCGCTGCGACCGGGGCGCTGGCTTCGACCTCTTCCTGTGGGGTGACATCCAGCACCATGGCGCGCATGGTCACCTCTACGCTATCCTTGCAGTTTTCCATGCACGGCTCGCGCACCCACTGGGAGTACTCGGTCTCGATCCGGTCGTCGATGATGAACCCGTCCTGATTGGGCATCTCGAAGGCGGTGAAGGTCTCATCCGACAGCACGAAATCCTCATCCACCAGATCGTTGGAATAGAGGATATAGGCCACAATGGCATAGACCTCGTCAGCGGTCAGCGATTGTGCATCGCCGAACGGCATCGACCTGTTGATGTAATCCCAGCTGGTCGACAGATACGGCCAGTAGCTGCCTACAGTCTTGAGCGGATCGTCGTCGGCCAGCGTGTCCCACCCCCCGGCCAGTTTGGGCCAGTTGTCCACGCCTTCGGCAAAATCGCCGTGGCAGACGGCGCATTTGTCGGCAAAGACCTCTTCGCCGGTCAGTACGTCGCCCGATCCCGGCGGCAGGCCGGTGCCGTCCGGGCTCACGTCCAGATCCCAGGCCGCAATTTCCTCGGGCAAGGCCACACGGCCGAGGCCGAACCCATCGGCGAATGCCGGTGAGCCGAGAAGGACAAGCGCGGTTGCGACCTTAAGATACTTCGACATTTTCCGCCTCCCCGTTCGGGCGCACCCACCATGTCTGGATGCAGTTGTTGTGATAGATGGAGTTGAGGCCACGCACCTCACGCAGCTGCGCCTTGGTGGGCTGGACATACCCTGTCTCATCAATGGCACGGGATTGCAGAAGCATCTCCTGGCCGTCCCATTCGGTATCGAGGTAGAACCGTGTAAGCGCCATCTTCTCGCCGGGCTTGGCCAGCCGCGCGGTCTCCCAGCTCTTGCCCCCATCCTTGGACACATCGACCCGCGTGATCGCCCCGTGACCTGACCACGCCAACCCAGAGATGACCAAAGGGCCGGTCCCGTGGGTGATTGGCGCCTGCGGGCTGGGCGAGGTAATCACCGATTTCGCATCCATCTCCCAGGTCCATTTCCGGCTGATGCCATCAGCCAGCGTATCTGTGTATTTCGAGGTTTCTTCGCGGCTCTCCACGGGACCGTCCATTATCTCGACCCGGCGCAGCCACTTGATCCACATGTTGCCTTCCCAGCCCGGAACAACCAGGCGAACGGGATAGCCATGTTCCTTGCGCAGCGCCTCGCCATTGGCCTTGAACGCGACCAGAACGTCATCGAGCGCCTTTTCCATAGGGATGGAGCGCCCGTTGGAGGAGGCATCGGCGCCCTCCACATAGACCCATTTG
Organism: Aestuariivita sp.; assembly: GCF_021404545.1. Lineage (GTDB taxonomy): Bacteria > Pseudomonadota > Alphaproteobacteria > Rhodobacterales > Rhodobacteraceae > Aestuariivita. Next base: position 37,701 of record NZ_JAAWWD010000046.1, read on the forward strand.
TCAGCAAGATCGCCTGCCGCCCCAAGGCCCGCCTCTTCAAGGATCATGCGCAGCGGTACGCCGGTATATTCCATATTGTGGATCATGCCATGGGTGAACTGCGCCCCGTTGAGCTGCGCCCCCGCCCATTCCATGCCCGTATTGGCGGCGCATTCGCAGAAATAGACGTGGTTTTGGCGCGGGAATCGTTCCAGATCGGCATAGGAGAAGACCAATGGCCGGTCCACCAGCCCGTTGATCATCAGACGATAATCTTCCTTGCGCAATTCAATCGCGCCGGAATGGTGCCGCTCGAACGCGCAGCCTTGCGGGGTGATCGTGCCATCCAGCGCGTGGATCGGCGTGAAATTGATCGAACTGATGGTGTCAGCGGTCAGCCATTCGACATTGCGGCGGATCACGTCGGCTTCATGTTCGATGGGCAGCCCATACGGTGTTGCATCCACACCGTCGCCCAGACCGCTGGCCCAGGGCTGAACCTCGGTGATCAACGGATCGGGTGTGGCGGCCGCGGCCTGGCCCGCCGCCAGCCCCGCACCGGTCATGGCGGCCCCTTTGAGGAACGCGCGCCGTGAGGGGGAAGTCTTGTCGTCTGTCATGCCTTTGCCTTTCTGTCAGGGGCCGATCAGGCGCCCACGACTGTCACGCTGTCGTTCTGCGGCACGGAGACCGTGCCTTGCTTGCGAATGTGGTTTTCCACCACGTCCCAGATCTGTGGCCCTTCGGTGCCTTCATTGACCGAGGCCCAGCCTGCGATCTGATACGTTTTGGCCGGGTCGATGCTCTCGCCGGATCTGAGAAGCGTCATATCGGTGATGCGACTGCCCTGGGGCTGGGTGATGTCGATGCGGTATCCCAGCCCTCCGGTGCGCACCATGTCGCCGCCCTGCTGGTAATAGGGATCGGGATTGAAGAGATTGTCGGCCACGTCCTCCAGCACGACATGCAGGAACTCCCCTGTCATCTCGGTGCGATAGGCCTGCCCATAGGTCATCGAGGTGACGTTCCAGATGTCCTCACGGGTGATGTCCTGCCCAGGCAGAATGGATGGCCCCCAACGCACACCGGGGCTGAGCGCGATGTCCGCCTCCCGCTCGGATATCAGCGCGTCGCAGATCAGATCGTCCCAGGTTCCGTTAAAATTGCCGCGCCGGTACAGCAGGCTGTCGGTCTTGCCGATCACCTCGCCCAGCGCCTCTTCAAACGGGGCGCGGACGCCGTCGATCACCGCGCTGACCTCTGGGTCGGGCGCGATCACATCCGACAGGATCGGGATCAGCTTGTGGCGAAAGCCCATCATCCGGCCGTTGCGCACATCCAGATCCACACGCGACACGAATTTACCATTCGAGCCGGATGCCACGATGATCGTCTCGCCCACCAACACCGGCTCGGGCAGGGCATCGTGGGTGTGACCCGACAGGATCACGTCAATGCCGCTGACGATGCTCGCCATTTTCTTGTCCACATCAAAGCCATTGTGGCTGAGCACGACAACCAGGTCCGCGCCTTGTCCGCGCACCTTGTCCACGATTTCCTGCATATGCTCGTCGCGAATGCCAAAGGCGTATTCGGGGAACATCCAGCCAGGGTTGGCGATCGGCATATAGGGGAACGCCTGACCGATAACGGCAATCTTGGCGCTGCCCCGTTCAAAGAACTTGTAGGGCGGGAACAGCTCGGCCGGTTCGTCCCATTCCGCGTCAAAGATGTTCTGGCCCAGCGCGGCAAAGGGCAACCCTTCGACAATCTCGTTCACACGCTCGGAGCCCAGCGTGAATTCCCAATGGAACGTCATCGCGTCGGGCTTGAGGGCGTTCATGACATCGACCATGTCCTGCCCCTGGGTCTGGTAGCAGGTGTAGCTGCCATGCCAGGTATCCCCGCCATCCAGCAGCAAGGCATCAGGCCTTTCAGAGCGGATCTGATTGATCACGGTGGCCACACGGTCAAGACCACCGACCCGTCCATAGCCGCGCGCCAGGGCCTCGAAATCCCCCGAAGACAGGGCGTAATGGGCATAAGACCCGTCTTCGATGCCATACATCCTGCGAAATTCCGCGCCTGTGATATGGGGCACCGCGCCTTTGTTGGGGCCCACACCGATGTTGATCGACGGTTCGCGAAAATAGATCGGTTTGAGCTGGGCGTGAATGTCGGTGATATGGATCAGCGAGACATTCCCGAAAGCCTCGAACTGCAAGAGCTGGTCTTGCGTCACGGCCTGCTGCGCCGCAAGCCGACCCCATTTCCCAAAACCCGAGGCTCCCAAAATCGCGCTGGCCGCCATGCTGGTCTGGAGAAAATCGCGCCGCGATATCATATGCATCTTCCTGAATGTGTTGCGAAAAGAAAACCCCGCACGGGTCACGTGCGGGGTCCTTTGGTTCAGTTTCGGACAGAGGGGCCTTCGACAGCCAGCCCGTTGCCGCGCGACGCGACATAGAGCTCAAGCGCGACGAATTCCGGGCTGCCGGGCGAGAAGGTCTCGGCCCGCGTATCGCGCACGCAGCCCTTGAACCGCGCATGTACCGCGTTCAGCTTGGTGTTCTTGAGCCGGTAAGTCGGGAAGCCGTTGATGTGGCCCTGGCTGAGATGATCTGCCCGTATCATGTTGCCGTAATTCGCCTCGTGACAGGACGAGCACGCCATCTCCAACTGGCCGGTCCGGGTATAGTAAAGCTCCTTCCCCGCCTCCCAGGTGGATTGCGCAGGCCCGTCAATCGCGACATTCACCGGCATCCCGCGTGAGACAGAAGCGATAAGTGCCGTCATGTTGACCATATCGCCGCCGGTGTATTTCCACTTATCGGCGCCCATCTGGTTCTCGCGGCAGTCGTTGATCTGCATCTCAAGGGTGCGGACCTCTCCTGCGGCCTCATTCCATTTGGGATAGACCGGACGGACACCCGCCATGTCCTCGGACGCTCCATGACAACTGGCGCAGGACTTGCCTTCGGATCCTTCGGCCGTGTTCCAGACCTCTTCGGCCTGTTCGACAAAGATCATGCCGGGATTGTCGAAATCATCGGCCTGCATCGCCCTGGTTTCGGTGCCGCGAAAGTGCCAGCCCGAGATAATCTCGCCCAACACATCGGCCACATGTTCAGGGGCCTCCGTGCGGGTTACCAAGGTGATCTCTTCATTCAGTATCAGCGTGTCATCCACCGGATCCGCCATCACAGGCGTGGCGGCGATGGCACTTGCCAGCAGGGCGCCAGTCAGCTTTCTCATAGATGTCCCTCCCAAGACCGGCAGATTATTCTACCGCGATTTTCTTTGCGGTTTCGTAGATCGAGCCGTCATCGTCATACCAGGTGAATGTGAACTCACCGGCTTCGGGCACCAGCGCCTCGAACTCCAGATAGGGGTTGGTGGAAATCGCAGGCTCCATCGTCACGTCAATAACGTTCTCGCCGTTGAAATCGCAGGTAAAGCGATTGATGATCGACCGGGGGATGACATTGCCCTCGTCATCCTTGCGCTGACCGGACTCCATCTTGTGACTGATCAACGTCTTGATCGTGATCGTGTCTCCAGCCGCAGCGGTCTTGGGCACTTTAACGCGGGGTTTTACACCTTTTGCCATAGTCGTCTCTCCTGATTAGCCGCCGCAGCCGCCGATTGTGACCTTGACCGTCGATGCGGTCTGAACGAACGAGCCGTCTTCGAGCTTGGCGATTGCGACCACGTCCTGGGTTCCAGCAAGGCGGATCCGGGTGGAGGCGGCGCGCGAAGCGGCCAGTTTGCCGAACTTGAACGTCGCGACATTGGGTGTCGGGTTGCCCATGGCCAGCACCATGATTTCGACTGCCGTGTCCGAGGACACCTCAATCGGAACGGTGTTGCCGTTCTCGGCGATCTCGGGCGCGATCAGTCTGATGTCGCCCGTGCCAACCTCTGCACCGCCGGTGAAGGCGGCGATCAGGTCGCCTGCGGCTGCGTTGCCGCGCACAGGAAGGCTCGCGGCCAGAATGGCGGCGGCGCCCATCACAATTGCATTGCGTCGTGTCAGTTCCATACGTGAACCTCCGTTAATCCGGTCAGGGGTTAGTATTCTGTCAGCGTGACCAGATAGGCCACCACATCTTCGATTTGCTGCGCGCTCAGAAGCGGGCCGAACGTCTCGTCGGCGGCCTTGCCGGTATAGGCGTTGCCGGGTCGGATAAAGCCTTCGGTTTTGTAAAAGGACGGCATCATGCTGTCCTCGAACATGATTTTGGCGTTGGCGACGATGCCGCGCAGCTCCGCCTCGCTCCACCGCTCGCCCGCGCCATCCAGCATCGGGCCGATATTGCCGTGAAACGGCACATCGGCCAGATCGGTCACCTCGTGGCAAGCCACGCAGTTGCCCAGGCTTTTGTCACTGACGATGTCACGTCCCTTGACCGGGTCACCGGGCATGCCGGTCAGCGAGGTCTCGATACTGCCATCGACAAAGGTAACAGCGGTCGGCGCGATCTCTTCAGCCCCGAGGCTGATCGTCGATGCGGTGAGGGCAAAAATAGCGAGAAATGTGCGTTCCATGTGTCCTCCCAACACATTCAATGTTCGGCATACTTTAGGACACAGAAATGTTATCGAGCAAGGACAAATTCGAATAAATGAATTTGTGTCGCACCTAATCTGTGGACCCATCCGCGCGCTCCTGGATGCGGCGGGCATGGTAACGCTGAAAATCTTCATCCGAATCAAGTGCATAGCGTTTTTCATTGACCCAAGTGAACATATCCAGCGTGGTGCCCGCGCCGAACGCCCCGGGCATCAGCGCCACGGCTGCGGTCTGCACAGTGGCACCCTCCGCGACCTCTTCGGGCAGGAACAGAATCGAAGGCGTAAACAGCAGACCCCATTTGCGTGCCGCCTGCTTCTCGCTCAGGGTCTCACCATCGAAGTCGGTGATCTCGGTATCGCCATGCAGGTTGATCTGCACGACAAAGAAGTTGTCGCGGATATAGCTGGCGATATCGGCGCGCGGGAACACCTCCTCGTGCATCTTCGTGCAGTAGATGCAGCCGCGCTGCTCGATCATCAGGACCAGCCGCTTGCCCTCGGCATTGGCTTCGGCCAGATCCTCGGACAAATCCTTGAACGTGTCGCGCATCCAGTCGGTCTTGTGCAGCCCGTCATCGCCCAGCTCGGCCCCGAAGGCAGGCATGGCGATCAAGGACAGCAGGATCAAAAGGCGTTTCATCTGGCGATCTCCCTAGATGTTCTGAAATGCAGGAAAAGTCTCGAGCATCCATTGCGCGATGTGGTTGACGCTGTCGGTGGCGATCAGCCCCGCAAACAGGATCAAGAGCAGACCCATGGCTTTTTCGACCTTGGGCAGGTGGCGGCGAAACCGGGCCGCGAATCTCAGGAACGGGCCGATGAAAAGCGATGCCACGACAAAGGGCGCCGTCATCGCGACGCCAAAGACCAATAGCAGCACCAGACCGCGCAGGGCGGTGGCCTCGGTGCTGGCGGTAAACACCACTGCGGTCAGCACACCACCCACACAAGGCGTCCACCCCGCCGCAAAGGCAAGGCCCACGACATATGCACCCAAAACGGACATGTTCTGCGTGTCACCCGCTTCCATCTGGAACGCCCGGTTCAGAAAGCCGATGCGGATGATCCCCAGAAAATGCAGCCCCATCACAAAGACGACAATTGCGGCAAACAGGCGAAACTCGGTCTGCGCGCCCCGGAAACTCTGGCTCAGCCCAAAGGCCGCCGCGCCCAGCAGGACAAAGACCGTTATGATGCCCAGCGAAAACAGGACCGAGGCCAGAAACGCCCGCCTGCGTACCCCCGGCGCAAGCGTACCATCGGCGCTGATCTCGGACATCGAGGCACCGGCCATGTAACTGAGGTAGAACGGCACGATCGGCAGCACACACGGCGAGAAAAAGACGATCAAACCGCCCAAAAAAGCGCCAAACAAGGTGACATCGAACATGCTGGATCGTCCCGGCGCTTGTGCAGATTACATATTCAAGTTATTATATGTTTAAGTGATCCGTCAATTGGGATACCCATGAAACATCTCTTTGCCGCCCTTCTGATCGGGGTTTTCCCTGTGGCCGCAATGCCCCTCGAACTTGTGATGGTCGAGCAGGATGGATGCCACTGGTGCGCAAAATGGGACGAGGAACTTGCCCATATTTATCCCAAGACCGAGGACGGCAAACGTGCGCCTCTGCGGCGGGTCGATCTGCGTGCCTTGCCTGACGACATCGCCTTTGCCTCGCGCCCGGTTTTTACACCGACCTTCGTTCTGATCGACCAGGGTGCCGAACTGGGCCGTATCGAAGGCTATGCAGGCGACGAATTTTTCTGGTTTTTGCTTGGCAAGTTATTAAATGAACACTCAGCCGCCAGGGAGTCTGATACTTAGGCGCAGATTCGACCATCGGGCTGCGCCGTACCTAGCACAAATTGCCAAATACCGACCCAGAGGTTAAGAGGGCCCGAAATTGCTAGATAGCCGACCTGAAATGTCACTTCCCGTCATCACCAAGGACATGTCCGACGCCGAGATTGAGCGGATGATGGAGAATGCGTGCAGCGCGTCCAACTTTCTCAAAGCGATCAGCCACGAGGGGCGTTTGATGATCCTGTGTCATCTTGCAACCGGCGAAAAATCGGTGACCGAACTGGAAGAGCTGCTGTCGGCGCGCCAGGCGGCGGTTTCGCAACAGCTGTCGCGCCTGCGCAGCGAAGGGCTGGTCGCGCCGCGCCGGGATGGCAAGGTGATTTATTACAGTTTGACAGACGAGCGCGCCATTCAGATACTCGATCTGGTCTACGACCTGTTCTGCAAAGGCAGCTAGCCGCTCGACCAGGCCCGTAGACATACGGGAGGAGCATATGCTGTTTGGTTTGTCGGATGCGGGGCTTTTGGCCCTGATCGGTCTGGGTGGCGGCGTGAGTCTCGGTCTTGCGGCGCGGCTTGGACGCTTCTGCACGCTGGGTGCGATCGAAGATGTCCTCTATCAGGGCAGTGCGTTGCGCTTGCGGATGTGGGTGTTGGCAATCGGGCTGGCGGGCCTGGGATCGTTCGGCCTGGTGGCCGTCGGCGCGCTGGATCCGGCGCAGACGATCTATCATCTGTCACCCTGGTCCCCCACATTCGGCATTCTGGGCGGGCTCATGTTCGGCTATGGTATGTCGCTGGCGGGCAATTGCGGTTTCGGGGCGCTCGCGCGCATCGGAGGTGGCGATCTGCGCTCGTTTGTGATCGTCCTGGTGATGGGGATCAGCGCCTATGTCATGCTGTCGGGTCCATTGGCACAGCCGCGCATCGCGGGCCTGTCGATGACCGAAGTTCCCACAGATCTGCGCAGCTATCCCCAGCTGGTCAGCCGTGCGACAGGCATTTCACCGGTCTGGATCGGGCTGTTGATCAGCGCGGCCATCACTGGCTTTGCGCTGTGGTCACGTCCATTTCTGAACAACCCCAAAATGGTTTTTTGGGGGACGGTGGTCGGCTGTGCAATTATCAGCGGATGGGCTGGGACACAGTGGGTCGCCGATACCGGCTTCAGCAGCCTTGCGGTCAACAGCCACAGCTTTACCGCGCCTCTGGGCGAAACCCTGTTGTTTCTGATGACGTCGAGCGGTGGCGGCCTGACCTTTGGGGTTGGATCGGTTACCGGAGTTCTGGCCGGGGCCTTTATCGGCAGCTTGATCAAAGGGCATTTCCGCTGGGAGGCCTGCGAGGACCCGCGTGAGCTGAGGCGGCAGGTGCTGGGCGCCATCTTCATGGGCTTCGGTGCGGTGTTGGCAATTGGATGCACCATCGGCCAGGGGATCTCGGCCTTTTCGCTCCTGACGCTGAACGCACCGATAGTCTTTGCATCAATCTTTGCCGGGGCGGCCCTTGGCCTGCGACAGTTGATCACCGGGTTCTCATTCAGCTGAACCCTTTCGCCAGACCGACCCTGGCGGCACCTGCGCCGGTGCGGTCTTTCCAAGACCTGTGACGCGCTCACCGGATGCACGACGTCCGGCGGGCCTAGCGCTCCTCGATCAGACGCGCCTGCCAACGGCCTTCGCGGACACTGGCCTCGAGCAGATCCAACACCAGATCCCGCATATGCTCCAACGCGAAGCTGGGGCGCCGCGCCGTGCTTTCGATAACACACAACGTGCGGTCCAGATCCGGGCGGATGATCGGGCGCGCATGCAGGGTGCCGCTGGCCAGTTCCTCGGCCATGATCAGCCGTGTGCCGACCGTCGCACCCAACCCTGCACACAGGCTTTCGCCGATGGTGCGGATGGAGTTCACCTGCAGCCGCGCCTTGGCCTCCAGGCGTTTGAGGAGGCGCGTGTCGCGGGTCAGCGCGCGGGCAGAGAGGCCCTGTTGCAGCAATACCAGGGGATAGTTCAGAACCTCGTCAAAGCTGATCGGCTCGGGACTGTCGCCGATGATCGAGACCTGACCGACCAGCACCAGTTCCTCGTCCAGAACCGGCGTGATGCGAATGTCCGGACTTGCGATCGGATTGAAGGCCACCGCAAGATCCGCGCGGCCATTGTGCAGATCGTCGAGGGCGGCGCCAGACAGGCTTTCGGTCAAAGTCAGGCGCAAGTCGGGATAGTCCCGGCACACCCGCTGCACCAGATCGAACCCGATGGCGCGAATGGCCGAACCGGCCATCACCACAGAGACCGATCCCGTCACCCGGTTGATGGCGGCCTGCATGTCGTCTTGGGCATCCGACATCGCCGCCAGGATGGTGCGGACATGGCCATAAAACCGCTGGCCCGCTGCGGTCGGCTCCATCCCCCGCCGGTGTCTGCGAAAAAGCTGCGTACCCAGCTGCGCTTCGAGATTTCCCAGATGCAGGCTGAGGGACGACACCGACAGGCGCAACCGTTCGGCAGCAACCGACAATGTCCCCTCTTCATAGATGGCGGCGAAACAGGCCAGGTGACGATCATTCATCGCATGAGCTTTGAGGATTTTAAGACATAGATCAACAATCATTGTTATTTTCTGATATCATGCCAACGCGTATCGTGTGCCCCACCAACAGGAGCGCACATGTCCAACCCTGAATTTCGTCCGCTCGACGGCGTTCGCGTCATCGAACTGAGCCACATGATCATGGGGCCGGCCTGCGGCATGTTCCTGGCGCTGCTGGGGGCCGAAGTGATCAAGGTCGAACCGCCGGGCGGCGACAAAACACGCTATCTTCAGGGGATGGGGCGTCCGATGCATCCGCTCTTTAACCGCGGAAAGAAGTCGGTCTGCCTGGACACCGCAACGCCGGATGGGCGTGCGGCCCTGCACCGCCTCTTGGCCTCCGCCGATGTGCTGGTCGAGAACTTCCGCGATGCCTCGCTCGCCGATATGGGGCTGGATCTGGAGGCGTTGCGCACACGCTATCCGCGTCTGATCATCAGTGGCTGCAAGGGGTTTCTGAGCGGGCCCTATCAGGATCGCACAGCGCTTGACGAGGTCGTGCAGATGATGACCGGGCTTGCCTATATGACCGGCCCGCCGGGGCGGCCCTTGCGGGTGGGATCCTCGGCCAACGACATCATGGGCGGTCTTTTTGGCGCGTTCTCGGTTCTGGCCGCATTGCTGGAACGGCAAACCACCGGCGAAGGCCGCACGATTCGGGTGGGGCTTTTTGAGAACTGCCTGCTCCTGGTTGCGCAACATATGGTGCAATTCGACCTTGACGGGGTGAACCCGCCGCCGATGCCCGCGCGCGATTTTTCCTGGCCGGTCTATGACGTGTTTCAGACAGCCTCGGGCCAGCAGATCTTTGTGTCGGCTGTCACGGACGGGCAATGGCATACCATCACCGGCCTTCTGGGCCTGGAAAATCTGCGCGATGACCCGCGCCTTCAGGGGCGCAAGGCTCAGATCGCGGCACGCTCCTGGACCATTCCGATCTTTGCCGAAGCGATCGGCGCACGGACCGCAGAGGACCTGACCGCCCTGTTTGAGGCACATGGCATTCCGTTCTCTCCCATCTCCAAACCCGGTGACATGTTCGACGATCCACATGTGGCGCGGGACGGCGGGCTTGACACCTCCGCCATTGATGGAAACGGCACGTTTCGCGCGCCTTCCCTCCCCTTCGAGGTGGACGGTGCGGCCAACCCGCCCGCGGGCGATGTCTCGGGCGTGGGCGCGGATACCGCCGCAGTGCTGGCCAGCGTCGGCCTGGCCCCGGACGAGATCGCTGCCTGCACGCCTTTGCGGACACCTGCATGACCCGTGCGGCACAGATATACCCCCAAGGCCGCCTCACCCTGCGCGAGGTTGGCCTGCGCGACGGGCTGCAAATGGTCGAGGTCTGGCCCGACACGACCGCAAAGCGCGATTGGGTGACGCGCGAGCACGCGGCAGGCGTCCGGCATTTCGAGGTCGGCTCCTTCCTACCCGCCAGCCGCTTCCCACAGTTTGCCGATGTCGCCGAGCTTGCCCAAACGATTGGCACGTTGCCCGGCGCCCACAGCATCGCGCTGGCCCTGAACGAGCGTGGTGTGCACGACGCTTTGCAGGCGGGTGTCCATGAAATCGCACTGGTCGTTTCGGCCACACAGGCGCATTCGCAAGCCAACCAGCGGCGCAGCCAGGATGACGCGGTCGCGCTGATCCGAATGGCAGACCGCGCCCGCGCGGCGGACGGGCCGCTGATCTCGGTCGGGATTGCGATGGCGTTTGGATGCTCGATCAGCGGCACGGTGCTGCCGCATGACGTGCTCGATCTGGTGGAGAGCTGTCTGGAGGCCGGAGCGGACGTGATCGGGCTGGCCGATACGGTGGGGTTTGCAGGGCCCGATGCGGTTGGCGCGCTGACAGCACAGGCGCGTGCCCTGTGCGGTCCGGTGCCGCTCTGCATCCATCTGCATGATACGCGCGGTCTGGGCATTGCCAATGCGTCGGCCGCGTTGGACGCGGGCTGCCAGGTGCTGGACGGATCGCTTGGAGGCTTGGGCGGGTGCCCCTTTGCCCCCGGTGCCACCGGCAACGTCGTGCTCGAAGACCTTGCCTTTCTGGCCCAGACAAAGGGGGTCGACACCGGCATCGATCTGGAAAAACTGATCGCTGTCCGGGACGTGCTGAAGAGTGCCATGCCCAACGAGCAGCTTTTTGGCGCCGTTGCGCGCGCAGGACCGATCCCGACGATGTGACAGTCACCAACGAGACCCGGATCCGTTCCGGGACAAGACCGCAATAACCAAAATGGGAGGATACCATGAAACATCTGATTTACGGCGCGGCCCTGGCCGCAGGGCTTGCCACGCCCGCATTGGCTGCCGAGGAAATGCGGTGCAGCCACCAACTGCCGCCCGCGCACCATATCGCCAAGGTCATCGACCGCTGGGCGGCCGAGATCGAGACGCTGTCGGGCGGCGAGATCGACGTGCAGGTCTTTGGCGCCAACAGCCTTGTCGGCGCGCGCGAAAACATCGTTTCGGTCGCCAAGGGCAACATCGAATGCGCCTTTTCGATCAACCCGCAATGGGGCAAGACGCTGCCGCTGATGAATGTCACGCTCAAACCCTATGCCGTAACCGATCTCGAAACGCTTGCCGCCTGGCCCGACAGTGCCGCAGCCGCGTTTCTGAATGAAAAGCTGCTGGAGAAAGGCGTTCACAACGCGGTCTGGCTGTTTACCACGCGGATGACGGCGATCACGTCCAACGGGGCGCCACTGATCAACCAGCCCGATTTCGAAGGCGTCAAGATCCGCGGGCTGAACCCGGTGGCGGATTCGTTCCTGGTGGCGATGGGGGCCGCCCCTTCGGCAATGTCCGGCTCCAAGGTCTATGAGGCGCTCTCAACCGGCGTCATCGACGCCGGCATGACCGATGTGGCCGCCGCCTATTCGCGCAAATACTACGAGGTGCAGGATCAGGCCAATGTCATGCCGCTCTTTAGTGTATTCTTTCACGGCTACCTCAACCCGGCCTGGTACAACGGGCTGACCGACAGCCAGAAAGCCGCCATTGACGAGGCCGGTGCGAAGGCCGCGCAATGGGCCGTCGTCGCCTCCGAGGAGGCCTCTGCCTCGGCGCCGGATCAACTGGCCGAGAAGGGCATGAACGTCCATATCCAGACCCCCGAGGAACAGGCCGAATGGCAGGCTCTGATGGGGCCGGCCTTTGACGAAGCCTTTGGAGAGGCCACCGGAGAGGATGGGGTCAAGCTGCTTGGTCTTGTCGACGGAATTTCAGGGTGAGCGTCAAGCTCTCTGATGACCACGCCGCCTCCGGGACGCGCCATGTCTCGGGGGTGGAAAAGGCCGTGCGCTGGGTGACTGGCGCCGGTGCGGCCGCGGCGACCCTGATGGTGCTGGTCGTGTTCAGCGTGGTCAGCTACAGCGTCTTCATGCGCTATGTGCTGGGCACGCCGGTCACGATCACCGACGAGCTGAACGGGTTTCTGGTTGTGGCGATGGTGGCGCTGGGGGCCGGTGAGGTCCTGCTGCGGGACGAGCATTTCGGCGTCGACCTGCTGACCACCCGCGCGCAGGGGCGCGCCAAGAAATGGATCGGTATCTGGGGGTTGATCGCAGTGATCTGCGTGGCCTCCGCGATTGTCTATAGCGCGGTCTTGATGGTGCGGTTTTCCTATGATTTCGGGATCTATTCCAACGGATATCTTGGCGTGGCCATGTGGATACCGCAATCGGCTTTGCTGGTTGGTATGGTGATCCTGATCCTGGCCGCCTTGGCCCGAATGACCAGCTTATTGACGGATCCCGCGGGATGATGACATTTCTGATCCTGGGCGGGCTGATCCTGATCCTGCTGACCGGCGTGCCTATCTTTGCCGGGCTGGGCCTTGCGTCTCTGATCCTGATGCTGCTGACCGAAGGCAGCGTCAACAGTGCTGCCGACACCGTCTTTGCCAAGCTCAATAACGGGCTGCTCACGGCGATCCCGATGTTTGCATTCATGGCGCATGTGATGATCCGCGCGCGGGTGGTCGAGGACCTCTACAATGCGGCGAACGCGATGGTCGGTCATCTGCGCGGCGGGCTTGGTGTGGCCACGATCCTGTCCTGTACGATCTTTGCCGCGATCTCCGGCTCGTCCGTGGCAACGGCCTTGACCATCGGGTCCACGGCCATTCCGCAGATGAAGCGGTTCAACTATCGCCCCAGCTATTCCTATGGCGTGATCGCGGCCGGTGGCACGTTGGGCATTCTGATCCCACCTTCGGGGCCGCTGATCCTGTATGCCATCGTGACCGAAGCCTCGATTGGCGCGCTGTTTCTGGCCGGTTTGATCCCCGGCGTGATGATGGCGCTGATCTTTGCGGGCTGGGCGATGGTCAGCGCGGGCTTCGGCGCCACCGTCGCGCGCAAACCCTGGGAGGGGATGGGCGTCGTCTGGGCCCGCGCGCGTCAATCGATCTGGGCGCTGCTGATGCCCCCCGTGGTGCTGGGCGGGATCTATCTGGGCGTGTTCACCGCCACCGAGGCCGCCTCTATCGGTTGTCTTTATGCACTGGTGATCGCGGTTCTGGTCTATCGCAACTTTGGCTGGCGCGATCTGTGGATGACCGCTCTCGACACGGTGCGCACCACCGCGATGCTGTTCATGATCCTGGCGGCGGCCGCACTGTTCGGCCACGCGGTGACGATCATCCGGTTGCCCATCGAGATTGTGGAGGCAGTTGCCGCGCTGGGCATGACGCCCACCCAATTCGTGCTGGCGGTGATGGCGCTGATCCTGGTTCTGGGGATGTTCCTGGAGACGATCTCCATCATCCTGATCACCACGCCGATCGTGTTTCCGGTGATGCTGGCGCTGGGCATCGACCCGATCTGGTACGGGATCCTCCTGATGATCAATCTGGAAATGGCGCTGATCACGCCGCCGGTGGGGATGAACCTTTTTGTGATCAAGGGCATTGCCAAGGCACCACTGTCGCAAGTCATCAGCGGGTCGGCACCCTATGCGGGACTGATGCTGATCGGTCTTGCATTGGTGTTCGTGTTCCCGCCGATTGCCACATGGCTGCCCGATGTAGCCGGGTTCGGGCGATAGCAAGCGCATCGTTCAGGGGCCGTGTCGGCACGGGCAACACTCAAAAGATGAGAGCGGCCCCGGTCCACGGACCGGGGCTGTCTTTATTTCGGGCAGGCCGGATCATTCCAGAGATATGACAGAACTGACAGGGTGGATCGGTGTGGCCGCCGCAACCGGCTCTGAGCGAGCATCGCCCGGGATCGCAGCCCCGCGAGATTGGTTGATTTTTATCAAGACGCCCTCGGACAAATCCCGGTACATCCCGACACTGTCCGCCCCCATTGCGTGAGAAGCGAAATGCCCCAGTCCGCCGACCCCTCGCCAGCCGATCAAATCGCAACTGTCTTTTATTCCCGCAGTGGCCATTCCCGCAGCGTGGCACAGGACCTCGCGCAATCGCTCGGGGGGCCGCTTTTCGAGCTTCTGGTTCCGCGCTATGACATGGCCATCCTGGGGTTTATGCGGGCGGGCTATGACAGCCTCTGGCTGAACCATCCGGCTCCGCAAAACGACATTCCATCACTGTCCGACTATGGGGCTGTGGGTCTTTGCGGGCCGATCTGGACTTCATATCCTGCAACCCCGCTTCGGCATATACTGGCCAAGCGCAGCGATCTGCCAACACGTGTTGGCCTGTTTCTGACCTGCGATGCCCACTCTCCTCCGCACAAGGCCTATAGCACCGCCGAAGCCGATCTGGGCCGGTCGCTCACCGCCATGGCAACCCTGTCCAACAAGAACGAGGACGCGGGCAGCAGACGGCAATTGATCGCCGATTTCGCCCAAACGCTCAAAGCGTCTTGCACGGACAATGCGCCTGTCTGACTAAGATCCGCAAGGAACCAGACCGATGCGACTGACACGGCCCAACGGGACATCAGATGCCAAAGATCATTTTCCGGACCGAAGGCGTGACCAAGGTCTATGACACCGGAGAGGTCAAGGTCTATGCCCTCGCCGGGGTTGATCTGGAGCTCTATGCAAGCGAACTGACGGTTCTGCTGGGCCCTTCGGGCAGCGGCAAATCCACCTTGCTCAATATCCTCGGCGGGCTTGATCACGCAACAGACGGACGGGTCTGGTTTGGCGAGACCGAATTGACGAATATGTCGAGCCGCGGTCTGACCCAGTATCGGCGCGACCATGTGGGGTTCGTGTTTCAGTTCTACAATCTTGTTCCCAGCCTCACGGCACGCGAAAATGTCCAGCTTGTGACCGATGTGGCGCGCGACCCCATGCCCGCCGCCGAGGCGCTGGAACTGGTGGGACTGGGCAAACGGATGGACCATTTCCCGTCCGAGATGTCGGGCGGCGAACAGCAACGGGTCGCGATCGCCCGCGCGATTGCGAAACGTCCCGAGATCCTGCTGTGCGATGAGCCGACCGGCGCGCTCGACAGCACCACGGGCACTCAGGTCCTCGAAGTGTTGCAGAGCATCAACGAACAGTTCGGCACGACCACGGTCGTTATTACCCACAACGCCGAGATCCGGCGCATGGCGCATCGCGTCATCTACTTCCGGGACGGCAAAATCAGCAAGACGCAGATCAACGAACATCGCCTGGCCCCGCATGAGATCAAGTGGTGAACGGCATGCAAGCGATTGACCGCAAATTGCTGCGCGATTTCAAGCGCCTCTGGGCACAGGCGCTGGCCATTGCGCTGGTGCTGGCCTGCGGCGTGACGATCCTGTTGACGTCATTGGGGATGTATCAGGCCCTGACCGAGACCCGAGAGGCCTATTACGAACGCAACCGGTTCGCCGATGTCTTTGCGACCGCCAAACGCGCGCCAGAGGGGCTGATGCGCGAGATTGCCGCGATCGAGGGCGTGATGACCGCCGAGGCACGGATCTCGGGCTCGGCCATTCTGGACCTGCCCGGAAAGCCGCGCACCGCCGTGGGTCGTGTTCTGTCATTCCCCGACGATGCCCAACCCGTGCTGAACGTGCCCTTGCTGCGCTGGGGGCGGATGCCCGACCCGATGGCCATCGATGAGGTGATCGTCAACCAGCCCTTCGCCATTGCCAACGGATTTGGACCGGGCGATACGTTCGACGCCAACCTGAACGGTCAGAAGCGCACACTGACCATTGTCGGCGCGGTCCTATCGCCCGAGTTCATCTATACCGTAAGCCCCGGCGCGATGATGCCCGATGACGCGTATTTCGGGATCATCTGGATGTCCGAACGGGCAGCGGCGGCAGCCTTTGACATGACCGGGGCGTTCAACGACGTTTCACTGGTGCTGGCTGCCCGAAGTAACGAGGCCGATGTGATCGACCGGCTCGACGATCTGCTCGAACCCTATGGAGGGCTGGGTGCCTATGGCCGGGAGTTGCACCCGTCCGACAGTTTTCTCGATGCCGAGATCAGCCAGCTCAAGGGCATGGCAGCCGTCTTGCCGCCGATCTTTTTCGGTATCTCGGCCTTTCTGGTCAGCATGGTCATGGGGCGCATCATCGCACTGGAGCGCAGTGAGATCGGGCTGCTCAAGGCGATTGGATATTCCGATGTCGAGGTGTGCCTGCACTATCTGATGCTGGCCGGGCTGATCGCGATGGTGGGCATCGTGGTCGGTTGGGGCTTTGGCACCTGGCTGGCCCATGCCATGGCCCTGCAATACACACAGTTCTTCGATTTTCCCTTCATGATCTTCCGCGTCTCCTACTGGGTCTATGCGGCCGCCGGGCTGGCCGCCCTGCTGACCACCACGCTGGGGGCGGCGCGCAGCGCGATGCAGGCCGCCAGCCTGCCGCCCGCCATTGCGATGCAGCCGCCGACCCCTCCGCGGTTCAAACGCTCGGCCGTTGATCGTCTGATGGCGCGTCTGCGGCTGTCGCAGCCAACGATCATGATCCTGCGCAGTCTGCTGCGCTGGCCCGGGCGCAGCCTGCTCACCTCTCTGGGGCTGTCGTTGGCCGTGGCATCGGTGATCGCGGCGATGTTCATCAGCGATGCGCTGGATGAAATCATCGACACCGCGTTTTTCCAGACCAACCGGCAGGACGCGACGCTGCTTTTTTCCGAGGACGTGCCCGAAACAGCGCTTGCGCACGTGCTGACCTTGCCCGGAGTGATGCAGGCCGAAGGCCAGCAGTATCACACAGCCATTCTGCGCAATGGCTATCTGTCCAAGCGGGTGTCGATTGATGCGCGGCGTCCGGACACCGGTCTCAGCCGTGTTCTGGATGCCCAGGATCGGGTGATCTCGGCGCCTCCGGGCGGCATTCTGCTGTCCGAACGGCTGGCCGGGCAACTTGCCCTGCAAGCCGGAGATCGGGTCGAGGTCGCGTTCCTGTCCGGTCGGCGCGAAACCCATACTCTGACCGTCACCAGCCTGGTCGAGCAGCATTTCGGGCTGGGGGCTTACATGGATCTTGACTATTTGAACGCGCTTTTCCGTCAGACCCCACAGATAACGGTCGCGAACGTGATGCTGGACGAGGCCGAACTGGACGCGCTGCACGCCGCCCTCAAAGGACTGCCGCAATTGGCAGGGCTGGTGCAGATGAACGAAAACCGCGCCGCCTTTCAGGAAACCATTCGCGAGAACATTTTGGTGATGAACACGATCTATATCGTGATCGCTATCCTGATCACCGTTGGCGTGGCCTATAACGGGGCACGGATCCAGCTGTCAGAGCGCGCCCGGGAGTTGGCCAGCCTGCGCATTCTGGGCTTTGGCCGGGGCGAAGTGTCATATATTCTGGTTGGTGAAACCATGCTGCTGACGCTTTTGGCGCAGCCTCTGGGCTGGCTGATCGGTGCGTGGATGGCCGCGGCCATGACACGCGGGTTTTCCAGCGATCTCTACGCGATCCCGCTGGTACTGAAAGCCGACACTTTTGCGTTGGCCAGCTTGATCGTGCTGACAGCCGCATTCGCATCGGCCATGGTGGTGCGCCGCCGCCTGGACCGGCTGGATCTCGTCTCTGTCATGAAAACAAGGGAATGATGCCTGTGGCCTACTCTCCCCGCACCCTCATCCTTATCGGCCTAGGCGGCGCAATCGTCGCTGGGCTTGCCTATGTCAGCTTCCGCGAAGAGCCGGTGGCGGTCGATCTGCACACCGCCCAGCGCGGCACCCTTGAGGTGACAATCAACGCCGACGGCGAAACCAAGGTGCGCAACCTGTACGAGATCGCCTCGCCGATCACCGGCATGGCGCTGCGCTCTCCGGTGGAGGCCGGCGATCCCGTCGTGGCGGGCAAGACCGTGGTCGCGATCGTGGAGCCGGTGGCCCCCAGCCTGCTGGACCGGCGCACGCGCATGCAGGCCGAAGGCACGCTGCAAGAGGCACAGGCCGCGCTCAGCGTGGCCCAGGCCGATCTGACCAAAGCGCTTGAGGACCGCGTGTTTGCCCAAACCCAGTTCAACCGGGTCGAAGCATTGGTTAACCGCGATGTGGCCTCGCTCACACAGTTGGAAGACGCAACACAGCGCCTTGCCATCGCCAAGGCCACTGTTGAGGCGGCAGAGGCGCGCATCGATATGGCGCTGGGCACAATCGACCGCGCCGAAGCCAGCCTGATGACACCCAGCCAGCCCGAGGAATCTCCCACCGGGTGTTGCGTCGAGATTACCGCCCCTGCCGATGGTGTGGTCCTGTCTGTCGAAACCATCAGCCAGCGCCCCGTGATCTCGGGCGCTCCGCTTCTGAGCGTTGGCGATCCGTCCGATCTGGAACTGGTGGCCGATCTATTGTCCAGCGATGGGGTGCGCCTTGCCCCCGGGGCGCTGGCCTATGTGGACCGATGGGGCGGCGATGGGATGTTGGAGGCCCGGCTGGATCGGATTGATCCGACCGCGCGTACCAAAGTCTCGGCCCTGGGCATCGAGGAACAGCGCGTCGACGCCTATTTCACCCTGACAACACCGGTGGCCGAGCGGCCCGGCCTTGGCGATGGCTTTGCGGTTTTTCTGCGGATCGTGGAATGGCGGGCAGAGGATGTCCTGCAAATCCCGGTCAGCGCGCTGTTTCGGCAAGGCGCCGATTGGGCGGTCTTTGTCGAACAGGACGGTGTCGCGCAACTGCGTCCAATCACGATTGGCCGACGCAGCACACAGATGGCTGTCGTGCTTGACGGGCTGGAGGTCGGAGAACGGGTAATCATCCATCCCAGCGACTCTGTCCTGCCCGGTGTGGCGGTAGTGGATCGGTCGGTCCTGTAACACGGCGATCCCGGTGCTTGCGAGCTGCCCTGTGGCTGCCCGGGTAGAGCAGCCAAGCCGGTGGACCCCTCCGTCCCAGCCGACCTTGACCTGGCACCGAGGCATCTGTCGGCAATGGCACCCGAAAGGATCGGCGCATCGCTCGCCGTATTTGCAGGCAAGGCGACCCTGTCACATCAGCTTGTTGCGAATTGCGATGATTGCCGCGTGGTGGCGGTTCGAGGCTGCCAGTTTGTCGACAGGCTTGTTCAGGTGGTAGTTGACCGTCGCGGCCGACATCGACAGAATCCGCGCGATTTCGATGCTCGTCTTTCCATCCGCGGTCCATTTCAGGCATTCCAGCTCACGCGGGCTCAAGGAAGGGAGCCGTTCTGTCGCCTGGTCCGCTGCGCTCAGCATCATGGCGCGGTCATCGGCCTGAAACGCGGTCATCAGAATGCCGTTCCCCTCGGACCGGCTTGCATCGACCAGATCGCAGTCTCGCGAGGCCACAACTGAAAACACTCCCAGATCATCGCTAGGCCCACGCACCGGGATCGAATAACCTGCCGCGATGCCAAACGCCCGCGCCTCGTAAAAAACGCGCTTCTGCGTCTTCCGATACGGTCTCAGGAACGACTTTTGATCCCAAAAGAACGGCAGGCGCGATGTTTGGGATGTCACGATCACCGGATCGTAATGCCTATAGCATTTCTCCACATATCGCGCGCGCCAGTCATCGCCTTAATTCGTCAACAGAAGATTGCCCTGGGCCGATGCGCCGCGCACAAGAAGATAGAAAAAAATGCTCTACCCCCAGGGACTGGCTGCGGGACCGCATGGAGGATTCAAGCTCATCCAAAGTCTAGCATGTCCCGAACTGATGATTTTGGATCGCCATCGCACTTCACGGAAGCGCCCCAATGTGTGTGATCGGCGCATACTGTCAGATTTTCTAGTAGACAGCGAAATGCCCCGTATGTCCAACTTCGTGCCATTCTTTCGCAATGAAAGGGGCATGAAAATGCAACGCAGAACTCTCCAACTGAGCCTTGCCGCGGGGCTGATCCTGAGCGCCACCGGCGCCATGACCGAGGTGGGCAAGATCGAGGCGCTGGCGGACTGCGGCGAGATCACGCTGCGCGACAAGACGGTCGCGATCATCTCGTCCGACAACGCCTATTCCAAGACGATTTCCGAAGGCATGAAGACCTCTTTTTGAGGAGGGCGAGGGACATCGTGGTCGATGAGCTGGCCCCCTTCGGCGAGGTGGGCGACTGGCGCGCGATCCTGGCCAAGGTGCGTGATGCCAACCCCGATCTGGTGATCAACACCGATTACCTGCCGGGCAATTCCGCGCTCGTTCTCAACCAGTTTCTGGAGACACCGACCAACTCGCTCGTCTTTCTGCAATACGCCCAACCGGCCCCGGACTTCATCGCCCTGACCGGCGATCACTCCACCGGTGTACTTTATGACCTGATCAACGCGCCCCGGGACGGCGACAGCTGGCCGCGCGGCCAGACATTGATGCGCGCCTATGAAGAGCGGTTCGGCGTGACCTCAGGCGCCTAGGGCGTGGGGCTTTATGAGATGGCGCATTTCTATTTTGAAGCGCTGGAACAGGTGGGCGATCCGACCATGCGCGAAGACGTGGTCGCGGCCATCGGTCAAATCAGTCGCGATACCGTCGCGGGTCTGCTGGAATTTGACCCCGAAACCCGTGTGGCCCTGCAAAGCAACGAACATATCCCCGTGTCGTTCTGACAGATCCACGATGGCAACCGCGTGCGGATCGAAGCTGACAAATACGCCAGTGGCGCGTTCATGCTGCCGCCCTGGATGTCCACCTAAGAGATCCCCGTCGATGTCGCGCGATCCCATCCTCGTCGTCTCGGAACTGTCCAAAAGCTTTGGCGCGATCAGGGCCGTCGACGCGGTGAGCTTCGAGGTCGAGCGGGGCGAGATCCTGGGCATTGCCGGGCCGAACGGGTCCGGCAAATCCGCCCTGTTCAATGCGATCACCCGGGTGCCCTTCTCACCCAGCCAGGGTGTGGTCCTGTTCGACGGGGCGCCGATCCACCGGCTGCCTGCCAACAAAATCGCCAAACGCGGGGTGGCGCGCACCATCCAGCGCGAAAGCGTCTTTGCCGAGCTTTCGGCCATCGACAATGCGCTGGTCACCATCGAACAGACCAAACGCGCACGCCGCCTTGACCAGAAGGTGGCCCTCGCCGAGCGGGCGCCGGAAATTGTCGGTTTCCCAGCCACTCTGCATAAATGGAAGGCCGGAACACTACCTGTCTCTCTGCGCAAGCTGGTGATGATCGCAAGCGCCCTGGCGCTCGACCCGCTGGTGCTGCTTTTGGATGAGCCCGCATCCAGCCTCACGGTCGAGGAGATCGAGCGGATGCGGCTCTTGATCGTGGCGTTGCAGCGCCGGGGCACCACGATCCTGCTGGTCGAACATCTGCTGTCGCTGTTGATGGCGGTCTGGGACCGGCTGCTCGTTCTGGATCAGCGCCGGATGATCGCGATGGGCCCGCTTGCCGATGTGGTCAAGGACCTGGTCGTGATCGAGACTTATCTAGGGCCGCCGCATGACCGCGCCGCTGTTGGAACTGCGCTAACTCTCGGGCGGGTACGAGCCGATCGAGGTGTTCAGCGCGATCGATCTGCCGCTGGCGCCGGGCGAATCCATCGGGTTTTTCCGCCCCAACGGGCATGGCAAATCCACGCTGAAGAAAACGAACAGCGGTGTGCTGTCGCTCTGGGGTCTGTTGAGATTCAGGATTCCCAACTAGCGTGAGTTCTGATTCAACCTTCCAAAAGGGAGGTCTGAATGGAGACGAGCAGATTTGTTATCCGCGATCATCAATGGGCGAAGATGGAACCGCATTGCCTTGGGCTCAAGGCGCATCCTGGGCGCACTGGCAGTGATCCGCGCCTGTTCATGGAAGCGGTGTTCTGGATTGCGCGCACCGGATCGCCGTGGCGCGATGTGCCGCCCGGGTTCGGGAACTGGAATACGACCTATCGCGGGTTCCGGGATTGGGCAAGAGCAGGGGTTTTCGAACGCATGTTCAGGACATGGCCTGACCAGACCACACAGGGGAGGCCAAAAGCCGCGG
>NZ_JAAWWD010000095.1 GCF_021404545.1 Aestuariivita sp.
TTTTGTTCTTTGGTGGGGTTGCTTTCGTGGTCGCCCAGGAACTCAACTCATTTACCATTCTGGCGGTTTGCTGTGCGAGTTTGGCATCTTTATACCGAGAGGCCTCGCCCGGGTGATTGGGTTTGCTGAAGACATAACGCTGGGTGAGGTTCTTGATCTACCTGACATTGCCAATGAAGTGATCCACAATCTGTGCGAGCAGCTCATGGCCCTGCATAAACGGGTCCGTTGGTACGAAGATCGTGTCAAACAAGTCGCTAAAGAGGACGCGCGCGTTCGTCTTCTGCGCACGATCCCTGGCGTTGGCGCGGTGACGGCCTCTGCGATCATCGCCAGCATTGGAGACGGGCATCAGTTCCGTAGTGGTCGGGAGTTCGCTGCCTGGCTGGGCCTGACGCCGGCGAACAAGTCCAGCGGCGGCAAGGAGAAGTTAGGACGGATAACCAAGATGGGCGACCAGTATTTGCGATCACTGCTTGTCGTCGGCACGACATCATTAGTCCGACAAACGAGGTCACACCCCGAACGTGCAAGTAAATGGCTGACGTCTTTGCTCGAACGCAAACCTGCTCGCGTCGCAACAGTGGCCATGGCCAATAAGACTGCCCGGATCGTCTGGGCGGTACTGACCCGCAACGAACCCTACAGCCCACGCGCTGCAGCCTGAGGCGAAAAGAACATCGAGTTAGCAAGACCCGCGATATGATGGTGCATAAGTCTGCCGCCAAAACCAAGACACTCCGCCGAATGGCCCGGGCATCATAGCCCGCGAAGCTGTTAGGAACTTGGTTTGCGGAACCCATCAGGGCCAGCGGTCAAAACCGCGCAAACAGGCCGGACACATGACTGCTTCTGACAAATGCACAAATCAGATCAAAAAAGTCTTGCTATGCAGGAACCATCCACACAGGCCATTCCCGACATGCTTCACGGTAAGGTTTGCGGCCCCCGTTGACTGCCAAACTTGGCGCAGGAAGGGGCGTCCCGACAAGGGGATCCGGGCGGGGGGGGCCTTCGGGCCTGGGG
>NZ_JAAWWD010000079.1 GCF_021404545.1 Aestuariivita sp.
CCCCGTTCGTCTTGTGCCTCCCCGCGGGGCAAGGCGCGCACCCCCCCGCACCGGTTTCGGTCCACGGTGAACGAGGTCAACCCGCGCCCGTCGCCAATCCCGACACCGCCTTGGTGGACGAGGACAGCTCGGTCAATATCAACGTGCTGGCCAATGACACCGATGTGGATGGCGACATGCTGATGGTGACCTCCGCCTCGGCGCTGAACGGGACGGTGCAGATCGAAAACGATTATTCGCTGACCTATATCCCCGATCCGGATTATTTCGGCCCGGACACGATCAGCTATGACATCTCCGACGGCAAGGGCGGCACTGCCTCCAGCACGGTTTCGGTCACCGTGACCGCGCAGCAGGATGGACCCGTGGCCAATCCCGATACCGCCTTGGTGGACGAGGACAGTTCGGTCAATATCGCGGTGCTGGCCAATGATCTGGATGTGGATGGCGATACGCTGACGGTGACCGGGGTCAGCGCGCTGGAAGGCAGCGGCCTCAATGGTACCCTGGTGATCGAGGCCGACAACACGGTGACCTTTACGCCCACCGCCGATTATTTCGGGCCGTCCACGTTCCAATATACCATCTCGGATGGCAAGGGCGGCACCGCCTCCAGTATCGTGGATATCACCGTGGCCCCCGTCAATGACGCGCCCACCGCCACACCCGCCCAGATCAATCGCACCGAAGAAGACGGGGTGTTCCAGATTGATCTGGCCGATTTCGTCGATGATATCGATCCCGGCGATGTGCTCACGATTTCCAACATCGCGCTGGCCGCCGGGGCGACCGCGATCCCGTTCACGGCGACCGGATCGGTGGTCGAGATCGACGCCGCCGCCCTGGGCGTGGCCGAGGGCGATACCCTGTTCACCGACTTCACCTATACCGTGACCGATGACAGCGGCGCGGCCAATGACAGCGCCGAGGGCCGGATCCAGGTCACCGTCACCGGGGCCGAGGATCCGCCCCCCGTCAACACCGCCCCCACCGCCAGTGCCGTGGCCGTGGCCGCGGATGAGGCAGGCGGGCTGATCGCGATCGACCTGACGACACTGGCCACCGATCCCGATACGGGCGACACGCTGACGATCACCTCGCTGGAACGCGTGTTCTCTCCGACACTCAGCCTGGCCGTGGCCTTTGCGCTGACCGACAGCCAGCTTCTGATCGATCCCACGATCTTCTTTGCACAGGGCGGCAGTGTTGAGCCGATCCCGGGCGTGTCGACCGATAATTTCCTGTCCGAAGGCGAAGAGGCGGTTCTGAGCCTGTCCTTTGCCATCCAGGACGCGCTTGGCGAAAGCGACACCAACGTGATCACCCTGACCCTGACCGGCGACACGCCGGGGGCGGGCAACACCCCCCCGGTGGCGATCAACGTGCCCGACAGAAGCAACCCGTTCGACACCACGCCGCCACCGGAGGTCATCGTCGATGACCCGGGCATGCCGACCTACACGCTGGACATGAACACGCTGATTTCGGATGCCGAGACCCCGGATTCCGGTCTGGTGGTCACCTTTGGCGATCTGATCCTGGGCGAGAGCGGTGGCGGCGACGATGGCGGTGGCGTGCCCACCGCCCCGTTCAGCTATGACCCGGGCACCAAGATCCTCTCCATCACCCTGGCCGATATCGGTCTGAGCGACGGCCAAGAGGTGCTGGGCTCGCTCAGCTACAGCGTCAGCGATGGCATCGACAGCGCCAGCGCCCAGATCGTTCTGAACTTTGTCGATCCGTTCGATACCCCGCCGCCTCCGACACAGACGGTCCTGGATTTCGAGCCTTTCTCGGATTCTATCGATGCGACGATCCCGATCGGCTCGGGCGACGATCTCGGCGCCAGCGCGGTCTTCACGCCTTACCAGGGCTTTTTCTTCCAAGGCACGGCCAGCGTGATCGAAACCGATGAGCTGAGCGGCTCTGGCGGGCGTGACGGCACTGGCCCTGCGGGCATTGCAAGCGGTCAGACCACGGCGGGCGGCGACAATGTTCTGTTGGGCGGGCCCAGCTTTGTTCAGGAGCCGGTGCTGGATGAGTTCGGTGTGCCCGTGCTGGATCGTAACGGCGATCCGGTGACCCAGGCGGTCGAAGACAAGCAGCTGACGCTTTTTGCCGAAGGGGCCACCGCGGAGCTGGACCGACCCGAAGAGGGTCCGCGCTTCAGCACCGCGGGGCTGTCGCAGGCGGAGGCGTTGACGCTTTTCGGCATCGAGGATCCCGGATTGTTCAGCCTGGATGGGCTGTCTTTGAACGTCACCGGCGATGGCCCCTCAGAGGTGACGCTCACCACCTATGCCCTGTCGGTGCGCGAAGAGCCCCTCACGGGGTCCGCGTTCAGCAACTATTTCTTCAGTGTCGAGGTTGTGGACAGTTTCCTCTTTGACGCCGATGCCGCCACTGGTGCCGAGATGCTGGATTTCGAAGATCCCGGGTTTGCCGATGACGGCGATGTCCCCAACGACAATGGAGCCGGGTTCGACAATATCTATGCCGTTTCCTTTACCACCAACGACAGCAGCTTGATCGTTTTGGACGATATTCTGATCACTCTCTGATCCGGGCATATATGCTGCCTCTGGAGCGCGGGGCCCCGTTCTTGGGGTAGTGCATCTGCGCATGAACAGCGTCTGAACCGCCTCTTTTCTGAATTTTGAGCATTCGCCCCTTTGTCAGGCGCATCTGGTCGCATAGAAAGGCTGTGTAGTGGAAAGGTATATTGATGACTGCATTTGATCCCCCCGCCGCTTTTACCGATGATGATGGCCGTGGGGATGATGTTATCCCACCAATCCTGCCCCCCTCCGGCACAGAAGGCGACGCCGGTCTCGTCCGCCCGGATCCCGAGGAGGGTCCAATTGACGAGTCGTTTGTGCCGCCCCCGCTCCGTGACCCCGATGTCGCGGATCCCGACCCCGAGGAAGAGACCCGATTTACCTGGGTCAATGATGCCTTTGCGAACGGGTTCGAAGCCCCCGAGCCCGCCCCGTTCGATCCCTCGCTGGCCGCTGTGCAGCAGTCGCGATTCACCCAGGACGATGACATCCAGGATTTTTCCGAGTCGCCCCAGCCGGTGCAGGTCGACGGTTTTGCCGGCGACGACCGGATCATCGGTTCCGTGTTTGGCGACAATATCGATGGCGGCGCGGGGGACGACCTTATCATGGGCGGCCCCGGCGATGACGAGCTGGATGGTGACAGCGGGTTCGACACGGCCGTCTACAAGGGATCGATCCTGGAATATGACCTGATCCGCGTCGACGGTGACGAGTTCAATATCGTGGATATGTCCCACAACATGCTTCAGCCTCCCGCACCATCGGTGGTGGGGCCGGTTGTCGGGTTAAGCCTGCCTCCTGTCGACAGCGACGGTGGCGAAGGCCCCGGCACCCCCTCCGAGCCCGGTGCTCCCGATGATGGCGGCGATAGCGGCACCCTGGACGAGGGCACGGATGAGTTGGAGGATTTCGAAGAGATCCGCTTTGCCGATTATATTCTGCGTCTGGACGGGGTGAACAATGCGCCGTTCATCGTGGCTCAGGATGTCATTGTGGATGAAGACACCCCCATCCAGGTTACATTCGAAGTCTATGATTTCGACGGTGACACGATTGGTGCGGTTTCTCTTGCGGAAAGCGGCGGCAGTGCCGGCGACGTGAGTTTGACCGAGCTGACGCCTTTGTTCGGAAGCGCGCTTACGGGGGAGTTTTCCTTCGATCCGATCAATCAAGAAGAGCTGCGCGCGGGCGAAACCCTTGTCTTTACCATCACTGTAGAGGCAACCGACATCATCATACCGCCGGTCAGTACGCCCGGTGGGCTGGGCTGGACCGCGCCGCCCGAGCGTGAGGCACTGACCACGCAGTTCAGCTTTGATATCACCGTCGTCGGGGTCAATGACCCGCTGACGGCCAATGACGATGTTGCCACGATGGCCGAAGATGGCACCGTGGTCATCAACGTGCTGGACAACGATGTCAGCGACGGCGGCGAGCCGCTGTCCGTGCGCGACGCCAGCGCCGCAAATGGCGAGGTCAACATCCGGCCGGACGGCCAGTTGAGTTACACACCCAACGGGAATTTCAACGGGATCGACACGATCACCTATACCTTGTGGAACGGGACCGAAACCAGCGATACCGATACCGCCAGCGTCACGGTCACCGTCACTGCGGTCAATGACGACCCCGAGACCGTCAGCGATACCGCCACGGTCGCCGAAGACGGTGAGGTCAATATCAACGTTCTGGCCAATGACAGCGATATCGACGAGGGCGACGAGCTGACCGTCACATCGGCCACGGCCCCCAATGGCGAGGTCACGATCGAGACCGACGGCACGCTGACATATGTGCCCGATCTCAATTTCAATGGGCGTGATCAGATCACCTATGAGATCTCGGACGGCAATGGCGGCACCGCCACCGGGCTTGTCGGGGTTACGGTCACCCCGGTCAATGACAATCCGACCGCCAATAACGATACCGGCATCGTGGTGGCCGAAGACGGATCGGTCGTTGTCGACGTTCTGGCCAATGACACCGATATCGATGGCGACGCCCCGCTCTTTGTCTCCGGGTTCGGGGCGCAAAGCGGCGGCACGGCGGCGCTGACCAATGACGGTCAGGTGCGGTTCACCCCGAGCCAGGATTTCTTTGGATCGGCGTTTTTCGAATATGTCGTCAGCGACGGCAATGGCGGCAGCGCCCTGGGTCGCGCTACTATCGATGTCACCCCGGTCAACGATGCGCCCAGCACCTCCCCCGGCACGGTTGTGGCCGAGGAAGATGACGGACAGATCACCATCAATCTGAGCGATTACGTCACCGAACTGGATGGCGACGGGCTGAATTTCTCGCTGATCGCGGCGGATCGCGCGGGCGACCCGATCCCGTTCTCGGTGCAGGATGACACGATAACGGGCGACAACGGCCTGATCGTGATCGATCCCGAACTTCTGGGTCTGGATACCGGCGAAAGCGCGATGACCACGTTCAGCTATACCGTCACCGACGACAGTGGCGAGGTCGGCAATGACACCGCCACCGGCACGGTGACGCTGACCATCAACGGCGCGGATGAGGTCGTGGTGCCACCGCCGCCCAATGCGCCGCCTGTTGCCACGGCACTGACCGTGACCGCGGATGAGGCCGAGCTGATCACAATCGATCTGGCCGATCTGGGCATCGACCCCGATGAGGGCGACACGCTGACGCTCAGCGCGTTGACCGGCACAATCCGGGGGTCTGCCAATCGGCCTGTGGACTTCTCGCTCAATGAGACCGGTCAGATCCTGATCGACCCGACGCAATTCTTTTTGCAAGGCCAGGCCTTCGAGCGCACGTTGAGTGAAGGATCGGGATCCTACCTGATCGAGGGGGAAGAGGTCACGCTGTCACTGAACTTTACGGTGCAGGACAGCGGCTCTTTGTCAGACAGCAATATCATCACGCTGAACCTGACCGGCGATACGCCCGATAACTTTGCACCCGAAGTGGCCAACAGCAGCCTGAGCGAGGTGATCGTCGATGCATCGGGCCCCGGCACCCAGACAATCGATCTGGGCGCGCTGGTGTCGGATCCGGACGGAGACGACACGCTGACCATCACCGTCGGCGATCTGACACTGGGTGGCGATGACGGTGACGTTGTGGTCAACCCCAGCGCGATCACCCGCGTCGGTGATGTCGTCACCATCGATCTGTCGGCTCTCGATGCCCTGTTGGCCGATGGCGCCGTCAGCAACGGCACCCTGGACTTCACCGTGACCGATGGGATCGAAACGGTGGCAGGTCAGGTGGGCACCACCTATGTCGATCCGCTGGACGACCCCGGTACCGATCCCGTGCCTGCGGCGGTGGTTTTGGACTTCGAGGTGTTCGCGGATGAGACAGGAGCGTCCATTCCAATTGGCGTGGACAGCCTTGGCGAGGAAGTCATGACTGTCATCTATCAGGGCTATTTCTTCCAGGGACCGGCAAATGTGTTCGAAACCGACGAGCTGGGCGGTGCCCGCGGCGGCGGCCCCGCGGGTATCGCCAGCGGCCAGACCACGCCGTCGGGCGACAATGTGCTGGTGATAGGAACCAACACCGAAGTGCCGCTGGCTCTCGTCGATATCATCAATCCCGATACCGGCACCCCCTATCTGAACATTGACAGCAGTCCGGTGCAGGGCGTGCCCGGCAGCACGGTCGTGCTGGATGAATTCGGCCAACCCGCGACAGGGCCCGATGGCTTTATCCTGGTTGATGACCGGAATGTGCCGACCACACAAACCGTGGTGGACAATACCGCGATCCTGCGCGCCGAGGGCGGCACACTCGACCCGGACGCGGTCGAGCGGGCCTCCTTGTCCATCGGGGGCCTCTCGCCCGAAGAGGCGCTGGAGACAATCTTCGGTGTGGATCCGGATACCGATTTCAATCTGGACGGTCTGTCGCTGAATGTCACGGGCGATGGCACGTCCAAGGTCACGCTGACCACCTATCGCTATGAGGTGACAGAAACGCCGTTTGGCACCAGCTCATTCAGCAACTATGCGCTGAATATCATCGAGGTGGACACATTCGTCTTTGACGCCGATGCCGCCACCGTGGCCGAGGGGCTGGATTTCAACGATGCGGGCTTTTCCGATGATGCGGATGTGCCCAACACCGACCGGACCGCGTTCGATGACATCCAGGCGTTCCGGATCACCGCCGATGACGACAGCTTTATTGTGCTGGACGATATCCGGCTGTCCCCGGTCGAGGATATCGTACCGGTCTGACGCGTCCGGCCGGTGCCCGGGGCCGCACAGCCCCCGGGCTGAAATCGGCCCGACGCTCCGGTTGCGGGGGTTTTTGAGTCCCCGTTCCGGTAACAGTTTGTTATCTTTCCCACGCGGCCACTATGCGGGGCGCTGATCGGACAGGCAGGAGACAAGACATGGTATTGGGCACACCCGGATCGGATGGCAGGGATCCCGGAACCGACCCCCCGGGCACAGCCGTATCTGAAACCACCGATGCGCCAGCCAATGACAGTACCTCTTACCTGCTGACCCCTGGCGGATCCTTCTCCGGCAGCATCGACAGCGCCACTGACGAGGATTGGATCGCGATCACGCTGGAGACGGGGTTCGATTACATCGTCTGGCTTCGGCACAGCCGCGACACGCCCCCCGCCGAAGGGATGAAACTGGACCTGATCCGCCCCGATCTGGCCTTTCCGCGCGCAGAGGACGCTGCCGCCGCGGGCGATGTGGCGCGGTTCATCTATAATGTCGATTTCACCGGCGGCGCGCCGGGCAAGCATTACCTGTCGGTTCAGGGCACCGCCACTTTCGACTATCAGCTGAGCGTCCAGCTCGATATCGGCCAGTCGCTGAACACCCGGGGCACCCTCGCGGTTGGCGCCACCGAAACCGATGCGATCGATATCGAGCTGGACCGCGACTGGTTTTCCAGCGACCTGATGGCGGGGGCGTCCTATACCTATCTGCTGCGCCCCACCGACGAGATCGGCGCCGACGACCGGCTGGCGCTGGAACTGCGCGATGCGACCGGCGCGACCGTGGATCGCGGCACCACATTCGGCTCGGGCCTGGTGATCCTCAGCTATGATCCGGGCGCGGACGGCACCTTCTTTATCGAAGCCGAGGTCGGCACCGGCAGCTATCTGGGCGGCTATACGCTGGAGCTGATCGACGAGGTCGCCGCCAGCGCCGCCACCACCGCCAGCCTGGCGGTGGGCGAGCGCTATGACGGGGCCTATGAGTTTCTGGGCGATACCGATTGGGTGGCCATCGATCTGGTCGCGGGCCAAAACTATGATCTGAGCCTGGCCATCACCGAGGCCGAAGGCGACGCCCTGCCCCGGCTGCGGCTGCTGGATCCGAGCGGCGGGTTTCTGGCCGAGACCGGCAATATCGAGACCCCGGCCGATGGCACGCTGACATATGCCGCCATGACAACGGGGCGGTTCTATCTTGAGGTCAGCGCCTCGGCCTCGTCGCTGGTGGGCGGCTACAGGCTGACGGCGGCCGAGGTCACCGAGACCGGCCCGATCACCGGGACACCGGGCGACGATGTCCTGGACGGCACCCAGGGCAATGACACGATCAACGCGCTGGCGGGAAACGACACGCTGCGCGGGCTGGCGGGCGATGACATCCTGAACGCGGGCGACGGCACCGATACGATCAATGGCGGCGCGGGCGACGACACGATCACCGGGGGCGAGACCGAAGCCGACCGCCGCGACACCATCTTCGGCGGTGCGGGCAATGATCTGATTGACGCAGGCTATGGCAACGATCTGGTTTACGGCCAGGACGGCAACGACACGATTGCCGGGGGGTTCGGCGCGGACGAGCTCTTTGGCCAGAACGGCAATGACGTGATCACCGGCTCGGCCTTTTCCGATCTGGTGTTCGGCGGCGACGGCGACGATTTCGTCAATGGCGGGTTCGGCTTCGACCGGATCAATGGCGGCGCGGGGGCGGACCGGTTCTTCCATGCCGCCGCCGCCGGGCACGGCTCGGACTGGCTGCAGGATTACACCGCCGCCGAGGGCGACGTTCTGGTTTTCGGCGGCACAGGCGCCCGCGCGTCGGATTTCGTGGTCCGGTTCGCCCATACCGCGACACCGGCGGGGGAACGCTCGGGCGATGACGATGTGCAGGAGGCGTTTGTCAATTTCCGGGGCGAAACGCCCTGGGCCCTGGTCGGTGGCGGGGGCGGGGCTGGGATCAACCCCCAAATCGGCGGCGGGGGGTTTGCCCTCTTGGCCTGTCC
>NZ_JAAWWD010000009.1 GCF_021404545.1 Aestuariivita sp.
CCTGAAACTCCCTAGTATCTTCTTTGATTTTCCCCCCCGTGATCCAATACCATGCGCACAGCACGTGCACGCAGTTCGTCCGGATATCTCTTTCCAAAGTTCTTCTTTTCCATAACCCAGTATCCTTACTTCTGGGTCTCCGGCAAACAAGCGGCGGTTCAGTCATTGTAAGCCGACCAGTTCGTGGTCTTGTGCTTTGTAGGGGCCCAACTGCTCATGCCCTCCAGCTATCATGCTGGATTCGCCGGATGAATCCCTAGCGGGATTTGTGCAACAAAGCCTCTGAAATGGACCAATCAGGCCGCCTGAGAAATACAGTTGCTAGGATTGGCTTAGCAGGGAGAGCGCGATTGCCGCGCCGCTAGTGCTTATATTGAAGCTGTCAATCTGCGACCGTGCCAGATAGGTATTTGTAAGGCGTTCCAAGGTTTCTGGCTCAACCAACTCGGATAACCGATCCGTCCCAAGTTTTTCGCGGGCCTTCTCTTGGAAAACGACCAGCTGTTTGTCGATATCCAACTGGCCAAAGCTGGCGGGAAGGCCGAGTGCCTTCTCCATCATTGTTCGCAGGGGTGGCAGGCCCATAACGGAAAACCACTGTGCGTCCTGGCTGCGTGTACTTTCGGCGATCTCGACCAACTCGCGTTGTGCATATAGCGCAATGCGCATCGTCTCATCTTGATTGCCAACCGCTTGCTCGAATTGTTGGGTCTTATAGCGGTGAATGATCAGTTCGGCGAAATCCGGCAAGATCGTCTGGATCAACTGATTGGGTCCAAACCCGAAGCCGTCGCTGAACTCTCTATAGCGTTCGTCACTGAGCCGGTTTGCCAGTGCATCCCGACTGCCCGTTCCGTCCTCCAAAATGCGCTGAAGGAACGCTTTATTGTTGATATCTTCCGAAAGGCCAAAGGCGCCCAACGCCACCGAGAGCAGGCGCCGGTCGGCAATCAGGGTCTCTGCCGTCAGAACGTTTTGAATGTTCTCACGAAAGTAATCGGTATCTCTCTGCAAAACGACTGATTGATTGAACGCCTCGAACTGATTGTCATAGGTGCGCTGCAAGAATTGCCATCCCGCGATACCGGCGAGCGGAACAACCGGTTGAAAGGTCATCTTGTATGCGCGGCCATCAGCCGCTCCTCGCGTGGCAGCAGACTGCGCAGCGCCTTTAGGCATTGATAATGCCTGTTGTTGACAACAGCTTGGGTCGCCTCAGCGATCGAGGCGCGGCTGTCAGGGTCTGTAAAGACCTGGCTCAACTCCTCAATCCGGCGTAACAGAGTCATACGCGTATCCTCCGCGGCGGCGTCTCCGGTCAGGACCAATTGGGCGGCATAGCACACGCGCTTGACCGGTGTTGTTGCCTCGTCCGGGTGGATCGCATCCCGCAGGCGCAGAATGTTGGCATCCGGTGTGACGATGGAAAGACGGCTGCGGCGGTCGCCGTTTTCAATGACCGCGCCGTTGATCAGCACCCTCTCTTTCGGGCCGAGTTTCAGAACTAGACCTGCCATTCTATGGTTTCCTTGGATTCAGGCCGCGCATGATGGCGGTGTTTATGTCGATGAGGGCCTGGACATCGTCCTTGCGCGCCATGACCTTGCGCGTATGCGTGAAAGTGAACTCGGCAAGATAGAAGATGCGCGCCCGTAGCGGCGCAGGGAGCTGGTTCCCATCGTTCGCCACGTCCGATGCAAGCAGTTGCCAAAGTCGGCGATTGTCGTTGAGCGCCTCCGCGAACGCAGCGAATGCGGTCTCCTTCTGCGCCGCGGCAGTTCTTAGTTTGTAGGTGATCCGCGCGATGACCTCGTATTCGAGGCCTTTTTCGGTGCGGGTTGGCGCGGCCCCGGCCGCGTAGGCGCGCTGCGCCCTCAAAGTCGCATTCACGTGTCCACCTCAATTTCCGATCATGAGCATTGGTGGGCCGGGGCGACATCACGCCCCGGCCGGGTTCATTAACGGAAGAGCTGGAGGAGTGTCTGAGGTGCCTGATTGGCAATCGACAACGCCTGGACGCCCAGCTGCTGCTGTGTCTGCAGAGCCTGAAGGCGGGCGGATGTCGCCTCCATATCGGTGTCGATCAGCGAGCCGATGCCGGATTTCATGGCATCGGTCAGCTTGCTCACGAATTCCTGCTGATCTTCCAGACGCTTGGCCGAGGCACCCAAAGCGGCAGCCCCGTCAATCGCGGTTTGCAGGAACGCTTCGATCTCACCCAGCGCCGTCGCGGCCGTTGCTGTGTCAGTGATCGCTGTCAGGTCAGCTGCCAGATCGATATCCGCCTCGAAGTCCACGGTATCTACTGCGATGGTCGCCGGTGTGGGTGCGGCGGAACCAACACGGTCGAGCGACGAGATCACCGAGACGCTGGTTGCACCATTGCCGTCAACATCGGTTGCCAGCAAGTTGGCGCCGTTGAATTGAGCTGCGGAAATGATCGATCCAACCTGGGCTGCACGCTCGGCCATGTCATTCTGGATCTTTGCAAAATCCACGTTTTCCGAGTTTGCGGAGACGGCGAGTTCTTTCATCTCTTCAAGAACGTTCACAATCTGATCGGCTGCGGCTGAGGCCACGGCCACGGTTGATTCGCCCAATGCAAGCGCATCGGAAACGGCGTTGAAGCCTGCGACATCTGCTTCCATCACCCGGGTGATGGCCCAGATCGCCGATCCCTCTTTCGCTGTCGCGATCTCTTTACCGGTTGAGATCGCGTTTTGCGTATCTGCCAAGTTGGAATTGATGCTCTTGAGCGTTTGCAGCGCGACCATTGCGCTGTTGTTCGTCAGAATACTGGACATAGTAGGTTCCTTGTTTTCAAAAAGGACGCTTTTGCGCCTTGCCTCTCCGCCCTGGACGGGCGGCTCGAAACGTCTTTCTGACGGATGCGTGCGGTTTGTTTTCGCTGTCGCGCCACCCCCCTCGGGATGCAGGGGTAATCTGGCGCCCAAGTGCTAAAGCTTCGCTAAGCCAAGGCCA
The DNA here is from genome assembly GCF_021404545.1 of Aestuariivita sp. GTDB lineage: Bacteria > Pseudomonadota > Alphaproteobacteria > Rhodobacterales > Rhodobacteraceae > Aestuariivita. The sequence continues at coordinate 2,983 of NZ_JAAWWD010000009.1, forward strand.
TGCTTTGCACAGCATTTGATTAAAACCTGATTATCAAGCGCGCTTTTCGACGGTCCGCTTGGGATCTGCGGCGATTTCCTGAATGGTGCCGGACCGGTCATAGGTCTGCAAGGATTGCCGAACGCTGCGCATTTCGGCCATGCGGTCCGCAACGGCGCGAATCCCTTCGAGGGCGCTCGCGATCAAGGTTTGATTGCGGGTCAGCTTATCATGTAACGGGGCAAGCGTTGGGGGCGCGAGATCGCTAAGCGCATTTAACTTGTCGATCAACCCCTCTTTGTGGTCGGCAAGCCGATTGATTTCGGCCACATTCCCGGCCAGCAGCGCGCTGCGTTCCGTCTCCAAGAGCGCGTCCAGCGCATCAATCAGATCTTGGGGTGTGTCAGTTGTCATGGGGTCGCTCCTTTAGTGCGTTGAAAATCGTTTCCGCCAGCCCGATACCGCCCGCCCGCGCCATTTCCAGGGCCTGTTCACGGACCAGAAACGAGCTGAATTGCTCTTCGCCCGCGCCGCCGCCGAACCCACTGCGGGTTTCGCCCATCCCAGCCGATTTCAGCATCTCGGCCAGAAAGGTCGCCTCGAGCTCGATGGCTGCGTCGTGCAAGGCCTTGTTGGATCGCTGAGTGGGGGCGTCGGAGATCGCGGGAATGGGATTGAGCTCGGTCATATGGATGCCTCGAATTGAGCGGATTTTTTCGATCATTGCCTCAAAGCGGTAAAGAACCAGTAACCACGCACCGCCATATTGACCGCACTGAGGCAGAACCCCGGAGCAGACATGACTGTGCACCCCAGTGCGATACCGTTGACCGCGCATACCGCATTCATTGATGGGCAGATCTTGGATCAGGTCCTCGCCAGCCCGCCTCTGCGCCCGTTCGATGCTGTTATGGCCAGCCTTATAGGCCAAGAGGCTGAGCAGGAGATGCCCGCTTTGAATTCGGCGGACCCTGTTGAGGGCGCGCAAGGCGAGCACTCTGCGGAGGACACTCCATTATCCAGGGGATCCAAGTTCGCGGTCTCTGAGAAAGCGTCGGATCGTCCGGTATCAGCTTCGCTAGAGATCAATGACCGGGATCCATCGCCGACGGTTCAACCCGCCGAAAAGAAGGAAAACCAGGCGGTGCCGGATCTGACGGCTTCGCTAGCACCGCCTCTGACGCCTCCTGATACCGCGACTGCAGCGGCACATAACCGTTCAACGCAGCTTCAGTTCGGGGACACCGACGTGGTTACCAGCGACACGCCAACAGTGTACTCACTGCCAGAGGCCCTGCGTCATGATCCCCTTCAGCGGCATCGAAATCCAATCCAGGACGCCAATGCCAACCCACTTGAAACAGGTCGTCACAGTCCGGCGAGTGCGACCCCGACAACCTCCCCCATCATAGCTCCTTCTCTGCCGGACGAGGAATCGCTTCGATCGCTGCCGCTTCCGAAGATGCGCGATCCGGAGCGGCCTGGTTCGCACCCCGGACCGGAGTCCGTACCGTTTTTGTCCTTTTCGGAAAGGGAAACACCGGGGGAGCCTCTTCCGCGGATCGCCAGCAACCATGCGCCGCCGCCGGATTGGTCTGCGGCTGAGCAGACCCAGCTGCCTTCGAGGCCTGGCCACATGCGGACTACCGATCTGCCTGCACGAGCAATTCATGACCGTGGTCCACCGTTGCCAGCAAAGCTTGAAGCCCAGACCCATCTCCCCAACACGCAGACCCTGCAAGGGACACCGCACATGGACCCGGTCGCGAAAGCGGCTGGCGCGAAGGCAGCTACCCGGCACCCCCTCGAATTGGCTGTTTCAGTTGCCCCGCCACCTGAATCCGCAATCTCGCCAGGGCCCGGGCGAAACGCGCCGAAGGGTGCAGCGGTCGTCCCGGATCGCTCGGATACATCGCATCTCCGACCAACGATCCCGGCAACGCCTGTCAATTCGCGATCACTCGCAGAGTCTCAAGTCGAAGGGCCGCCGGTTTCATCAGTAACGGTCGGAGAGCCGGTCTTGAGGCGTCAGCCCGAGCCTGTCCCGGCACCGGTTGCGCCACCCCAAGGGTTGGTTCGGCAAACGCTGGTCGACAGCCGATCGGAGGAGGCCAAACCACAGACGGAGGCGGGGATGCGCTCAGCGCCTTGGCCAGAGTCGGTGATTCCCCCGTCTGGGATATTACCAGCGTCTGGATCGACAACTGCACGGGTGCGCGCCAGCGCGGATCGGCCAGACATTGGGCATCTCCCTAGACCGATGGAGCCGCCTGAAGGGCGCGGCCCTGCGTCGACAGCCCCGGATCAACGTGCCTCAATGTCGCGTTCGAACCAAACTCAGTTGCGTGGTTCTGGGCAATCGTCGCCTGCTCAACCCAGTACGGCGGTGCCTCCGGCACCTGCTCCGGGCGCCCCTGAAAGACCCAAGCTGTCCATTCAGGAGAGCGCTTCATACCCTAAAGTGTCTGTCGACAGCGGTCCCGGGATTCGACCCGAGCCTCCAGTGAGCGCTTCTGCGGCCCGCAAGACTGTCGATGGATCGGACATTGTCACTCTGCCGCGTGTCACCCATCTGGACATTTCAAAGGGCGGCCAGCTGGTCCAGGTTCAGACCAAATCTGATTTCGCAGCGGGACAGTCTGCGATGCAGATCCTGTCCGCTCCGGCGCCGACACAGCCTGAGCTGCCACCGAAATCCGATGCGATCACCAGACAGCATGGGGTTCAAGCCAAACCCGACACCAAGGGAGTGCAACCTTCGCTGCTCCAGGGTCACACCAAATCTGATCCCACTGCGGGACAGTCTGCGATGCAGGTCAGGTCTGCTCCGGCGTCGGGCCAGCCTCAGCTGCCGCCGAAATCCGAAACGATCACCAGACAACATGGGGTTCAGGCCAAACCCGACACCAAGGGGGAACAACCTTCGATACAATCCATGCCGCAAAGCGGATCCCGGGCGCATGTCGAACCTGCCGTAGCTCCATCCGCAATAATAGAAACGCCCTCAGACAGAAGGTCAGCGGGTGCCGAACCTAATGTCCCCGCATCATTGCGGCATGCCGTTGCGACGACCTTCACGCCGAAACCGCCTCGATTTGCGGATGCCGAAGTGCCTCTGGAGCGTTTGGCAACAGTCAGGGTGGCTGAGCCTGCGGCTCCTCGCCAGGCAGGAGAGGTCAAAGCGACACCGTCCGCACAAGGAAACGTCGCACCCTCCGCCCATCGGGTGTCCGCTTTCCCGATGACACCGGACAGGACAGCGCCTGGCGACACCACATCAGCCAAAGGCGCGGAGGGGCAGGTCATTCGTCACAGCGACGCTCACCGGCCCGTGCCGTCTCAAACGGCAGGGGCACCGCTGGCCGCCGCAATCGCTGCAGGTCCGCCCAAGCCGGTACAGAGTGTGTCGCGTGTCGAGGAAGAGATTCGCGTGGGCAGCATGACGGGGTCCGATGCTGAAGAAGGGTACGTTTTCGCGCGGTTGGGAGCTGACGGGGTCTCTGCTCCCAGCTCCCCGACTGCGCCTCCACCATCTGCCGCTGCACGTGCTGTCCTGGTCCAGATTGCGCAAGCCATGCCTCAGCCCGGCCAGCAATCGGTCGAGATTACGCTTAACCCCGAAGAGCTTGGGCGCGTTCGCCTGTCGCTTTCCTCAACAGACGGGGTCCTCACCATGACCTTGACCGCAGATCGGGCAGAAACGCTCGACCTGATGCGGCGTCATGCGGCAGAGCTGGGCCAGGAATACCGTGCGTTGGGATACAGCGACATCGATTTTCAGTTCCAGCAGCATGGATCTGACACAGGTCCCTCTGGTCGACACGCAACAGCCGAAAGCGCCGGTCCAGGGCAGCCAGAAGAACTGACCGCAACCATGCCAAACCCCGCTGCCCGACCTGTGCAAACGGGCCTGGATATCCGGATATAGGAGTTCGCAATGACCACCGTTTCCCCCGCTACGGCAGCTGCCAATGCCGCCGCCGCGACCCAATCTCCCGCAGCGTCCAGCGCGGCGGTGCTTTCCTCGGATTTCGAGACGTTCTTGCAGATGCTGACCGCGCAGGCCAAGTATCAGGATCCTCTTGAGCCGGTCAGCTCGTCTGAATATGCCGCGCAACTCGCGCAGTTTTCGATGGTGGAACAGCAGGTGTTCACCAACGATCAACTGGCGCTCTTGGCTGGTGCCATTGGCGGCAACGCAATGACGACCATGGCCAACTGGGTCGGCATGGAGGCGCGGGCTGTTGCCTCGGTCGCGTTCAATGGCCAGCCAATCACAATTGCGCCCAACCCCGCATCTGCGGCCAATCGTGTTGAGATGGTGGTCTACGACGAGTCCGGAACCGAAGTGGCGCGGCGCGAATTACCGGTTTCGGCGGAGAATTACGAGTGGGACGGGCGCGACCAGACCGGCGCGGAGGTAAGCAGCGGTACCTATTCCTTTGCCATTGAGAGTATTGTGGATGGAGAGGTGATCCTGGCCGAACCTGCCGAGGTCTATGCCCGTGTGATCGAGGCTCAGATCGTCGGCGCGGACACGGTGCTGAAACTCCAAGGCGGCACCTATGTCCTGAGTGATCGCGTCACAGCCCTGCGGGAGCCGCCCGCCTAAGACTGGTCCAGATCTTGCACGCGATTGACCACTGGCATAGCGTCGACCGGTCTGACCTGATCACCGGTCCCATCGTGTCTTTGCCAACTCCCCATGCGCTGATTGCCCGCCTTGTCCGCGCGGGCCATATCCGTCAGCCTGACATCGTCCGTGGATTGTCTGGCGGACGGACCAATGCCGTCTGGCGGATCACATGCGGGTCGCGAAACTGGGTTCTCAAGCTTTATGCGTCTGCGGGGCAGACACCGCTTTTTCCCAATGACCCCACAGCCGAACGCATCTGCCTTACACACCTTGCGGGGCAAAGTTTGGCACCAAAACTGTGTGCAGCGGGGGCCTCTGAGTTTGGCCCTTGGGTTCTCTATACCTTTCTGGACGGTTCAATTTGGCGAGAGGGGACTGCCGACGTCGCTCGAGCCCTGCGCGCGCTGCATTCGCAATCCTGCCCAATGGGTTTGCGCCACGCTCCAAACGGCAGCGATGATTTGGAAAGCCAGACCGAAGAAATCCTGGCCCGCTGCGGCGGATCCCAAGCCGACGCGTTGCGCCTGGCGCGGCCCGAGGGAAAGGTCGCACCGACAATCAGCATAGCGCTGCTTCATGGGGACCCGGTCCCTGGCAACCTGGTCCTTTCCGAAACAGGGTTGGCCTTTATCGATTGGCAATGTCCTGCCTTGGGTGATCCTTGCGAGGATCTTGCGATCTTCCTGTCGCCAGCGATGCAACACCTATACCGCGGACATGCTCTTTCGCCGCGAGAGGTTCGGAACTGTCTGCATGCCTATGGTGCGCCTGACGTGACCTCCCGGTACGATGTCTTGCGGCCTTGGTATCATCGGCGGATGGCGGCGTACTGCATCTGGCGGGTTCAGACCGGTGCCACTGAATATGCCGCCGGTCTGGATCTGGAACTGGCCGCGTTGCAGGGGTGCGTCAACAAAGACCAGGTCGTTGACCGATGGGTCGATTAGGGTCGGCCCTCAGCGCAAGGCGGGCTATGCCGACCGGTCCCAAGCAGCGAGAGCCCGCGGTGCCCGGACCGGCAAGCCTCATGGCGCGTCGCGGCAGAGCGCGAAGCCCAGATGCACTGCACGGTCTTCGCGCTGCTCCGGCCCGGAGAAATGATCGGTAAGGCCAAGCCGCCTGGGCGTTGCGACCTCACCGTTAGTCAGTCGCGCGGCGGTGTCACCAACCCGATCCGGACGGCAGGGCGGGTCAGAAAACGATCCAGATAGGCGGCAAGGTTGGCGTGTTGATCCCAGCCAAGTATCTCCTTGGCGCCATAGAAATCAAGCGCGCGCAGCCAGGGCACGATTGCTATATCAGCGATCGAGTAATCGCCCGCGACCCAGTTGCGCCCGTCCATATGCCCGTCGAGGACGGCAAGAAGGCGCTTTGCTTCATTGATGTAGCGTTCCCGGGGACGGGGATCCTCGATCTCGGAGCCCGCGAACTTGTAAAAGAATCCAAGCTGACCGAACATCGGTCCCAAGCCGCCCATCTGAAACATCAGCCATTGAATCACCTGGGCCCGCTCGGCAGCCGTGGTGCCGATCAGCATGCCCGATTTCTCGGCCAGATAGATCAGGATTGCACCGCTTTCAAACAGGCCCACGGCCGTGCCGTCCGGTCCGTTCGGGTCAATGATCGCGGGGATCTTGTTGTTGGGGTTCAGCGAGAGAAACTCAGCACTTTTGACATCCGCATCTGACAGCGTGACCTTATGCGCCTCATACGGCAGCCCCATCTCTTCGAGGGCGATAGAGACCTTTACGCCGTTTGGTGTGGGAAACGAATAAAGCTGAATAACCTTTGGATTTTGGGCAGGCCATTTGCGGCTGATTGGAAACTGATCGAGAGCGGACATGCTGTCCTCCTATGAAGCGGTATTGCTAAACCTAAGACCCTGGCTTGTGAAAAACAGGCTTTGCCATGTTCGGCGATATGCTAACGATTGTGTGACTGCGCACATAAAGAAGGCGCTGTCCAAGGGCCAAGAGAGAGGGACATAGAATGTTTCAGGAATTCAGGACGTTCATTGCCAAGGGCAATGTCATGGATATGGCGGTCGGCATCATCATTGGCGCTGCCTTCACCGCGATCGTGTCATCCATGGTGGCCGATCTGATCAATCCGATCATCGGATTGGTCAGCGGGGGCGTCGACTTTACCAACAATTACGCCGTTCTGGGTGGCGAGGTGCCCGCCGGAGCCAGCCTTGAGGCCGCGCGCGAAGCCGGGGCGTCGGTCTTTGCCTATGGCGCGTTCATCATGGCAGTGATCAATTTTCTGATCATCGCCTGGGTGGTGTTCCTGTTGGTGAAGATGGTCAACCGCATCAAGGATGCGGCCACCGCAGAGGAAGACGCGCCCGCAACCCAGGAGGCGCCCGCAGGCCCAACCGAACTGGAGATCCTCATGGAGATCCGCGACGTGTTACACAAACAAAGCGCGTCCTGAGCATCGGAGACCTGTCACCCGGGCGGGCCTTTTGCGCCCGGCTCAGGTCTTGATCGCCAACTGGGGGGAGACCACATTAATCCCCAGCGCACGACCAACCGCGTAATAGGTCAGCGTTCCGGCATGCACGTTCAGGCCGTTCAACAGATGCGGATCATCTGTACACGCCTGTCGCCAGCCTTTGTCGGCAAGTGCCAGCATGAAGGGCATCGTCGCATTGCCAAGAGCGATGGTCGAGGTTCGCGCCACGGCGCCCGGCATGTTGGCTACACAGTAATGCATGATCCCGTCCACATCATAGATCGGATCGGCATGGGTCGTCGGTTTCGAAGTCTCGAAACATCCACCCTGGTCAATCGCCACATCGACCAATGCCGCGCCCGGTTTCATCTGGGCAAACTGGGCGCGTTTTACCAGTTTGGGTGCCTCGGCGCCGGGGATCAGCACGGCACCGATGACCATATCGGCCTCTCCCAAATGCTCTGCCAGCAACCCCGATGAAGAGTAGCCTGTTCGAAACTGTGCGCCGAATGCATCGTCGAGATACCGCAGGCGCGGCAGCGAGCGATCCAGTACTGTGACTTCTGCACCCATCCCGGCGGCGATGCGGGCGGCATGGGTCCCGACGACCCCGCCACCGATCACCAGAACCCTGGCTGGGCCTACGCCGGGCACACCGCCCATCAAAACGCCGCGCCCACCATTGGCCTTTTGCAATGTCCAGGCCCCCACTTGCGGCGCCAGGCGTCCAGCCACCTCTGACATGGGCGCCAGCAGGGGCAGGCCGCCGCGATCATCCGTGACGGTCTCATATGCGATGGCGGTGCATCCCGATGCCAGCAGATCATGGGTTTGACCCGGGTCCGGCGCAAGGTGGAGATAGGTAAAAAGCAATTGCCCTTCGCGCAGCATCTTGCGCTCGGCAGGTTGTGGCTCCTTGACCTTGACGATCATGTCGGCGGTGGCAAAGACTTCGTCGGCCGTTTCCACGATCCGGGCGCCCGCAGCGGCATAGTCGGCATCGTCAAATCCCGCTCCCGCTCCGGCGCCTGTTTGGATCATCACACCATGGCCATGGGCGACGGCCTCCTGCGCGGCGTTTGGGGTCAATCCGACCCTGAATTCCTGTGGTTTGACTTCTTTCGGGCAGCCGATTTTCATGCGATCTCTCCTCTTCCCTCCGTGCATTATGGGCCATGTCTGGCGCAATGTGCTTGAAATGATACCCCGCGATGAGTGAAATTGGCGAAAGAACCTGCGATGAAATCACCTTCCAACGCAAAGGATGTGCGTCCATGAGCCTTGATGCAATCGACAGGCGGATTCTCTCGGCCTTGCAAGAACGCGGTCGGATGTCGAATGCGGATTTGTCCGAGCAGATAAACCTCTCGCCCTCGGCCTGCCATCGCCGGGTGCAGCGGTTGGAGACCGAGGGATATATCCGCGATTATGTGGCGCTGCTGGACGCCCGCAAGATGGGTGTGCCAACGACGGTGTTTGTCGAGATTACGCTGCAAGGGCAGACGGACGAGGTTCTTGATGCGTTTGAAAAGGCGATCATGCGGATCCCGGATGTTCTGGAATGCCATTTGATGGCCGGTTCGGCGGATTACATCCTCAAGGTGGTGGCTGAAAACACGGACGATTTTGCGCGCATCCACCGCCAGCATCTCGCACGCCTGCCCGGAGTGGCGCAGATGCAATCGTCCTTTGCGCTGCGCACGGTCTTCAAGACGACGGCTCTTCCGGTGTGACGCTGCCTGATTGAGCGCCTGCGGCGCAAGTGTCTCGTCTCGGCCTCCGCCTCCGGCTGCGTCCTCGGTGGGTGCTTGGTGCCCGGTTCTGCCTTATTGCGATTCACCGGGGTCCTGACCGCCGGGGCGCAACCCCCGGCGCCGGTCGGCGCGCGCAGCGCGTCGATACCGGAAGGGGCTTGAAGCTTTGTGGGTTCTGCGAGACGGTCCGTTGCAAGAGGTGCCTATGAGCTGGGATTACATCATCGTCGGGGCGGGCAGTGCCGGCTGCGTTCTGGCCAAACGTCTGGGGGAGGCCGGACACAAGGTGCTCCTGCTCGAAGCCGGTGGCACGGACAGCTATCACTGGGTCCATATTCCGATGGGATATCTCTATTGTATCGGAAACCCGCGCACCGATTGGATGTACCGGACCGAGGCTGAGCCCGGGCTGAACGGTCGATCCCTGCTCTACCCCAGGGGCAAGCTGTTGGGTGGGTGCAGTTCGATCAATGGGATGCTCTATATCCGGGGGCAGGCGGCGGATTATGACGGGTGGCGGCAGTTGGGGCTGACCTGCTGGGGTTGGGACGATGTCCTGCCCTATTTTCTGAAGTCCGAGGATTATGCCGATGGCCCGTCTCAGATGCATGGCATCGGTGGCGAATGGCGCGTGGATCACCAGCGCCTGCACTGGGATCTCTTGGATCATTGGGCCGAGGCGGCGCAAGCCTGGGGTCTCCCGCGCATCGCGGATTTCAACACCGGCACCAATGAAGGTGTCGGGTATTACCGTGTGAACCAGCGCGGGGGCTGGCGGATGAACACCGCAAAGGCGTTTTTGCGTACGGCCAAGGCACCCGGGCTGAAGGTCGAGACGTTTGCCCGGACCCGGCGCGTCCTCATCGAGGGCGGTCGGGCCGTTGGGGTCGAATATCAGCAAGACGGAGTGATCAAGACCGCGCACGCACAGGCAGAGGTGATCCTGTCGGCAGGGGCGATTGGCAGCCCGCAGATCTTGCAGCTGTCCGGGATCGGTCCAGCGGACCTTTTGCAATCCCTTGGAATTGCAGTCGTCCAAAACGCGCCGGATGTGGGGCGGAACCTTCAGGATCATCTGCAGTTGCGCTGCGCGTGGCGGCTCCAAGGGGCGAAGACGCTTAATACTCTGGCCAATTCGTTTTGGGGCAAGGCCAAGATAGCTCTCGAATATGGGCTCAGGCGCAGCGGGCCGATGTCGATGGCACCCTCACAGCTAGGGGCATTCTCGCGGTCCTCCAGCGATGTCGTCACGCCCGATCTGCAATACCACGTGCAGCCTCTATCTCTGGACGCGTTTGGAGAGCCGCTGCACGATTTTCCGGCCATCACGGCCAGTGTTTGCAATCTGCGCCCTCAGAGCCGGGGTGTGGTTGAGATCGCGTCTCCAAATCCGCAGGATGCACCTCGCATCGCGCCCAGATATCTCAGCGATCCGGCAGACAGGCGCATTGCAGCGGCGGCGATCCGTCAGGCGCGCCAGATCATGGCACAGGCACCCATGCAGCGCTATGCCCCTCAAGAGATGCGGCCCGGTCCGGTGGCCGATGATGAGGCGACGCTGGTGAAGGCGGCCGGTGAGATTGGCACAACGATTTTCCATCCCAGCTGCACGGTGCGAATGGGGGCCGATGAGACCGCGCCGCTTGATGCCATGCTCAGGGTGAGGGGCGTTCGCGCTTTGCGCGTGGTCGATGCCAGTGTGATGCCCCGCATCACCAGCGGGAACACCAATGCGCCAACCATCATGATTGCCGAGAAGGCGGCAGATCTGATCCTCGCCACCGGGTGAGGGCAAGGTCTGACAACCGCGCGAGCGGTCCTGTCATGAACCGCTCGCGCGCTATCAGGCGGTCTCGCTTTCGATCTTGTCCTGGGTTTTCGTCTCGAAATCCTCGGCATCGTGCCGTTCGCGCAGCTGCGTGTGCAATTCGCCAAAGGCCCGGTTGACCATCCGTCCCCGGCTGACGGCGGGCCGGGCGTCGATCTCGCGGGCCCAGCGCAGGACGTTCTTGTAGCTCTCTACATCCAGGAACTCGCCCGCGTCATAGAGACGGCCCAGAACCAGCTGACCGTACCATGCCCAGATCGCCATATCGGCAATCGAATACTCTTCGCCCGCCATATACGCGTTCTCGGCCAGGTGCCGGTCGAGCACGTCAAGCTGGCGCTTGGTCTCCATCGCAAAGCGGTTGACCGGGTACTCCCATTTCTCGGGAGCATAGGCATAAAAATGGCCAAACCCGCCACCCAGATAGGGCGCGCTGCCCATCTGCCAGAACAGCCAGTTCATGCATTCCGTGCGCGCGCCGTGGTCGGTTGGCAGGAACGCCCCGAACTTCTCGGCCAGATAGAGCAGGATCGAGCCGCTCTCGAACACGCGCGTTGGCGGTGCCGTGGAATGATCCATCATCGCGGGGATTTTTGAATTCGGATTGGCCGCGACAAAGCCGCTGCCGAACTGATCGCCTTCGCCGATGTTGATCAGCCAGGCATCGTACTCCGCACCCTCATGTCCCAGCGCCAACAGCTCTTCGAGCATCACAGTGACCTTGACCCCATTCGGCGTGGCCAGCGAATAGAGCTGGAGCGGGTGCTTGCCCACTTCGAGATCCTTGTCATGGGTGGCCCCGGCGATGGGGCGGTTGATCGAAGCAAAGCGGCCACCGCTTTCCTGATCCCATGTCCAGACCTTGGGCGGGGTGTAGGTATCGCTCATGTTGTCTTTTCCTTATGCGCTTGGATTGGGGGCAACATAAGGCCTTGGGGGACAATGTGTAGGTGTTCTGCCCAGGCATGGGACGTGCGGGCAGAAAAACGAGACACACATGGCGCTGATGGATCGGTCGGCCCGCACCCGCTGGTCACAGAAAAACCCCCGCAGGCCGGGCCCCGGGGGTCGTTCGTTTTCGTGTCTGCACTGCCGGGTCTGCTCAGAGCATCCCTTCGCGCTGGGCCTTCTTGCGAGCCAGCTTGCGGGCACGCCGAATCGCTTCGGCTTTCTCGCGGGCTTTCTTCTCGCTGGGCTTCTCGAAATGCTGCTTGAGCTTCATTTCGCGGAAGACGCCCTCGCGTTGCAGTTTTTTCTTCAGAGCGCGCAGCGCCTGATCGACATTGTTGTCGCGAACACTAACCTGCATGTGGTTTTCACCACCTTTCTAAGTTGAGTTGCAATGATTTGCAGGAAGTGGCCGTATAGCAAAGCCCCGCTATGTTGTCTAGGGTCCGTCCAAACCCGACAGGAGAGTGCCATGACCGATCCCATCGACCTCAAGACGCGGCTCTTGGATGCCGCGTTGATGCATGTCCCCTTCGACGGCTGGTCCGAGGCCGCGTTTCGTGCCGCTGTGACTGATCTGGGTGGGGAGATGACGGCGGCCCGCGCACTCTGCCCACGTGGTGCGCTGGATCTGGCGGTTGCGTTTCACAAACGCGGTGATGCGATCATGTTGGCGCGGCTGGAAAGCGAGGATCTGTCTGCCTTGCGCTTTCGCGACAGGATTGCCGCGGCTGTCCGGTTCCGGCTGGAAGCTGTGGATGACAAAGAGGCGGTGCGCCGTGGCACCACGCTCTTTTCGCTACCGCATCATGCGCCCGAGGGCGCGCGCCTGATCTGGGAGACCTGCGACGCGATTTGGGCGGCGCTGGGCGACGCCTCAGACGACATCAACTGGTACACAAAGCGTGCCACGCTGTCGGGCGTTTACTCTTCCACCGTGCTCTACTGGCTGGGCGATGACAGTCTGGACCATCAGGCGACCTGGGCGTTTCTGGATCGGCGCATCGACAACGTCATGCAGATCGAAGAGATTAAGGCGAAGGTGCGTAAGTCTCCTGTGTTGTCCAAACTGATGGCGGGCCCCAATTGGCTGGCCAGTCAGGTCAAGGCGCCAAGCCGTACGCCGCCCTCGGATTTGCCGGGCAGCTGGGCCGCGCCGCGCGATTAGGAGCGCAGCAGCACTCCCAGCGCAGGGGGGGATCAGCACCACCTTCAGGTGTATGAGCACCAAGGGGCTGTCCAGACCCAAGCGCCATCCCGATCAGCTCCAGCGCACTGATCACCCCAATCGCCAGATAGACCGACGCCAGGATCTGGCGCGCGTCGTTGGCCGGGCCAGATGTCACATCCAACCCGGGCTGCCCCGTCATCTCACCAACATGGATAGGGTCAGCATCGTCATGGGCATCTCCGGAGTGTCGGCTTTTCGCGGCGCCTTTGCGGTGATACGCAAGCAAAGGGAGAAAAGGATCACAGATATGTCCAACACAATGCGTGCCGTTGAGATTACTAAACCGGGTGGCCCGGATGTCTTGCAAATCACCGAACGTCCGATCCCGGAACCAGCTCATGACCAGGTCGTGATCAAGGTCGCCTGGGCGGGCGTGAACCGACCCGACGCGCTGCAACGTGCGGGTGCCTATGCGCCGCCGCCCGGTGCAAGCGACCTGCCGGGGCTGGAGGCTTCGGGCGAGGTTGTGGCGCTGGGCGCAGGCGTGACGGGCTGGGCCTTGGGCGATCAGGTCTGCGGGCTCCTGCCCGGCGGCGGTTATGCCGAATATGTTGCCACGCCTGCCGCCCATTGCCTGCCCCTGCCCAAGGGCATGTCCCTGAAAGAGGCGGCGTGCTTGCCAGAGACCTATTTCACCGTCTTTTCAAACGTTTTCACCAGGGGCGGCCTCAAGGCTGGCGAGCGGTTCTTGATCCATGGCGGGTCGAGCGGGATCGGAACGACGGCGATCCAACTGGCGAATGTGTTTGGTGCGCGGGTGTTTGCCACCGCCGGATCGGATGAGAAATGCGCGGCCTGTATGGAGCTGGGGGCCGAGCGCGCGATCAACTACCGCGACGAGGATTTCGTCGAGGTGATCCGGGCCGAGGGTGGTGCCGATCTGATCCTCGATATGGTGGGTGGGCCATATATTCCGCGCAATATCAAGGCTCTGGCCGATGACGGGCGGTTGGTGCAGATCGCGTTCCTGCAAGGGCCCAAGGTCGAGGTCAATTTTGCCCAGCTGATGACGCGGCGCCTGACCATGACCGGCAGCACCCTGCGCCCGCAATCGGATCTGGCCAAGGCGCGGATCGCACAGGATCTGCGCGAGGCGGTCTGGCCGCTTCTTGACGCGGGGCGCGTGAAACCGATCATGGATTCCGAGTTTCCGCTGGGTCAGGCCTCGGCCGCGCATGCACGTATGGAAAGCTCGGGTCATATCGGGAAAATCGTGCTCGAAGTTGCGGGTGGCTGAGTATGTGGAACCAGAACGAAGCAAGGGTGGAGAGACATGGCAAAGACGGCGATCATTGAAAAGGCGGGCGGTCCGGAAGAGTTCAAGCTGGTGGACCGAGACGTTGGCGAGCCCGGGCCGGGCGAGCTTCGGATCCGGCACGAGGCCGTGGGGCTCAACTTCATTGATGTTTACCAGCGCACTGGCCTTTATCCACTGGAGTTGCCGCAGGCGCTGGGGATGGAGGCCGCTGGCGTGGTGGAAGCCGTGGGCGCGGGTGTGACGCATCTCAAACCCGGCGACCGCGCGGCCTATGCCGCCATGCCCCCCGGCGCCTATGCGGAAGCGCGGGTAATGCCCGCCGCGCAGGTCTGTCCGGTCCCCGATGGGATTTCGATGGAGACGGCGGCGGCCATGATGCTCAAGGGCATGACGGTCGAGTATCTCTTTCACCGCACGACACCCTTGTCCAAGGGCAATACGGTGCTCTTTCACGCGGCGGCGGGTGGAGTGGGTCTGATTGCCTGCCAATGGGCGCGCTCCGAAGGGATTACCTTGATCGGCACCGCTGGCACGGATGAGAAATGCCAGTTGGCGCTGGATCACGGGGCGACCCATTGCATCAATTACCGCACGCAGGATTTTGCCGCCAAGGTTCGGGAACTCACCGATGGCCAGGGGGTCGATGTGGTGATGGATGCCGTTGGTGCCGACACGTTCGAGGGATCGCTCAACAGCCTCAAGCCACTGGGGATGCTGATCTCGTTCGGCAACGCCTCCGGTCCGGTGCCGCCTTTCAACATCGGTATTTTAGGGGGCAAAGGATCGCTCAAGGTGACGCGCCCGACGCTGTTCACACATATCGCGGATCACGAGGCCTGCCAGGCGATGGCGCAGCATCTGTTCGACAAGGTGCAAAGTGGAGAGGTGTCGATCCGCATCGACCAGCGATTTGCATTGGATGACGTGGCCGAGGCGCACCGGGCGCTGGAGGCACGCAAAACCACCGGGTCCACGATATTGTTGCCATAGGGGCCGTTGCCGTTTGGATCATGTCGCCGCCCCGCATTTTCAGCGGGGCGGTTTCTTTTTGCGCGGCCATCTTGCAATGGGCATGCAATCGAGACATATATGTCTCATGAGAGACAAAGATGTATCAAAGACTGAGATGAATCTGCTGGAAGCTGGATTTGCCGTTCTCAGCCGAAATCCCGGGGCGTCCCTGGCTGATGTTGCGCAGGCGGCCGGCGTCGGACGGGCCACGCTGCACCGGCATTTTTCCAGCCGTAGCGATCTGGTTACGGCCCTGGCGAGACAAGCAATGCGAGAACTGGCCGAGGCCGTGGATACCGCGACCGCTGATGCGGAAAGCTATTGGGACGGGCTGCGGCTGGCAATGCAGGCGGTCGTTCCGTTGGCCCACCGGCACATGTTCCTTATGCGGGATGAGAACCTGAGCCCCGATGTAGAGGCCGCTTTTGCGCAAGATGCCCGAGAGTTGCGCGATACCATCGACGCCGCCAAGGCCGAGGGCGCAATCCGGGCAGATCTGCCCACCGAAGGGGTCGCGCTGGCCTATGATTACCTGATCTATGCCGGTTGGGAAATGGTGCGGCGCGACGAGGCCACACCACGTCAGGCAGCGGATCTGGCCTGGACGATGTTTGCGAAAGGCGCTGCGTTATGACCCCCGATCTTGTGATGGGCCTTGCCACACGAATAGACGAGGCATTCTTGTTGATCGGCGCGGCGATCCTGCTGATCGAGATTGCCGAGGCGCTTTTCAAACGTGACCATGTGGGCCGGACAATCTGGGAGATGGTCGTGAGCGCCTCGACCCAGATCCCGTATCTGTTGGTGGAAACGCTGATCCTGACCGCCGGGTATGGGGTGTACTATATTCTGTCGGAAACTGTGGCGGCCTGGTCGATTCCGATCACCTGGTGGTCGGTCATGCTGGTTCTGCTTCTTGCCGACATCACCTATTACTGGGAGCATCGGATCGCCCATCAGGTGCGGCTGTTATGGACCCAGCATGCGGTGCACCATTCTTCGCGCGATTACAACATTGTCACCGGCGTGCGCTTTGGCCCGCTGGAAGGGGTGTGGTCGCTGGCGGCTCACCTGCCGCTGATCGTACTGGGGTTTGCACCCGAACTGGTGTTTTTTGGGGTGATTGTGGTCCTCGCCTATCAGACCTGGCTGCATACCGAGCTGATCGGCAAACTGGGACCATTGGAGCGGGTGTTGAACACGCCGTCGCATCACCGGGTGCATCACGGGGCCGACGACAAATATCTCGACAGGAACTATGGTGGGATCACCATCATCTGGGATCGCCTGTTCGGGACCTTCCAGGTCGAAGAGGAACCGCCGCGCTATGGGCTGAAGCGGGATTTCAACAGTCGGAACCCGGTTGTGGTCTGGTTCTCCGAATGGCCCGCGCTGATCCGGGATATGGCTGGGGCGCGCAGCTGGGGCGAGGCGTGGGCCTATATGGTCAAACGCCCGGGCTGGCGGCCGAACGGGGCCGAGCACCCGTCCGAAGGATCACCGAACCGGAGTGATTAGCGCATCGCGCATCTGGCAATCGCGCACCACGTCCTGACCGCAAGGCACCGGCGACAGATCACGAGACAGGCAGATGCGCGCTTCCTGGATGTGGCCATCCTTGCAGGTGATGGTGATGCCATCGGGCTCCAATATAGGGTTCTGATCGAGAAAGGCCTCTTCGACCACCGTGGCGGGCAGGCGCACGGTGCGATCCAGGCGGCGAAAGATCTGGGGCCGCGTGACAGCCTCATAGGCCATGCGTGAGAGCGTGAAGTACTCTGCCGCCGACAGGCCCGAACAGACCCCGTGTTTGCGCCATTGATGCCAAGCCAGACCGGCCGTGCCCATGATGTCGGCCATCGATTGGGTCAGCGCGCGCGACGGCGTGCGCTGCCTCGTCGCGCAGAACGACGGCCAGCCGCGATGGTATTGCGGCCAGAGCCCGTGCAGGATCCAGCCGTGATCGTGGCGCGCGTCGCATTGATCGGACCCGCGTGCATCGCCTTCCAGCGCACACCAGTTGGGCGACCAGCTGAGCGCCAGAACATAATAGTCGAAAGCACCTGCTGTCCCCCCGGCGCGCGCACTGTTGGGCGGGGCCGTTATCACGGCGACAAGCATTGCACAGATCCAAAGGCGCATTCTCTCTTCCCTTCCGTCGCGCGGCTGACTATATAGCTGCGAAGTTCCCCGACAATGGAAACCGGTTCTGCCCCGCAGGACAGCCTCTTTCAGGCGACAGGAAAGCTACGTTCAAAGGAGACGCATTATGGCAAAACCGTTGATGGCAAAGGCGACCGCCGTCTGGCTGGTCGACAACACGACCCTCAGCTTCAAGCAGATCGCCGATTTCGTCGAGATGCATGAGCTTGAAATCCAGGGCATCGCCGATGGCGATGTGGCGGCAGGTGTCAAAGGGTTTGACCCGGTGGCCAACAACCAGCTGACCCAGGCAGAGATCGACCGGGCCGAAGCGAACCCGCAGCACAAGCTGCAACTGAAATTCAACCCGGCCTCGGTCGGTGAGGAAAAGCGACGCGGTCCGCGGTATACGCCGCTGTCGAAACGGCAGGACCGCCCAGCCTCGATCCTCTGGCTGGTCAAATTCCACCCCGAACTGACCGATGGTCAGATCTCCAAACTGGTGGGCACCACGAAGCCGACCATTCAGGCCATCCGGGAGCGGACACATTGGAACATCTCCAACATTCAGCCGATCGATCCGGTGGCGCTGGGCCTGTGCAAACAGTCTGAACTGGATGCGGCCGTGCAAAAGGCCGCCGCCAAGAAAGCCCGCGAGGGCGAAGTGATGAGCGATGACGAACGGCGCAAGCTGGTCTCAACCGAGCAAAGCCTCGGCATGGAGGCAGAACCGAAGATTCCCACCGCAATCGAAGGGCTGGAGACCTTTACTCTGGGCAGTGTGACCGATGACGAGGACGAGCCCGAGCCCGGTGCCGCAATTGCGGATGCCGAAAGCCTCTTTAACCTGCCCAAAGGGGATGGCGAGGACGAGGATGAGGACGACAAGTTGTAATCGGGCTCAGATGTGGTGAACAGTCCCCGGCCTGTATGCGCAGTGCCGGGGTTTTTGTTGGCGCGCGCCACGTTGCCGGATGGCCCGTGCAAAGACCATCGCGGTGCTACATCTGCCGATTTGCAATTACACAGGCCCCCGGCACCGCGCCCGGTCAGAGCTCCTTGCGTGCCCGCAGGGCAGCGGTGATTGTCCCGTCATCAAGGTAATCGAGCTCTCCGCCGATAGGCACGCCTTGCGCGAGGGAAGTCAGGCGACAGCGCCCGCCCAGTTGATCGGCGATGTAGTGGGCGGTTGTCTGGCCGTCGATTGTTGCGTTCAGAGCCAGGATCACCTCAGAGATCTCTTCGGTGTCGACACGGTCGACAAGGCGCGGAATGCGCAGATCCTCCGGCCCCACGGCATCGAGCGCCGAGAGCGTGCCGCCCAGTACATGATAGCGCCCCTTAAAGACAGCCGCCCGCTCCATCGCCCAAAGGTCGGCGACATCCTCAACCACGCACAGCTCTCCGGTAGCACGTTTATCGTCATTGCAGATATCGCAGATATCCGCGGTTCCGATGTTGCCGCAGTTCAAACACTCGCGCGCCGTAGCTGCAACCGTCTGCATCAGATCCGCCAGCGGGGTCAGCAAGAGCGCACGCTTGCGGATCAGATGGAGTACCGCACGACGGGCCGAGCGCGGCCCCAAACCGGGAAGCTTGGCCATCAGCTCGATCAGGGCGTCGATGTCGGTATTGCTACTCATGGCGGATGGGATGCCTGACGTTTTCTGTTTGCGCGGACCGCAGGCTCTCACGGAACACCCAAGCCTCCGGGTAACTTCCGTGCGGTCAGAAGGGCAGTTTCATGTCCTTTGGCAAGCCCAGACCCTCGGTCAGTTTGCCCATCTCGTCCTGCGCCTTCTGGGCTGCCTTGGCCTGCGCGTCCTTGATCGCGGCAAGGATCAGGTCTTCTACGACCTCCTTGTCATCGCCATTGAAAATCGACGGATCGATATCCAGCGCCTTGAGGTCGCCCTTGGCCGACGCGGTCGCCTTGACCAGACCGGCGCCTGCTTCGCCGGTGACCATAACGTTGTTCAGCTCGTCCTGCATCTCGGCCATCTTGGTCTGCATTTCCTGAGCTTTTTTCATCATCCCGGCCATGTCGCCGAGACCGCCAAGTCCTTTGAGCATCCTGTCTCTCCTGAGTATGGGTTGATATCGTAGATACGGGGCGCCGTGCCTTGGCACAAGGGGCAGGCTCAGACGACACGCACCTGTATCAGACCGTCCGCATCGGTGGCTGAGCAGCAGATACTCGAAAGCGTCCGCGGCTCGTCATAGGGCCAGGGACGTCCCCGGTGCAGCATGGCTCGCTCGTCCCAGATCAGCACATCGCCTGCGCGCCATTTGTGGGTATAGACATTGTCGGGGCGGGTACAGATTGCGGTCGCAGCGTCAAGCACCTCCTGGCCTTGCTCAAGGCCCATCCCTTCGATGGCAAAGGCGTGCGAGGCGATGTAAAGCGCCTCCTCCCCGGTCGCGGGGTTGGTCCAGATCGCCCGCCAGGGCCGGTCCGGCCAGCGGTTCATCACCGGCAGCGCGGCCAGCTCAGCCGAGATTTTGGACCGGGAATGCGAAAGCCTGTGCCACAGGATCGCATTTTTCAGCCGGGTGCGCAGCCCCGCGGGCAAGTCGGCCCAGCCGGTCCGGGTAGAAGCCAGTTCGGTCTCTCCGCTCGAAGAGGGTAGCACGCGCGCCACCAGGATGTTAACCAGAGCGGGCACAGGCAAAAACGTGCTGTCGGTATGCCAAAGCATGTTGCCTTGAAGGTTCATCACCTCAAGACTGTCAGCGGCGCAGACGCCATCGCCGGTCTCGTTCGACACCACGGGGATCTAAAACGGGACATCGCGGTCTGCCGACATCGCGTCGCGGTTCTCCAGCGGACCAAAGAGACGGGCGATCCGTTCATGGCTTTCGGGATCCAGAGACTGGTTGCGAAACAAAAGCGCGGAGTGGCTGTCAAACGCGGCGCGAATATCGGGGAAAAGATGTTCTGCGGTGACCTCGCGCAGATCGACACCCTCCACATGCAGGCCAAACCGGGGGTGGAGGGGATGTGTTTTCATCTCGGGTCTCTCAGTGCCACGGCTCAGTCCTCCTCAAACGGATCCCATTCATCCTCGACCTCCGGCAGGGCGTCGGTCTGGGCCGCGGCAGCGATTTCTTCGGGGGTGCGGATGTCGGTGATCCGGGCCTTGGGAAAGGCGGCGAGAACAGCCTGAACCATCGGATGGGCGCTGGCCTCTTCCTCGCGCGCATATCTCTCGGCGTTCCGCAGCTCATCAATCGTCTTGCCACCACCTTCGGACACGATGGAGACCGCCCACCGATTGCCGGTCCAGTTCTGCAGACGTTGCCCGAGACGCTGGGCCAGATCCGTCGGAGCGCTATCGGAAGGTTCAAACTCAATCCGGCCGGGCTGATACCGCGCGAGCCGTATGCCGGTCTCAACGTCCACCAAGAGCTTGCCGTCGCGATTGGCCCGGATCAGTTCGACAACATGTTCGAACGTGGGGAATCGTGCGAGGGCGGCGTCGGCATCGCGCGCCAGAGCGGTGGTATGGCCGGAAGCAGAGGGGGTGCTGGTCATGCGGGTCTGGGCGCCTTGCGCCAGGGCCTGGGTGCCGGACATGCGGGGCGTGCCTGCCGCGCTGCCACCGCCGCCGGGTCCGGCAGGGGGCGGTGCATCCTGCAATTTGCGCACCAGCTCTTCTGGAGAGGGCAGGTCGGCCACATGGGTCAGCCGGATGATCGCCATTTCGGCAGCCATCATGGCGTTGGGCGCGGCGGCGACTTCCTCCAGCGCTTTGAGAAGCATCTGCCACATCCGCGTGAGCACTCGCATCGGCAGGGCTTCGGCCATCTGAGAACCTCGGGCGCGCTCATCGGGGCTGACGGTGGGATCCTCTGCAGCATCCGGGGTGATCTTGACGACAGAAATCCAGTGCGTGATCTCGGCCAGATCGCGCAGCACTGCCATCGGATCGGCGCCATCGGCATATTGCGCGCCCAACTCTCCGAGCGCGGCTGCGGCATCGCCACGCAGGATCATGTCCATCAGGTCCAGCACCCGGCCCCGGTCAGCCAGACCCAGCATCGCACGCACCTGATCGGCGGTGGTCTCTCCGGCACCGTGGCTGATCGCCTGATCGAGCAGCGAGGTCGCATCCCGTGCCGAACCTTCGGCGGCCCGCGTGATCAGGGCCAGCGCATCGTCGGTGATCTGCGCACCTTCGGCCTGCGCGATCCGGTTCAACATGCCGATCATGTCCTCAGGCTCGATCCGGCGCAGATCAAAGCGCTGGCATCGGCTCAGCACCGTAACCGGAACTTTGCGAATCTCGGTGGTTGCGAAGATGAATTTCACATGGGCGGGCGGCTCTTCCAGCGTCTTCAAAAGCGCGTTGAACGCGCTGTTGGACAGCATATGCACCTCGTCGATGATATAGATCTTATAGCGGGCCGAAGCCGCGCGATAGGCGACGCTGTCGATGATTTCGCGGATATCGCCCACGCCGGTGCGCGAGGCGGCATCCATCTCCATCACATCGACATGGCGGCCTTCCATGATCGCAACGCAATGTTCGCACTGCCCGCAAGGATCGGTGGTCGGGTTGCCGGTGCCGTCCGGGCCAATGCAGTTCATGCCCTTGGCGATGATCCGCGCGGTCGTGGTTTTGCCGGTGCCGCGAATACCTGTCATGATGAAGGCCTGTGCGATCCGGTCCGCTTCGAACGCGTTCTTCAACGTGCGCACCATCGCGTCCTGGCCGACGAGATCGGCAAAGGTCTCAGGCCGATATTTGCGCGCAAGAACCTTATAGCCTGTCTGTTCGCTGTCGCTCATGGTGTCTCCAGGATTCGGCTGAGACCGCAGGTTAGGCCAGCGGGCAGGGGCGGTCCAGCGGTCATGGGGAACTCAGGCCTGAAGGCGTGTGGAGGGCGTCGCTGACCACAGCTGAGACGCGATACGGTGTCTGTCGCTGGGCGCCGTCCGCAATCCAAAGGAGCGCCTGCGGCGCACGCCATTATCTGGCGCCTTGGGTCAACCTTTGTCTTTCAGGATCGGGAGAACTGGTTGGGCAGCTCACGCAGCACGTCCGAGGATCCGCGCGCCCGCGCCAGGGTCCAGCCGCCCTGAAGGAGCATGAAGAAAAGTTCGGCATCGCGCCGCGCTTGGTCCGGTGGCGCGCCAAATCCACGCGCGACATGTTCGGCCTCTGTGATCCAACCTTCAAAGATATGATCGGCGGTGTTGCGGAACAGGTCGTTGTTCGGCCCGTCAAAGAGAGCACCCGACACCGGACAGCCATCGGCCATGCCAGAGAGATCAAAGAGCTTTGCCAGCTTGTGGCAGAGCGTTGTCAGACCCGCCTCGAAACTGTCTGCGGGGCTGAACGAGGCCGCCATCAGACGCAACATCTCGTCTGAGGCCCAGGTGGCAGCGGCTATCGCCAGGTCGGACTTCCCGTTTGGAAAGTGGTGGTAGAGTGAGCCTTTGGGGGCGGACGCCTGGTCCAGAAGGTCGTTGAGCCCGACCCCGTTATAGCCGTGACGCCGAAATAGATGCGCGGCAGACCGGATCAACCGGTCCTTGGTCGGCAGCGGAGGGGTATCGGAACGTGACATCACGGCGATCTTGACAGGGTTAGACCAATTGGTCTAGATCTGTAACTGGACCGATTGGTCTAGTGCCGTCAACGATTCCGGATCGCTTTTATGTTGGATACGACCCCGTCTGAATTGATCCGTGTCTCGCCGGTCACCTTCCCAGCTGGCGATGCACAGCTTGGCGGCACTCTTTTTCTTCCTCTGAGCGCGCCGCGCGCCGCGCTTGTGCTGAACGGCGCAACCGGCGTCCCGCAAGGCTATTACCGGCATTTCGCACGCTGGTTGGCCGCCACGCAGGGGATTGCCTGCCTGACTTACGACTATCGCGGGGTCGGGTTGTCGGCTGTGGATGAGGTGCGCGGATGCGATGCAACCATGCTGGACTGGGCGTTGGTCGATCAGCCCGCCGCCCGGGCCGAGATCCGACGTCAGGTGCCCGGCGCGCCGCTTTGGGTTCTGGGGCATTCGCTGGGCGCGATGTTGTTGCCGATGCAGCAGGGCATTGCTGAGATCGAGCGTGTGTTCGCCGTGGCCAGCGGGTATGTTCATTACAGCGATCATCCCTGGCCATATCAGGGGCTGGCGCGGCTCTTTTGGTTTGGTCATGCACCGCTTCTGACCTGGATGCTGGGCTATCTGCCCGGGCGCCGTCTGGGTTTTGGCGAGGATTTACCGTCTGGTGTCTATTGGCAGTGGCGCAGGTGGTGCATCTCGCCCGCCTTCTTTTGGCCCGAAGTCGGGCAGACGATTCCGGCCCCGAATTGGTCGGTCAGCGGCGCCCCGGTCCGGGTTGTGGCGTTTTCCGACGATGTAACCGCCCCAGACATATGCGCGCGGCGCCTAGGGCGCGCCTATGGTGCGGAGGGGCTGACGCATGTCGTGCTGAGCCCAGAGGCGTTTGGCCTCCGCAGCATTGGCCATATCGGCGCGTTCAGCCGCGCGAATACAGCGGTCTGGCCTGCTCTATTGGGGGATGTCGCGGTCTAGGGCTGGGTTTCGGTTAACCCACCATGGAACGGCGCAGATCAATACGACTGCCGACAAAAAGGTAACCCTGCGCTTGGCATAGCATCCAGCATGTATTCGGAGATCGTCCCGACGACAGATCACACGCGCCAGACACATCTTGAGCCAACCGATACGGATCGGGATCGGATTTTTGGCAAACCCTTGGATCATCTGGGTTTCCGAACGGTAAAAGAAGCCACACCGCACCTTGGGACCGGTTTTGACCAGCCCCTTGGCCTCCTGCCCAGATGACGGCATACGACCCGCAAATTCGGCCTCATCCCTCAAGGGTTTGGGAGGCGTCTGAACGAAGGATTTTGGGGTGGTGGAGCCTAGCGGGATCGAACCGCTGACCTCCTGCATGCCATGCAGGCGCTCTCCCAGCTGAGCTAAGGCCCCATCAGACGTGATCGCGACATCACATCGTGCGCCGCTGAATAGGCGCATCATCAAGCGGGATCAAGCAAAAAAAACCCACCCGATCCCGCGTGACTTAGTCTTCGTCTTCGGATGCGACGTCGGCGATTTCGTCCAGCGAAACGTTGTCGTCATCATCATCGTCTTCGAGCAGATCATCATCCAGATCCACATCGACGGCGTCGGCCTCGTCCAACACCGGGTCATCATCGGTATTGGCCTGTTTGGCCTTGGCGGTGGCCGCATCCTCGGCATCTGCGGCGATCATGCGGGTCTTGGTTGAATCCAGCTCGACCACTTCGCCCGTATAGGGGCTTACGATCGGGTTCTTGTTTAGGTCGTAAAAGCGTTTGCCGGTTGTCGGGCACACGCGTTTTACACCCCATTCCTCATTGGGCATATGACGTCCCCTTCAAAATATGCTGAGTCGTGTCGACGATTCCGGTCACGTGCCATATGAAATGGGGCGTGTCAAAGGCTTTGGCACATGATCCACCCCGCCACACGGTTCAGGAGGACATCCATGGGCGCGCATGTCATTCCGGGCGATCCACCGGTTGAGTTGAGCTTGCGCCGATCCGGGCGGGCCCGGCGGATCAGCCTGCGGGTGTCCCGGCTGGATGGGAAGGTTACGCTGACCCTGCCGACAGGTGTCCGAGAGGCCGAAGCCTTGGCCTTTGCCGAAGAGAGATCAGACTGGATCCGCCAGCATTTGAGGGAAATGCCCGCTGTGGTGCAGGTCGGCATTGGTACGGCCCTTCCCGTAGACGGACGGGTGCGCGTGATTTCGAGCGGAACGGGGCGGCGTATCGCGGTATCGCCCGATCGGATCACCGTTCCCGGATCGTCCGAAACCGTGCCCAGACGGCTGGCGGCATTTCTCAAGACGCTGGCCCGTGACCGGCTTGCCGACGCCTCGGACAGCTATGCGGATGTACTTGGACGCAGGTTCGAACGGATCAGCTTGCGCGATACACGGTCGCGCTGGGGGTCATGCTCGTCCCGAGGGACGCTGATGTATTCCTGGCGGCTGATCCTCGCCCCGCCAGAAGTGCTGAGCTATGTTGCGGCGCATGAGGTCGCGCATCTCGCTGAAATGAACCATTCCCCGGCGTATTGGGCGACATTGCGGCGCATTCATGGGCCTTACGATGCGCCGCGCAGATGGTTGCGTGAGAACGGTGGAGACTTGCACAGATATCGCTTTGAGGCTTGACCTGCCGGTCACGTGTGATCACAAATCGGACCATGTTGCTCAACCCCCGTCTGTCCGACACCTCTGCCGCCCATGACCGCGTCTATCGGGTGTTGCGCACCCGTATCATGCATGGCGAGATCGCTCCGGGAGCGGCGCTGACGCTGCGTGGGATCGGCAAGGAGTTCGATGTCTCCATGACCCCCGCCCGCGAGGCGTTGCGGCGTCTTGTGGCCGAAGGCGCGCTTTTCCTGTCGAATTCGGGCCGGGTTTCGACCCCTGAACTGACCAATGAGCGGATCGAGGAGCTGGCCGCCCTTCGCGCTCTGATCGAGGTTGAGCTGGCCAGCCGCGCCTTGCCCCGTGCGCATATCGCGCTGATCGAACGGATGCAGAGCATCAATGCGATCATCGCCGATGCCGTCGCACAGCGCGATGCGGTTACCTATATTCGCACCAATCTGGAGTTCCACCGGACGCTGTATCTGCGCGCGCAGGCACCGGCGATGCTGGCCATGGCCGAGACAGTCTGGCTGCAACTGGGCCCCACGATGCGGTCGCTTTATGGGCGGCTCAGACGGACCGAACCGCCCCAGTTTCACCGGATGATTATCGCGGCGCTCAAAGCAGGGGATGAGCCTGGGCTGAGGCTGGCCGTTCGTTCGGATGTGACACAGGGCCTCAAAATGCTCGCCACCTAAGAGCTGCCCGTCGAAAAAACCTCTATTCGGCATTGCACCTCTGGCCCACACGACCCTATCGTTGCGCGATGAACGGGGAGGATTTCACCATGACCGATTTCACGCGGCGCGGGACGCTGGGGATGTTGGGGGCCGCGGCGACACTGCCGATGCTGGGCGCACCGGCGCTGGCCAATACGAAAATGACCGTGGGCGCGCTGCGCTTCACCAGCCATGCCGCCAGCTTTGTGGCGCTTGAGCGCGGATATTTCGCCGAAGAGGGTCTCGATGTCGAGTTCCGGTTTTTTGAGGCGGCACAACCGATGGCGGTCGCGATTGCCTCGGGCGATGCCGATTACGCGGTCACCGCGATCTCGGGCGGGTTGATCAGCCTCGCGGAGAAGGGCGCGACCAAAGTGATCGGCGGTGCGCTGAGCGAGGAACAAGGCATCGACGGGCAGAAGATCCTTGCGTCCAACGCGGCCTATGAGGCGGGGCTGACATCGCCCGCGATGCTGGATGGCAAAAGCTTTGCGGTCACGCAGCCGGGTTCGTCGTTCCACTATATGGGGTCCAAGATCGCGGCCGCCGAAGGGGTCTCGGTCACTTTCCGGCCCCTGCAAAAGGTGGGTGCGATCATCGGCGCGATGCGCTCGGGCCAGGTTGATGCCTGGTCCATCGTACCGCATATCGCCAAAGGGCTTGCCGGGGCGGACGCGGTCAAGATCATCGGTGATGTGGCGGACTACCTGCCGGGTTATCAGGTCACGACCGTCTTCACCTCAGCCGATAACGCCGCCAACGAACGGGCCAAGACCGATGCGTTCTTGCGCGCGTTTTCCAGAGGGGCGGATGATTTCAACGCGGCATTGGTCGACAGAACCGCCGGGCCTGAGGCTGATGAAGAGATGGTCAAGCTGATCCACAAATATGTCTATACCGATCGGCCCTTTGACAAGGCGGCAGGTCCGATCCGCAGCGGCGCGATGCGCATCAACGCAAACGCCGCGTTGAACTTGGCGTCGGTTCGCGATCAGCTCGGCTGGTTCCAGTCCGAAGGGTTGATCAAGGACAGCATCACCACCGACACACTGGTCGACAGCTCATATGTCGAGATCATGAGCTGAGCGCGCAGGGCCGGGGGAACGCCTCGGCCCGATGCCTGATCCATGGACCTGCGCGCCGATCATATCACCCACCGCTATGGCGACATGACGGTGCTGGAGGACGTATCGCTGGATATTCCGGCGGGCGAGATTCTGTGCATCATAGGCCCCTCTGGCTGTGGCAAATCCACTTTGCTCCGCCTGTTGGGCGGGCTTGAGGAACCGAGCGCGGGACAGGTCTTGCAACTGGGCACGCCGCCGATGGGGTGCCTGAACCCTCTGACATATGTGTTTCAGGACTTTGCTCTGCTGCCCTGGCGCACCGTCGAGGGGAATGTCAGTCTGGTTCTCGAAGATCATAGATTGGAACGGCACGCTGCCGAGGCGATCATCGACGATGTTTTGACACGGACGAAACTTGCCGATTTTCGGCGCGCTCTGCCGCGTCAATTGTCCGGCGGGATGAAACAACGGGTGGCGATTGCCCGTGCGCTTGCCGTGAACCCGGCGGTGATGCTGCTGGATGAACCGCTCTCGGCGCTGGATGCGCAAACGCGCGAGCTGTTGATGGATGATCTGATTACGCTCTGGTCCCGTCAGCCGTTCACGGGTGTGTATGTCACTCATAACCTGGCCGAAGCCGTTCGACTGGGTCACCGGATCGTGGTGCTATCACGGCGTCCGGGCCGTGTCCGCGACGTGATCGAGGTGCCGATGGATTTGACCGACCGCCGCCCCGGAATGGCCGAGCTGGAACGGTTGCAAGCGCAGCTCTGGCAGATGATGCGGGACGAGGCGCTTGCGGCTGATCAGGAGCTGGCCGATGTCTGATGGCACGGCGCGCCCCGTTCGGTTTCGCGGTGGCGGTTTTCGCCCGACCGCGCGGCGCGGCATGGGCGTGATTGTCTTTGTCGTTCTGATCGCCCTGATCGAATGGGGCACGCGGGCGGGATGGATTTCCAACCTCACGCTGCCGCGCCCATCGGATGTGGCAAGGACATTTATCGATCTGTGGAACACCGGATTGCTGTTTCAGCATCTGACACCCTCGATCACCCGGCTGATTGTCGGCGGTTTGATGGGTATTTCCGCCGGGATCGGGATCGGCATTCTGATCGGTCTGTTCAGCTATGCCCGCGCCGGGTTGGTGCCGCTGGTTGCCGCCATATTTCCGATCCCCAAGATCGCGCTGCTGCCGCTTTTCGTGATTTGGTTCGGCATTGATGAGGGGTCGAAATACGCGCTGATCGCGCTGGGCACATTCACGCCCACGATCGTTGCCACCTATGGCGCGGTCGACAATGTGGACAGGACCCTGATCCGCATGGGCCAGAGCTTTGGCCTGAGCTGGTTCTCGATTGTACGCAAGATCGTTTTGCCCGGTGCCTTGCCGGGGATCCTGTCGGGCATGCGGGTCAGCGTGGCCATCGGTATCATCCTGTTGGTCGCCGCCGAAATGCTGGGCGCTGAGTTTGGCGTGGGCGCCTATATCCTTCAGGCCGGTGCGCTCTACGATCTGGAGCGGCTCTTTGCCGGTGTCGTGATCCTGTCGGTGCTGGGTGTCGTGACCAGTTGGATGATCGGCCAAGCCGAAAAGCGGCTGTTGCGTTGGCGCAGCTGACCGTCCTTCGCCGAGACGGCTGAATGCCTGTTGGCTTTTCAATCAGGCCGCAATGCCCTTGGTCCCGATATCAAGGAACTTGCGCCTCCGATCCGCGATCAGTGTCTTGGCCTTCTGGCCGTCCATCTCGGCGAGCATCGCGCCGATGGCCTGTTCAACGGACGCGATCGTCGCGGATTTGGCGCGGTGCGCCCCGCCCAAAGGCTCTTTAATGATCCGATCAATCACACCCAGCGCCTTGAGATCCTGGGCCGTCAGGCGCAGGGCCTCGGCCGCCTCGCGCATCTTTTCCGCATCCTTCCACAGGATCGAGGCGCAGCCTTCGGGGCTGATCACGGAATAGATCGAATGCTCCAGCATCGCAATGCGGTTGGCCGTGGCAAAGGCCACCGCTCCGCCAGACCCACCTTCGCCGATAACCACCGACACCATGGGAACCCCGATTTTCAGGCAGGTTTCGGTCGCGCGCGCAATCGCCTCGGATTGGCCGCGTTCCTCGGCCCCTTTGCCCGGATAGGCGCCGGGTGTGTCGACAAGCGTGATGACCGGCAGGCCGAACTTGTCCGCCATTTCCATCAACCGCACGGCTTTGCGGTATCCTTCGGGACGGGCCATCCCGAAATTCCGTTCGATCCGCGATTTGGTGTCAGACCCCTTTTCATGGCCGATCACCATCACCGGCCGATCCTCAAACCGTGCCAGCCCGCCCATCACCGCGTGATCGTCGGCAAAGTTTCTGTCCCCGGACAAGGGCGTATATTCGGCAAAAAGCGCGCCGATGTAGTCTTTGCAATGGGGCCGCTCGGGGTGCCGCGCCACTTGGCATTTACGCCAGGGCGTCAGATCCTTGTAGAGATCCTCAAGCAGCTTTTCGGCCTTGGCATCCAGCGCCTTTGCCTCGGTCTCGACATCCATTTCGTCGTTTTGACGGGCCAGCGCGCGCAGCTCTTCGGCCTTGCCTTCGATCTCGGCCAGCGGTTTTTCGAAATCCAGATATTGTATCATGGCATCTGCCCTTTACCTGCCGCCTATATGGCTGGTGGAGGGGGTATATGCAATGGGAACGCGTGGCGCCAAAGCCCGGCTCTAGGGCCAAAGCACCGGGTAAAGCGACATCACGAGCAGTACCGCCATCGTCCAGTTGAACAGCGTCAGCCGACGCGGGCTTTGCAAGAGGCGCGCCATCTGTTGTCCCAGAACGGTCCACGAGCCGACCGAGGGTAGGTTGATCGCGCCAAAGATCAGGCCAACAAGCAGGATCGCTTCCATCGTGCGGTCGGGCGTGTAGGCGGTGATGGCCGTCAGCGCCATGGTCCAGGCCTTGGGATTGACCCATTGAAAGGCCGCCGCCTGACCAAAGGTCATCGGGCGCCCCTGCGCGCCGCCAGGCCGAATGGGGGACGCGGTGGCGATTTTCCACGCGAGGTAAAGGAGATAGGTGACGCTGACAATTTTCAGAGCCGTATAGCTGACAGGGTAGACGTCAAAGATCTGGATCAGCCCTGCGCCCACCAAGAACACCATCACGACAAATCCCAGCGCGACACCCAGCATATGCGGGATTGTGCGCCGAAATCCAAAATTGGCCCCAGACGCCATCAGCATCAGATTGTTCGGCCCCGGTGTGATCGAGGAGACAAAAGCAAAGGCAGCAAGGGCAAGGAGAAGGTCATATGTCATAGGCGCCAAACTGACGCGTCCTTTGCACGATGTGGTTGTGTTGTTGCGCGTGGGAGCCTAGATTTCGCAATCTATGCTAAAAAATGATAACATAACCGAAAAAATATTGCAGACGCTGTCAAAAGACGGCCGGATCAGCAACCTGGAGTTGGCTGGCCGGGTCGGGCTATCCCCCTCAGCCTGTCTGCGCCGGGTGCAGGAGCTGGAACGCTCCGGTGTCATCACCGGGTATCGGGCGGTTGTGAACCCTGCCGCGCGGGGCATCGGGTTTGTGGCCTATGTCGGCGTCGGGCTAAGGGAGCATTCAAAGGCCGCGCAAGAGGGGTTTGAGCGCACCATCGCGCGCGCACCGGAGGTTGTGGAATGTCACAACGTCACCGGTACGATCGAGTACATGCTGCGCGTGGAATGTATTGATCTAGCGGCCTACAAGACTTTTCACACCGACGTTCTGGGTACTGTTCCGCATGTGATTGCAATCACCTCCTATGTGGTGATGGGCTCCCCCAAGGATGCGCGCGCATAACCAATCGTCCTGACCTTTCAGCGCGCAGGTTGCAACCGGGCGGGACGGCTAGCGCGTCGACATCAAAAGGGCAGCCTTGTCGAACAGAACATCCCGTTTTGCTGCGGTCAGATGTGTTGGTGGATCTGGCTCGGGATGCCTTTTTCTTGAGATCCGCCAGTGGCCCCGCTGTTTGCGCGCGGGTTTCTTGGACAGCGACGGTTTGGTGCGGGTCGCGGGATCGGCCCCCAATTGGGTCAGAAGGACTTCCATCTCTTTATAGGAAGACACGCGGCGCACGCTGACATTGACCCCCACTCTCAGTAGCAGACCGCCGGGCAGATTGAACCCCTCTCCGGCGATGGCATGCTCCAAATCATCCACCAGCGCGCTGCGGCGTTGCATTTCGATCGCCGTCAACGGCACGACAATCCTGTGGTCGGTTGTCAGTCCGATCAAAGGCGTTTCTCCAAGCACCTTATTGACCCGCAACAGCAACCCACCCAGCATCATGTTTGACAAACGTTCGCCCCATTGGCGGATGAGCCATGGCTGATGCTGCACGCGGATTACGGCCAGGCCCGCGATCTGGCCGGGCGGGGCAGCGGCCATTTGCAACCCAAGATCCCGGGCAAAGCAGCCCCAGGTGAGGAATCCCGTGTCCGGATCGGTTGTTCCTGCGTCCCTTAACTTGCTTTCGTACAGGATCATTCGACGCTCACGCTCGATAATCCAGGCGGTCAACGGTACGACCAGCATGTTCAGCGTAACGATGGGGATTGCCGCTTCCCTATAGAACCAAAGGAAGGCCTGAACCGGTAGGATTGTCGCGGCCAGAATGTGAAGAGACATCATGACGCCCAGGCCCAGCATCATGAGAAGGCCGCGTCTTGCATATGCGATTGTCAGGTGATGCCAAAGTCGGCCCATGCCCGCAGCAATCAGCATCGCCAGAATACCGGAGGTGGCGCCGGTGCCCCCCGCATACATCCGACCGCAAATGGCGAGGATCAGGCAGGACCCAAGCCCCCAGCGCCCCAGGAACGCACCAGCCAAGGCGACGGGCACATTGCGCATGTCGATCAGAACGCCGTCCCAAGCCGAGAGCGGATTGTGCATCTCAAGAAAAGAGGCCAGACCGAACATAAGGCCCAGAATGATCTGGGCCGTATGGCCGCTTGCGATCTGGCGATGGACGGCGCCATAGGCCACGGACAGCACGACAATAATCGACAAGGACCCGATAAAATCCGTCAGATTTTGTAGCAAAAGCGCCATTCCAAGCCTCCCATCGCGTGATGAAAGACTAGGAACGGAGAGTTAATCGGGTCTTGCCAAATCCCTGACCAATAGAGTTTTCAGTATTTTAGCGGGCTGGCGTCAGGCTCCGTCGTGGATCATTTCAAACTGACGGACGATCACCTCGGCCTGCTTGATCGACGCGATATCGACTAGGCGCCCTTTGTAGACGGTGGCGCCTTCGCCCTTGGCTTTTGCCTCCTCCATCGCGGTGAGGATCTCACGCGCTTCGGCCACTGCCTCGTCCGAGGGGGTGAACACCTCGTTTGACAGGGCCACCTGCTTGGGGTGGATCGCCCATTTCCCGACCATGCCCAATGTCGCCGAGCGGCGCGCCTGGGCACGGAACCCGTCGTCATCCGAGAAATCGCCGAACGGGCCGTCCACCGGCAGCACACCATGGGTCCGACAGGCCGCAACGATGGCTGCCTGGGCCCAGTGCCACGGGTCGGACCAGTGCTTTTGGCCCTCGTGGATCATATAGTAGTTCTCTTGCGTTCCACCGATCCCGGTGGTGGCCATGCCCATGGAGGCCGCGAAATCGGCCGCTCCGAGGCTCATCGCTTCGAGCCTTGGCGAGGCCGCGGCGATCTCTTCGACATGTGCGATGCCTGCGGCGGATTCGATGATCACCTCGAAGGCGATGGGTTTCTTGCGGCCTTTGGCGGATTCGATGGCCGTCACCAGCGCGTCGACAGCGTAGAGATCCGCGGCGCAGCCCACCTTGGGGATCATGATCTGATCGAGCCGCTCGGGGGCCTGTTCCAGAAGATCCACCACATCGCGATACCAGTACGGCGTGTCGAGGCCGTTGATCCGAACGCTGAGTGTCTTGGTGCCCCAATCCACGTCGCCGATCGCCTCGATCACATTCTTGCGCGCGCTGTCCTTGTCGGAGGGCGCGACGGAGTCTTCGAGATCGATATTGATCACATCCGCCGCCGACCCTGCCATCTTTTCGAAGATCGCGG
Organism: Aestuariivita sp.; assembly: GCF_021404545.1. Lineage (GTDB taxonomy): Bacteria > Pseudomonadota > Alphaproteobacteria > Rhodobacterales > Rhodobacteraceae > Aestuariivita. The sequence goes on from NZ_JAAWWD010000009.1 coordinate 36,265, forward strand.
GGCGGGAGCCCGGGCCGAACAGCTGGCAGCGATTGGGGCGGGCAGGTGGCGTTGGTTGCAGACGGAAGCTCATGGGGCGGATGTCTCCGGTAATAATATTGCGCTCATTCTGGTGGCTGCTGGTATTAAATTGCGCGCTTCCGCGCAAGGCTGATTCCGCAAGTGCAGCATGATCGCGCCGCATCACCGAGAGCCTTGGCGGGATTCGTCGGTTGCCATCACACGATGCACAATTCTTCGTCAATTTTGCAAATATGCGGGAGAAAATTGTGTCACTTTGCCTGGACGGCGCCGAATACGCGACATCCTTGGGGCTGATTTCGCTATGATCTGCGCAAGTCTTTCAGGGAGATGGAGCATGATCGAGACCCCGTATCTTTTGTTTCTGGGCGATGCGCCGGATCAGCTGGCCGCGAAGGTGGCGCAAGGGATCAAGGACTGGCGCCCCGAAAATGCCGTGGGCCAGTTTCGGCTGCCTGGCTGCGGGGCCGATGTTGGCCTGACCGACATGAGCTTGCAGCAGGGCCTCGATGCCGGGGCGCGCACGCTTGTGATTGGTGTGGCCAATCGCGGGGGGGTGATCAGCCAGGACTGGAAAGATGTCCTGATCCAGGCGTTGGAGATGGGGTATGATCTGGCCTCGGGCCTGCACAACCTGTTGCGCGAAGAGCGGGATCTGACCTCGGCCGCGCAGATGCATGGCGGCACTTTGCACGATGTGCGCGTGCCGACGGACGCGTATCCTATTGCCAATGGCAGGAAACGGTCCGGTAAGCGTGTTCTGGCCGTGGGCACCGATTGCAGTGTCGGCAAGATGTATACCGCGCTGGCGCTCGACGAGGCGATGCGCAAGCGGGGCATGAAATCGACCTTTCGCGCGACCGGGCAGACGGGTATTCTGATCACCGGGCATGGGGTGCCTTTGGATGCGGTGATCGCGGATTTCATGGCGGGCGCGGTGGAATATCTGACCCCCGAAAACGCCGCGGATCATTGGGACATAATCGAAGGGCAGGGCAGCCTTTTCCACGTGTCCTATTCGGGTGTAACGATGGCGTTGATCCATGGCGGGCAGCCGGACGCCCTGATCCTGTGTCACGAGCCGACCCGAGAGACGATGCGGGGCTTGCCGGAATATGGGCTGCCGACCCTGGAGCAGGTGCGCGATACGGCTTTGCCGCTGGCCAGGATCCCAAACCCGGCCTGTGAAGTGATCGGTGTGTCGATCAACACGCAGCATATGAGCGACGCCGAGGCGGAACGCTATCTGGCGGAGGTCGAGGCGCGATTGGCCCTGCCGAGTGTTGATCCTTTCCGGCAGGGCGCGGATCGGCTGGCTGAGGCGCTTGCAGCGCTCTGACCCGGCTTTCTGCCCCGCGGCGGGCGGCATGTGTTCGTATTTGAAGCGAGAAGAAGGGCAGGGTGCGATGATGATCAGCGTGACACGGGATGTGTTCCGGCTGGCCCAGGTGTTTACGATTGCGCGCGGCTCGCGGACCGAGGCCAAGGTGCTGACCGTGCGGGTGGAGGCCGACGGGGTGACGGGCTGGGGCGAATGTGTGCCCTATGCGCGATATGATGAGACGCTGGAGAGCGTTGAGGCGCAGATCCAAAGTTTGCCCGACAGTGTGACGCGCAGCGCATTGCAGGATGTCTTGCCGCCAGGGGCGGCGCGGAATGCGGTGGATTGCGCATTGTGGGATTGGGAGGCCAAGCGTGCGGGCGTTCGCGCCTGGGATCTGGCGGTGCTGCGACCTCCGGGGCCTGAGATCACCGCCTATACGCTGTCGCTGGATACGCCTGAAAAGATGCGAATGCAGGCAGCCCAGAACGCGCACCGCCCTCTGCTCAAGATCAAGCTCGGCACAGCCGATGACATGGGACGTTTGGAGGCGGTACGCGCGGGCGCACCCGATGCCCGGATCATTGTGGATGCCAATGAAGGATGGAGTGCCGAAATCTACGCCGATCTTGCTCCGCACCTCGTGCGTTTGGGGGTGCAGATGGTTGAGCAGCCTTTACCGGCGGGCGCGGACGCCATGCTGGGCGAAATTGCGCGCCCCTTGCCCGTTTGTGCGGATGAAAGCTGCCATGATCGCGCGTCCTTGCCAGCGTTGAAGGGCAAGTACGACATGGTCAACATCAAGCTCGACAAGGCCGGCGGATTGACAGAGGCGCTGGCTTTGCGTGCAGCAGCCCTGGCCGAGGGGTATGCGATTATGATGGGCTGCATGGTCGGCTCGTCCCTGGCAATGGCGCCGGCGGTTCTGGTGGCGCAGGGTGCGGCGGTGGTGGACCTTGACGGGCCGCTCCTTCTCGCCGAAGACCGCGCGGTACCACTGGTCTTTGACGCGGCGGGCGTGCATCCGCCCGATGCCGCTCTTTGGGGATAGGAGAGACACCCATGCGCACTGTTTATGTCAATGGCGATTATCTGCCGGAAACCGAGGCGAAGGTTTCGGTTTTTGACCGTGGATTTCTGATGGCGGACGGCGTCTATGAAGTGACCAGCGTGTTGGGTGGCAAGCTGGTCGACTTTGATGGTCACGCCGTGCGGCTGGAGCGGTCGCTGAGTGAGCTCGACATGGCCTGTCCCATCAGCAAGGAGGATCTGCTGGACGTACACCGGGAGCTGGTGCGGCTGAATGATCTTGATGAAGGATTGATCTATTTGCAGATCACGCGCGGGGCGCCGAAAGATCGCGATTTCGCCTTTCCCGATCCAAAGACGACGCCCTGCACGGTGGTCCTTTTTAGCCAGTCCAAGCCCGGGCTGTCCGATAGCCCAGCGGCGAAGACAGGTATAAAGGTGATCAGTATCGACGACATCCGCTGGGGGCGGCGCGATATCAAGACGGTGCAGCTGCTCTACCCGTCGATGGGCAAGATGATGGCCAAGAAGGCCGGAGCCGATGATGCCTGGATGGTACAGGATGGATTCGTGACCGAAGGGACTTCGAACAACGCCTATATCGTGAAGGGCAACAAGATTATCACGCGGGTGCTGTCGACCGATATTCTGCATGGGATCACACGGGCCGCAGTCTTGCGGTTCGCGCGTGAGGCGCAGATGGAGGTTGAGGAGCGCAACTTTACCATCGACGAGGCGAAAGAGGCCGATGAAGCGTTCATCACCTCGGCTTCGACATTCGTGATGCCGGTGGTGGAGATTGACGGGGTCGCTTTGGGAGACGGAACGCCCGGTCGGGTGGCACCGCGTCTGCGCGAGATTTATCTGGATGAGAGCCGGAAGGCTGCGGTTTGACTGACCGCCCGTTCCGGTCGGCAGTCTCCTGTACGGCCTGGTAGCGGATGCTCGGGCAAGAGATCGGAGCGTCGAGGCGGTTGGCCCGGATCAGAGCCGGGTCGTCGCCCTCGCAAATGTGACATCAGAGGCGCCGTTGATGCATCTGGCCCCGGTGCAGGCCGCGAAGTCAGTGGTTGGCCGGAGACTGTCGGTTATGGAATGCTCACGCTCTCGGTGCTGCCAGGCACAGCTTGTGATGCGCTGCCAGCGATCCAAGGGAGGGAGGCGCGCGTAGACCTTGGTTTTGTTCGATTGCGTCTCGCCGAGCCGATGCCCGCGAAACGCGCTTTGGCCGATGATGTCTGTGCTGGAGTCCACGGGCAGCTCACCCTGCCTCCGGGCCATTTTCTGACACAGAAAATGGGGGCGCCCAGGGCCGAGGGCGCGCCAGAAACTGAGTCAGTTTCTGACCATATTCTGTGTCAGAATATGGTGCGATCAAACTCGTCTTTTTGCATCTAGCCGGTCAAGAAAGGCATCGGCGTCCCGCAACACTGTTTCCCGTCTATCTTGATCCATCCGGTCCCAGGTGCGGTACATGTTGCCCATGCGCGGATTCTCGGCAAACTGGTCACGGTGCCTATTCAGAAAATGCCAGTACAGCAGATTGAACGGGCACGCGCCTTCGCCTGTCTTGGCGCTTACTGAATAGGTGCAGTTCTTACAGTAGTCCGACATCCGATTGATATAGGCGCCGGAGGAGACATAGGGTTTGGATGCGATGATCCCGCCATCTGCAAACTGGCTCATCCCGACGGTATTGGGAGCTTCCACCCACTCAAACGCATCCGCATAGACCGCAAGATACCATTCATGCACCTGACGGGGGTCGATCCCGGCGAGCAGCGCGAAATTGCCCGTTACCATCAGGCGCTGGATATGGTGGGCATAGGCCTCCTCCCGCGTCTGTTCCACCGCGCGGGACATGCAGCGCATATCTGTCTCTTTCCCCCAGTAAAGGTCAGGCAGATCCCGGTTGTGGCCTAACGTATTGCGGGTGACATAATCAGAACCTTCCTGGAAATAGATCCCGCGCACATATTCGCGCCAGCCGATGATCTGGCGGATAAAGCCTTCGACCGCATTCAGGGGCGCTGCCCCCGTCTTCCAGGCGTCTTCTGCAGCCTGGCACAGCTCCAGCGGGGACAACAGACCCGCGTTGAGGTAAGGCGAGATCACCGCGTGATAGAGAAACCGGTTCGTGTCCAGCATCGCGTCCTGATAATCGCCGAACCGGGGCAGGGCGTATTTGACAAAATGCTTGAATGCGCGCTTGGCTTGCCCGTGATCGGTGGCAAAATGGAACGGGCGGAGGGTGCCGAAGGTATCGCCAAACCGGGCCTCGACAAGGTCGAGCACCTCCGCCACCGTCTCATCGGGCGTGAACCGCATCGGACCGGAATGGGTGACATCATCGGGGGCAGGTTTGCGATTGTCGTGATCGTAATTCCATGTGCCGCCCGCCGGTTGGTCGCCGTCCATCAAAAGCCCGGTTTTCCGGCGCATATCGCGATAGAAATACTCCATCCGCAGCTGTTTGCGCCCATCTGCCCAGCGTTCGAACTCTGCATGCGAGGCGATGAACCGGTCATCTTCGAGCATCCGCAGCTTGAATGGTGCATGTTTGAGCGTCTCGATCAGGCGCCATTCGCCCGGCTCGGTCGCGATCACCTCACCGGCGCCGGTTTCTTCCGCACGTCGCAGCAGTTCGCCGGCGATGGAGCCGGTGTTCTGGGTGTCGTCAAGCTGGGTGTACCGCACTTGCCAGCCATCCTCTTGCAGCGCCTTTGCGAACTTGCGCATGGCGGCGAAGAGAAACGCGATCTTCTTGGGGTGGTGCGGCACATAGGTCGCTTCGTCCGCGACCTCGGCCATAACAACGAAATCCTGTTCTGGATCCGCCTCTCCCAGGGCGCTCAGTTCAGGTGAAAGCTGGTCGCCCAATACCAGGATCAGCCGGCCTACCATGGAACCGGTTTCCCGGCCCAGTCAAAGAACTGGCCCGTCTCGGCCGGGGTCAGACCGTCCATCACGCGGGTCAGGTTCTGAGCCGCCTCCGATGCCGGGACGGCCGGGTGGCGGCCCAGATATTTCGCAGTGAAGGGGGTTGCGACCGTGCCGGGGTGGAGGGCGACACAGATCGCCTCCTTGTGGGTGCGCGCCAGTTCAATCGCGGCGGTACGCACGATCTGGTTCACGGCGGCCTTGGCACTGCGATAGCTGATCCAGCCACCGATCCGGTTATCCCCGATCGAGCCGACACGGGCCGAGAGCACCGCGAACACGCTGCGCCCTTTGCGCGGCAGGAGCTGGTGGGCACGCGCCAACACCAGCGCCGGACCGACAGCGTTCAGCCGGAATTGATCCATCATCTCATTAGCTTGAACAGCTTTGATTGACTTTTCCGGCGCCGCGCCGCCGATCTCCAAAGCGCCGGTGGCGACGATCACCCGTTCGAATGGTCCCAGCCCATCCAGGTGCTCTGCAAGGCTTGTCTGATCCGTGATGTCGACCCCGTCCTGGCTGCGCGACAGGGGTGTGACCTCTTCCCCTCGGGCCTGTGCAACCTGCACCAAGGCGTGTCCGATCCCGCCTGATGCCCCGATGATCAATGTCTGTACCATGCAGGCAGAGTTAGACGCGCGCGGCGCGGCGTCAATCGCGCGGCGTGATCGGCAAAAGAGACTTTTCATTTGTTCCGAGCGGGGTATAGTCACCGCCATGACACGCATGACCTCTCATTTCCCTCTTTCCGCCCTGCGCGGTGCCGGTCTGCGTGGCCTGCTGCTCCTAATGCGCCTCTGAGCGTGCCATCCGGCGCGCCCGCTCAGAGGGAACCGCATGCGCGCCACATGGCCCAAGGAACAGACGAAAAAGAGACCCGATATGACTGACAAGACTGCAAGAGATCGCGTCGTGATCTTTGACACCACATTGCGCGATGGCGAACAAAGCCCGGGCGCGACCATGACCCATTCCGAAAAGCTGGAGATTGCCGAACTCCTCGATGAGATGGGCGTGGACATCATCGAGGCGGGATTTCCCATCGCCTCCGAAGGAGATTTCGCCGCTGTTTCCGAGATCGCGGAGCGGTCGAAAAACGCAGTGATCTGTGGGCTTGCGCGCGCGCAGATCGGCGATATCGACCGCTGTTGGGAGGCAATCAAGAACGCGGCCAAGCCGCGTATTCACACCTTCATCGGCACCTCGCCGCTGCACCGGGCGATTCCGAACCTGACGCGTGATGAGATGGCCGACCGGATCCACGAGACCGTCAGCCACGCGCGCAACCTGTGTGACAATGTGCAGTGGTCACCGATGGATGCGACCCGCACCGAATGGGATTACCTGGCCCGCGTGGTCGAGATCGCGATCAAGGCCGGTGCCACCACGATCAACATCCCCGATACCGTGGGCTATACCGCCCCTGCGGAAAGCGCGGATCTGATCCGTCGCCTGATTGCCGAAGTTCCTGGGGCCGGGGATGTGGTCTTTGCCACCCATTGCCACAACGATCTCGGGATGGCGACGGCCAATGCGCTCGCGGCCGTCGACGGCGGCGCCCGCCAGATCGAATGCACGATCAACGGTCTGGGGGAGCGGGCGGGCAATACCGCACTCGAAGAAGTGGTGATGGCGCTGAAGGTGCGGGGCGATATCATGCCCTATCAAACGGGTATCGACACCAGAAAGATTATGCATATCTCGCGCCGTGTCGCCACGGTGTCGGGCTTTCCGGTGCAGTTCAACAAGGCCATCGTGGGCAAGAATGCCTTCGCTCATGAAAGCGGTATCCACCAGGATGGCATGCTGAAGAACGCCGAAACCTTTGAGATCATGCGGCCCGAGGATGTGGGTATCGCGGGCACCTCGTTGCCGCTGGGCAAGCATTCCGGGCGCGCAGCGCTGCGTGCCAAGCTCGCCGATCTGGGCCATGAGGTGGGGGATAACCAGCTCAAGGATATCTTCGTGCGGTTCAAGGAGTTGGCCGATCGCAAGAAAGAAGTCTATGACGACGATATTGTGGCGCTGATCTCGGCCACTGGGGATGCCGATACCGACCGCTTGCAGATCGTGTCGCTGAAAGTGGTCTGCGGGACAGGCGGGCCAGCAGAGGCAACGCTGGAGATGGACATCGACGGGGCGGAGGCGATGGCCACAGCCCAGGGCGATGGCCCGGTGGATGCAACCTTCAAGGCGGTTCGCGCGCTGCACCCCAACGAGGCGCGGTTGCAGCTTTATCAGGTGAATGCGGTCACCGAAGGCACCGATGCTCAGGCGACCGTGTCGGTCCGGCTGGAGGAAGATGGCGTGATCGCCACCGGGCAGTCGGCCAATACCGATACGGTCGTGGCCTCCGCTCAGGCCTATGTCAGCGCACTGAACCGTCTGCTGGTGCGGCGTGAGAAAGTCGGCCCAGGCGCCGATGCGCGCGAGATTTCCTACAAGGAATTGTCCTAGCTCTCAGGGCAGCAGCACCGCGGCGCCTTGCAGGTGCCCGGTGCGCACGTCGTCCAACGCCTGATTGGCCCGATCCAGCGGATAGGCCGTTGTTTCGGTCTTGACCTGTGCTTGCTCGGCCAATGGAAAGAACGCCTCGCCATCCGCGCGTGTCAGGTTTGCGACGGATACGATCTGCCGTTCCTGCCAGAGATCGGCATAGGGAAAGGCGGGAATGTCGCTCATGTGGATGCCGCCACAGACGACGATCCCGCCTTTGCGTAGGTCTTTGAGCGCTTTGGGCACAAGCGATCCGATCGGGGCAAAGATGAGTGCCGCGTCCAGAGCGACAGGGGACGGGGCCGACGATCCACCGGCCCAGACGGCCCCCAATGCGCGCGCGAAGTCCTGTGCCTGCGTATCGCCATCACGGGTGAAGGCGTAGATATCGCGCCCTTGCCAGCGCGCGATCTGAGCCAGGATATGGGCGGCAGCTCCGAAGCCGTAGATGCCCAGCCGCCGAGCCGTGCCTGCCTTGGTCAGAGAGCGGTACCCGATTAACCCCGCACAGAGCAGCGGCGCTTGCGAGACCGGATCGCCCCGAGGCAGCGGGAAAACGAAATCCGTATGCGCGATGCAGTATTCCGCATAGCCGCCGTTGATCGTGTAACCGGTGAATAGGGGCAGATCGCAGAGGTTCTCCTGCGCGCTTTGGCAAAACGCACAGGTCCCGCACGTGTGGCCCAGCCAGGGCACGCCGACGCGCGTTCCGATTGGCAGACCCAAAACATCGGTGCCAAGAGCCGCGATCTCGCCCACGACTTCATGACCCGGGATCAGCGGCAGCGCGGGCTCTGTCAGCTCTCCGTCAAGAATGTGCAGATCTGTCCGGCAGACGCCGCAGGCCAGAACCCGGATCAGGACCTGGCCTGCCTGTGGTCGGGGTATGTGGACGCGTTTGGAGACAAGCCTTTGGCCCGCACGCTCCAGCACCATCGCCCGCATCTGGTCTGATCCGCTCATATGCACCTCTCCGCTTGGACTCTAGACAGGGCAGGCGGCGGCGCATTGAGGTGTATCAACCCTGATTTTTGGTGACGTTTTCTTCAAATGCGACTTTGAAGTCGGCCTGCTTTTCGGTGCTGGCCTCTGTCTGGTGGTTGGCTTTCCAATCCGCCATGGACATCCCGTAAAAAAGCTCGCGGGCCTCGTCCTTGCCCATCTCAATGCCTCTTTCATTGGCGGCCTCCTGATACCAACGGCTCAGGCAATTTCGGCAGAAGCCGGTCAGGTTCATCATGTCGATGTTTTGCACGTCGATGCGGTCCTGCATCAGGTGCTGGCGCAGACGGCGAAAGGCGGCGGCTTCCAATTCAATCTGGGTTTGGTCGTCCATGGTCGTTCCCTTCATTGTTTGAAGAGGATGTAGGGAGCGAATGGTCCTGTGTCACGGGTGCATTTTTTGACACAAAAAATGTCCAGAAAATGAACGCATTTTCTGCGCCCTGCCGATCTGTCGACAGGGCAATTTCTGCAACAGAAATTGGCCAGAAACTGTGTCAGTTTCTGATCACACGCCGGATTGGGCCAATGCCTGTGCCAATATCGGCGCCAGCCGCGCCGCCCAATGCCGCTGGCCCTCATCATCGGCGATCAGATCGTTGCGCAGTTCGATCAGCACATTGGGCCGTCCCAGGCGCAAGGCATGGCGATCAATCGCATCGCCAGGCAGATGGCCCGAATAGGGTGCATTATCCCCAACGCACAGGTCACCTTCGGCTTTCAGCAGATCAATCAGCGGTCGTGCCAGCCGGTCATCCTGTGCATAGAGCACACCAACCTCCCAGGGTCGCGGATCTCGCCCACGCAACTGCCGGGTATAACTGTGCACCGACACGACCACGCTGTGGGGGAGCGCGGTCATCCGGTCAAGCTGCGCGTCGTACGGGCGATAGCACATCTCCATCCGCCGCTCGATCTCTGCGGTATCGGCATGGCGATTGGCCGGGATGATGGACCCATCGTACAGCTTCATCAACAAGGTTGGATCATCCGCGCCCCGGTTCGGATCGATCACCAGGCGTGAGAAATTGGCGGCCAGAACAGGCGCACTCAGCAGGACGCCCAGTTCCTGCGCCACGCCATAGGCGCCCACATCATATGCGATGTGGCGCTCCATATCGGTGCGATGCAGCCCCAGATCGCCGCCAGCGATATCCGGCGGCACGGCGTTGGTGGCGTGATCGCAGGTCACCAGCCAGCGGCCAGGCCGGGTTTCCCCGTGGAGGTAGAAGGGTGTGTATGTCATGGATATGTCATTGTCTTGCCCGCAGGTTTAGGCGAGTTGTTCGGGAATGGGAATTGGTCGATAACCAAGAAAACACGTGTTTGCGATAACAACGCCCACAGTCGAAAAAGCGAGCCTTCTGAATGCGCCGAACGAGAAACGTCAAGATCGTGGCCACGCTTGGCCCTGCGTCTGAAACCTATGAAATGATCCGTGCCCTGCACGAGGCCGGTGCCGATGTGTTCCGGCTGAACATGTCCCATGGCACCCATGAAGAGATTGAGGCCAAGCACAGGATCATCCGCCAGGTCGAGGAGGATCTCGACAGTCCCATCGCGATCCTTGCCGATCTGCAAGGCCCCAAGCTGCGTGTGGGGATCTTTGCCGATGAGGCTGTCGATTTGGAGGAAGGTGCCGCGTTCCGTCTGGATCTGGACCCTGCGGAGGGAGATGGATCTCGCGTCTGCTTGCCTCACCCAGAGATCTTTGCCGCACTTGAGCAGGGATCCCATCTTCTGGTCAATGACGGCAAGATTCGCTTGCAGGTAACGGCCTGTGGCACGGATTTCGCCGATTGCACCGTGGTGACCGGTGGTACCATCTCCAACCGCAAGGGCGTGAACGTGCCGGATGTGATCCTGCCCCTGGCCGCGCTGAGCGAGAAGGACCGTGCCGATCTGGAGTTTGCCTGCACGCTGGGTGTGGATTGGCTGGCACTGTCGTTTGTGCAGCGTCCTGAGGACGTGACCGAAGGACGTGCATTGGCCCGGGGCCGTGCCGCAATTCTCTCCAAGATCGAAAAGCCCTCGGCGGTGGACCGGTTCGACGATATTCTGGCGGTTAGCGATGGGATCATGGTCGCTCGGGGTGATCTTGGTGTCGAACTGCCAGTGCAGGCCGTCCCGCCGATCCAGAAGCGCCTGACCCGGAAATGCCGCGCCGCGGCCAAGCCGGTGATCGTCGCCACACAAATGCTGGAGAGCATGATCGAAAGCCCGATGCCGACAAGGGCCGAGGTCTCGGATGTTGCCACTGCCATCTATGAGGGGACCGACGCCATTATGCTCAGCGCCGAAAGCGCTGCGGGCCACTATCCCGTCGAAGCGGTGCAGACCATGGACAAGGTCGCGACCGAGGTGGAAGCCGATCCGACCTACACCCAGATCATCGCAGCCTCCCGCTCGGTCCGGGGCGACACCATTGCCCACGCCATCGTCGCAGCCGCCCGCGAAATCGCGGAGACCACGGATATCAAGGCGATCTGCTGTTTCACCCAGTCGGGCGCCACGGCCTTGCTGACCGCACGGGAACGGCCTGGCGTGCCGATCATCGCGATGACCTCCCAGCGCGAAACAGCGCGGAGACTGTCGCTGAGCTGGGGGTGCAACTGCGTGATGACCGGCCAGCTTAAGCGGTTCAAGATGGCCGTCGTCAGCGCAGCGCGCGCCGCACGCGACCGCGGCTTTGCCACCGCGTCCGATCAGATCGTGGTGACCGCTGGTGTGCCCTTCAACGTGCAGGGCACCACCAACATCCTGCGTGTGGCCCCCTGTGACGAGCGTTTGATTTTTGCGACAGATCCGGAATAACCTCAACCGATACTGTTTGCGGTGACCGGAGGGACGGGACGGGATGGACGCGGATCTTGCTCTGATCCTGGGGATGGTCCTGGGTTGCTTTGCCCTGGTCGGCATGTGGAGCGCGATCACCGATGGCCGCGGCCCCCGCGCCTCGGCCATAACCGTGCTGATCGCGGGGGGCCTGATTGTGTATGCTCTGACAACCACGCCGGACGGGTACACCATGGCCCAGATACCGGATGTGTTTTTCAGCGTGCTGGCGCGCTTTCTGCCCTGATTTCGCTCTTGCCTTGTGCGGACATCTTGCGTAAATGGCCGCTTCTGACTGCGCGACCGGCCAATGTGGCATGCCGAGTCGCGCCTGACACCGACCCAATGTTGAGGAGACGGAAATGCCCAAGATGAAGACCAAATCGAGCGCCAAGAAGCGCTTTAAGGTGACGGCCACCGGCAAGGTTATGGCCGGTCAGGCCGGCAAACGCCACGGCATGATCAAACGGACCCGGAAATTCATCCGCGACGCGCGCGGCATCACCACGCTCAGCGCTCCTGATGCCAAAATCGTCAAGGGCTATATGCCCTACGACCGTTGATAGGAGGCTGCACAGATGTCCCGCGTTAAAGGTGGAACCACAACTCACGCCCGTCACAAGAAAGTCGTCAAGGCCGCAAAAGGCTTTTACGGTCGTCGCAAGAACACCTTCAAGGTGGCCAAGCAGGCCGTCGACAAGGCCAACCAATACGCCACACGCGACCGCCGCACGCGCAAGCGGAATTTCCGCGCGCTGTGGATCCAGCGGATCAATGCCGCGGTGCGCAGCCATGACGAGGCGCTGACATATTCGCGCTTTATCAATGGTTTGTCGCTGGCCGGGATCGAGGTGGACCGCAAGGTTCTGGCCGATCTGGCCGTGCATGAGCCCGAAGCGTTCGGTGCCATTGTCGAGCAGGCCAAAGGCGCGCTGAGCGCGTAAATACCCGGCCGACGTCGTGCTGAGAGCCGCCCCATTGAAGGCGGCTTTCTTGCATTTTTTGGGCGGTATCGCCACCTCGGTTGCAGGTTTTCTTTGCAATTGGCGCGAGCCAAGGGCATTGCGTGATGCGGCTGCAATCGCCTTAGGTCATCCGCTACGGTCAAGGCAGCGCTCAACCCGATAGGTGTTGTAGCGTTTCGTGCCCTGTCAGGACGCGGCGGCTGACGCCCGGAAAACCTCCACCGGCATCGACGAGAAGGCCGACACAAATGGCCACGCCTTGCAAGACGGTTGCCAAATTCAGAACTGTTTCCTAGAATTGGCAAAAGATCTACATCAACAAGGGAGGGCACGCGCTGAGCATGCGTATCATACGCCGACTTCAGCATGGACCCCGTCTTGCCCTGCGAATCCGTTTGCAGGGCTGACCCGAGCATAACCTCATCCTCGGTCTGCCCATAGCCGCATTGCGGCAATACTCTTGTTGACCCGAGGATCCAATGACAATCATCAGTCTGAATGCTGTGGGCGTGACCCTTAGCAAGCCGCTTTTTTCACAACTCAATCTGACAATATCCAAAGGTGACCGCATTGGATTGGTTGCCCCGAACGGGCGTGGAAAATCCACGCTGCTGGCCTGTTTGGCGGGGGTGTTTGACCCCACTTCAGGAGTGGTCATGCGAGCACGCGGATTGCGTGTGGGATACGTCAAGCAGCACCTCCCCCAAGAGGCGCTGGAGCGTTCTCTCTACGATTGGGTGTTGGCAGCGCTTCCGGTTGAGCAGGCGGAATACGAGGGCTGGCGTGTGGATGTCGTTTTGGATGATCTCAAGGTGCCGTATGATTTGCAGCACAGGCACCTCAGCAAACTCAGTGGCGGATGGCAACGTAGCGCGATGCTGGCGGCCGCTTGGGTCAATGATCCTGATCTTCTTTTGCTGGATGAGCCGACCAACCATCTGGACCTGCACCGAATCGCATTGCTTCAGGGCTGGGTGGGGGCGTTGCCACGGGATGTGCCGGTGGTCATGATCTCCCATGATCGGGCGTTTCTGGACGCCACAACAAATCGTACGCTGTTTCTGCGGCCTGAGCGTTCTCATGTATTCCAGCTTCCTTTCTCCGCGGCACGTGCGGCGCTTGATGCCGCAGATGCTGCCGATGAACGGCGCTTTGCCAATGAGCTGAACAAGGCTCAACAGCTGCGCAGACAGGCTGCCAAGCTTAAGAATGTCGGGATCAATTCAGGCTCTGACCTTTTGTTGACCAAGACCAAGCAATTGACCGAGCGAGCCGCAAAACTCGAGGCTGCCGCCAAACCAGCCCATCACGACCGAAGCGCGGGCGATATCAGGCTGTCCAACAGTGGAACACACGCCAAAGCTTTGATCACATTGGATGATATTGCCGTGCGCGCGCCAGATGACCGATTGCTCTATAAGACAGGGCGGAAGTGGATTTCCCAAGGTGACCGCATTGTTCTTTTGGGGGCGAACGGTACAGGAAAAACGATACTTGTCGAGATGATACAGCGCGCGCTTACCGGTGTGGATGAGACGGTGAGATATGCGCCCTCAATCGTATCGGCCTATTCGGACCAGCATCTGAGCCAGCTTTCCGACTCAGAGACCCCGTTGAAGGCTGTGACAGCGCAATTCGATATCGGTGATCAGCGCGCGCGCGGGGTTCTGGCCGCCGCGGGCGTCAGTATCCAGATGCAAGACACGCGGATCGGGGCTCTGTCAGGAGGGCAAAAGGCCCGACTGGCAATGCTGATCTTGCGTCTCAGAAACCCGAACTTCTATCTACTGGATGAGCCGACCAACCATTTGGATATCGAAGGACAGGAAGCGTTGGAGGAGGAATTGATCGCGCATCGGGTGTCTTGCCTATTGGTGAGCCACGACCGGAGCTTTCTGAGAAATGTGGGCAACAGATTCTGGTGGATTAAGGGCAAAAAGCTTGAGGAGGTAGAAAGCCCTGAAGCCTTTTTGATCGAAGAGATGAGCGCAAAGTAGGCAGAAGATCGTACTGGAAGGTCAAATGAACTCTTTCTTGTGGCATCATCACATAGGGTTCGAGGTTGCGGTGCGGGACATCGGCTATCCATAGGTTTGCTTATTCCGCCTGTTCCGTCGCCAAGACCCGCTGCGACAATGCGCAGACCGCACCGCAGAGCAATATGGCCGATGCGGCAAGCAGGCTTGCGCCGATGGTTCCGGTGGCGTCCCCGATCATTCCCGCCCCCACGGGGCCCAGTGTTTGCGCTATGGCAAAGGCGATCGTGAAGATTGCGATGGCCGCGCCCCAGCTGTCCTGGGGCAGGTTCTGGCGGGCGAAATTGGTCACTGCCCCCGGTGCCATGAACACCGAAAGGCCAAACACCACCGCCGAGACCACCAATCCCAGAAGCCCGGGCCAGAGCACAGGCAGGCTCGACCCGACCGCGATGTTTACCAGGATCAGGGCCAAGGGCACTCCGTTGCCAAACCGCGCGAACACCCCGCGCCAGACGAAGGGCGAGGCGCAGATGCTGAACCCCACCAGGGTCCAGACCCCGGCGATCTGCCAAGCCGGTGCCGCCTGCGAGGTCATCCAGGCCGCGATGAAGGTCAGATAGACGATGTATCCCAGACCAAACCCGGCATAACCACCCAAGAGGCCGAGCATCTTGCGCATAGGGACCGGCGCGGGTTTTGGCGCGCCGCCTGCTGCCGGGCGTAGCTGCCGCGCGGCCCAAAGGCTGAGCGGGCAAAAAGCGAAACTGATCAGCCCTATGACGATCCAGCCCCAGGCCCAGGCGGCGTTGCCCCAGCTGGCCAGGACCAGGGGCACGCTCAATCCGCTCAGAACGATGCCCAGACCGCCGCCGACGCCGAAATAAATTGCAATCGACAGCGCGTTGCGGCGTGGCTGATCGGTGAAAAGGGCTGCCGCCAGGGCACCGCCCGTTGCAAAGGACATCGCTCCCATAAGCCCCGCAGCGAACCGCCAGAACGACTGTGCCCAAAGCGCCTCATTCAACCCGGTTGCGAAAAGGGTGATCGCCGTCGTCCACACGCCAAACGCAAAGAGCGGCGCGGGCGGTAGCCGCCGCAACAGCGCCAGCGTCAGCACCGCGCCCACCACATAGCCCAACGCATTGGCCGTGTTGAGCCAGCCCGCCTGGGTATAGCTCCATCCCAGCTCCGCGCGCATCGCGGGCAAGAGGAGCCCGTAAGCGAAACGCGCAAAACCGTTAGTGACGCAGACACCCAGCGTCAGCCCGGCCAGGATCAGCCAGTTTCGGGGTGTCCCGCTCACCTAGAGGCTGGCGTAGACCGCCTCTTCGTATGCGCCATAGGTCTTCATCAGGGGCGGCTCCACAAAGGGCAGGCTCTGGGTCATGATCACGGCGGCCAGATCCCTGGCCGGATCGATCCAGTAATGGGTGTTGCACACCCCCGCCCAGCTGAGCGAGCCCGCGCTGCGCCGTCCCGGCTGGTCGACCTCGTTGCGCACGAAGGCAAAGGAATGTGTGGCCTTGGTGCCGTCGAAGAGTTCGACATCCGCAGTCAACGGCGGCGCGTAGGAGATCATCTTTTCAAAGACCAGCCCGTTCATCTGATCGGCACACATCTGCTCCACCGCATCTTCGGACAGGATCCGGTTGCCGTCGAGCTGGCCTTTGTTCAGCACCATGCGCAGGAACTTCATATAATCCGGCGCCGTGGAATAAAGCGCATGGCCCATCCCGTAGAACTCCGGCTTGGGCGGTGGCGCCAGTTCGAAGGGGGCGAAAGTGCCATCCTCCCCCCGGATCGACACGTTCGATAGACGGTCAGAGAGCGCATCGGGCTCGAAATATGTGTCTGTCATGCCCAGAGGATCCAGGATCTCTTCGCGGCAAAAAGCGTCGATGCGGCGGCCATCGACGGCCTCGACCATCTGGCCCAGCCAGTCGATGCCGATGCCGTACCCCCAGCGCGTTCCGGGATCGCTCATCAGCGGATACATCAGACCGGCCTTCTGCCCGGTCAGGATCGAGGTCTGGTTCTTCACCTCCATGTATTTCTGCATATCCGCGTTCCAGATCTCGTATTCCAGACCGCTGGTATGGCTGGCCAGATGCCGCACGGTGGCCACCGTCTTGGGCGCGCGCAGAATGGGTTCGTCGCCGTTCCAGCCGTCCAGAACCTTCAGATCGTTCCAGGCAGGCAACACATCGGCCACGGGCGTGTCCATCGATATCTTGCCCCGGTCGATCAGGATCATCGCTGCCAGCGACCCGATGGCCTTGGTCATCGAAAAAATGCGGAAGGCCGTGCTTTCATCGACAGTGCGTCCCGCACTTTCGCCGGCCGCCCCGGAATAGGTGATCCCGGCTGCATTTCCGGCCATGGCCACGACAAAGGGTACGTCCTGTGCGGCCACGGCGGATTGCAGGACTTTATCTAGATCTGACATGTCTTCCTCCTGATGATGTGCACAGGTTAACGATGCGGGAACTGCACTGTCCATGCATGATCTGCGCAAAGGCGTGAAATTGGCGGTTTCGCTCTTTTGTCAGCCCGATGATGACCCGCCCCTGCACCTTGCAATCATGCGCCGCTGCCGCTAGCAGAGCGAGGCCTTAGTCTGGGGAAGTCTGATGGACGATCTGAAAGCCAAATACTTAAGCCTGATTGCCGATGCGGGGGACGAATCCACGCTGGAGGATCTGCGTGTGCAGGCCGTTGGGAAAAAGGGCGAGATCAGTCTGCGGATGCGCGAACTGGGCCGGATGACCCCCGAGGAGCGGCAGGTGGCGGGCCCTGCGCTCAATGCGCTCAAGGACGAGATCAACTCCGCACTGGCGGCCAAGAAAGCCGCGCTGGGCGATGCGGCCCTGGAAGAGCGGCTGCGCACCGAATGGCTGGATGTGACATTGCCGGGCAGACCGCGCAGGCAGGGCACGCTGCATCCGATCTCGCAGGCCTCCGAAGAGGTGACGGCGATTTTCGCCGAGATGGGGTTTTCGGTGGCCGAAGGCCCGCGTATCGATACCGATTGGTACAATTTCGACGCGCTGAACATTCCCAGCCACCATCCCGCACGGGCGGAGATGGACACGTTCTATATGCACCGTGCCGAGGGCGACAATCGTCCGCCGCATGTGCTGCGCACCCATACGTCGCCGGTGCAGATCCGGTCGATGGAGACGATGGGCGCGCCCATGCGCGTGATCTGCCCCGGCGGTGTTTATCGCGCGGATTACGATCAGACCCACACGCCGATGTTCCATCAGGTCGAGGGGCTGGCGCTGGACACCGATATCTCCATGGCGAACCTGAAATGGGTGCTGGAGGAGTTCGTGAAGGCCTATTTCGAGGTGGACGATGTCGAGCTGCGCTTTCGTGCGTCGCATTTCCCGTTCACCGAACCCTCGGCCGAGGTCGATATCCGCTGCTCCTGGGAGGGAGGGCAACTGAAAGTGGGCGAGGGCGACGACTGGCTGGAGATCCTGGGCTCGGGGATGGTCCATCCCAAGGTGATCGCCGCTGGCGGGATCGATCCGGATGTCTATCAAGGCTTTGCCTTTGGCATGGGGATAGACCGGATCGCGATGCTGAAATACGGCATCCCCGATCTGCGCGCATTCTTTGACAGCGATCTGCGTTGGCTGCGCCATTACGGGTTTTCGGCCCTGGACGCTCCGACGCTGCACGGCGGCCTCAGCCGCTGATCCCGGCGGGCGCCCTCTGACCGGAGCGGCTGCGCCGCAGTCTGTTTTATCTGTGCGAGGCCGCACGGGCCTTGGGGGCAAGCCCCCAAACCCCCGGCGTCCAAGTGGCAAGGTGAAGCAGGGTGGCAGGCGCCTTTGTGTTTGGTCTTTGCAGGCGTCAAAGCGCTGTTTTGGCACCGCTCCGTGTTTTGCAGGGACATACCAAGACGACCGGCGTATGGTATTGTCAAAGGAGATCACGCCCTGTGTCGCTTTTGCAGCTGACCTACGCCTCCCGGCCCTTTGGCTTTGATGCAGCGATGCTGGCCGGGATCCTGCTGGATGCCCGCCGGTGCAACGCGCGCGATGGGATCACAGGGGCGTTGATCGTCCGGTCCGATATCTATCTGCAACTCCTCGAAGGGCCGTCCAGCATGGTCGAAGCCGCTTACGACCGCATCCGGCGCGATGACCGGCACACCGATTTGCGAGCGGTCCGTCGACACAAGCTCACCGAGCGGATCTTTCCGGACTGGGCGATGCGCGATGATCCGGCCCGCTCGTGGATTTGGTCGCCGCAGGAGGTGTCGGAGGGGGCTGTCGAGGATGCAACGCCGGAGGAGGTTCTGATGACTTTTAGGCGCTTGCGGTCGAGTTTTCCGCAATAGCCGCGATCCCCGGGCCGAATGCTGTTGAGGCGTTCATCTGGGCGGCGAGAGGAGGTTTCGGCATGGCGAAATGGCTGGTAGCGGGGATGGTCTGCCTGATCTGCGTGGCGCATGTCTTTTTGTGGCGCTCAGACATGCCGACCGAGTTGAAGATGACGTTCACCATGCTCAATGCGCTGGGATGGTCGGTTGTGTTGGTACCGATCCTTTTCTTGGACCGTTGGCTTGACGCCATGCGCCGCCGCAACCGGGATGACAGCCGACCCTGAACGCCAAGCCCTTGAATCCCGGCACGGTTCGGCCTCACAGTGGCACGGACCAGACCGGAGCCCCGCATATGACCTCTTTCTTTTCGCTGCATGGGTTTGTGACCCAGATGGATCGCTGGACCATGCCGGGGGCCAGCGAGTTGACCTTGCGCCCCGTCTGTATCGAGGTGGAGGCCGATGTCGGCATCGCCAACATGGATCAGACCGAAGCGCGCGAGATCATGATGGAAATCGACGCCAAATCCTCGGCCTTGCTTGCGGTGCTGGCGATTATCCTGGCGACCTCGGCCTTTGTGTTCTCGCTGGATCAGACTTGGCTGACGCTGGGGCTGATGTTCGCGCAGGTGGTGACGATCTCGGTCTCGATTCTGTTTTTGCTGCGTTGCCTCATCTATGAGCCATCGCCGCGTCTGCGCGAGATGTTCGAGCTGCGCACGGTGGCGGATGAGTTTCACCTGCAAATCGAGGCGATCAAGCAGGTGCGCTATTTCAACCGGGTGATCATGCTGACCGTGCTGACGGCGATCTTGTTTTTTGTGATGTCGGTAATCGTGGGGATCGACACGATGGCGATGGGCGAGGGTTGACGGGTTTATGAGATGACATGCCCGGGAGGATGGATGGAGTCGCAGCTATGACCCCCTTTTTCTCATCTTCAGCGGATTGGGCACCGCCGTGGCCGCGGTGGAGCCTTGCCATGAGGCCATGGCGTGCCCCCTTCCTATCACCTGCTGGCGCCTGATGGATGGGATGGGCAGACTGCGCTGCCGGTGCTGCCGCATTTTTCATGGCTCGGCGCGGCAGGGTGAACTGGTGGTTCGCCACCAACGGGGTGCTGGAAGATGTGGCGCGGCGTTTTCCCGTGGATCGGGGCCGTGTTTGGGTCTCGGGCTAGTCCTATGGCAGTGTGATGGCCCTACGGTATGTGACCCTGAAGCGAGGGTTCTTTTAGTCTCATGCCGCCGCTTGGGGGAACGTCACGGGCAGCCCTCGATGATCCGGCACGCTTGCGGTCTTCAAAAGAACTGGTCCCTGGTTCGGTCTGACACCTTCGCGCAGCCAATCCGCTGAGCAAGACCCATTGGCGTCATACTCCATCGGATTTGGGTCGATGATAGAATCTTTCGGCCTGATGCCACGCCAATAGTCGCTTGATCGAATGATATTCCAACCGTTGCCTGCATGATCGCAGGCTTTCGAGGCCCCACAGGGACGCGGTTCCGATGATGCCGTGGTCAGGACTGTCGCTGACGCTCTTCAAGCACGCCTATGAGATGGGCACATCGGAACTACATCGAACTGGCATCAGGGTGACACCCAAAGCGTTGACCACGAACCGAAGTATGTACCCAAAGGATCTCAGTCGACAGCCGCAACGGAAATACGGAACAGCAAGAGACCTAAACGACCCGCTTTGGCGGATCAAATCGTTTGCAAGAAGTGGCTTGACTGAGCCGCTCCCGTTACCGAAGTCCAGACTCTGATCAATTCTCGATTAATATTGGATAATTGCGCCTGAAGATACGCGATTTGGCCACAGTCTCCACCCGATCCTGTCCCGGTTTCAGGCCGATGCCTGTCTTGTAGCGTTCATGCACAAAACAGGAGATTACGATGTTTTTCAAAGCCGCCAGTGTCGCCCTTGTCCTTGCCGCGACCACCACCAGCGCAAATGCGAGCATGGCCGAGGCGATCCTCAACATGTTCGATGGGGGCAATGATATCTCAGCGGCTCTCGGGCCCGCGACAGCCAAGAAGAACCCGGTCGGCAGCAATCGTCCGCCGGCTTCGTTCAGTGGTCAATGGTATACGGCGCCCAACGGCTGCTCCTATTCGCGGGCGCAGGCTCCGGGATACCCGCCCAGTTGGCATCTGATCCTTAATCCGCATCATATCGGAGGCAAACCGGCACATAGCGGATGCGCCTCGATGCTGTGATAGCCCGACGGAGCGGCAGTCTGACGATCAAAGGCTGCCGCATACCGGCGTTTCGGTGGGTCAGTTCAGGATCCGCTCAATCTCGCCGGTGATCGCGCGTGACCCGGGTTTGACATGTGATCCCCAAGCGCCCAGCACCTCGCCTTCCGGCCCGACCAGCACCTTGTTGAAATTCCACCGGGGAACGAACCCCGTCTCTGCCTGCACCGCGCGGTAGAACGGATGCGCCTGGGATCCACGCACATGGGTGATGTCGGTCATCGGGATGTCTAGCCCGAAATTGATCTCGCAGAACTCCCTGATCTCATCGGCCGACTCAAGCTCTTGATTAAAGTCATCCGATGGCACGGCCAACACCACCAGACCTTGATCGCGGTAGCGGTCATAAAGCGCCTGAAGCCCGTCATATTGCGGAGTGAAGCCACATTGCGAAGCGGTGTTGACCACCAGAACCGGTTGGCCACGCCAATCTTCAATACTCAAACTGCCGCCATCTATGGACGCGAACGTACCCGTCAGCCCTTTGGCCCAGGCGATCGAGCTTTGCATCGTCAGCACCACAGCCAATAAAATACGGATCATCGCGCCTCTCCCTTCATCAGATATAGATACGGACAGCCCGTCTGAACAGATCACCTCACCTCATCGCGAGGGTGGCGAAACATCCCTTCCCTTTCGCACCAAAGGTGCCATCTTAGATACCAGATGATGATGGGAGGGATCCGATGAATAAATACACCAAGAATCCTGACACGATTGCCACCCTGTCCCCCGAAGAGTTCAGGGTCACACAAGAGAATGGCACGGAACGGCCTGGCACTGGCAAGCTCTTGAACAACAAGGAACCGGGCATCTATGTCGATATCGTCTCGGGTGAGCCGCTCTTCGCTTCCGCCGACAAATACGAAAGCGGGTGTGGCTGGCCCAGCTTCACCAAACCGATCGAGCCTGCCCATATCCAGGAGCTTAACGACCACTCGCTGGGCATGATCCGAACCGAGGTGCGCTCGACCTTTGGCGACAGCCATCTGGGCCATGTCTTTCCCGACGGGCCGCGCGATCGGGGCGGGCTGCGGTATTGCATCAACTCAGCCTCTCTGCGCTTTGTGCATCGCGATGATATGGTGGCCGAGGGGTATGGTGAGTATTTGGACCAAGTGGAGGATGTCGCATGAGCCTTGAACGCGCTGTTTTGGCGGGAGGATGTTTCTGGGGGATGGAGGAGTTGATCCGCCATATGCCCGGCGTCCACAGCACCCGGGTCGGATACACTGGCGGCGATATTCCCAACGCCACCTATCGCAACCACGGTACCCATGCCGAGGGGATCGAGATCATGTTCGACCCCGAGGTGATGAGCTATCGCCGCCTGTTGGAATTCTTTTTTCAGATCCATGATCCAACCACCCTGAACCGGCAGGGCAATGATCGGGGTCTCAGCTATCGCTCGGCGATCTATTTTGTCGATGAGGCGCAGAAAGAGACGGCACTCGACACGATTGCCGATGTGAATGCCTCTGGCCTCTGGCCCGGCAAAGTGGTGACCGAGCTGGAACCAGTTGGAGATTTCTGGGAGGCCGAGCCGGAGCATCAGGATTATCTGCAGCGCGTTCCACATGGCTATACCTGCCATTTCCTGCGCCCGGACTGGGTGCTTCCGAAACGGGACGCGGCGGAATAGCATAGCCGGTAAACCGGAGGGGCGCGACGTGCTCCAAGCGCCCCTCCACCATCGTCTTTCTGATCGGCGGCACGGCGTTTTGACCTACTGTGCGCCATTCAGAGACGTGACGGGCGGGCGCATCCAAGAGCGCCCGAAACGGCATCATCGCGCGAGGGCACGGCAGGGTGCGAACATCGCGTATCTGCCGGTGTCAGCCCGAGGCCACCCGAGGGCGTCCACTGGCTTCCGCGACGATCTCGGCCTCCACAAACACCTCTCGCGCTTCGGCCTGTGCGGTCTTGATATGACGTTGCATGTGTATCTCGATATCCCCGGCCCCCGCGGCGCGGGCATGTCCTTCGACGCTGTCGCGCAACACAGCCTCCAATCGGGTCAGGGCCGTGGCCGGATCGTTGAAATCCTCCGGAGTTTCCAGATGCACACGGTAGAGACCTTCTGACGGCGCTGTGACCGTGCCCGAGCGGCGCACAGTGACGCGGCCCACGACAGCGCCGACGGCATTGGCCACCCCGGCGTGCTCGGGCAGCACCATATCGCACCGCAGGCGAGTCCCGACTTCAGGATAATAGGTCGGGGCCGAGGCGCCCAGCCCGATGACCGGAACGTTCAGCGCGAGGTCAACGGCCAGTAACCCACGATGCCCGACCAGTCCGAGCCGGGTCAATACATGGCGCGACAGGGCCTCTGGCGTGCCCTCAAACGCCGCGGTTTCTTCTGCAAAAGCAGTCTCTAACAGGGCCATCGTGGTCTGCTCCTGCAATTGCATCACAATCATGCGCGCCAGCCTGTCCGCATCCGGCGCCAACCTTTCGCCGGTGCCCACCCGTTTGCGCGCCATAAGCTCCACCGCCATACGTGCGGCGGTGGCGTCCCAGGCTTCAGACAGTCCCAGGACATGGGACGCATCCGACGGCGTGACCCCCGCCACCTGAACGATTCCACGCCCCACCAGCTTGGTCAGCGCCCCGTGATCCATCCGCGTCCGCAGCACCGCTGTCAGGGCTTGCACCCCATCGCCGATCCGCTCCATCAGCGCGGCCTCGCGATCCCCAAGGCCCGCACGGGACACACCGGGAACAAGCCGCGCAAATCGCGCGTCCAACTCTCCCGGCGTGGCACTGCGCAGCTGCGCCTCCATCGTGCGGTGCACCAGATCGGGCGCGTCTATTGCCATCAGCGACACCGGCACCACCCGGCGCGGCCCCAAACGCACACCGCCGCCGAGCCCGTCGGTCTCTACATGGACCTGACTGTCGCCTCCCAGGCCGGTCGTGCGCATCGCTACCGCCTCGACCATTGTACGAAATCCCCCCACGCGCGCGCCATCCGGGTCAATCGCCGGCCGCCCGTCCCGGAGCACCGCCACGTCGGTGGTCGTCCCGCCGATGTCCGATACCAGCCCATCCGTCACCCCGGTCAGCCAGCGCGCGCCCACGATGGAGGCTGCCGGCCCGGACAAAATCGTCTCGATCGGTCGCAACCGCGCCTGTTCGGCGGACATCAGGGCTCCGTCGCCGCGCACCACCATCAGCCGCGCGTCAATCCCAAGACCGGCCAGGCTGTCGCCCGCCCGCGCGATCAGCCGGTCGATCATTCCGATCAGCCGCGCGTTCAGCACCGCCGTGACCGCCCGCTTCGGGCCGTTCAGCCGTGCCGAGAGTTGATGCGAACAAGTCACCGGAGCGCCCGTCGCCGCGCCGATGATCTCCGCCGCGCGCAGCTCATGGCCCGGGTTGCGCGTTGCAAACTGCGCGGCCACAGCCCAACCCGAAACACCCTGGTTATGTGTCTCTAGAAAGGTCAAGAGCCCGACCTCATCCAGACGCCGGACCTCACTGCCACTGTGGTCGTGCCCGCCTGCCAGAACGCAAACCGGATCGCCTTTCAACGCGTCGGAAATACGATGCTTGATCAGATCGGTTTCGCGGAAGCCGATAAAGACCAGGCCGACACGTTCGCCTTGCCCTTCGACCAGCGCATTGGTGGCCAAGGTTGTCGACAGCGCGGCCATCCCGACCTCTTTACCGCGCAGCCCTGCGGCCTCCAGCACCGCCCGCACGGCGGCGCCAATCCCTTCCGCAAGATCGTGCCGTGTGGTCAGCGCCTTGGCGCTTGCCAGGACCTCTGTCTCGTCGCGGATCAGAACCGCGTCTGTATAGGTGCCGCCCGTATCGACGCCCAAAAGTACAGCCATCCCAAACTCCCTCAGCCCGTGTGATCTTGATCTAAGGCGCAAACCCGCCGCGTCGCGCCTGTTTGCGTCATAGTGACAGCCGTTTCACGGCCCAGCGCGCCGCATCCGCCACGGTTGGATCGGGGTCCGTGCAAAGGGCCTTGGCAGTCGCGATCAACTCCGCCTCTCCCGAGTTTCCAATCGCGTAAAGAACATTGCGGACAAATCGATTACGTCCGATCCGCTTGATCGGAGACCCCGAGAACATGGCCCGAAACCCCGCATCGTCCAGGCCCGCGAGATCCGCGAGCCGGGGCGCCTCCAGGTCCTGGCGCGCAGCATAGCGAATATCGCTGGCGGCCACCGCGAATTTGTTCCATGGACAAACCGCCAGACAATCGTCGCACCCATAGATCCGATTGCCCATCAGCGGGCGCAATGCCTCCTCCACCGGGCCGTGATGCTCGATGGTCAGATACGAGATGCAACGCCGCGCATCCAGCCGGTAAGGCGCCGGAAACGCATTTGTCGGACAGATATCGAGGCAGGCGCGACACGATCCGCAATGATCCGCTTCCCTTGCGTCCGGCTCCAAGTCCAGCGTGGTGAAGACAGAGCCAATGAAGGCCCAGTTGCCCCAATCCCGGCTCAACAGATTGGTGTGTTTGCCCTGCCAGCCCAATCCGGCGGCTTGAGCCAAAGCCTTTTCGGGAACCGGGGCGGTATCCACAAAAACCTTGATCTGCCCGCCTGCTGCATCAAGCAGCCAGCGCCCCAGCCGCTTGAGCCGCCTTTTGACCAGATCATGGTAATCCCGGTTCTGTGCGTAAACCGAAATCACCCCCCGGTCGCGCCAGGCCAGCCGTTCCATCGGATCGTGCTCGGGCGTATAGCTTTCCGCCAGCATCAGCACCGACCGTGCCTCGGGCCAGAGCGCGGCAGGATTGCCCCGCCACTCCACGCGCCGCTCCATCCATCCCATCTGGCCATGAAACCCGGCCTCCAGAAACGCCCCCAGCCGGGCCGGAACCTCCGGCACCGCATCGGGTCGGCAGACGCGCGCCGAGACGAACCCTTCTTCAAGGGCGCGCGCAACCAGCCGCTCTTTCACCGCGTCCATGCTTCTTCTGGCCAGAAATATTCCCGGGGGGGCAAGGGGGGCAGCGCCCCCCGGATCCGGCTCAGCTCAAAAATCCAGATCGGCATAATGCGCAGGCGGCGGAAAGCCCGAGATCTGATCTGCCAGGATGGACCGGAACGCCGGGCGCGATTTGATCTTGGCATACCAGTCCTTGACGGCTTGGGATCGGTTCCAATCCACGTCCGATATGTAATCGAGCGACGATAGATGCGCGGCCGCGGCGAAATCGGCCAGCGTCATCACATCGCCCGCCAGCCAGCGGCGATGATCCAGCAGCCAGCTCATGTAATCAAGGTGATACTTGATCGCGCGGGCCCCGGCCTTGACGTTCTTGCTGTCTGGATACCCTTGTTTGGTCACCTTCTTGTTGACCCGCTCATAGAGCAGATTCGAAGTGACCTCGGTGTGAAACTTGTCATCGAACCAGGTCACCAAGCGTCGGACCTCATACCGTCCCTCGGCGTCCTTGGGCATCAGCGGCGGTTCGGGCCGGGTCTCCTCAATATACTCGCAGATGGCGCCGCTCTCCGCCATCATCTTACCGTCGAGCTTGATGACAGGGACCTTACCGGCGGGGTTGCGGCGCAGGAAATCCGGATCCTGTTCCCAATAGCGTTCCTCGACCAATTCGACCTCGATCTTCTTCTCTGCAAGGCTCAGACGCACCTTGCGGCAAAACGGAGAGAGGGGGACGTGAAACAAACGGGCCATGCAAATCTGAACATCAACTTTCCAAGGGGCTGTCCCTACTTGCCCCGCCGCGCGCGAATGATCAATCCTCGAAACAGGCCGCGCGCCCATCTGCGCGAATGGTGGCCGCCCCGTCCATGATGCTGGCCGCTCGTCTGCGCAGACGGTCCGTGGGGGCAGAGGCCGAGCGGACTTTGGGTGCGGGCAACACCGCGGCCAGCCTGGCGGCCTGCCCTGCACTCAGGTCTTCGGGCCCGATGCCAAAGTAATGGCGCGATGCGGCCTCTATGCCAAAGACGCCCTCATCAAACTCCGCCACGTTCAGATAAACCTCAAGAATGCGCCGCTTGGACCAGATGGCTTCGACCGCCGGGGTGATCGCGGCCTCCAGCGCCTTGCGGGTCCAGGACCGCCCATGCCAGAGGAAGACATTCTTGACCACCTGCTGGCTGATGGTCGAGGCGCCGCGCCCCGATCCCTCCTCCAGCGCGGTGCGGATTGCCACGACGTCAAACCCCCAATGGGTGCAGTAATTGGCATCCTCCGCCGCAACGACCGATCGGGGCATGACTGGCGCAATCTCTTCCAGGGGCACCCATGCCTGATCGACGCCGCCCAGACGGCGCCCTTCGGACCACATGTAATATGTGGTGGGCGGGTTGATCACCGCCAGCGCCAAAATCAGCGCAACTGTGCCCAGAATAGCGATGGTGATTGTCCGTAAAGCCAAGAATCCTAACCACCTGAACGGGCGGAACGGCCTGCGGGTCAACCCGCGCCGCGCCGCTGCTTCCACCCCCCTAGCCGTGGATTTTTTTCCCCGCCCGGGACCTTTGCTGGCCCTGGATGCGGTTCTTTTTCCGGATGTGCCCGACCGTTTTGCCATGACCCCAGCTATAGGTTGCCAGCCCCCTTCTGAAAACCCGGTCTGGGCAATTGATCTATCGCAAGCCAGCCCAGCAGATCGGGCGTATACTCGACCTCTCAGCATCGGAAGACCGACATGCAGACAAACCAGGTTCCGTATTATGACGATAGCGACACACCGACAGAGTGTTGCGCGCGCTTCGACCCCACCGGTTGGGACGCGCAAGAGCTGCACTTTGAGAACAAGAGGTTCCTGCGCGCCATTACACACAGCGCCATGCACATCCCGCTGGACATGGGTCGTGTCTTTAGCCGCGTACACTCCCATATCGACGCATCTGGCGGGTACGACAAGGCCGACATCATCGTCCTCAGCCGGGATCTGAGCGCCTGGAAAGCCGAGCATCTCTTTGCGGTGCCCCGCGATGTCCCCGACGAGGATATGACGACTCTGTCGGGGGATTTCGTCTCCAAGGTGTTCGAAGGCCCTTATCGCGAGACCAAGCGATGGCAAGAGCAGATGCAAGATCTCGTGCGCGCCCGCGGCAAGACACCCTCGGACGTCTACTTCTTTTTCACGACATGTCCGAAATGCGCCAAGGCCTATGGCAAGAACTATGTCGTGGGCGTTGCGCGGACACAGGAGATATGAATGAACGCAACCCAGAAACAACGGGTTATCGACATCATCGGCCAAACAGATGACATGACCCTTGCGACGGTTCGGCCAGACGGATTCCCCCAGGCTACGACCGTCAGCTATGTCAACGACGGCCTGATCGTGTATTTCGGCACGACAAATGATGCGCAGAAAGCCCAGAACATCGGCACATGCGACAAGGTCTCGCTGACGATCAACCGCCCCTATTCCAGTTGGGACGAGATCGTTGGAGTGTCGCTGGGCGGGTTGGCCCGGCAGGTCACAGACCAGGCGGAGTTTGACAAGGTCGCCGGATTGATGTTTGCCAAGTTCCCGCAGATGTCTGGATATGAAGGGGTTGTGCCCGGCGAACTGATCATTTTCCGGATTGATCCGGTGGCGATCTCGCTACTGGATTACACCAAGGGGTTTGGCCACATCGAAAACTTAACGCCCTGATGCAGAAGCAAAGGGCCCCGGAGCGGTGTCCGGGGCTCTTTGATCTAGGCTGGTTCACTCTGCGGGAACCGCAGTCTCTTCCACACCCAAAGGTGCCGGCAGATGGACCAGCATCTCTTTTGGGCAGACCTGGAGGAAATTGCCCTTTTCAAGATCCCAGTGTTGCAGGATGTCGGCGGCCTTGCGGCTGAGCGTTTCCTTGGCATGACGCTCGATCAGACCTTTCAACTGACCTTCCCAATGGGGCACGGTGACCGGGCAGGTGACCAGGGTCTCGAGGTTCATCAACGTCTCGGCCTTGCCATCTGGATCGTGGAGGTACGCCATCCCACCGGTCATGCCCGCGCCAAAGTTCGCGCCGATATCGCCCAGAATAACAGCGACACCGCCGGTCATGTACTCACACCCGTTCGATCCACACCCCTCAATTACCACCTTTGCGCCGGAATTGCGCACGGCAAACCGCTCACCCGCGCGGCCCGCTGCAAAGAGATAGCCATCGGTCGCGCCATAAAGCACGGTGTTGCCGATGATCGTGTTTTCATCGGCCTTGAGCGGGCTGGCCATCGGCGGTCGCACCACAATCATACCGCCAGAGAGCCCCTTGCCGACATAATCATTGGCGTCTCCCGCCACTTCGAGCTTGAGACCCGGCGCGGCAAACGCACCCAGCGACTGCCCGGCCGATCCTTGCAGTTTGACCGTCAGGTGATCGGGCTGGAGCGCGTTGCGCATCCTGAAATTCTGCACGATGTGGCTTGAGGTACGGGTGCCCACGGTACGGTGGGTGTTCTGCACCGCATAGCTCAACTGCATCTTCTCGCCGTCCTCCAGGAACCGCCGCGCATCGCGCACAATCTCGGCATCCAGCGTATGGGGTACCTTGTTGCGCTTTTTATCACGGTCATAGACGATGTCCTGCGCCCCATCGACGGTGATCAGCATCGGGTTGAGATCCAGATCGTCCAGATGCGCCGAGCCGCGCGATACCTGCGCCAGCAGATCCGCGCGTCCGATCACGTCATCCAGGCTGCGCGCGCCAATAGAGGCGAGGATTTCGCGCACCTCCGAGGCATAGAAGGTGATCAGGTTCACGACCTTGTCGGCATTGCCGGTGAATTTTTCCCTCAGGCTTTCATCCTGGGTGCAAACCCCGACGGGGCAGGTGTTGGACTGGCACTGGCGCACCATGATACAGCCCATCGCGATCAGCGCCGCGGTTCCGATGCCGTATTCCTCGGCCCCCAGCATCGCGGCCATGACGATATCGCGGCCAGTCCGCAACCCGCCATCTGTCCTCAGCGTGATGCGGTCGCGCAGGTTGTTCATCGCCAGCACCTGATGCGCCTCGGTCAGACCCATCTCCCAGGGCAGGCCCGCGTACTTGATCGAGGTTGCGGGCGACGCGCCCGTTCCGCCGTTATGCCCCGATATCAGGATGATATCGGCCTTGGCCTTGGCCACACCGGCGGCGATTGTGCCGACACCGCTTGAGGCCACCAGCTTCACCGTCACCTTGCAGCGCGGATTGATCTGTTTCAGATCATAGATCAGCTGGGCCAGATCCTCGATCGAATAGATATCGTGATGCGGCGGGGGCGAGATCAGCGTCACACCCGGCGTCGAATGCCGCAGCCGCGCGATCAGCTCGGTCACCTTCATGCCGGGCAACTGCCCGCCTTCACCAGGCTTGGCGCCTTGAGCGACCTTGATCTCCAGCTCTTCGCAATGGTTGAGATATTCGGCGGTTACGCCAAACCGGCCCGAGGCCACCTGCTTGATCTTGGCCGACGGGTTGTCCCCATTGGGTTCGGGCACGAAATGCGCCGGATCCTCGCCCCCTTCGCCGCTGTCGGACTTCGCCCCGATCCGGTTCATCGCCACATTCAGCGTCTTATGCGCTTCGGGGCTGAGCGCCCCCAAACTCATCCCCGGCGTCACGAACCGTTTGCGGATCGCGGTGATGCTTTCGACCTCTTCCAAAGGCACGGGCTTGCCCATCGGCTTGATGTCCAGAAGATCCCGCAGATGGATCGGCGGGTTGCTCGCCATCTTCGCCGAATACTGCTTCCACAGCTCATAAGACGCGGTGTTGCACGCCGTTTGCAGCATATGCATCGACGTCGCTTCCCAGGCATGCGTCTCGCCGGATTTGCGCGCCTTGTAAAAGCCGCCGATTGGTAGAACATCCAATCCAGACGTCCAGCCCTTGGCGTGGATCGCCTCGGCCTTGCGCTGAATCCCCAGCACCCCGATGCCCGAGATGCGGCTGGTCATGCCGGGGAAAAACTCCGCACACATCGCGCGGCTCAGACCCACGGCCTCGAAATTCAGCCCGCCGCGATAAGACGAGATGACACTGATCCCCATCTTGGCCATGATTTTCAACAGGCCCTGGTCGATTGCCTCGCGATAGCGCGCGACAGCCTCGGTCAGGGTGCCGTCCAGCAGGCCGCGGTCGATCCGGTCGGCGAGGCTGTCTTCGGCAAGATAGGCGTTGACCACTGTCGCGCCGCAGCCGATCAGCACGGCAAAGTAATGCGGGTCGATGCATTCTGCGCTGCGCACACCCAACGAACAGAAAGTGCGCAGCCCCTGGCGGGTCAGGTGGCTGTGGACGGCGGAAGTGGCCAGGATCATCGGCATCGCGACCTTGCCCTGATCCGAATGCTGGTCGGTCAGCACGATATGACCCGCGCCCGAGCGTACGGCATCCTCGGCCTCTGACCGGATCCGGGCAAGACCTGCGTTCAGTGCGCCATCCCCGGTCTCAAAGGTGCAATCAATCTCGACCAAAGGTGCATTGAACGCCTCGACAAGCTCATCCCACTGGGCATTTCCGACAAAGGGGCTTTCCAGGACGATGATTTCCGTTTGGGAGCTGTCTTCGTCCAGCACGTTCTTGAGGTTTCCGAACCGGGTCTTCAGGCTCATGACCCGGTATTCGCGCAAACTGTCAATGGGCGGGTTGGTGACCTGGCTGAAGTTCTGGCGGAAAAAATGGCTGAGCGGGCGGTACTTTTTGGACAGCACGGCAGACGGCGTGTCATCGCCCATCGAGGCCAGCGTTTCCTTGCCATCCTCGGCCATCGGCGCCAGGATTTGCTCCAGTTCTTCGATGGTATAGCCCGCTGCGATCTGACGCTGCCGCAGTTCAGGACCCGAAAACAGCGGTCGTTCGGTTACACCCGACAGGGCCACGCCCATGTCGTTGATCTTGCTTACCCATTCACCAAAAGGCTGTGCGGAAGCCAGTTTGTCCTTGATCTCGGTATCGTGAAAAAGACCGCCCTTTTCCATATCCACGGCAATCATCTGGCCCGGACCCAGGGCGCCCTTTTCGCGCACGACCGACTCATCAATCGGGACCATTCCGGCCTCGGACCCAGCAATCAGCAGCCCATCACCGGTCACCACATAGCGCATCGGGCGCAACCCGTTCCGGTCAAGCCCGGCACAGACCCAGCGCCCGTCGGTCATGGCCAGCGCTGCGGGGCCATCCCATGGCTCCATCACCGAATTGCAATAGGAATACATGTCCCGCCAGGCCTGCGGCAGTTCCACCGCCTGTTTCGACCAGCTTTCGGGCACCAGCATGGTCTTGGCCATGGGCGCATTGCGGCCTGCGCGCACCAGCACCTCAAACACCGCATCCAGAGCCGCGCTATCCGACGAGCCCTGCGGGATGATCGGCTTGATATCTTCGGCCATGTCGCCGAACGCGCCGGAGGCCATTCGGATCTCATGGCTTTTCATCCAGTTGATATTGCCCTTGAGCGTGTTGATCTCGCCGTTATGGGCCAGCATGCGGAAGGGCTGCGCCAGCCACCATTGCGGAAAAGTGTTGGTCGAATAGCGCTGGTGATAGATCGCAAAGGCGCTCTCGAACCGGGTATCCATCAGGTCGGGATAGAACTCTCCCACCTGCTCGGCCAGCATCATGCCCTTGTAGATGATCGACCGGCACGATAGCGACGCGATGTAAAGCCCGCCGATACCCGCCGCCTGCGCGGCCTTCTCGATCCGGCGGCGGATCACGTAAAGCTCGCGCTCGAACGTTTCCTCATCCACACCCTTGGTGTTGGAAATCAGGATCTGCTCGATCTCGGGCCGGGTCGCGTTGGCCTTTTCCCCAAGGACCGAGATATCGACCGGCACATGCCGCCAGCCATAGATATAGTGGCCCATGCGGAGGACTTCGGTCTCGACGATGGTCCGGCACGTCTCCTGGGCGCCGAAATCGGTCCGAGGTAGAAACACCTGACCCACCGCGATCAGCTGATCCTTGTTGGGTGTGTGCCCGGTCCGTTCGATCTGATCATAGAAAAACGGCACCGGGATCTGCACATGAATGCCTGCGCCATCGCCGGTTTTGCCATCCGCATCCACAGCACCGCGATGCCAGATCGCCTTGAGCGCCTGAAGACCGTTTTCGACCACCTGACGGCTTTTCTTGCCATTGAGCGATACAACAAGTCCGACACCGCAGGAGGAATGCTCTTCCGCTTCCGAATAGAGCCCGTTCTCGGCCACCCATGCGCGGCGGGTTTCTTCGGCCTTGGCCCAATCTGCGTCATATGTGGTCATTGGCTGTCTCCTTCATCGGGGGCGGCGAACAGGGCCATCACTTCGGCCTCTGTCATTTTCGTGGTTTGCCCGGCAAAGGCATAGCCGTCCGGTTTGTGATCAATATAAATCTCTGTTTTCAAGGGCAGGCCGCTCATATCGTCCAGCGTTCCGGCATTCAGCGACAGCATCCCTTGTCCCGGCCCCTCTGCCGTCATCCGCCAAAAGAGGCTGGATCCGCAGGTGCGGCAAAACCCGCGCTCCGCCCATTCGGAGGAGGCATAGGTCTGGATCTGATCCTCCCCCTCCCAGACAATGCCGCCCGGTTGCACTTCGAGCCCCATCGGGCCGCCGAATTTCCGGCACATGCTGCAATGGCAGTAATCCACGTGATCGGGTGCCGTGGCCAGCGTGTAGCGGACCGCGTTGCAGAGGCATCCACCTGTCTTACTACTCATGTCTGATCCTCCACATGGGGCTGGGTCGCTTCATACTCTGCGCGGCTGACCCGCGGGTGATCCCCGACAAGTGTCGCGCAGGCGAAGGCGCGGTCGGCATAGACCTCACGCACCAGGGGCAGCTCGCTGGCGCCGTCGAAAAAACCGGGCACGAACTCATAGGGCCCGTTATCGTCGCGCAGCCACAGGGATGTGCCGCAGGTCTGGCAGAACGCCCTCTCTGCAAAGCTCGATGACCGGAAGGTTCGCACCGTCCCGGTGACAGTTACGGCCTCGCACGGCGCGTCAAAGCCGAACTGCACGCCGCCGGACCACACACGACACAACCGACAATGGCAGGCCGACACCTGCGCCGACCACTGTGTGGTAGTGATCGTCACGGTGCCGCATAGGCACTGCCCGGTGAGTGTGCCCGTCGCAGTGCTCATTCCGCGGCGATCGCGGTGCTGACGCCCAGATCGGCCAGGATCGCTTCGGCGCAGTCGCGCCCGTCACGGATCGCCCAGACAACCAGGCTGGCGCCACGCACGATATCGCCTACCGCATAGACGCCGGGCAGGGCGGTCTTGCCGGTGGTGAATTCGGCCTTGATGGTGCCCCAGCGGGTGACGGTCAGCTCCGGCTCCCCAAAGAGGGTGGGCAGGTCTTCAGGCTCGAACCCCAGTGCCTTGATCACCAGATCGGCGCCTTCGACATAGTCCGACCCCTCGATCAGCTCAGGCGCCTGACGGCCCGTGGCATCGGGCGCGCCGAGGCGCATTTTTTGGACTTTCACGCCGGTCACCCGCGCGCCTTCCTTTGCGTCGGCCAAGGCCGTCTCGAAGCCGTCGGGCGCGCTCAGCCACTCAAAGACCACCCCTTCCTCCTCGGCATTGGCGACCTCGCGCTGCGATCCGGGCATGTTCGCGCGATCCCGCCGATAAAGACATTTGACCGACGTCGCCCCCTGACGGATCGCCGTGCGCACGCAATCCATCGCCGTGTCGCCGCCGCCGATCACCACAACCCGCTTGCCATCGGCATTGAGCGCACCGCCGTCAAATGCGGCCACATCATCGCCAAAGCTTTTGCGGTTGGACGCGGTCAGATAGTCAATCGCCTTGACCACACCGTCGGCATCGGCGCCATGCAGGTCGAGATCGCGAGATTTATAGACACCGGTAGCGAGGATGATCGCGTCGTGCTCGGCTCGGATCGTTGCGAAAATACTGGAATCGACATCGCAATTCAGAACGAAGCTCACTCCGCCCTGTTCGAGTTGATCCATGCGCCGCATGACCACGTCTTTCTCCAGCTTGAAGCCGGGGATGCCATAGGTCATCAATCCACCACCCCGGTCATAGCGGTCATAGACAGTGACTTGCACACCCGCGCGGCGCAAAAGCTCGGCGGCGGCCAAACCACCGGGGCCGGCACCGATGATCCCGACGCTCTGCGTCTGCTCCTGCGTGGGCGAGACCGGCTGCACCCATCCGTTGTCCCAGGCGGTGTCGGTGATGTATTTCTCGACCGACCCGATGGTGACTGTGCCATGGCCGGATTTCTCGATCACACAATTGCCCTCGCAGAGACGGTCCTGAGGGCAGATCCGTCCGCAGATCTCCGGGAATGTGTTGGTCGCCTGGGATAACTCATATGCTTCTTTCAACCGCCCTTCTGCGGTCAGGCGCAGCCAGTCGGGGATGTTGTTGTGCAGCGGGCAATGGGTCTGGCAATAGGGCACGCCGCATTGGCTGCACCGCGCCGATTGCTCCTTGGCCTTAGCGTCCGCGTACTCTGCATAAATCTCGTCAAAATCCTCACGCCGGGTCTCGGCGTCCCGCTTTTCGGGCATGTCGCGTTCGATGGTCACGAATTTCAGCATCGGTTGCTTGGCCACGGCCTGACTCCAGCTTTGGGGAAACTCAGCGCGTTTTGCGCGTTCCGGGTGTTTAAAGGAAGATCTTTGGCAATAAAAGTCAGAAAGACTGACCTATAATGCAGAAAATATCGACCGGAAATATAGATTCTTGCAGTGACGTGTAAAATATAAGGCCGGTTCGGATATAAATGCTGCCTTTTCTTTTGAAACCGGGCACTTATACCGATGTGATCAAATCACGGCTTTGGGCGATTCGTCTCTGACATGCCTTTGTATCAGCTTATCCTGATCGCGCTTATTCAGGGCGTGACCGAATTTCTGCCGGTTTCGTCCTCGGGTCATCTGATTCTGCTGCCCGGCCTGACCCCGCTTGAGGATCAGGGCGCGGTTATCGACGTGGCTGTGCATGTCGGGACGCTGATCGCGGTGGTCGTATTTTTCTGGGCTGATGTGAAGGTGGCCCTTGTCGGAACCGGGCGGCTTTTGCGGGGGCGGGTGGATACGCCCGGTGCGTTCTTGGCACTGTGTCTGGCCATTGCCACCGTGCCGGTGATGCTGCTGGGGTTGGCGCTGCACCTCACAGGTCTGAGCGAGGCGATGCGGTCGATCACCGTGATCGGGTGGACGATGGTGATCTTTGGTCTTTTTCTGTACTGGGCGGATCAAACCGGCGCTCAGGACCGCACAGCCGACCGGTGGAGCCTGCGGCATGCTGTCGTCATGGGCCTTTGGCAGGCGGTTGCGCTGATCCCCGGCACATCGCGGTCCGGCATCACAATCAGCGCGGCGCGACAGCTGGGCTATGCCAGGCACGATGCTGCCAAGCTCGCCATGCTGATGTCGATCCCCACGATCCTCGCCTCCGGCGTTGTACTGGGTGCGGATGTCGCCATGCGTGCCGACGCCCAGGCCGCCCGCGATGGCGCTATCGCCGCCGTCTTTGCCTTTTTCGCGGCGCTACTGGCGCTGGGGATCATGATGCGATTGCTGCGCAGCGTCAGCTTTACGCCATATGTGATCTATCGTGTGGTTCTGGGCATCATCTTGCTGGTGATCGCCTATGGCTGATCAAGTGCGCAGGTTCTTGGCGCTTTCCTTGATTTCTTCATACTGACCCGAAGGGCGGAACCGCCACAAGTACTCCGGCAAAACGGCCTCCAGCGCGGTGGGTGCGATCCCTAGCGCATCAAAACCCTGCGCATCCGGTGCAACGACATTGTCCAGACGCAGATTGCGCACCTGGTCCCGGGTGATCTGTGCAGGAATCAGGCCCAGCGTAACCCGGTTCAGGAGGTCAAAGGCGAACCCCATCAACATCGCGATCGGGAATGGAATGTTCAACACAAGACGCCGCCGCCGAATGACCGAGAGCATTTCACCCATCAGTTCGCGGAAGGTCGTCACATCTGGCCCTCCCAGCTCATACACGCCGCCAGGAGCGGCACCCGTTGCGCCCAACACCGCCGCCTTTGCGACATCGTCAACATAGACGGGCTGGAACCGTGTCGCCGCCCCGACAACCGGCAGGATCGGACCCAGCCGGGACATTGAGGCGAAGCGATTGAAGAACTGATCCTCAGGCCCGAACACGATGGAGGGGCGCAGGATCATCGCATCGGGCATATGGCTCAGAACGGCGGCTTCGCCAGCGGCTTTGGTCCGGGCGTAGTCGCTTTGCGATGCGGCATCGGCGCCGATGGCCGACACATGAACCATCTGTGCAATCCCCTTTTCGGCGGCAATCCGGGCGATCCGGTCTGCACCCTCAGCCTGCACCGCGTCAAAGGTGTTCTTGCCCGAAGGCGCAAGAATGCCGACGCAGTTGATCACCGCATCCGCACCCTGCATCACCGCGCCGACCGAAGCATCATCGCGGATATTGCACAGCACAGGTTCAACCTGACCAACGACTCCATAGGGTTTGACAAAGATCGCTTCGTTCGGTCGACGCACGGCCACGCGCACGCGCCACCCTTCCTTGGCCATACGGCGCGCAACATAGCGCCCGATGAACCCGGATCCCCCGTAAATCGTCACCAGACTGGACATGGGCTACGCTCCTGCTGTGTCTTGGATGCCTGTTTCATCTAGCGCTGGCAGCCTTTTGGAACAAGCCGCAAATTCGCCGCGCATCAAGGCCAGCCGGGCTGAGCACCGCATCCATCGTCAAAGCCGCAGAATCCATTTGACAGCCCAGTCCGGGACGCTTAAACGCACGGCTCACGACACCTGCCCAGGTGGCGGAATTGGTAGACGCGCTAGCTTCAGGTGCTAGTATTGGCAACGATGTGGAGGTTCGAGTCCTCTCCTGGGCACCAATTTTCACGAACATAGATGACCATAAGATCTCAAAAACATTGAGTTTTTCGTCTTTTTGCGGTATCAATCTGAACATAGCAGAACACTCGATACCCCCGAAAAACTGACTATTGGGGGTATCAAATGGGGGTCAATACCCCCAGCGCAAGGTTGATACCCCCAATGGCTCTGACAGACCTGAATATCAAGAAAGCAGCGAGTCGCGACAAACCATACAAGCTAGGCTCAGGACCCATTGATTTCTGCTTGGCTGCGTGATTCACGGCTCAAAAACGAG
>NZ_JAAWWD010000034.1 GCF_021404545.1 Aestuariivita sp.
CCGTTTGGGTGCCCCCCCCACGTATTTAACCTGCGTTCCAAAACCCCTGCTCTTGCCCCATCCCGGAACCCGCGATAGGTCGTATTCCAGTTCCCGAACCCGGGCGGCACATCGCGCCACGGCGATCCGGTGCGCGCAATCCAGAACACCGCTTCCATGAACAGGCGCGGATCACTGCCAGTGCGCCCAGGATGCGCCTTGAGCCCAAGGCAATGCGGTTCCATCTTCGCCCATTGATGATCGCGGATAACAAATCTGCTCGTCTCCATTCAGACCTCCCTTTTGGAAGGTTGAATCAGAACTCACGCTAGTTGGGAATCCTGAATCTCAACAGACCCTAGACCATCCCCCAGATGCCGCCAAAGCGGCATGGCAGCGGCGCAAGACCCGGCTCATCGACGGGCAGCGGACCGTCTATGATCCCAGCGATGCCGCCGCTTAGGCCAGAACCCGAAGGCCCGCAACCAGATCGGCCTCTGCCGTATCCTCGGCGAAATCGTGGCTGATGCCACCGATGGAGGGCACGAAAAGCATCGCCACCGGCATCACCCGCGCCACATTGGTCGCGTCATGCAAAGCGCCGGACGGCATCAGGCGCCACGCGCCCGGGCTGACCGCTTCGGCCCCCGCCTCCAGCGCAGCGCGCAGGGTGGGATCCATCGCCACAGGCTCCAGCGCACGCAACCCGTGCAGCGCCACCTCCATACCCGTCTGCGCGGCAATCTCGGCGATCGTGTCGCGCACAATCGCCTCCATCAGCGCCAGACGATCGGTATCGGCATCGCGCCACTGGACCGAGAACGACACGCGCCCCGGCACGATGGAGGAGGCGTTGGGGTGCAGCGTCACATGGCCGATGGTCCAGACAGTGCGCGGCGTGACCACATTGCGGAACCGGTCGTTGAGGGCGGCATTGACCGCCGAAAGCGCCTGAAACGCGTCGCGCCGCATATGCATCGGCGTGGTGCCCGCGTGGTTCTGCTGCCCGGTCAGAGTGACCTCCAACTGCCGCGAGCCCACGATATCGGTCACCACCCCGATCCTGTCGCCCTCGGCATCCAGAACCGGGCCCTGTTCGATA
The DNA here is from genome assembly GCF_021404545.1 of Aestuariivita sp. Classification (GTDB taxonomy): domain Bacteria; phylum Pseudomonadota; class Alphaproteobacteria; order Rhodobacterales; family Rhodobacteraceae; genus Aestuariivita. The sequence continues at coordinate 1,082 of NZ_JAAWWD010000034.1, forward strand.
TGCATCTCGATATAGCCGGTGAACCGCGCCGGATCGATATGGGTCCCTGCGGCCAATGTCTGGCGTGCGTCGATCAGTTTGGTGCCATCCTTGGCCGTCATCAGATCGGCCTGATCCTGGCTGATCGCACCGCTGAAAACCGAACTGCCCGTGAGCGCGCCAAACCGCCCCTCCTCATCCTGAAAACTGACGAAGGAGACATGGGCGTGGCTCCGCGCAATCTCCAGCGCCGCGATCACCCCCAGGGCCCCGTCGAGCCAGCCCCCCTCGGGCTGGGTATCGGTATGCGAGCCCATCAGGAGGGACGGCCCGTCACGCAGCCCGAAGAGGTTGCCCATGGGATCGCATTGCGGCATCAGCCCCGCCTCGCGGATGCGTGTGGCCAGCCATTCCCGCGCGGCGACATCCGCGTCGGAATAGGCGGGCCGGACGACGCCCTTGCCGACGCCGGACGCTCCGAATTGGCGCAGGGCATGCAGGTCGGACAGGAAGCGGTCGGGGTCGATCATTGCAGATGCCAGATAAATAGACGTTCGCGAAACGCTAGGCGCGTCTTACGCAGAATGAAAGCCGATAAGTCGGCGAACTGCGCGCCCGGTGTCACCAAACGTCTTTAGGAAGGTCGGGTGCGCCGGGCAGCGCCTGCCCGTGGGATGGCGCTGCACCATCTCTTCAAGGCACTCGATGGCAACCAAACCCATCCCCCATTCAGACGACCGCGCGCCCTGACCCAAGCGCCAGCCCGCCGGAACGGGCAGGCGCTGCCCGGCGCGCTTCGCGCTTGATCCCGGGCGGGGTGCGGCCCAGAGACCTTATTCTGCGGCCACATGCCCCTGGACGGCCTCGACCCGCACGGCGGAGAACTTGAACTCCGGGATCTTGCCATAAGGATCAAGCGCGGGATTGGTCAGAATATTCGCCGCGGCCTCCACAAAGGCGAAGGGCAAAAACACCATATCCTCGGCCACCGCACGGTCGGCCCGCGCCATCACCTCGATCGCGCCCCGCCGCGTGGTCAGCCGCAGCATGCCGCCCGGCTCCACCCCCAAACGGCGCAGCGTCTTGGGATGAAGCGAGCAATTGGCCTCCGGCTCTACCGCATCGAGAACCGTAGCGCGCCGGGTCATCGACCCGGTATGCCAATGCTCCAACTGGCGCCCGGTGGTCAGGATCATCGGATACTCGGCATCCGGCGCCTCATCCGGTGGGATCACAGAAGCGGGCGTGAACCGCGCCCGCCCATCGGTACGCGGGAAGCCGTCGCCGAAGACAATCGCCTGGCCCGGATCCTCGGGCGAGAGCGACGGATAGGTTACCGCGTTCTCACGCTCCAACCGCGCCCAGGTGATGTTATCGAGAGAGTTCATGTTGAGCTTCATCTCGGCAAACACATCCGCAGGGGAGCGGTAGTCCCAGGGCAGGCCAAGCCGCTTGGCCAGTTCCACTTCGATCCACCAATCCCCCTTCGCCTCGCCCGGCGGGGCGATGGCGGCGCGGCCCATTTGGACCTGACGGTTGGTGTTGGTCACTGTGCCGGATTTCTCGGCAAAGGCAGAGGCCGGCAGGATCACATCGGCATAATTGGCCGTCTCGGTCAGAAAGATGTCCTGGACCACCAGATGATCCAGCTTGGCCAGTGCGGCGCGCGCATGGACCACATCCGGGTCCGACATCGCGGGATTCTCGCCCAGGATATACATGGCCTTGATGTCGCCATCATGCACGGCATCCATGATCTCGGTCACGGTGAGGCCTTTTTGGTTGGAAAAATCACCGGTTCCCCAAACATCGGTAAAGGCCGAGCGGACCCCATCATCGGTCACTGTCTGGTAATCGGGCAGGAACATCGGCACCAGGCCCGCATCGGATGCACCCTGTACATTATTCTGCCCACGCAGGGGATGCAGCCCGGTACCCGGACGCCCCACATGGCCGCACATCAGCGCCAGCGAGATCAGGCAGCGCGAGTTGTCGGTACCGTGGATATGCTGGCTGATCCCCATACCCCAAAAGATCATGCCCGACTTGGCAGTCGCAAAGTCCCGGGCGACCGCACGCAGCGTCTCGGGGTCGATGCCGCAGATCTCGGACATCGCCTCGGGGCTGAACCCCTCCAGATGCGCCTTTTCGGCTTCCCAGTTTTCGGTATAGGCCTCGATATATTGCTGGTCGTAAAGCGCTTCCTCAACGATCACATGCATGATCGCGTTGAGCATCGACACATCCGCGCCGGGACGGAATTGCAGCATATGCGTGGCAAAGCGTTTGAGCGCCTGCCCCCGTGGATCCATCACGATCAGCTTGCCGCCCCGTTTGGTGAACTGCTTGAAGTAAGTGGCCGCGACGGGGTGGTTCTCGATCGGGTTGGCACCGATCACGATCGCCACATCGGCATTCTCGATCTCGTTGAAGGTCGCGGTCACAGCGCCCGAGCCCACATTCTCGATCAGTGCCGAGACGGAGGAGGCATGACACAGCCGCGTGCAGTGATCCACGTTGTTGTGGCCAAAGCCCTGGCGGATCATCTTCTGAAACAGATACGCCTCTTCATTGGTGCATTTGGCACTGCCGAATCCGGCGACCTCACGCCCCCGGCCCTTCAGCCGACCTGCCGCGAAATCGAGCGCTTCTTCCCAGCTTGCTTCGCGGAAATGCGTCTGCCAGTTCGCGGGATCGACATTCAGACCCTTGGCAGGCGCATCCTCGCGCCGGATCAGCGGTTTGGTCAGGCGGTGATCGTGGTGGATATAGTCGAACCCGAACCGCCCCTTGACGCAGAGCCGCCCTTCGTTGGCCGGACCGTTGATGCCATCGACATACTTCACCCGACCTTCCTTGACCTTCAGCGAGACCTGACAGCCCACTCCGCAGAAGGGGCACACGCTTTCGACCTCGTCGTCGAAATCGGCACTGTCGCCCTGCTGCTGGTCATCGAGAACCGTGGCGGGCATCAAGGCACCGGTGGGGCAGGCCTGCACGCATTCGCCACAGGCCACGCAGGTGCTGTCACCCATCGGATCGCCCATATCGAACACCGGATAGGCGTCATGCCCCCGTCCCGCCATGCCGATCACGTCATTGACCTGCACCTCGCGGCAGGCCCGCACGCACAAACCGCACTGGATACAGGCATCCAGATTGACCCGCATCGCCACGTGGCTGTCGTCCAAAAGCGGGATGCGCCCCTCTTCCAGCTTGGGAAACCGGCTTTCTGAGATGCCATTGGCCTGGGCCATGTCCCACAGATGCGAGGACCTGTCATGCGCCACCGAACGCTCGGGCTGATCGGCCACCAGCATCTCGACCACCAGTTTGCGGGCATTTCTGGCGCGTGCCGAATTCGTGATGACGACCATGCCCTCGGCAGGTTCGCGGATGCACGAGGCGGCCAGCGTCCGTTCCCCTTCGATCTCGACCATGCAGGCGCGGCAATTGCCGTCAGGCCGATATCCGGGCGCAGGCGTGTGGCACAGATGCGGGATCACCAGGCCACGGCCATGGGCCACCTCCCAGATTGTCAGCCCGGCCTCGACCTGAACCTCCTGTCCGTCCAGCATGAACCTGATCGTCTCGGACATCTCGCCCTCCCATTCGCGTTGCATCACTATAGATCAACCAAGCAGCGGCGCGGGACTCCCAATCCCGACATCCCTTGCCGAATTTCCGCCACCCGCGTTTCCGATGCGAACGCCACACCCCTCATCTTGCAAAATATGCGCCACGCTGAGGGTCCTGCCCTTCCCACCCGCGCCAAGGCCCGTTAAGTCAGGCAAAACCCAAACCCAAAGGCCCCGCCCCATGTCCCACATTACCTTGATCCGCCACGGCCAGGCAAATACCGGTGCCCGGGACGAGGCAAGCTATGACCGGCTCAGCCCGCTGGGCCATCAGCAGGCGGCCTGGCTGGGCGATCACCTGCGCGCCTCGAACGCGCATCATCCGCGCGTTTATTGCGGCACGCTCACCCGGCATATCGAAACCGCCGAGAGCATGGGCTATGCCGACAACATCACCCGTGACGACCGCCTGAACGAGCTGGAGTATTTTACCCTCGCCACACTGCTCGAAGAGCAACACGGCATCCCCGCCCCGTCCGAACGCGAGAGCTTTGTCACCCATCTGCCCAAGGTCTTTACTGCCTGGCGGGACGATCAGATTGAAAACCCACCCGAAAGCTTTGCCGCCTTCGAGACCCGGGTGATGTCGGCCCTGCACGAGATTGCCGAGGGCGACGGCCCCGCACTGGTCGTCACATCGGGCGGGCTGATCTCGATGGCGATGCGCCAGGTCATGGGGCTGGATGTGCCTGCTATGGCGCGCGTGACCTTGGCGATCATGAATACCTCCGTCCACCGCCTGCGCCCGATCGGGGACGCGCTGTCTCCAGTTCTGTTCAATGCGGTGCCGCATCTCGATCACCCAGACCGGCATTTCGCCCAAACCCATATCTGATCGCAACACAGGTCCCGGATCATGCTGACGCTGCACTATGCCCCCGGCACCATCGCCGCCGCCGTCGCGATTGCCCTGAACGAGGCACAGGTGGATTACGACCGCCACAGGATCGACTTCGCCAAAAAGGAGCATCGCACAGCGGCCTATCTGGCGATTAATCCAAAGGGTCGCGTTCCAGCCCTACGAACCCGGCAAGGCGTTCTGACCGAAACGGCCGCGATCCTCGACTATATCGCTGCGATCCGGCCCGAAACGGGCCTGGTTCCCGACGATCCGTTCGAGGCCGCACAGATGCGCGGCGCCATGACGTATCTGGCCAGCACCATGCATGTGAACCACGCTCATGGCGGACGAGGCATGCGCTGGGCGGATGAGGCGCGCTCCTGGGCGGATATGAAACAAAAAGTGCCTCAGACCATGGCGGAAAGTGCGCAGTATCTCGAAGATCACGTAATGCAGGGACCCTATATCATGGGGGATCGGTTTACGCTGGCCGATCCGTACCTCTTTGTCGTGCTGACCTGGTTGCCGGGCGATGGCGTGGATATCGGCAATTTCCCGAAGCTCTCGGCGTTTGAGACAGCGATGTGGGACCGCCCCTCGGTTCGCATGACCCTGTCGGATGGGATCTTATGAGCAAAGGAGGAGCCGGATGACACATCTCTGGGTCCGGGCGGAACAACGCCCCAACGAAGAACGCGTCGGCCTGACACCCGCAGGCGCGCGCGCGCTGCGCGACGCGGGAATAGACGTGACAGTCGAGGAAAGTTCGGTCCGCGCCATCCCTATCGACGGCTATGCAGCGGCAGGCTGTACCATCGCCCCGCAAAACAGCTGGCCCAACGCACCGTCCGATGCGATCATTTTCGGCCTCAAGGAGTTGCCCGACGATGGCACCCCTTTGGCCCACCGGCACATCCTGTTCGGTCACGCGTTCAAAGGACAACCCGCAGGCCAGGTGCTCCTGCGCAGGTTCCGCGACGGCGGCGGCACACTCTATGATCTGGAATATCTGGTGGATGACAGGGGTCGCCGCGTCGCCGCCTTTGGCTATTGGGCGGGCTATGCAGGTGCTGCCGTTGCCCTGAAATGCTGGGCGGCGCAGCAAAAAGGCAGACTCTGTGGACCCGTTTCCACCTATGACAGCTCCACCCACCTGCTGGCCGACCTCCAGGCCGAGCTTTTGGCCACGGGCACCCACCGCCCCACCGCCATCGTGATAGGCGCCCTTGGCCGCGTCGGCACCGGGGCTGCCGATCTGTGCACTGCGATGGGCGTTGCGGTGACCCGCTGGGACATGGCAGAAACCGCCAGCGGTGGCCCGTTCCCCGAGGTGCTGGAGCATGATATCTTTCTCAACTGCATCCTGGCGCGCCCCGGAACCCCGGTCTTCGTGCCATCCAGTGCCAAGACAGGCGCCCGCCGCCTGGCCGTGATCGGCGATATCGCGTGCGATCCCGACAGCGCTTTCTCTCCCATCAAAGTCTATGACCGCACCACCAGTTGGGATGAGCCCGCTCTGCGCGTGCATGCAACCCCGCCTCTGGACGTGACCGCGATCGACAATCTGCCATCGCTCCTGCCGGTGGAAAGCTCGCAGGACTACGCCGATCAGCTCTTGCCGACGCTATTGACACTCGGCAGTCTGGACGGCGGCATCTGGGGCCGCGCCGCCGCGACATTCAATGAACATTTGGGAAGGATAACGCCATGACCGTGCATTGGTGTGGAACCGGCCTCTCGGCCATTCCGGGGTTGCGACGACTGATTGAAGAGGGTCACGACGTCAAGGTCTGGAACCGCACGACGGCCAAGGCCCTCGAGGCCGTCGGCGATCTGACCGACCGCATCGCCGCGTTCAATATCGACACGCTGGAGGCCGAGCTTGCGCCGGATGATGTTGTGGTGTCCATGCTGCCCGGTGACTGGCACGTGCCCCTGGCAGAGCGCGCCATCGGCAAAGGGGCCCATTTCGTCTCCTCCTCCTACATCGCGCCAGACATGCGCGCGCTGGATGAAAGGGCCCGCACCGCAGGTGTCATGCTGATCAACGAGGTCGGCCTCGACCCTGGGATCGACCACCTGATGGCGCATGCGCTGGTGGCCAGGTATCGGGGCTCGCAGGCCTATGATCGGGCACATCAGATCAGCTTCACCTCCTATTGCGGCGGCGTGCCCAAACATCCCAACCCGTTCCGCTATAAATTCAGCTGGTCGCCTCTGGGCGTGCTCAAGGCACTGCGCTCGCCCTCGCGCTCGATCCGGGATTTTTCCGAACTGCGCGTGGACCGGCCCTGGGACGCGATCAGCAGCTACACCGCCCCGTTGCCGACCCCCGAAGCGTTCGAGGTTTACCCGAACCGCGACAGCTTGCCATTCATGCAGGACTACAATTTCGACCCAGGCTGGGCGGTGCGTGACTTCGTGCGCGGAACCTTGCGTCTGAATGGCTGGGCCGAAGCATGGGGTCCGGTCTTCAACGAAATCGAAACGCTCGAAGGTCCAGAAGGCGAAGCCCGGCTCAAAGAGATGTCCGATCAGTTCTGGACTGAAAACGCCTATGACGAGGGCGAACCCGATCGGGTGGTTCTTTGCGTCGACCTCAAGGCCGATCAGGACGGCGTCCCTGTCTGGCATCAAACCTATGTGATGGATGCCTGGGGGGATGCGCGCGGTACGGCAATGGCCCGGCTGGTCTCCGTTCCGGTGTCACTGGCCGTCAAATCGGCCCTGGCCCGGCAAATGCCGGCGGGCGTTCACGCCGCCCCTTCGGATCCGAAACTGGTAGAGGACTGGATGGCCGAGATAGACCGGCTGGCTCAGCATCTGGCAGTTGCCGATCGTCTCAGGTGAGCCCAGTCGCTGAATTGGTTGGCGCCATCGAGAATGCGGATCTCGGGTTGCGTACTTAAGAGCGAGAAGAAACAGGGGATCCGTCTCCTGTTTCTTCTCGCCAAAAATACGACTGCTTGACAGTCGCAAAGACATGACAATTGCCAAAAAAATCCGTACCCTCAGACACCCGCTCCAAATCCAAGTATGGCGTGCGCCGAAGGCGCTCCTTTGGATTACATCACCGCGTCTTCTTCGTCGGTGGCCGAAATGCCCAGCGCTTCGAGCCCGTTCTCAAGATGATCGGATAAATGCGGCGTTCCAATCAGATAATCGGCACATGGGGTGGTCGCTTCGGCCATCGCCGTCTGGACAGCCTCGGCAAACTCCTCCGCCTCAAAACTACCGCGCCCGATCCACATGACCGCAACCAACTCGGACTGTTCGTCCTCGGTCATCTGGTCAACGAAGGCGCGTAACTCAGCCTCCGCGCGGTCCAACTCACGGCTCATGAGTATGACCTGGGCTATCTTTCCCGTGGACAGGTTATCCATATCCAAGTTCCTCCTGTTCGCATATCTATCACTGTTCTGCGGTGCGCGGCAGGCGGCGTCTTTGATCTATCTCACGCAAACAAGCGGTAATACATCCAATCCGGCATAAATTGGCTCAGCCGGAACACCCATGAAAAGACCCTTGGAAAACTCTTCTTGAAGCGATCCGTGCGCATATGCGCAAGCATTTCCTCCGCGGCCTCCTCTGGTTCCATGATAAACGGCATGTTGAAGCTGTTCTTTTCCGTCAACCGCGTTTTGATAAAGCCCGGATTGGCCAGTTGCACGGCGACACCGGTTGTCTTGAGATCCGCATACATGCTTTCAGCCAGCGCCATTGTGCCGGCCTTCGAGGCGGCATAGCCAATTGCGCCGGGCAGGCCGCGAAAGCCCGACAATGAGCCGGTGATCACGATATGACCTGCATCTCGCGCCACCATCCGAGGCACCACGATGCCCATCACCCGCACCAAACCGGTGAAATTGACATCGGCCATTGCCGTGGCCTTTTCTGCATCCCACTGCGTGGCGGGCATCGGCCAGTAGACGCCTGCCAGAAACACGATGCCGTCCACCTCGCCTGCGGCGTCTGCCGCACGGGCGACGCTGGCGGGATCTGATACATCGACAGGCACGACGGAGGACTCGCCGTTGAGCGTTTCGGCCAATGTGTTCAGCGTCTCTTCCGACCGCGCCGACAGGATCAAATGCGCTCCTGCATCGCTCAGTTTGCGTGCAAGGGCCGCACCCAACCCTTCGCTCGCGCCAACCAGCCAATAGGTCTTGCCTTTGAAGGTTCTCATGCGGCCTCTTTGTGCTCCACCGGCGCCGGCCTGATCGTGGCGACCAACTCGGCCACCTGAATACCGAACTTGCGGAACTGGCTCCGGTTTACAATCGTGCCGTTGGGCGCCAAATACATCCAGTCAACGGTATCGAGCACATGCCCCCCCGACCCGTCGGGCAGCTTGATGCGGTATTTTAGCTGCACCGCCGAACCGGTTTGCACACCCGCTCCTGTGCCCACCACATCGGCCGCCTCCGCCTTGATCCGCCCATCATTGCCCAGCGTCAGGTGCCATTCACGGTCCTGTGTGGAGCCGTCATCGTACCGGAAATGCTCTGTCATAACGCCGATATTTCCGGTCCATGTCATATGGAAATCGGCCACGAAGCGTGAAGTCACCCGGCCCATTGGCCCGTAAATCACCCCCTCGCAAACAACCGGTCCGTTCAGATGGGTGCGCAGATCGAACTGTGGCTGCCCTTCGCTGTAATCGCCGGGTTTTTGCGCCGTGAAAGACCACAGACGCCGTCTCACATACCCAAGAGCAAGCACGATCGCGCCGCCCAATACCACCAAAAGCAGAGAATCCATCAGACGGTCCCTTCCATTTTTGTGCGTGCCAACAGGATGATGGCAAACACCTTGAGCGCGCAGGGCACGCCGGCATAGAGCAGGCTGAGAAGCGCAAGCGCATCTTGCGGGTTATCGGGCCCGGCCCGGAACCCCGATGCCTCGAGCGCGGGCAACAAAAAAGCTGCGGCAAAGGCCAGGGTGAATTTCGAAACGAAAGACCACAGCCCGAACCCCTCGGAGGCCGACGGCGCGATCTGCGACATACGTGTGGCGAACATCGCAGGCAGCAGCGTCAGGTCTGCGCCCAGTGCTGCGCCCGAAGCCAGGCAGATCAGCGCAAACAGCGCGACATCGCCCGCCTGTAGCGTAATCGCAAAGCCAAAAGCGACAATGGCCAGAACCATCGCCGCCAAAAGGACCTGTTTAGCTCCGTAGAGTTCGGCAAGCTTGCCCCAGAGCGGCGCAGCCACAGCGGCAGAGAGGAAAAACAACAACAGGAGCGGCCCCTCCATCCCCGGAGCCTGCAACCGGCTTTCCACAAAGAACAGAAACAGTGTCGAGCTCACGGCAACGGGCGCGGCGTTGAGGAGCGCAATCAGCAATAGACGCCGCGCCAGCGGATCGCGCAGCACCACGCCAAACCCGGGGGAGGCATCGGCATGACCTGCCCCCCACTCGTCGCGCATGACCATCAGCGCCATCAGCGCGACAACTGCGAAACCGACCGCGAATCCCGCAAACGGGCGGTCCATCACGGCGCCCAGCATCACCGGCGCAATCGCCGCAAGGCACACACCCAGCAGAGCCCCCGTCTCGCGCCAGCGCGCCAGCCGCAGATGACCGCTGCCCGAGAGCTGACCGGCTTTCAGCACACCCTGGGCGTAAAAGTTGATTGTCAGAAAGCTAAAGGCCGAAAACACCACCGTCAGCATCGCCGCGAACCAGATCAGCGGGCTGATCGGCGGAGTGATGGCAAAAAGGCCCAGCATCGCAACCGCGATGATCACAAGCGCAATACCCACAGCCAAGGACCGTTTGTGGCGATACCGTTCCGACAACCGCCCCAGCAGGGGATCCTGCACCACATCAATCAGCCGCAGCCCAAACAGAACCGCGCCCAGCGCGGCCAGGCTCACGCCGTATTCATCGACATAGAATTTCGGAGCGTGGATATAGATCGGCAGCCCGGCCGCAGCCAGAAGCGCCGCGAACAGCGCATAGGACGACAGGCGGTCCGCCGGTCTATGGGCCGCGACAACGGTCATCCGCGCGACACCTCACTGTCGGGTGGCGTGGGCCGTACACGGTAGACGGCACCCTTGATCCAGAGTTTCAACGCCTGCCAGTGGATCAATGCCTGCACCCGGCGCGAGCCCAGTGGGCGGCGGATCAGTGCGCGCAGGATCGAGCGATTGGTGATCTCGGCACGGCGCCCGGTCAGGGTGGCAATCAGCCCATCCGCGCCCTCATCGCTGTAGTCAATCCAGATCCCAACCCGATCATCGCGAATGTCGAAACGGAACTCGTACCCGCCTTCGATCTTCTGAAACGGCGAGACATAGAAAATCTTGTCCGCGCGCAGTCGGTCGGTGGGCAGGATCGGACGGCTATCGGGATGGTTGCAGAGATAGGAGTGGCGTTCGCCGAAGGTGTTCGTGACCTCAGCGATGATCGCGGTGATCTCATCCTGGGCATTGTAACAGATCCAAAAGCTGACCGGGTTGAACACATGGTTCCAGAACCGGGGCTGAGCCAGCAGCATGATCCGGTTCGGGCTGGGCAACTGGTACTCATGCAGGACATCGCGCACCCATGCGGCGCCTTCACCCTGACCAGGCGCGCCGCCATGGTCGCTGTCAAGCAGCGAACAGACGCCCCGCGTATTGCGCTTGAAAAGACGCGGCGTTCGCACCTCCGCCTCGGCGTTCACCATCACGTAATCAATGGAATAGCGGAACGCGTTTGTCACCGCCCCCTTGCGCCCGTGATAGGTGCTGCCTTGGATGTGATCCACCAGCGAGGTCATGCTGCGGCCGCTTGAACGGACGCGGCACGGCGGATCGCCTCGACCACATCGACAGCGCTGGACAAGCCATCCTCGTGAAAACCGTGCTTCATCCAGGCGCCGCAGAACCAGGTGTGATTGGTGCCGTTGAACGCGCGGACATCCTCTTGCGCGGCCAGCGCGGCCAGATCATAGACAGGATGGCGCAGTGTGACCTGATCATAGATCAGCTCTTCGCGGATGGTGCGTTTGGTGTTGAGTGTCACGAAATGCGGGTCGTCCTGCGGGATCGGCTGAAGCGAGTTCATCCAATAGGTCAGGTCAATTCTGTCCGATTTGGCCGTTGCGTCCTCGGTATAGACCCAACTGGCCCAGGTCTTGCGCCGTTTGGGCATCATATCCACATCGGCATGCAGCACGATATCGTTCGGCTGATAGGCAATCGCACCCAGCGCACGCTGTTCCGGGCCCGAGGGGTCGGCCAGCAGGTTCAGCGAATCGTCCGAATGGGTGGCGAAGACAACCTCGTCGAAGATCTCCCAGTCGCCGCCCCCCGCCTTGACCTCGACGCCGGTCACGGTCCGGCGCACCGATTGCACAGGCGCGCCCAGGCGCAGGTCGACACCGCGGCCGATCATAGCTTGCTCCAGACGGCGCACATACTCAATCGAGCCGCCATCGACGGTGTACCATTGGTGTTGGCCGGAGTGATGCAGCAATGCATGGTTCTCAAAGAACTGCACCATGGCGTGGGCCGGGAAATCCATGATCCGTTCCGTTGGCGTTGACCAGATCGCGCCAGACAGCGGCAAAAGATAATAGTCGCGGAACCACGGGCCCGAGCCCAGATGCTCCATGAACTGACCAATGGTCAGGTCAGGCCGCTCCCGCGCGATGCGCAGCGCATTCTTGTTGAACCGAAAAATATCGCGCACCATCCGCAGAAACTCGGGCCTGACAAGGTTGGCGCGCTGGGCAAACAGCGCATCTGCCGAATGCAGCCCATATTCCAGGCGTCCCCCGCCGATCGAAGCTCCAAAGCTCATGTTGCTTTTGGTGACCGGCACGTCCAATTGTTCAAAAAGCGCGGCCATGTGCGGGTAGTTGGCGTAGTTGAAGACGATAAACCCTGTATCGACGGGCTGATCGCCACGTTTGCCCGCCATCACGGTCCGTGCATGCCCCCCCAGCCTTGGCTCTGCCTCAAACAGCGTCACATTATTGCCATCGCCCAGCATGAACGCCGCACCCATGCCGGAAATTCCGGCACCAATCACGGCTATTTTCTTGGGCGCGCCAGCGCCGAGTTCGAATGGCATAGTGGGATTGTCTCCAGATATAGCTACTGTTGAGGATGTACGGGGTCTTTCCGGGATTGGATGTAAAAGAAATTCGTCTATTTATTGTGATCCGATCCGAAGGCATGCCCGTAATTGCAGTATGATGATCACAGTTGATCCTGCAATGACCAAGCGCATCGTCGCTGGCGGGCCTGCCTTGGGGGGTGGTGCAAAACGGACAGAACAGGTGACCAAACGCGTGATCGCTGAAACAAGAACGACTGCGCGCTCTGACTGGATACCCCAGATCGAGCGGGTCAGGGACGAGCGGGATCAGACGGCGTTTGCCGAGCTGTTCCGTCATTTTGCCCCTCGGGTCAAAGCGTTCCTGATGAAATCGGGGGCCGATGCGACATTGGCCGAGGAATGCGCGCAGGAGGTCATGGCAACGCTGTGGCACAAAGCGCATATGTTCGATCCCGCGCGGGCGTCGGTGGCAACCTGGATTTTCACCATCGCCCGGAACCGCAAGATCGATCTGTTGAGAAAGCAAAGACGCCCCGAGCCAGAAGAGCTCACATGGGGCCCAGAAGCGGAACCGGACCAGGCGGACAGCCTGGCGATGCAACAAGAAAGCAGACAACTCCGCCAGGCCCTGCTGAATCTGCCGGACACGCAAAGGGATCTGATCGAGCGCGCCTATTTCGGCGATCTGAGCCACAGCCAGATTGCCGAGGAAACGGGCCTCCCCTTGGGCACGATAAAATCGCGGATAAGACTGGCGCTGGATCGCTTGCGTCATGCAATGAAATGAGTGGAAAGATGAAACCGATTAACCATCATCTGAGTGATGACATCCTTATGGCCTATTCAGCGGCGACGCTACCGGAGGCGTTTAACCTCATGGTCGCCAGCCATGTGTCGCTCTGCGACGAATGCCGCGCGCGGCTGGAAAGCTTTGATGCCGTAGGGGGGGCCGTGCTGGAGGATGCAAGGACAGCCCCGGTGGCGCTGTCGGAGGATGCGCTGGCCGCCACCATGGCCCTGATCGCCAGCGGCGATATCGACATCGGCAAGGCGGAAGCCCCTCCACGCAAGGGCGGTGTCCTGCCCGGTCCTTTGCAGGATTACGTGGGCGGTGATCTGAGCGCGGTCAAATGGCGTTCGGTCGGGATGGGTGTGAAGCAGGCGATCCTGCCCACCAGCAAAGACGCCTCGGCCCGCCTGTTGCTGATCCCCGCAGGTGCGGCGATGCCCGATCACGGGCATAACGGCATTGAAATGACCATGGTGCTGCAAGGCGCCTTTATCGACGACGGTGTCTATTTCGCACGCGGAGATGTCGAAATTGCCGACAGCGACCTTGATCATACGCCCGTGGCCGACATCGGAGAGGATTGCATTTGTCTGGCCGTTACAGATGGCCCATTGCAATTCAAAGCACTCTTGCCGAGAATTGCTCAGCCGTTCCTTCGGATCTGAGACGAAGCCCCAAGACCTCGGAGAAAACCGGCGCTTTCCCTCGGCGCCGGTTTTTTTATGTGCGCACCGCGGTGCGCCAGCCCAGGACCTGCAAAGGGGCCGAGCGACCGCGCAGTTCGGTCGGTGGCAACAGGTGCCACCCGGACCGATCCGCCGCAGCCTGATCCAAAAGGTCGGCAGACGCGATCAGTGGCAAGGCACCTTGTTTGGTCAACGCCTCCAACCGAGCGGCAATGTTGACCGTATCGCCGAAAACAGAGTATTCCAGCCGCTCGTGATCGCCGACGACACCGGCAAAGACCACACCCCAATGCAAACCGATACCGACCTGGACCGGGGGCGCGCCCTGCTGGTCCCAATCTGCAATCGCTGCAAGAATGGCCTGACCGCATCGGATCGCGCGCGCAGCCGCCTGTTGCGGGACATCGCCTGCGGCAAAGACGATCATGACCGCGTCACCCATGAATTTGTCGATGATCCCGCCATGGGCACGCGCGGTATCGGTGATCCGGCGCCGGTATTGGGTGACGAATGCACTCAGTTCCTCAGGGCGCATCGCCTCGGCCCGCCCGGTAAAACCCCGCATATCGACAAACATGACCGCCATCTGTTGCCGCGATCCGGTCTGCAACGCGTCCAGCCCGGCACGGGCCAGTTCGGGCGCCACTTCGGCGGGCAGATAGCGGGTGAGGTTCACGCGGCCTTCGGCCTCTGTCAGGGTGCGCAGGAATAAGGCCCGCATCCGGTAGGTTGCCACCACCAGTACCCCGCCTGCCAGAGCGATCATCACCAGCCGCATGATATTGGGCGGCCCGTCAAAGAAAAACCCCAGCACCCGGAAATCGGTCAGTTCTGGCATCCCCTTGGCAAGCCGGTCAACGACCAAGAGCCCCAGAACCAATGCGACAATGATAAAGGCCTGAAGCGCCGGGTTGAACCGCAGCACACCACAGGCGAGCACCACCGGAACCAGCCACAAGGTGGGCAGCACGACGATGTAGTCACCCTGAAACCCGGTATTGACGAGGCTGAGCCAGATGCTGACCAGAATGAAGAGGCAATCGCCCGCCGCCGAGGGCCACACCATCCAGGGCCGGAACCGGCCTTTGCGGATCGCCAGAAGACACGCCAGCCCGAGCAGAAAATAGGCCGCCATCGTGCCCACGGCAAAGATCAGTTGCCGGACCAGAACATCATCGGCCCGCAGATCCGCGCCGACCGGAATCTCCGTCGCGGCGAGCGCCAGAACGATCGCGGCCAGCAGCGTGCCGGACAGCCCCAGGCGCAGCCAGGCCACCAGATACTCTGCCCGGATCTCGGCCTGTTGGAAAACGGTTTTGGTATCCGTGATCGTCAGTGGCGGGCGCAGCATGGCCAGGGCCCTCTCAGCCTGCCAAGCGGATGCGGCGGGCAGTGACGTCGCACAGCCTATCGCATCCGCATCGGTCGACCATCACGCAGCGGCAAACCCGGCGTCCAGCCCGTCGATGATCTGTTGCACCTCGGCTTCGGTGATCACCAGTGGGGGCGACATCAGGATATTGTGCATGCCCAGACGCACCATGGCCCCGGCCTCATATGTCGCTGTGTGGATACGTTTCATCGTGGCCATGTCCATCGGTGTTTTTGCGGCACGGTCCGAGACCAGCTCGACCCCTGTCATCAGCCCGTGCCCGCCCCGGACATCGCCAATGATATCGTATTTCTCCTGCAAGGCCAGCATACCTTCATAAAGCTGGGCCCCCCGCGCCGCGGCATTGGTTTTGGTATCCAGCCTCAGCGTCTCTGACAGACATGCGGTCACAGCGGCGGCCCCTACGGGATGGGCAGAGTAGGTATAGCCGTGATAGATCCCGCCATCCTCTCCGGCATTCTCGAACACCTCGGCGACCTTGTCGTTCATCAGCGCGGCCCCCACAGGGAAATAGCCGCTGGTGATGCCCTTGGCCGTACACATCATATCGGGCTGCACGCCCCAATGGCGCGAGCCTGTCCAGTCCCCCGAACGGCCAAAGCCGGTGATCACCTCATCGGCGATCATCAAAATGCCGTGCCGGTCGCAGATCTCGCGCATCAGACGCATGAAGGACGCATCCGGCACGATCACACCGCCCGCGCCCTGAATGGGCTCCATGATGAAGGCCGCGATGCTGCCTGCCCCCTGAAACGCGATCTCATCCTCCATCGCGGCGGCGATGTTCTGGGCCAGAACGGCCGGGTCGGCCTCGCCAAACGGGTTGCGATAGGGATAGGGGCTGGGCAGATGGAAACAGCCTGGCATCAAGGGCTCGTAATTGATCCGAAACCGGTTGTTGCCATTCACCGAAGCGCCGCCGAAATGGGTGCCATGATAGCCCTTTTTCAGCGACAGGAACTTGGTCCGGCCCGGCTCTGCCCGCAGGCGGTGATACTGCCGGGCGAGCCTCAGGCAGGTCTCGACACTGTCGGACCCGCCGGAGGTGAAAAAGACCCGCGTCATGCCGTCCTCGGCAAAGAATTCGCGCACCGCATAGGACGCCTCGATCGCGGTCGGGTTCGAGGTGCCGCCAAAGGCCGAGTAATAGGGCAGATCGTAAAGCTGCTTGGCAATCGCCTCTTTCACCGTGTCGTTGGAATAGCCCAGGTTCACACACCACAGCCCGCCCACCGCATCTATGGTCCGATGCCCGTCGATATCGGTGATCGAGGACCCCTCCGCTCCGGTGATGATCGTTGGCGCGTGAGATCTGAGGTCACCGGGATGCCCCATCGGGTGCCACAGATGTTGAGCGTTGTTGGCACGCAGGAAATTGTCGTCTTTCATGGGGAAGCCTCCGGCATTTGATCAAATCGAGAATGCTCGCATATCGGCCCGGCCGCAAGGGACGAGGTGAATGCACGGCGCCTGTCAGACCTCGTCGGGCAACAGCAGGTTGAGCCCGATCGCCACCAACGCCGTGGGCGCCACGGCCGAGGTGGCCAGTGTCTGCACCACGCCCGGCAGGTACTGCACCGCCGTGGGCACCAGGTTGAGGCCCAGACCGGCCGCAAGCGAGACCGCGATGATCACCATATTGCGGCGGTTCATCTTGACCTCGCTCAGCACGTTCATACCGGCCGCAGCGACCATACCAAACATCACGATTACCCCGCCGCCCAGCACCGGCAGCGGCATGGAGGCGATCACCGCGCCCACCTTGGGCAAGAGCCCGCAGAGGATCAGCACCAGCGCCCCGATGGTGACCACATGGCGCGACATGATGCCGGTCATGCCCACGATGCCCACATTCTGGCTGAACGACGTGTTGGGCAGCCCGCCGAACACCGCCGCCACCGCTGTGCCCAGACCATCGGCATAGGTGGCGCCGGAAATCTCGCGATCCGTGGCCTCGCGCCCCGCGCCTGCCTTGGTGGTGGCCGAGGTATCGCCGACAGTCTCGATCGCCGAGACGACCGAGACCAGCGTAACGGCGATCACCGCGCCGAGGCTGAACTCGAACCCGTAAGGCATCGGCGTGATCCCGGTGATCCAGGCGGCATTGGCTACCGGATCGAAGCTGACCATGCCAAACAGGAACGCCAGCACATAGCCGACGATCAGACCCACCAGAATGGCCGCGTTCGACAAGGTGCCCCTAGTGAAGAATTTCAGCGCCAGCGCCACGATGACAACCGACAAGGCAACGGTCCAGTGCATCAGAGAGCCAAAGCTCTCGGCCTCCATCTGAAAGGTGGCGGCCCCACCGGCGGCGTATTTGATCGCCACCGGGATCAGGTAAAGACCGATGGCCAGGATCACCAGCCCCGTCACCAGCGGCGGAAACAGCCAGCGTATCTTCGAGATAAACGCGCCCAGGCAGAAATGCAGCGTCCCGCCGATCAGACAGGCGGTCAGCGCCACACCCAGCCCCTGGGTTGCCGCCACCCCGGCCAGAACGCCGACAAAGGCGAAACTGGTGCCCTGCATGATCGGCAGCCGCGCGCCCACCGGCCCCACTCCGATGGTCTGAAACAGCGTCGCGATCCCAGCAAAGAGCATCGCCATCTGGATCAGATACACCTGCTCGGCCCCGCCAAAGGCCAGCCCCGCCGCGCCCGCCACGATGATCGACGGCGTGACGTTGGAGGCAAACATCGCCAGCACATGTTGCAGGCCCAAAGGCACCGCCTGCGCCAGCGGTGGCGTTCTGTCGGGATCGCTGAAGGCGGATGGAGCTGTGTCGGTCATGGTGTGTCCCTCATATTTTGGTTTCACGTCACAGCCGAGGATGACCGGCTGCAAGCGATTATTGCCAGTGCGGGGACGGATCGGGCGACATCTCCCGATCCAAAGACAGGGTTGCCTAATATCCTCGCGCTGGATCGACGATATTGCTCAGCGTTTCGCCGCGCCGATAACGGTTCAGGTTCTTGACAAACATCTCGGCGGTCCGGGCGTACCAGCCGTCATAAACACCGGAGCAATGGGGCGTGATGATCACATGCTCCATGGCCCAAAGCGGACTGTCTGTGGGCAGCGGTTCGGTCGCGAACACATCCAGCGCCGCACCGGCCAGTGGTCCGTTCTCCAGCGCGTGGATCAAAGCGGTCTCGTCACAAACCCCGCCGCGCGAGACGTCGACCAGCACCGCACCGGGTTTCATCGCCGCAAAATCCGCCAGTCCGATCATCCCTCCTGTCGAGGGCAAAAGCGGGACGCACACGAGGATGTAGTCGGCGCGCGGCCACAGATCCGGCAGCGCCGCGATCCCGTGCACCTCATCCACATGGGGTGTCTCCTGCGGTCGCGCGCGCACGCCCAGAACCTGCATCCCCATCGCCTTGGCCCGTCGGGCGGTGGCACAGCCGGTCTGACCCAATCCCACGATCAGCAGCGTCGCCCCCTCGATGGGCCGCACCCGCGCGCCGCCCAGCCATTCGCGGCGCACCTGCGCCTTTTGAAACGTCCTGAGGCCCAGCGAGAACGACAGCATCGTGCCAAGGGCATATTCGGCCATCATATCCGCCGCACTGCCCGCCGAATTGGTCACGGTGACATGGCTCGGATCCCAGGCACCCAGATGATCGGTGCCCGACCCGCCCACGGCCAGCCAGCGCACCGTGTCGCTTTGCAGCAATGCCGCGCGGGGGAAGGGCGTGACTGCATCGAAGCGGATGGAATAGACCACCTCGGCGCCTGTCCGCGCGATCAGATCAGGTAACGCGGCAAGGCTGTCGCAGCCATGGATCTCCAGATCGGGATGCCCGGCCTGAACGATGTCGATGGTGCGTTGCGGCTGGCGCGTACTGATGATGACAGTTGGCGTCTTCATCGGCTTACCGGCGCGACCAGCAAGCGCCCCAGATCGGCAAACCGGCTGTGGTCCGCGCTCAGTCCCAGACAGGCCTCCCGGATTGCGGTCGCGCGCACCTCTCCGATGACGGGGGCTGCGAAATCCATGTATTTGCGCGCGATCTCGGCCCCGCCAAAAGGGCGCTCCGGCCCGCCGCGGGCATGGGTCATGCCGGAATTCAACACCCGCCCGTCGGTTAGAACAAGATCCACATCCGCCGTGCGATGCTTGGGGAAAAGCGCCTCATGCTCCGCCGTGGCCTCCATCGCCGTGCGTGCGACAAGGCCTGCCACCGCCGGATCGCTCAGCCCCTCAGCCGAGATCTGCTCGAGCCCGATCCGCCCGTGCACCAGCATCGCGGCCACCGCGAAGGGCAGCGAATACTGCGCCTGCGAGGCGGTGTCGGGCATGCCTGGATAAAGCGCCACGGCATTGGCAAAGCTGCGGATCACAATGCGTGCGACCTGATCGTGGCGCACCTGATGGGTGTTCGCCACCTCGCGCGCCGCATCAATCGCCGCATGAGCCCAGCGGCAGATCGGGTAAGGTTTGATGTAGTGCACCGCTGTCTGCCACTCCTGGCCCAGATCGGCCCAGTGACGCGCGGCCTCGACCCCCTCGACCGTGATCGCGGGCGCGCCGGTAAAGCCGCTCTCGGCCAGAACCGCGGCGCTCATCCCCGCCAGGGCGCCCCAGCCCGATCCATCATGCAGCATTGTTGGATTGGCGATCTCGCGCATCATCTGGCTGCGCGGCCCGTGATATTCGGCAATGCCCAGCGCCTCGCGCAGTATCTCGCGGGACTGCCCCCTCAGCCGCGCGGCCATCGCCGCCACACCCAGCGCGTTCCACGCCCCGGAGGTGTGATAATCCGTGACCGTCCCATGCAGCGCCAGCCCCGCCCGGCCCGACACCTCATAGCCCATCACCAGCGTAGTCAGCGCCTCGGGCCCGTCAAGATCAGGCAGGGACTGCGCCAGCACCGCCAGTGCAGGCACCACGACCACGCCCACATGCCCCTTGACCGGGTTGAAGCCATCATGGCCATCCAGATTGTCGATCTGAGTGGCCGCAGCATAAACTGCGCCTGCAAGGCTGACCGTCCGCCCGTCAAAGAGCATCCTTGCACCAAAGGCGGGGTCTGTCGTGCCATAAAGCCTCAGCGCCGCGTCACGGCCCAGCACCCCGGCCTGCATCGGTGCAGAGGCGATGCAGATCCCTAATGTGTCCAGCAACAAAAGCGCCGCGCGGTCCCGTACGGTGTCTGGCACCTCTTTGGGCCTCAGATTCAGCACGAAATCGGTCACACGGGCCAGCGTGGTGGCCTGGGCCTCCACAAGATCGGTCATCTCGTTCATACCGCCCTCCCTCCGCCCTCACCCGCAACGATCCGCCAGGGCGGATCGAGGACGTGTTCCTCCAGATTGTCCCCCGCACCGATCCGGTCGATCACGGCGAACAGGCCCGGCGCCGCGAGCGGGGTCAAAACACCATGCCAGGTGCCGCGATGGAGGTTAACGCCCTGCCCCGGTGCCGTCAGGAAAGCCTGCGGCCTGGAATGGACGGTTTCCGACACGATCACCAGGAAGGGATGCTGGGTCATCGGAATGAAGGCTTGCGAGCCCTCCGGGTGCCGTTCGAGAAGATCGAGCGCATAGGGCAGATTGCGCGGCTGCGCGTCAAAGAGGCTGATCCCTGCGCGCCCCTCCGGCCCGAAGTCCAAATGCGCCAGATCGTGATGGCGCCCGCACATGCCCCCATTGATGATCCTGTCAGGCGCGTCACGCAGCGCCAGGACATCCCCGAACGGGGCAAACGCCACTGCCGTCAGAGGTTGGCAGACGATATCGCGATCCCGGCTCACAACTTGGGATGCCGGTTGACATCTTTGTAAAGCAGATACCGAAACGGCTCTGTTCCCGTTGCGATGCAGGCCTGCGGGCAAAAGGCGCGCAGCCACATGAAATCCCCCGGACCGACGCGGACCCAATCGGTGTTCAGCAGATAATCGGCGGTGCCCTGCAATACGTAAAGCCCATGCTCCATCACATGGGTCTCGGCAAAGGGGATGCGCCCGCCAGGCTGAAACGTCACGATGTTGACGTGGCAATCGTGGCGCAGATCGGCCGGGTCGACAAAGCGTGTCGTGGCCCAGACACCGTCGCAATCGGGCATCTGGGTTGGGGCCACCTTTCGGTCATGGGTGACCAAAGCCCCGGGCCTGTCCAGCCCAGATGCGGGTTCCCAGGTCTTGCGGATCCAATGGGTCTGGAATGTTTGGTCGCCGCGGTTCCACAAAGACCATTTGGTCCCCGCGGGCACATAGGCAAAGCTTCCGGGCTCCAGCGCGTGCAGGACCCCGTCGATGATCAGGTCTGCGTTGCCCTGCGCCACGAAGAGGATCGCTTGCGCGCCTGCATCCGGCTCGGGCGTGTCGCTGCCACCGCCCGGAGCCAGTTCCAGCGCATATTGCGCAAAGGTTTCCGCAAACCCGCTGAGCGGGCGGGCCAGGATCCACGCCCGCGCCCCGGTCCAGCCCGGCAACAGGCTTGTTACGATATCGCGCTGGGTGATAGCGGGCAGCACCGCATAGCTTTGGGTAAAGATCGCGGTGCCTTCGGGATGCACCTGCTGGCCCGGCAGTCCGCCGGGAGGGAAGGCATAGCTCACAGCATCTCCTCTAACCTCAATCGCGCAATACGTTCGACCTGTCGGCAGGCTTCCGCAATCTCGGAGTTCGTGTCGTTTTCCAGCCGCTGTTCAAACGCCACCAGAATGCCCGCCTTGTCATGATCGCGCACCGCGATGATGAAGGGGAAACGGTGCTTGGCCGTATAGGCCGCATTGAGCTCAGTGAACCGCGCCCGTTCCGCATCCGTCAGCGCATCCAGACCGACGCTTGCCTGTTCCGACATACTCTCTGTTGTCAACCGTTTGGCCGCGGCAAGCTTGCCCGCAAGATCGGGATGCGCGCGCAGCACGCCCAGACGTTCGTCGTCCGAGGCACTGCGAAAGACCCGCGCCAGTGCGTTGTGGATCCCGGCCGCAGTGTCATGCGCAGGCCCCAGTTCCAGTTCAAAGGCGCGTTCCGCGATCCACGGGGAATGTTCAAACACCCCGCCAAACCTTTCCACAAAGGCGGGCCGTGCCATCAGGTGAGGCCGCTCCCGCTCCACCGGCGGATGCACCCTGGCCCAATGCTCGGCAATCTCGATCCGGCGCGGGCACCAGACACCCTCGAACCCCTGGATATAGTCGATGAACCGGCGCAGCGCCTGCACCCGCCCGGGCCGACCAACCAGGCGACAATGCAAGCCGACCGACATCATTTTGGCCGCGCCCGCCTGCCCTTCGGCGTAAAGTGCATCGAAACTGTCACGCAGGTAGCCAAAGAACTGATCGCCCGAATTGAACCCCTGTGGCGTGGCAAAGCGCATGTCGTTGGCATCGAGCGTATAGGGAATGATCAACTGATTACGCGCCCCGATTCGCAGCCAATAGGGCAGGTCATCGTCATAGGTGTCCGAGATATAGGCGGGCGCCACAACCTCTGCTGCCAGCCGCACGGTGTTCATCGAGGCACGTCCTGTGTACCAGCCCCGGGGTGGCGTTCCGACGACTTCTGTATGCAGCCGCAGCGCTTCGGCGATCTGCGCGCGCTCCTCGTCTTCGGACATGTCCTTGTGCTCGATCCATTTCAGCCCGTGGCTGGCGATCTCCCAACCGGCGTCCTTCATCGCCTCCACCTGTTCGGGGCCGCGCGCCAGGGCCGTGGCCACGCCGTAAACCGTCACTGGAACACCTGCGCCAGTGAACACGCGGTGCAAACGCCAGAACCCGGCGCGCGCGCCGTACTCATAGATCGTCTCCATGTTCCAATGGCGCGCGCCGGGCCAGGCGGCGGCGCCTACGATCTCGCTCAGAAAGGCCTCGGACGCGGCATCCCCATGCAGCAGATTGTTCTCGCCGCCTTCCTCATAGTTCAGCACGAACTGCACCGCGATGCGTGCGCCGCCGGGCCAGGCGGCGTCCGGTGGCTTAGGGCCATAGCCGATCATGTCCCGCGGATAGCGCGCCATTGCGATGCCTTTCCCTGTGATCCGACCATCAGCCTAGGTCAACATATCCCGCCCCGCTTTCAAAAAATCATTGAAACTCTTTCCGGGATGCATTTTGCCCAAGCTCGCGCATATTAGACAGGCAAAGACGGAGGGCACACCGATGGCCGCAGGCTACCTGACCACCCATGTTCTGGACACCGCGCGCGGCCGACCGGCGGTCGGAATGCCCATCACGCTCTACCGGCTAGAGGGAGATCAGCGGCAGCAGCTGGCCCGGATGGTTACCAATCACGATGGCCGCACGGATGGCCCGATCCTGCCCCAGGACCGCTTTGAGACGGGCACCTACGAGTTGGTCTTCGACGCGGGCGCCTATCTCGACGCCACCGACACCCCCCCGGAGGCGCCGCGCTTTCTGGACCAGATCCCGATCCGCTTCGGGATCAGCGACGCGGGCGCGCATTACCACGTGCCCCTGCTGTTCTCGCCCTTCGGGTTTTCCACCTATCGCGGCAGCTAAATCCTCAGCCCGCCCCACCGCGCCAAATCAGCAAAAGGAATGCACGCGCAGCGTGCGCCTTTGGATCCCGCCCGCACCCGGGTCGGACGCGCGGCCAGCTTGCCAAGGCGGCGGCCCCATGCGACCCTGTTGCTTTCACCCGATCCGACGAGCGCGCCATGCAGACACCCGCCCTGACCCCGACGACACCGCTTGCCCCCGTGACGGACGCCCGCAATCCCGGGATGCCACTCGACATGCAATGGGTGCGTTCAGTGCAGGCCAATACATCGGCCATCGAACGCCGTGCGGCTACGCTGCCGGGTCGCAGATCCGTCAAGACGGATTTTCAGGCGGCGTGGCTCCTGAAGGCTATTACCTGTATCGACCTGACCACCCTGGCCGGAGACGACACAGACGACCGCGTACGCCGTCTCTGCGCCAAGGCCCGCCAACCGGTGCGTGCCGATATCCTCGACGCTCTGGGCATGGGCCAGATCACCGTCGGCGCCGTCTGCGTCTATCACGACATGATCGGCGCCGCGGTGGATGCGCTTGAGGGGACCGGCATCCCCGTGGCCGCAGTGTCCACAGGCTTTCCCGCGGGTCTCTCGCCCTTCCATCTGCGCGTCAGGGAAATCGAAGAAAGCGTGGCAATTGGTGCCGAAGAGATCGACATCGTGATTTCGCGCCGTCATGTGCTTTCGGGCAACTGGCAGGCGCTATACGACGAAATGAGCACCTTTCGCGCGGCCTGTGGCGAGGCTCATGTCAAAGCGATCCTCGCAACCGGCGAGCTTGGAACGCTGCGCAATGTGGCGCGCGCCTCGCTCATCTGCATGATGGCAGGGGCCGATTTCATCAAGACCTCCACCGGCAAGGAAAGCGTGAACGCCACCCTGCCGGTCTCAGTCGCAATGGTCCGCGCGATTCGTGACTATTACCAACGCACCGGCTATCGCGTCGGATACAAGCCCGCCGGTGGGATCTCCAAGGCCAAGGATGCGCTCACCTACCTTGCCCTGATGAAAGATGAGCTAGGGCGTCCTTGGCTCCAGCCCGACCTCTTCCGCTTTGGCGCGTCGTCGCTCTTGGGCGATATCGAACGGCAGCTGGAGCATCATGTCACCGGGCGGTACTCGGCGCGCTATCGGCATGCGCTGGGCTAAGCGGCAAGCGCCTGTGTTCCGTATTTGTAAAGAGAAGAAGCCATGACCGTGAAAGAGATCTTCGACGCGATGGACTATGGCCCCGCGCCCGAAAGTGCCGCTGACGCGCTGGCCTGGCTGGTCGATCAGGGCGACCGGTTCGGCCATTTCATCGACGGCAACTTTACCGCGCCCGCCGCAGGCTTTGACAGCCGCAACCCGGCCACGGGAGAAGTGCTCGCCACGCTTTCGCAAGCCACGCAGGAGGATGTCGATGCCGCCGTCGCCGCCGCCCGCGCGGCGCAGAGCAAATGGCAAAGACTGGGTGGGCCGGGGCGCGCGCGATACCTCTATGCCATCGCGCGGCTGATGCAAAAACACGCGCGGCTTTTGGCTGTGCTGGAGACGATGGACAATGGCAAACCCATCCGGGAGAGCCGCGATATCGACGTGCCGCTCGCCCAGCGCCATTTCTATTTCCACGCAGGTATGGCCCAGCTGATGGACGCGGAACTGCCCGACCGCGAGGCGCTGGGTGTCTGCGGCCAGATCATCCCGTGGAACTTCCCGCTGCTGATGCTGGCCTGGAAGATCGCGCCTGCGATTGCCATGGGGAACACGGTGGTTCTGAAACCGGCCGAGTACACCTCGCTCACGGCACTGCTGTTCGCCGATATCTGCCGTCAGGCGGGTCTGCCCAAGGGCGTGGTGAACATCGTCACTGGCGAAGGCGCGGTGGGCGAGATGATCGTCAATCACCCCGGCATCGACAAGATCGCCTTCACAGGCTCCACCGAGGTGGGCCGACGGATCCGGCGCGCCACCGCCGGGACCGGCAAGGCGCTGACCTTGGAGCTGGGCGGTAAATCCCCCTATATCGTCTTCGACGACGCCGATCTCGATTCAGCCGTCGAAGGGCTGGTCGATGCGATCTGGGTCAACCAGGGCCAGGTCTGTTGCGCAGGCTCGCGCCTGCTCGTCCAGGAAAGCGTGTCCGAGGCGTTTCATGCGAAGCTCAAGGCGCGCATGGACGGGCTGCGCATCGGCGATCCGCTGGACAAATGCATCGATGTGGGCGCGATCGTGGACCCGGTCCAGCGCGACGCCATCGCCCGCATGGTCGAAGCGAACACCTCCGGAGAGATCTACCGCGCCGCCACGCCCCTGCCAGCGCAAGGATGCTTTTACCCGCCGACCCTGATCACCGGGCTCGGCACCGCCGACCCGCTGATGCAGGAGGAGATCTTTGGTCCGGTCCTGGTTTCCACCACCTTCCGCACCCCGGCCGAGGCGGTGGCGCTGGCCAACAACACCCGCTACGGGCTGGCCGCCACGCTCTGGACCGAGAATGTGAACCTCGCCCTCGATATCGCGCCGAAACTGGCGGCCGGTGTGGTCTGGGTGAATGCCACCAACCTCTTTGACGCCGCCGCAGGCTTTGGCGGGGTGCGCGAAAGCGGGTTCGGGCGCGAAGGTGGCTGGGAGGGGCTGGCCGCCTATACCCGGCCCCGGGCCAAAGCCAAACCGCTGGTTCCAATCGCCGCGTTCGAAGGCGATCAGGGCCTCGCAGAGGGGATCGACCGGACCCCGAAGCTCTATATCGGCGGCAAACAGGTGCGCCCCGATGGTGGCTATTCCAAACCGGTCTACGACAGGAAGGGCCAGCTTCTGGGCCAGGTGCCCATCGCCAACCGCAAGGATATCCGCAACGCGGTGGAGGCGGCGGAGGCAGCAAGCGGTTGGGCCCGAACCACCGGGCATCTGCGCGCGCAGATCCTCTACTACATCGGCGAAAACCTCTCGGCCCGTGCGGCAGAGTTCGCCGGGCGCATCGACAGGCTTACCGGCAAACGCGGTGGCAAGGCCGAGGTAGAGGCGAGCATCGACCGGCTTTTCACATATGCCGCCTGGGCCGATAAATACGATGGCCGCGTGCATGGCGTCCCGATCCGGGGCGTGGCGCTGGCGATGAATGAACCTGTCGGTGTCATCGGCGCGGTCTGCGCGGATGAAGCGCCGCTCTTGGGCCTGATCGGCGTTATGGCGCCCGCCATAGCAATGGGCAACCGCACGGTGCTGGTGGCCTCGGACCCGTTCCCACTGGCGGCCACGGACCTCTACCAGATCCTCGACACCTCGGATGTCTCAGCCGGCGTGGTCAATATCCTTACCGGCCCACATGCCGATCTGGCTCCCCATCTGGCCGGCCACATGGCGGTCGATGCAGTGTGGTGCTTTTCCTCCACCGACCTGGCCGAGACCATCGAACGCGAGGCGGCGGGCAATCTCAAGCGGACCTGGGTCAACAAGGCCCGGACGCGCGACTGGACCCAAGCGGACGCCCAGACCTTCCTTGCCGCCGCGACCGAGGTCAAGACTATCTGGGTGCCTTACGGGGAGTAACGGGGCCTTGATTTGCCCCGCTCTTTGCCCCACGGTCGGGCCAAAGACCCCAAGGGAGGGAAAGATCATGCGCACCCGGGCCGCCGTCGCCATTCAGGCCGGAAAACCACTCGAAATCATGGACGTAAACCTCGACGGGCCCCGCGCGGGAGAGGTTCTGGTGGAGATCAAGGCCACCGGCATCTGCCATACGGATGAGTTCACACTGTCGGGTGCAGATCCCGAAGGGCTTTTCCCCGCGATCCTCGGCCATGAAGGGGCCGGCGTGGTGCTGGAGGTAGGCGAAGGCGTCACCTCGCTCAAGCCGGGCGATCACGTGATCCCGCTCTATACGCCCGAATGCCGGGAATGCGAATACTGCCTGAACCCCAAGACGAACCTGTGTCAGGCGATCCGTGAAACCCAAGGGCAAGGCCTGATGCCGGATGGCACATCCCGGTTCACAACGCTCGATGGGGACCCGATCCTGCACTACATGGGCTGTTCGACCTTCTCCAACCATACGGTCCTGCCCGAGATCGCGCTGGCCAAAATCCACCCAGACGCGCCCTTTGACAAGGTCTGCTATATCGGCTGCGGCGTGACCACCGGTATTGGCGCGGTGATCAACACCGCCAAGGTGGAAATCGGGTCCCGCGCCATTGTCTTCGGTTTGGGCGGGATCGGGCTGAATGTGATCCAGGGGCTGCGCCTTGCGGGAGCGGATCAGATCGTAGGCGTGGACATCAATCCCGACAAGGTGCCCATGGCCACCCGCTTTGGCATGACCGATTTCGTCAATCCCACCGAGGTCGAGGGCGATCTGGTCCCCTATCTGGTGAGCCTCACCAAAGGCGGTGCCGACTATACTTTCGACGCGACCGGCAATGTTCAGGTCATGCGCACGGCCCTTGAGGCCGCGCATAAGGGCTGGGGTGAAAGCATCATCATCGGCGTGGCGCCGGCCGGTGCGGAAATCTCCACCCGTCCGTTCCAGCTGGTCACGGGCCGCAGCTGGCGTGGCACCGCATTCGGTGGCGCGCGCGGTCGCACGGATGTGCCCCAGATCGTGGAGTGGTATATGGACGGCAAGATCGAGATCGACCCGATGATCACCCACACGATGGGTCTCGACAAGATCAACGACGGATTCGACCTGATGCATGCGGGCAAATCCATCCGCTCGGTCGTGATCTACTGAGCGCAGCAGCGGCACCCAACCCGCGCCCAACGCGCCTTCTGGCCAAGATCATGCCTGACGGGGGGATCGCCATTGAATGTGCCATTGGTCCAAGCCACAATGGCGACGGGTGGAAAACCCCCGGTGCCGCCATCGATCCCTCAAACCCAAAGGTTTGCCCAATGCCCGACCGCACTCGCCCGCTCTATGCCGTCCTGATCGACGCCGACAACATCCCGGCAAAACACGCAAGCGCCATCCTAAAGGAGATCACCTCCTTCGGCGAACCCGCGTTGCGCCGGGTCTATGGCGACTGGTCATCGGGGCGGCTCAGCACCTGGTCCAAAGTGGTGCGCGATCTGGGCCTTGTGGCGCACCAGGAGAGCGCCAACACCGTGGGCAAGAACGCCTCCGATATCGGCCTGGTGATCGACGCAATGGATATCCTGCATACCGGGCGGTTCGATGGCTTTGTTCTGGTCAGTTCCGACAGCGACTTTACGGCGCTGGCCAACCGCGTGCGCGAGCAGGGCCTCGATGTCATCGGTATTGGCGAGGCCAAGGCGCCCGAGTCGCTGCGCAATGTCTGCAATCGTTTCGTGTTGATCGAAAACATCGTCGACGAACCGCCCGCCAAGGGCAGCAGCACAAACAAGAGCGGCAAGGCCCCTGTCACCGATGCGATCCCGCTGATCCTGCGCGCGATGGAGAAAATTCCCCAGGACAGCGACTGGTACGCGCTGGGACCGTTGGGCCAGTACATCGTGGCCGATAACCCCGATTTCGACACCCGTACCTATGGCAAACCCAAACTCAGCGATCTGGTCAAAGACCTCAAACGGTTCGAGACGCGCAAATCAGGCAATCAATTAGAGGTGCGGCGCGCCGACTGACGCCTAACACCGCAGACGCGGTGATCTAGATCGCGTAGCGCGCCATGAATGTCTCGACCGCGCCATCGATCACGCGGGCGATTTCGGCCTCGCTGAACGTGGCATCGATATTGAACACCAGACGGGGAAACAGGTCAGCCTTGCAGAGTTCGGCAAACTGATCCGCAGCAAGCTCGATATCGTCGATCTCCATCTGCTTGCGATCCACACATTCGGTCAGAAACTCCGTCAGGCGGTTTCGCACCATCATCGGTCCGGTCTCATAGAATTGCCGCCCCAGTTCGGGAAAGCGGTCGGCCTCGGCCACACAGATCCGAAACACCCGTTGACCAAAATCCGACAGCAAAAAGCCCAACATCCGCTCTGCGGCTTCTTTCAGGACCATTCGCGGTGTTGCCGCAACCTCGATCAAGGCAAGCGATTCCTCGCCCTGACGGAGGCATTCCAGTCGCGCGACTTCCATGAACAAAAGTCGCTTGTCGGGGAAATAGCTGTAAAGGGTTGCCTTTGAGACACCCGCCGCACGCGCGATATCGTCGACACTGGCCCCCTCAAATCCATCCGCGAGAAACACCTGTCGGGCGCCCTGCAGAACCTGATCGAACTTGCGACCTTTGCGAACGATCTCTGCCGCGTGCGCCATAGTCCCTCCCCTCCACCTATGGGCCACCATATAAACCGATCAGTTCAGTTTCAACCTGATTACAGGTTGCCTGCGCGTCAGATGTCATTATATTCCGTTTTAGAACTATTCTAATTAAAGGCTCTCAGATGCGCCCTTTCTTCGCCCGCAAAACCTTCAAGGACCTGACAGAACAGGAAATAATCGCGCTGGCGATTTCGTCTGAGGAAGACGATGCCCGCATCTACCGTGGATATGCGCAAATGCTGAAGGCGGACTATCCGGCATCGGCCAAACTCTTCGAGGCGATGGCCGCCGAGGAAGATACCCACCGCACCCGGCTCATTGACCTGCATACGCAACGGTTTGGATCGACCATTCCGCTGATCCGGCGCGAGCATGTGGCAGGATACTATACCCGCCGACCTGTCTGGCTGGTCGAAAACCTTAGCATCGACCGCATCCGCGCCGAGGCCGAGGCGATGGAACGCGACGCGCAGCAGTTTTACCTCAAAGCCGCCCAGCGCACGAGTGATACCACGACACGCCAGTTGCTGGGTGATCTCGCGGCAGCCGAAGCCGGGCACCAGGCCACCGCCGCAGGCCTCAAGGACCGGCTGTTTGACAGCGACATCCAAGACCAGGAAGGCGAGAAATCCCGCCGCCAGTTCATCCTGACCTGGGTACAACCGGGGCTGGCGGGGCTGATGGATGGCTCGGTCTCTACGCTGGCACCGATCTTTGCGACAGCTTTCGCAACACAGGACACCTGGACCACATTTCTGGTTGGCGTCGCCGCATCGGTGGGCGCGGGTATCTCCATGGGATTTACCGAAGCCGCATCCGACGATGGGGAGCTTTCGGGCCGCGGTTCGCCGATCAAGCGCGGCGTGGCCTCCGGCGTGATGACAACGGTGGGCGGGTTGGGCCATGCGCTGCCTTATCTGATCACCGATTTCTGGACCGCGACGGTGATCGCAATCATCGTTGTCTTTGTGGAATTGTGGGCCATCGCATGGATCCAGAACAGATACATGGAGACGCCGTTCTTCCGCGCCGCGTTTCAGGTGGTTCTTGGCGGTGCCCTGGTTCTGGCCGCCGGTATCCTCATCGGCAGCGGCTAGAGAGGCGGTGACGGTGGAGAAATGCCACCTCCTGCACACCCTCGTCGCAAGGCGACATCTTATTTGATAGGCTTGAGGGATCTTGTCAGGAGGGGATGTCGGTGTCGGACCAATTGCATATCGCGGTGAAAGCGCTGGCGTACATCGCAGCGGCACTGATGCTGGCCTTCGGCATGGCAAGCGCTCCGCAGGCGGACGAGACGGCAGCACATTCCCGGCCGCCTGCCGGATTGATGTGGAACCGCACCGGCCTGCCCGCGGTTTTTCCGCTTGTGGTCAAAAGCCGTCCTGGCGCCGATTACGTTGTGGTTCTGGTCGATACCAAGACCGGCGTCGATGCCTTGTCAGCCTATATCGTAGGCGGTGAACCGTTTCGGGTGCTGGTTCCGCCCGGCACTTTCCTGCTGCGCTTTACATATGGCACCGACTGGACGGGAGAGGACCGCCTCTTTGGAGCAGGAGAGGGGACCGGCGCCTTTGTGCTCCCAGGCGCTCTGACCTTTGAAATCGAAGGGTTTGGCACCAAGAAAGGGCATCTGGTCGATCTGAGCAACGCCCCGACCGGCACCGTACGCGACGCTCGGGTCGGGGATCTGCGGATCTGCCAATCCCTGGCAGCATTCCAAAGCCGCAATCCGCAAAGGCTCGACCGCTTCACCTTTGCGCAGCAGTGGATGCGGCATGACAGGCAGATCTTGCCATCCCACAACGGTCTGGGCGCACGCCCCTTATCGGATTACCCGAAATTCGAGGTCGATCCCTTGGCACGGCTGAGCGATCAGAATCTCGACTATCTGCGATACCGGACAATGCCGCGGGCCTTTGATTATGCCCCCTACCCGACCGCACCGGGCTTGAGTTACGGCCTGCGGTCCGGTCTCTGCCCATAGGATCAGCTCCCGATCCCTTGATCGCGCTTCTTGCACCTTGGCGACCAAGTCTCTAACCCTTTGGCATGGTCGAGATTTTCCTGCGTACCGTTCCCTTTTTCGCGCTGATCGGTCTGGGATACTGGGCCGGACGCACACGGTTTTTCAGTGAAGAGGCAACCGCCTATCTCACCAAGTTCGTCTTTTACTTCGCGTTGTCGGCGATGCTCTTTCGATTTGCCGCAAACCTGTCGCTTGACGAGGTCTTCAATGGCCGCCTGATCGCGGGCTATCTTTGGGGCACTGCCTTTGTCTATGGGATCGCCACTATCGTGGCTTTTCTGCGCAAACTCGACGTCCAGTATACCGCGATCGAAGCGCAATGCGCCGTCATCGGAAATGTTGGCTTTCTGGGGATCCCGATGCTGGCCGTCATCTTTGGCGAGGCCGCTGTGGGGCCGGTCATGCTGGTGCTGGCTGTCGATCTGATCGTTTTTTCCAGCCTGATTGTGATCCTGATCACCGGCTCCCGCGACGGACGGATGAGCCTTTCCATTCTCAAGACCGTAGGGCTTGGCCTGATCAAGAACCCGATGATCGTGGCCATCTCTCTGGGGCTGATCTGGTCCGCGCTCGACATTCCGATCCCCGGCCCGATGAACGAGTTTCTCGCCATCCTGGGTGCTGCTGCCACACCCGGTGCACTTTTTGCAATCGGAGCGTCACTGGCTTCCAAATCGGCGGAACGGGTTCAGGTCGCCCTCTGGCTCAGCTTTTGCAAATTAGGGCTGCATCCGCTTTTCGTGGCCATCGGCGTGTTGATCCTTTTTCCGATCGATCCGTTCTCGGCCGCTGTCGTCATCTCGGCGGCGGCCCTGCCGGTGGCCGGCAATGTCTATATCCTGGCGCAACATTACAACGTCGCACCGCACCGCGCATCGGCGGCGATCTTGCTGTCCACGGTGATCTCGATCATCACCGTGTCGGTGGTCATTGCCTGGGTCAGCGCATCATTTCTGTAAGACGTTGCCAAACCGCGCATCGCTGGTATTGCTGTTGCGGAACAATCTGAGGAAGCGCTCATGAAACCCGTGTCAGAAAACAAGGCCTTTGGCGGCGTGCAGGGTGTCTATACACATGCATCCAATGCCTGCGCCTGCGACATGACCTTCGGCCTGTTTCTGCCCGAAGAGGCGCAGCACGGCCCGGTCCCCGTCCTGTGGTATCTGTCGGGCCTCACCTGCACCCATGAAAACGCGATGGTCAAGGCGGGCGCGCAAAGCTGGGCAGCCGAGCATGGTCTGGCGCTGGTTTTCCCCGATACCTCGCCGCGGGGCGAGGATGTGGCCGATGACGATGCCTACGATCTGGGCCAGGGTGCGGGGTTTTATGTCAACGCCTCGCAGAAACCCTGGGCGCCGCATTTCCAGATGTGGGACTATGTGGCCGAGGAACTGCCCGCGCTGATCGCCGAGCATTTCGCCGTCGATATGACGCGCCAGTCGATCAGCGGTCATTCGATGGGGGGGCACGGAGCGCTGACGCTCGCCATGGGCCTGCCAGGGCAGTTCCGGTCGGTCTCGGCCTTTGCGCCGATCTGCCATCCCACGGCCAGCGAATGGGGCCGCAAGCAGCTCGGCGCCTATCTGGGTCCGGATGAGAGCAAATGGACCCGCCATGACGCAACGCTGATGATGCGGGAGACCGGCTTTGACGGGCCGATCCTGACCGATACCGGGACCGGCGATCAGTTCTATGAGCTGTTGCAGACCCATGCCCTGGCCGAGGCTGTGGCCAAGCGGCCCCAGCAGGCTCAGATCCGCCTGCAACCGGGTTATGACCACAGCTATTTCTTTGTCTCGACCTTCATGGAAGATCACCTCGCGTTCCACGCCGATGCGCTTTATGCATGACTGCCGTATATATTGACGCCGATGCCTGCCCGGTGAAATCGGAAGCCGAGCGTGTGGCGACCCGCCACCGCGTGCAGATGTTCGTCGTTTCCAATGGGGGGCTACGGCCCTCACAAAACCCGCTGATCGAAAATGTCATCGTTGCCGAAGGCCCGGACGAGGCCGATATGTGGATCGCCAACCGCTGTGGGCCCGGCGATGTGGTGGTGACCGGCGACATTCCCCTGGCCGCCAAATGTATCGAGGCGGGCGCGCGTGTGCTGCGCCACAATGGCGCGGCGTTCACCAAGGCCAATATCGGTCAGCAACTGGCGATGCGCGATCTGATGGCGGATCTGCGCGCCGCCAACCCCTTGGGCGCGGGCGGGGGTGGGCGTGGCTTTACAAAGGCCGACCGCTCCCGTTTTCTGGACGCGCTGGAGCGGGAACTGCGCGCCGCCAAAAAGGACATCCCATGACCCCCAAAGCGGTGATTTTCGACATCGGCAACGTGCTGATCGAATGGCAGCCCGAGCGGTTCTATGACAGCGTGATCGGCCCCGACAGGCGCCGCGCGATGTTCGCGCAGGTCGATCTGCACGGCATGAACGACAAGGTCGATATGGGGCAGCATTTTACCGATACGATCTATGCCACCGCCGAGGGTTATCCCCAATGGCGCGACGAAATCCGCATGTGGCATGACCGCTGGATCGAGATGGCCACACCCGCCATTGACCATTCCGTGCGCCTGATGGGCGCGTTGCAGGCCAGAGGCATTCCGGTGTTCAGCCTCACGAATTTCGGCATCCAGAGCTATGATTACGCAGCCGGTCACTATTCGTTTCTGCGCGCCTTCGACCGCGATTTCATCTCGGGGCATATGGGTGTGATCAAACCCGATCCGCGCATCTACGCCATGGTCGAAGAGGGCAGCGGCCTGGCTCCGTCCGAGCTTATGTTTACCGATGACCGCCCTGACAACATCGCGGCGGCCACCGCGCGCGGCTGGCAGACGCATCTTTTCGAGGGGCCGCAGGGCTGGGCTGACCGGCTGGTGGCGGCAGGGCTTTTGACAGCTGAGGAGGCCGCATGAGCATTCCGTCGATATCCATGACTGACGGCGAGGCGCTGATGGACTGGCGCGCGCTGACGCAGGCCTTCAAGGCAGGCCACGCCCTGCCCAAGGCCGATGTGGGCGACACGTTCCTTTATCGCGGAACGGACACCGTGCTGTCGCGCGCGGCCTGGATCGACGGGATGGGCGTGGCCGTCAAAACCGCCACCATCTTTCCCGGCAATCCAGCCAAGGGCACGCCGATGGTCAATGGGGCCGTCTGTCTTTACTCAGATACCGACGGCACACTTGAAGCTCTGATCGATTTCCATCTGGTCACCAAATGGAAGACTGCGGCAGACAGCCTTTTGGCGGCGCTGATGCTGGCCCCGGAGGACGCGTCCGAGATCCTGATCGTCGGGGCAGGCACCGTGGGCGCATCGCTGATCGAGGCGTTCGGCGCGGGCTTTCCCGGCGCGCGTTTCACGGTCTGGAACCGCTCCCCCGCCGGGGCGGAGGCTTTGGCCGAATGCTATCCCGGCACGCGCGTTGCGCGCGATCTGGAGGCTGCCGTGGGCACCGCCGACATCATCCTAACCGCCACCATGTCGTCGGAGCCGGTGATCCACGGCGATTGGCTGCGCCCGGGTCAGCACCTCAACCTGATTGGCGCCTACAAGCCCGATATGCGCGAGGCCGACGATGCCGCACTGAGACGCGCCAAGATCTATGTCGATAGTTTCGATACCACCATCGGCCATATCGGCGAGATCGAGACGCCGCTTCGGGCGGGCGTGATCAGCCGGGACGACATTCTGGCCGATTACTATACGCTTGATCGTTTCATTCGGGGGCGCGCGGGCGACATCACGCTGTTCAAGAACGGCGGGGGCGCGCATCTGGACCTGATGACCTCCCGCTACATTCTGGAGCGGTGGCGCGAGACGCAATGATCTGGGTCGCTCTATGTAGCGCGCTGGCCACGATTGCGATCTGGCCGTTCTTGCGCGAAAGGCTGCGCCCACCGATGGACGAGACCGCCCGGCGCACCGCACCCGGACAGGGGATCCCCCTGCCCAGCGGCCTGACCCATTACGAATGGATCGGCTCGGCACGCGGTCCGGTGGCGCTGTGTATTCACGGGCTGACGACGCCCTCATTCGTGTGGAAAGGCATCGCGCTGGCACTGGCCGCGATGGGCTACCGCGTGCTGATCTATGATCTTTACGGGCGCGGGTACTCCGACAGGCCGCCTGGGCGCCAGACCCGCGCCTTCTTCTTGCGACAGCTGAACGAGTTGCTGGCGGCACAAGACCTCGGCCAGGATCTGACGATCATCGGCTATTCCATGGGCGGCGCCATCGCAACGGCATTCGCCGCGGCCCATCCCGACCGGGTTCGCCAGCTTGTGCTTTTGGCCCCCGCAGGGATCCGCGTGCGGCAACCGACGCGGCTGGAACAGATGCTGAAATGGCCGTTGATCGGCGACTGGCTGATGCTGATGTTCTATCCCGGGCAACACCTCAGAGGGATTGCGGCGGAACGCGGTCTGCCATCATCTGTGCCCGACATCCATGACCGGCAAAAGGCCGAGCTGCGCTTTCGTGGCTTTGTGCCGGCGGTGCTGTCCAGCTATCGGGGATTGCTTTCTGAAACGTTCAAGGCCGATCACATACAGATTGCGCAGCACAATATCCCCACCCTGGCAGTTTTCGGCGGTGCCGATCCGCTGGTCCCGCCCTCTGCCGCCGGGCCGCTGATCGAATGGCACCGGCGCGCACGGGTCGAGGTGATCGCGGGCGCGGGTCACGGCCTGCCCTATACCCATACCGATGCCGTGATGCATCACGTCACCGATTTTCTGCGCGACAGGGGGAAGCTGAACCTCAGGCCATAGCCGCTCGGCTGGGCAGCGGTCTTTCCCGGATCGGCAGATGCACAATGGCGCTGAACGCGCCCACGGCCACACCGACCCACCACACCACGGTGTAGTCGCCGGTCAGGTCATACATCCGACCGCCCAGCCAGACCCCCACGAAACTGCCCAGCTGGTGGCTGAAAAAGATGATCCCATAAAGCGTGCCCATATAGCGCAGCCCATAGATATGCGCCACCAAGCCCGAAGTCAGCGGCACCGTGGCCAGCCACAGCGCCCCCATCGCCACGGAAAAAAGGATCACCGACAAAGGCGTGATCGGAAAGATGAAAAACAGGGCGGCAATGATCGTCCTTCCGGTATAGATCCCGGCCAAGAGATACTTCTTGGGAAAATAGTTCCCGGCCCAGCCCGCCGCCAGCGTGCCCGCGATATTGGCCAGACCGATCAGCGATATCGCCACCGCTCCCAGAGCGGAGGTCGTGGTGATCCCGATATCATGCAGCACGCTGCCTGGCTGGATCGGGCCGCACATCTCGGTCACCAGCGCCGGGAAATGCGCCGTAACAAAGGCCAGTTGATAGCCGCAGCTGAAAAACCCCAGAAAGATCAGCGTGTAGGAGGGATCGCGAAACGCCTTCACCAGAACCTGACCCAGGCTCTCTTCCAGTTCGGCATTGCTGGCCATGGGCGGGGCGCGCATCAGAGGCAGGGTCAGGATCAACAGCAGGATCGCGCCCGCGAACCAGACGAACACCATCTGCCAGCTCATCATCGTGAGCATCCACTCGGCCAGCGGCGCGCCAAAGACCTGACCGGCGCTGCCCGCCGCCGTGGCAATGGCCAGCGACATTGACCGGTTGGCATCCGACGAGGCCCGCCCGACAACCGCCAGGATCACGCCAAAGCCGGTGCCCGCTACACCAAAGCCAACCAGCCAGGCATAGAGCTGATGCTCCAGCGGCGTGGTCGACATCGCGGTCAGCACCATGCCCCCCGCATAGATGATCGCACCCATGATGATCGCCTTGCGGTCCCCGATCTTTTCCGCGATTGCACCGAAAATCGGCTGGCCGATCCCCCAGGCAAGATTCTGAATGGCGATGGCCAGAGAGAACTCGGTCCTGAGCCAGCCGAACTCATCGGCGATCGGGATCTGGAACACACCGAAAGAGGCGCGCACCGCAAAGCTCACCATGATGATGATGCACCCGACCATGAGAACCGGGGTGAAGAGAGGCGCGCGATCCTGCATGCGGGGAGGTCTCCTGTTCGGAGTTCGGAGTTCGGAGTTCGGAGTTCGGAGTTCGGAGTTCGGAGAGTAACCCCGACAGACTCGCGGTCAATTCAGGATTTCTGGTCTGACGCATGAGGATTTGTGATGTGAGCCGCGCGAGGGTGGCTTTTCAATCCCGCCCATGGGCGCTAGGGCTGAGACATGTCAGCGATATCCGAGCTTTATGCCCAGCGCGTGGCCAAAGGCACGCTGCACCGCGACCCGGTTCAGGAGGCCGTCCTGCCGGAGTTCGAGCGGATCCGTACGGCGCTTGCCCAGCCGGTCAAACGCGGGTTTTTCCGCCGCGCGCCCGAGCCGCCAATGGGGCTTTATCTGTGGGGCGGGGTCGGGCGCGGCAAATCCATGCTGATGGATCTCTTCGTCGATGCGATGGGCGATGTGCCCACGCGCCGGGTGCATTTTCATGCCTTCATGCAGGAGATCCACGCCGCAATGCATGTCGCGCGTCAGCGCGGCGTGGATGATGCCATCGCCCCCGTGGCGGCGGATGTGGCCAAATCCGTCCGGCTCTTGGCATTCGACGAGATGCAGATCACCGACATCACCGATGCGATGATCGTGGGACGCCTGTTCGAGGCGCTCTTTGCCGCCGGGGTGGTGGTGGTGACCACCTCCAACCGGGTGCCGGATGATCTGTACAAGGATGGGCTGAACCGCCAGATTTTTCTGCCTTTCATCGAGATGATTAAGGACAAGATGGTGGTATGGGAACTCTCCAGCTCCACCGATTACCGTCAGAACCGGCTGGAAGGGGCGCAGGTCTATTTCACGCCTACCGGCCCGGAGGCGCGGGCCGAGATCGCGGCGGTGTGGGACGATCTTGCAGGCGGTAAGGCAACCGAACTGGTTCTGGCCGTCAAGGGCCGCGCGGTGGTTCTGCCTGCGTTCCGCAACGGTGTCGCACGGGCCACGTTCTATGAGCTGTGCGGCAAACCTCTGGGGCCTGCGGATTACCTTGCCATTGCAGACGCTGTCCGGGTTCTGGTTCTGGAGGATATCCCGCGCCTGTCGCGGTCGAACTTCAACGAGGCCAAACGCTTCGTCACCCTGATTGACGCGCTTTATGAGGCCGAGGTAAGACTGATCTGCTCGGCGGCTGCCGAACCCGAGATGCTCTATGTGGAAGGCGAAGGCACGTTCGAGTTCGAGCGTACCGCCTCGCGGCTGCGCGAAATGCAGGCCGAGGATTGGGGCGCCTGAGCCGTGTGTCGGCCGGCCGGTTATGCGCGCGCGGCGGATTTCCGAAAGAGTGCCAGCCAGAGAGCCTGCGTCGCCAGCACTGTTCAGCCGTTTTCGCGCAACACCGAACCGGCAAGATAGAGCGAGCCGCAGATCAGGATCCGAGCTTCAGGGTCCTTGGCCGCAATCGCTTGAACCGCCTTCAGCACATTGTTAGCGACATCGGTCTCAAGACCCAGACCGGCGGCGATGCGCGCCGTCTGTTCGCCCGGAACGGTGTTGGCCTCTCCGGGGATCGACACGCCTGTCAGGCTTTCGGCCACCTCGGCCAAAGGACCAAGATAGCCTGCGATATCCTTGGTGTTGAGCATGCCGACCACCAGATGCGTGGGCCGTGCGGGCAAACGGCGCAGATGGGCCGCCAGGGCCTGTCCCGCCGCTGGGTTGTGCCCACCATCGAGCCAAAGCTCGGCCCCGGGTGCACGCGATACCAACGGTCCGTCCCTAAGCCGCTGCATCCGCGCAGGCCAAAAGGCCTGGGTCACCGCCGCCTCGCAGGCCTGCTCGCCCAGACCCAATCCGCGCAAGGCGGCCAGCGCGATGCCAGCATTCTCGACCTGATGCACGCCCGGCAGGTTCGGCAGCGGCAGGTCGAGAAGACCCGTTTCGTCCTGATAGATCAGCCGCCCGTGCTCCTCTCCCACATGCCAGTGCTGGCCGTAAGCCAGAAGCGGCGCGCCCAGCGCCTGGGCCCGCGCCTCGATCACCTCCAGCCCGTCCGCGGCCTGGCGTCCGACAATGCAGGGCACGCCGCGCTTGAGGATCCCTGCCTTTTCACCGGCGATCTTGGGCAGGGTGTTGCCCAGAAAGGTCTCGTGGTCCATCGACACCGGGGTGATCGCCGTCAGCCGGGGCCGCCCAATCACATTGGTGGCATCCAGCCGTCCGCCCAGACCAACCTCTAGCAACGTGTAGTCCGCAGGCGTGCGGGCAAAGGCGAGAATGGCCGCAACGGTCGTGATCTCGAAATAGGTGATCGGCGCGCCGCCATTGGCGGCATAACACTCATCCAGAACGGCGGTCAGATCGGGCTCGGAGATCAGCGAACCGGCCACGCGGATCCGCTCATGAAACCGCGCCAGATGCGGCGAGGTATAGGCGTGCACCACATGCCCGGCCCCCTCAAGCCCTGCCCGGATCATCGCCTGGGTGGATCCTTTGCCATTGGTGCCCGCGATATGGATCACCGGCGGCAGACCGGTCTGCGGATTGCCCAGCGCATCCAGCAGACGCCAGACCCGGTCAAGCGTCAGGTCGATGATCTTGGGGTGCAGGGCCATCATCCGAGCCAGGATGACGTCCGATGTGGGCGCGCTCATGCCTTTGGCGTATCCTGGGCCGAAGCCGCCTCGGCAGCTGGCTCCGGTACCTCTTCGGGATCCGGCGCGGGCAAATCGCCCTTGACGGCGGGCGGCATGCCCAACAGCATCCGGGTGAGTCCGATCAACTCATCGCGCATCTGTGTGCGCGGCGTCACCCTGTCGAGCATTCCGTGATCCAGAAGATATTCCGCGCGCTGGAACCCTTCGGGCAGCTTTTCACGGATGGTCTGTTCGATAACCCGTGGACCGGCAAAGCAGATCAGCGCGCCCGGTTCGGCGATCTGGACATCGCCCAGCATCGCATAGGACGCGGTCACGCCGCCGGTCGTGGGATGGGTCAGCACAACGATGTAGGGCAGACCCGCCTCTTTCAGCATCTGCACCGCGACGGTTGTCCGCGGCATCTGCATCAGGCTCAGGATCCCCTCCTGCATCCGTGCCCCCCCGGCGGCGGAAAACAGGATCAGCGGACGCTTGAGTTTGACCGCCTCCTGCGCCGCAGCGATGATGGCGTTGCCCACATACATGCCCATCGACCCGGCCATGAAGGAGAAATCCTGACCCGCAGCCACAATCGGCGTGCGCCCGATCTCGCCGCTGGCGACCAGCATAGCCTCTTTTTCGCCGGTCATCTTCTGTGCGCTGCGCATCCGGTCGGGGTATTTCTTCTGGTCACGGAACGACAGGGGGTCTGGCTTGGGCTCGGGCACCTGCACCTCGGTGAAAATGCCACCGTCAAAAAGCGCCAGAAACCGCTCACGCGGGGTGATGCCCATGTGATGGCCGCAATTGGTGCAGACGTTCAGATTGTCCGACAGTTCACGATGAAACAGCATCGTTCCGCACTCATCGCATTTCTGCCACAGGTTCTCGGGCGTCTCGCGGCGCGAAAAGATCGAGTTGATCCGTGGCCGCACATAATTGGTGATCCAGTTCATGGCCCGCATTCCTGATGGCGTTTGTGATCGCTGAAATAAGCGCCCTTTGTGCGAATTGCAATCAACGGCGAATGGCCAGACGGGCCGCCAGCCACATCAGGATCATCATTGCAAAATCGATCGGCATCCACGAGTGGAGGGTGTCGGGGTCGGAGATATCGATATCGATCGTGTAAAGCGAGAGGCCACTCAGACTGTCGGGCAGCGACACCAACACGATGGCCGACAGGTTGTTGGCGAAATGGACCCCGATCGCAGGACCCAGATTGCCCGCCCGCGCTGTCAGATCCGCCATCAGCGCACCGAAGACCCCGGCCCAGATCGCCACCAGAAGGGCGTTGTCCCCTGCCTCGACCGGCACATAATGACCAAACGCAAAGAGCGCCGAAGGCACACCGACCCAGATCACC
Source organism: Aestuariivita sp. (assembly GCF_021404545.1). Lineage (GTDB taxonomy): Bacteria > Pseudomonadota > Alphaproteobacteria > Rhodobacterales > Rhodobacteraceae > Aestuariivita. The sequence continues at coordinate 43,171 of NZ_JAAWWD010000034.1, forward strand.
GGAGAGCAGAACCGCGCCGCCAGTTGCTGCTGGAGGTACCCGCGAAACACGATCTCTTCGGCGCTGGTTTGTATCAGCAAAGCCAGAAGTGACACAGGCAAGAGCATCAGCCAGGTCAGGGGCGGCAGGTTCGCGGTCAGCGGCGCGCCCATGCCATAGGGCGGCAACAGAGCCACCACGATACCCAGCGTCACCAAGGCCAGAAAAACCCGACGAAAATCGCGGATCACCGCCTGACGCGGCCCCAGGACGCTGGCCAGGCCGCGCGCATGCAAAAGCCGCACCGCCACACCCGTACCAAGCGTCAGAAAGATGAACCCGCCCAGCAAAACAAGCAGCGACAGTGGTGTCTGCCCCATCATCGCGTCGTCCAGCGCATCGCCGGTGGGTTGCAGCACGAACCACATCAGGAAACTCGCCAGGGAGCTGAGCAGCATGGCCGTTGCCACAATGATCATACCGCCTGCGAAGATCCTCCACAGCTCAAGGCGCGCGCGGGCCGGACCCACGAGCGTCTCATGCGGGGTATAGGCGCGGCGCAACTTCACCTTAGTGGCCCAACTCGTCTTCAGTTGTCTGGTCCAGGGGTTTGCTTGGATCGCCAACCTGATCGAGGCGGGCATGACGCAACAGTTCGGCCGCGCCGGTCAGATGGCTCGCCACGGTGCGCAAAAGACTGTGCGCCACGGCCGGATCGTTTTCGATCACCGCGCGCAACTCGTCGGCGCCAATGCGCAGCCATTTGGTGTCGGTCACCGAGATCAGGTTGAGCTGGCGCGGTTCGTCCAAGATAATCGACAGATCGCCGATCAGGCGCCCCGGTCCGATCGACGCGATAGGACGCGCGCCCAGATCGTTTTCCGGCCAGTGCATCTCGGCGCTGCCCTCAAGGCAAAGATAGGCCGCATCGGGCTTGCCTCCGACCTGAAACACGATCTGACCGGCGCTGGCCTGATACCATTGCGCACTGAACGCCAACAGGCGCTGATTTCGTTCGTCGAGATCCCCGAAAAGTTCGGTCCCCGCAATCAGGCGCTGCTTGCGCCGCAGATCGGCGGCACCCGGACTGTCCGGCGCTTCGCGCTGACCCATGGAGACACCATCGATCCGCCCATCCTTGATCTCGACAAAAAGATCGTAATTGTCCGGGCTGGCAAAGCTGTCTTCCATGAAAACCATTGTGGTCTTTGGTAACAATTCGCGCAGACGCGACCGGGTTTGGGCGCGGCTGGCACCATTGTGGCTGGCCAGCGCCTTGTCCAGGATCAAGATATCGGGCCGCTTGATCCCCGCCCGGCTGAAGGCTGCGCGCTCCTGCAATATGGTGGGCAGGTTCGCCCCGCCCAGACCGGTCGGCATGTCATAGATGATCTCGGCCATGGCCCGGCGCAGACCATGATCGTCCATCACCCGGGCCACGATGCTCTCGACCTCTTCGGCTCGCGCCCCGGCCAGCATCGACATCCGGCCAAAGATCGCATTTTCCAGTGCGGTCAGGCGGGGCAGATAGGTCTGCTCATCCACGGGCACGAACATGTCGCCTGTCAGATCGCGCAGCTGCTGGGATTTTGCCTTGCGGATCTCAAGGATCTTTTGCTTGTACTCTTCAGGAAAGCTGGGTCCGATCTCTTCGGCGGTCAAAAGGAAGGGGACCGTCATCAACAGCGCCTCTTCCTCGTCGCTGAGCGCGGCGCGCCCCTCTTTCTCATGCTTTTGGGCGATGTACGAGAGCCGGATATAGATATCCTCGTCGATCCCCAAGCGCCGGAAAAGCGGATGATCCGTTCCATCCCGGCCAAAGGTCTGGCGCAGGGTCTGCATGACACCCGATGAGATCGCGATCGCCTCTTCGGCCAGGCCGATCTCATGGATCATGGTCATGAAATGCCGTTCGGATGCGAGGCTTTCCTGAGAAATCTCGATGCGCGGTGTGGCATAGAGCAGATTGCCACCCAAGGGCACGGACGGGTTAAACGCATCTGGATCGAACCGGTTGACCGCATCCATCAAACCCGCCTCCTGCAAGCGCTCATGGATCAGCGGGCGCAGTTCAACCAGACGTTTGGCCAGGAGAGGATGCAGATCGGGCTTGAATCGCGACCGGAGCGAGCGCCGGAACATCGCCTCGTCCACGCCCATTGCCTGGACCAGCTTGAACCACCAGTCGCGGATATCCTCGCCACTGATCAACCCGGCCAGTTCCGGATCGATCCAGTCGTCCGACAGACGGTCGGTGCTGTTGCCGGATCGCGTCGCCTCGATCGCACAGCGATCCTTTCCGCGTGGCGGCTCGGTCTGGTCGGGCTTCATGCGCAACGGCATCAGCAGGTTGTCGCCCAGTGTCCCGTCAAAGAGATAGGGGCGCGAATGCGCATAACCGATGCGCGAAGCCAGCACGGCCTGATGCAGGCTGTTGAGCGGATGCCCCGCCACGGTGACCGAACCACGCACCGGCAGAACCTCCCGCGTGAGAAGATCGGCAAAGGCGCTGCGCTCGACCGCGCTGGTACTCTGGATCGCAACGCGGGCGCCTGCCGGGATGTCGAGGTTGATGTCCTCCAGCACGGTATTGCCGTCATGATCGCGAATTGTGACATCGCGGATTTCTATGGCGCCGTTCAGATGCGGGATCTCCGACGGCTCACCGTCAAAAAGGGCCTCGTCGATCATGTTGCGCGGCTCGAACCGTTCGGTCACGATCTGCCAGCGCAATGACATGTCCTGCACTTGGTTGTAGTAAGTCAGAAGCTCCTTCCAGGGGCTGGCGATATCCTTGTAGGCCGCCAACGCCGCGACCAACGCGCCCACGGTGATGTCGCCCTTGATCGCCAGATACCCGCCGACCGAATAGAAAAAGAATGGCGTCAGTTGGGTGATGAAGTTGTTGAGAAACTTCATGAAGAATTTCTTCTGGTAGATCTTGAAGCGGATCTCGAAAAGACGCCCCAACCGGTCGGAATACTCGGCCTTGCGATAACGCCAGCCACCGTTGATGCGCAGATCGCCGATGCCTGCCGCCGTCTCGCCGATCTCAGAGGCCAGGTGGCGCACCTGCACGATCCGTTTCTTGTTCAGCTGGTTGATCTGGCGTTGCAGCATCGGGATCAGCCAAGCTTGCAACGGGATCAGTGCGATCGCCGCCAGCCCGAACCAGACCGATTGCAAAAACAGAAACGTCACGATGGTCAGCATCTGACCGGCCTGAAACACCGGCTGGGCCACCGCATCGCCCATCAGCCCGCCCATGGGCTCGGCCTCGGAGGTGACCATCGACACCAGCTCACCCTGGCTGGTGGAGCGGAAATAGGGTTTGGGAAACCGCATCATCCGGCTGAGCAGCTGATAGCGGAACCGCCGCAGCATGCGTTCGGACAGCACGCCCTTCATCGTGTTGATGCGCATCTTGACCAGCCCGCTGGCCAGCACCGCACCCAGGAACGCGAAGCACAACGCCATCAGGAATTCCACCTGGCTGAGCTGATAGCCCAGCAAGTCGACCGTGCTGGATTGTGCGCCAATCGCGTCGTTGATGATCCGTTTGGGCAATTCCAGCGTGGCAAACAGCAAGGGGAACGACGCCACTGTTACCAGCAACAAGAGCAACTGTTCCCGCTTGGAGTGTCTCCAGATGAATGAAAATAATGTGTGTTCCATATCCCGCCTTGAAAACTCGGCAGCCCATGATGGGGGAAGGATATCCCCTTGCATGGCAGGGGCTTAACGGTATGTCTGGACGGGCCCGATTACAAGGCGCGCTGATGCACAGGCAGATGAAAGCCCCCGCACAGAGATTTGCACGAGATCACATCCAGACGCGGCTGCATGTTTCGGCCGGATGAAATCCGCAGGCCCCTCGCCGATTTGGGCAAGCGGTACACAATCGTCGTTCTCGCGCGTGTCAAAGAGCGCGGTCAGAGCAAATCCGCACCTCTCCTGACACGACCGATCCGCCAGCGGCGCATCTGACGATCGCATGATCTGGCGCGCCCCGCGTGGCGCAAAAAGACGTTGTGATCACCCTCCGGCGGCGTATTGGCCAGCCCTTCCTTTCCAGGACAGCCGGCGACGCGCCGATCCTTATGGAACTTGACCGAAAATTTGCTGAACTGATCCCGGAGCGCACCTGTCAGATGCAGGTCATTCGCCTGATAGCCGGTGACAGCGACCAATGCGACATCGCGGGCAAACTCAAGGTCCTGACATATCGGCGTGATGCCGACCGTCTCTCCGCTCCGGCTATCCAGATCGCCCCAAGAGACCCACCGGATCACCCGCGTCTACGACCAGCGGATTGGACCGGGCGAGCACCTGGAGGCAAGAGCGTGACCGCGCCATGATCGACCGCCTCGGCTCCGGGACCGGACATCGGGCCGGATATTGCCCGTGACGTGGTCTGATAGCGGTCCCCTGCAGCACTCCCCCTGCCCTGCCCGGTCAGGACGCAAGCCGCGCAAGGGGCCTGGTCTGTTTGCGGCAGACCGGGTTCGTCCGATCCCGCCTTCTCTCTTGCGGGCGCATTTGCGCCCCGTTATTGCCAATAGGAACCAAAGCTTTCCGGGAGGTCCGCCATGCTCACGCGCAAATTCGACAAATCCAAATTGCCCAGCCGTCATGTGACCGAAGGGCCCGAACGCGCGCCGCACCGGTCTTACTACTATGCCATGGGCATGACCGAGGAAGAGATCCACCAGCCCCTGATCGGGGTTGCCACATGCTGGAACGAGGCGGCACCTTGCAACATCGCCCTGAACAGGCAGGCTCAGGCGGTGAAAATGGGCGTCAAGGAAGCCTCCGGTTCACCGCGTGAGTTCACCACGATCACTGTTACCGACGGGATCGCGATGGGGCATGAGGGCATGCGGTCCTCGCTGCCCTCGCGCGATGCCATCGCAGACACGGTCGAGCTGACGATGCGCGGGCATTGCTATGACGCGCTTGTCGGTCTCGCGGGCTGTGACAAGTCCCTGCCCGGCATGATGATGGCGATGGTGCGCCTGAACGTGCCATCGGTCTTTGTCTATGGCGGCTCGATCCTGCCCGGCAAGGCGCCGCATGTCGATGAGGTGCCAGAGGAGTATCTCGACCGCGACCTGACCGTGCAGGACATGTTCGAAGCCGTGGGCAAGCACCAGAACAACCAGCTTTCCGACAAGGCGCTCGACGTGCTGGAACGGGTGGCCTGCCCCAGTGCCGGGGCCTGCGGGGGTCAGTTCACCGCCAACACCATGGCCTGCGTCTCCGAGGCGATTGGTCTGGCGCTCCTCAACTCTTCGGGGATGCCGGCACCGTATGAAAGCCGCGATCAGTATAGCGAAGCATCGGGCCGCGCGGTGATGAACCTGATCGAAAAGAACATCCGCGCGCGCGACGTCGTGACGCTGAAATCGCTGGAAAACGCCGCGCGGGTCGTGGCCTGCACCGGCGGGTCGACAAATGCCGGGCTGCACATGCCCGCCATTGCCCATGAAGCGGGCATCGAGTTCTTCCTCGATGATGTCTGCGAGATTTTCCGCGACACCCCCTATTTCGTCGATCTCAAGCCCGGCGGCCAATACGTGGCCAAGGATCTTTATGAGGCGGGCGGCGTGCCTGTTGTGATGAAAGAATTGCGCAAGGCGGGTCTCTTGCACGAGGATTGCATGACCGCCAGTGGCAAGAGCATCGGCGAAGAGTTGGATCTGATCGACCGCGAAGCCGACGGCAAGGTGATCTATTCCATCGAGACGCCAATCACCAAGACAGGCGGCGTGGTGGGCCTGAAAGGCAACATTGCCCCGGAGGGTGCAATCGTAAAAGTCGCCGGGATCGAGCCGCAGCACCAGATCTTTACTGGCCCGGCGCGGATCTTTGAATGTGAGCAGGACGCCTTTGAAGCGGTGCAAAACCGCACCTATGAGGAAGGCGATGTGTTCGTGATCCGCAACGAGGGTCCATCGGGCGGGCCGGGCATGCGCGAGATGCTGGCCACCACGGCGGCCCTATCGGGTCAGGGCATGGGCAAGAAAGTGGCGCTGATCACCGATGGCCGATTTTCCGGGGCGACACGTGGATTCTGCATTGGCCATGTCGGGCCTGAAGCGGCTCATGGCGGGCCCATCGCTCTTTTGGAGGATGGCGATATGATCACCATCAACGCCATTGAAGGCACACTTGACGTGGCCCTGACAGACGCGGAACTGGCCGAGCGCAAGGCCAATTGGAAGGGACCGCGCGAGACAATCTATGCCTCGGGCTCTATCTGGAAATACGCGCAGCTGGTGGGCGCCACCTATAAGGGGGCGGTCACGCATCCCGGCGGCAAGGCTGAAAAGCATGAGTATATGGACCTCTAAGGCCCGGCGTCTTGTCGGTCTGGCGGTTCTTGCCACTCTGGCCGCCTGCGATACGCTGACCCTGCCCGGGCTGGGGGCAGGCGGCGGGTCAGCTCCGGTCACACGCGCCGCGATGTCCGATGGCGCGCTGCAATTGGCCACACCTCAGGGCTATTGCATCGACCAGCGCAGCCTGAGGGATCGCTTTGCGCTTTTAGGGCGCTGTGACACGTTGGGTGTTCAAGGGACCTTTGGAGCCTGGGAACTGGCGATTGTGACCGTCTCTCTGGCGCCGGTCGAACCGGGCACAGTCCCCGCCGATGTCGGCGCGTTTCCGGCGGCACCGGGATCCGATGAGGTCTTGCGGACACTGGAGCGGGGCGATCTGACCCTGACCCAATTGCGTACTCAAGAGACGCCCGTGGACGGGACCAGCGGTCAGTACTGGCGCACGGCCTTTGTGCTGAACGGTCAGTTGGTCAGCCTGGCGCTTTATGCGCCTGACACCAGTCAGGCGACCGGCGATGAAGGGGCGCGTATCTTGCAGGACATCGCCCGTGCGACCCGCACGGCGACCGCGGTATGAGACGGTGCAAGGGGTGTCGCGGCAGCGCGGCCACAGAACCGGTTTATTGAACGGAAACCCTTGTCACGGATTGTCTTGACTACCGAAAGAACGGAAGCTGGGTGAATGGCGTTTCAGTTTGGCACAGTCATGGATCGGGTCTTGCACAGCAGCACGCTGCGCTGGTGGCGCAATGCGGCGCGCCAGGCGCCTAAGGCCGACCCGGTATCGCTGCGCCGCTATCGTTATCGGGCGCGGCAATTGCGGACCTATCTCAACGATGTGATCTATGCCGCCGAAGAGAAGTTGGCCCTGCCGACGGTCGGCTCTGACAGTTTTCCCAAACCCTTTGGAACCGATTGGGCCTGGCGGCCGCAACTCTGGCGCGGGCCGCTGCCCGTACCGGGCATGTCCTCGGTTCAGACCAAGTCGACGCTGGGCGCGGAGGTGACGCTGTTTCATGACTGCGCCCATTCCGAGTTGACCCTGCGCCAGTTGCGCAACCTGCGCGAGGAGGATCTGGCACCCTATGGTCTGCGCATGGATGTGTTCACGTTCGACGGCTCGTTTCTGTCTCTTGTGATCGACATGCCCCAAGCCGCTGTCTCCGGGCTGAGAAAGGATCACATCCTGCGCATCGACACGATTGTCGAGGTCGAGAAGGGGATTGAGATCTTTGCGCGGCTCAACATCAAACATGGGCCCAATACCGAACAGTTCGTACGCGAGCTGCCGCTGAACGAGGAGAATGTTATGGTCGAGTTCGATCTGGCCTATTCCAACCTCAACGAAAAGCGCGTGGAGAAAGCCTGGCTGGATCTGATCTTTGAAGGACCTGAAATGAATCAGGTGATCCTGCGCGATCTGACGTTTTCGCGCCGTCCGCGCGCCCCAATGTGAGCCTTTGAAATGAGCCAGTGCGACCTGACAAAAACCCGCCTTGCCAACGGTGTCTGGGAAGGTGTCTTGACCCGCAACGATGGTGCAACGGACACACCGGAGATCGAGGTGCGGCATCTGGATCAGATCGTCCCGGGGGTTGAGCTGGCGCCACAGGATGATGGTCGGACCTGGTCGCTGACCATTCCGGTACCCGCCTATGCGATCAGTGACGGGATCCACACCTTTACCGTCATCGACACGGCGAGCGAGACCATGCTGGACCATTTTACCCTGATCGCGGGGGAGGTACTGGCCGACGATATGCGGGGCGAGATGGCGCTTCTCAGAGCCGAACTCGATATGCTCAAACGCGCCTTTCGCCGTCATTGCCTGGAAGCGGGCTGACCTATGCGAACAGAACCGCACGTTGTCATCGTCGGAGCCGGAGCGGCGGGGATCGGCGCCGGTCTCGAACTGGCCGCCCGCGGTGTTCCCTTTGAGATCCTCGAGGCCGCGGACCGGGTGGGTGGACGGGCCCTGACGGATCGCGCGGGCCTGCCGGTCGCGTGGGATCACGGCTGTCACTGGTTGCATTGCGCCGATGAGAACCCGCTGGTCGCCTGGGCCGACCGGCTGGGCGCCCGCTATCTGCGGCAGAAGGCGCAGACGTGCCACTATGTTCTGTGGTCCGACGGACGGTTCGCCAGCGAGGCTGAACTGGTCGAGGCCGACCAGGCGATCGGCCGTGCGTTCGACATCGTCGATCAGGCGGGCGCGGAGGGGCGTGACGTGCCGATCACCGACGTGTTGCCCGACGCCGGACGCTGGTCGCCGGACGTCCATTGCATTCTGGGCCTTCTGGCGGGCGAGGATCCCGGCCGGGTCTCTGCAATGGGCTATGCGGATTATGCAGACACAGATTCGAACTGGCCGCTGACAACGGGCTATGGCGATCTGATCGCACACATGTCCCATGGGCTGCCCGTCAGGCTCGGCGTCTCGATCAGCGCGATTGATCAGCGACCGGAGGGCGGTGTCCGGCTGGAAACGTCCGAGGGCGGGATGCAGGTACGCGGCGCCATCGTGACCCCCTCGACAAATGTGCTGAGCTCCGGCGCGATCCGCTTTGGTCCCGGACCCGCGGCGGATTTGCTGCCGCTGATCGCGGATGTGCCCTGCGGTGCGTATGAAAAGGTAGCCTTTGCGTTGCGCGCGCTTCCTGCTGAACTGAAGGGCAAGCTTTTTGGGACCTTCACCCCGGATGGCGGCGCGTCGATGAACCTTCAGGTTATTGCGGGTGAGAGCCCGATGATCATCGTCCACATGGCCGGGGATATGGTCCGGAACCTGTTGGCGGAGGGGTCCGATGCAATGCGCCAGTTTGCAGAAGACCGGCTGTGCCAGGCCCTTGGCCCGGACTTCAGGGATCTGATCCTTGGCCGGGCGGTTACGGGCTGGACGCAAAACCCTCTGATCCTGGGCTCCTACTCTGCCGCCAGACCGGGTGCCGCGGCCCGTCGTCATCAGATGATTGGCACGGATACAGGCTCGGTCGCCTTTGCGGGAGAAGCTTTCTCCCTCAAATGGCAAGCCACGGCACATGGCGCCTATCAGAGCGGCCGCGATGTGGCTGCGCGGTTGGCCACTCATCTCTGACGCGGCGCTTGGCGTATCTTCGATACCGGAGCGGCTGCGCCGCATTCTATTCTATTTGTGCGCGGCCGCACGGGCCTTGGGACGCTGTCCCAAACCCTGGGAATATTTAGGGCCAGAAGAAGCATGATTGGCCCAGACCGATCTTTGGTCCTTGCAGACGCCTGGCTGAGCGACGCGACCGACGGTCCAAGACCTGTCAAGGTCAGCGCAAAACAGATGCGTGCAAGGAGCCTTTGCCGGTCGAGCTGCGGTCATGGGTTGGTTGCACATAGCCTCTTGAGAGGGTGAAAATCACGCCACAAAGCGGAACTGGCGCGCCTGCGCGTCCGATATCCGACGGGACGCGACGGCCGTTTGTCAGACTTCAAATGCTGTGATCTGTGTGGTGCACCTTAAAGACCCTGTGAAAAAATGACCCCGACAGAGCGGGGCCATTTCTTGGGTCGGATCATGGGACCTGTGGTGTCAGTCGCCCGGGTTCATCGCCGACAAACCCTTGAGGATGTCGATCGCATAGGCCAGTTGATAATCCTCTTCGCGCAAGGCGGCTGCAGCTTCGGCCTTGGCGCGGTCTGCTTCGATCTGGCGCACCTCGTCCTCGCTGAGGCTGTCATTGTTTAGACGGCCCCGAAGATCGGCCTCTGACCGGCTGCGGGCCGCAGCTTCGTCTTCTTCTTCCGTCTCGTTGGGACGGCTGCGCGGCTGTTCCACGACAATGTCGGGCGACACGCCAAGCGCCTGGATCGACCGGCCGGACGGGGTATAGTAGCGTGCCGTGGTCAGGCGCATCGCGCCATCGCCGCGCAGCGGCATCACCGTTTGCACCGACCCTTTTCCAAAGCTCTTGGTGCCCACGACGATGGCCCGACGGTGATCCTGCAACGCGCCTGCGACGATCTCGGATGCCGAAGCAGACCCGCCATTGATCAGCACCACGATGGGCTTGCCCTGGGCCAGATCGCCCGCAGTCGCATTGAACCGCTCGCCATCTTCGGCGGCCCGCCCACGGGTCGAGACGATCTCGCCTTTTTCCAGAAACGCGTCCGACACTTTGATCGCCTGGGTCAGCAGCCCACCGGGATTGTTGCGCAGGTCCAGAACGATCCCATTGATTGCATCGAAGCCACCGACCTCTTCGATCTGTTCATTCAGGCCGGCTTCGAGATTGGGCATGGTCTGGTCGTTGAATGTGGTGACCCGCAATATGACCGTGTCGCCCTGGGTGCGAGTGCGCACTGCGGTCAGTTTGATCGTATCGCGGATGATCGACACGTCGAACGGCTCGGCTTCGCCCTCGCGGACAACGGTGATCACGATTTCGGAGCCCACCGGGCCACGCATCAACTCAACAGCAGAATCGAGGGTCAAGCCCAGAACGCTTTCGCCGTCCACATGGGTGATGAAATCGCCCGCTTCGATCCCGGCTTCGTCCGCCGGCGTGCCATCGATGGGCGAGACGACTTTGACAAAGCCCTCTTCCTGGGTGACCTCGATCCCCAGCCCGCCAAACTCCCCCCGGGTCTGCACCCGCATCTGGGCGGCATCATCGGGTGACAGATAACTCGAATGCGGATCCAGCGAGGTGAGCATCCCGTCAATGGCGGCCTCGATCAGGTCGGCCTCGTCGACCTCTTCGACATATTGGGCGCGGATCCGTTCAAAGATGTCGCCGAACAGGTCAAGCTGCTCATAGACATTGGTGTTGCGCGCGCTTTCCTGGGCCAGTAGCGGGCCTGCGACCTGCGTTGTGGCAACCACGCCTGAAATGATCCCGGCAAATGCGACTATGACAAAGTTTTTCATCTCTTGGTTTATCCATCCTTATCGGTTTGGAACCACGTCTCTGGATCCACAGGGGCCCCGCCCTCTCTCACTTCTATATAGAGCGTTTCTGAGCGATCTGTTCCAGTGCCCTCACTGCTTGTTGACAGAATTGTGCCAATTTCGGGGTCCGCGCCCCCCATAAGGCCAATTGGGGTGCCCTCTGGGATCACCAGACCGGGCTCTCCATAAACCTCAGACAGCCCAGACAGGACAAAAAGCGTCTCCGCCTGGGGCTCCAGTATCACGACATTACCCAGATCGAGGAGCGGACCCAGATAGCGAATCGTGGCGGCGGCGGGGGCTGTGACCAGCGCGCGAGGGCGCGTGGCCACCAGGATGCCGGGACGGGTGATCCCGGCCGCATCCGCCTGACCCGCGCGCCGCAACACCAGACCTTGCGTCGGCAGATCAAGCTGCCCCCTCCGATCGCTGATATCGGCAGCCGATGGTGCGATCTGTTCTCCGGTCATGTCCGACAGGCCGCTGGCGAACCCTTCCAGCGTCTCGGTCGAGGATATCAGGATCGCGGTGCGCACCGGATCCTCGGTGAACCGGCGCGGCAGGTCGGTGCGGTCCGCCACTGCCTGGCTAAGATCGGCGCGGGCGGCCTGGACGCCGGACAGGCCTTCCTCCAGGGTGCCCGCGGCAGATTGCTGCAACAGGCGTAGGGTCTCGACCTCTCGCAGATCCTGGCGCAGGTCGGCGGCGCGGGCATTCAGCCCTGGGGTGACATCGGCCAGCATCATGCCGGCCCGGGCGCTGGCCTGTGGGCCACCGGGGTGCAGCATCAGAACCGGCGGCGGGGCGGAGCCGATGGTTTGCAACACACCCAGCAGATCGGCGATCTCGGCTTCGCGCGCCTCCAGCCTGCGGCGCAACTGCCCCTCGCGCAGAGCGGCCTGGCGCAACCCGTCGCGCATTGCGGCGAGGCCCGCCTCATAGGCCTGAACCGTTTGTGTCAGCGCCCGCACCCGGTCGCGTGCGCCATCCGCCGCTTGCAGGGAAAGCGCGGCCTGTTCAAGCTGCGCTGCCGCCGCGCGTGCCGCCGTAGCAGGATCGTCTTGCGCCATGGCAGGGCCGATCGTCAGCAGGATCACGGTACAGGCGGCGCGCAACTTCATATCAGCAAGCTTTCCCCTGTCATTTCTGCCGGTTTCGCGAGCCCCATCAGCGCCAGCACTGTCGGGGCCAGATCCGACAACCGGCCATCGCGCAGGCGCGCGCCTTCCGGGCCCCCAATCAGAGCCACCGGCACGGGGTTGAGTGTATGCGCGGTATGCGGGCCGCCGGTCTCGGGATCGAGCATCATTTCACAATTGCCATGATCCGCCGTAACGATCATTGCGCCACCAGCCTGATGCACAGCCTCGATCACACGGCCCAAACATCGGTCAACCGCTTCGCAGGCGAGGATTGCCGCCGACAGATCCCCGGTATGACCGACCATGTCCGGGTTGGCATAGTTGACAACGATCATATCATAGCCTGCGCCAATCACGTCCAGCAGTTTGTCGGTCACCTCGCCGCAGGACATTTCGGGTTGCAGGTCATAGGTGGCGACGTCAGGAGATTGCGCCATATAGCGATCCTCGCCCGGTTCGGGTTCTTCCTGGCCACCATTGAGGAAAAAGGTCACATGCGGGTACTTTTCTGTCTCTGCAAGCCGGAACTGGCGCAGATTGTGTTTGGCCACCCAGGCGCCCAGCGTGTTCACGATCTCGCTGGAGGGGAAGACGGTCGACATATAGGTGTTGTGGTCGTCGGAGTACTCGACCATCCCCAGAAAACAGGCCAGGTGCGGCCGTGAGCCAGTGTCAAACGCATCAAACCCCGGCTGACCTATAGCCGCCAGGATTTCGCGCGCCCGATCGGCGCGGAAATTCAGGCAAAAGACACCGTCACCTTCTGCGATCCCGTCATGGCCTGGCAGGACGGTCGCGCTGATGAACTCGTCGGATTCGCTTTGGTTATAAGCGGTGGTGATCGCGGTATGGGCGTCTGCGGCACGGCGCCCCTCAGCTTGCATGATCGCGCGGTAGGCTTCGCTGACGCGGCCCCATCGGTTGTCGCGATCCATGGCAAAGTATCGGCCGATCACAGTGGCGATCCGGGCACCTTCGGGCAGTCCCTCCGCCAAGGCCCCCAGGTAACCATAGGCCGATCTCGGTGGCACGTCGCGCCCATCGGTAATCGCATGGATGGCCACTTGAACCCCGGCTGCAGAGATCGCGCTGGCTGCGGCGAGGATATGGGAGAGGTGCCCATGCACGCCGCCGTCGGAGACCAGACCGATCAGGTGCGCCGTGCCGCCGCTCTGTTTGAGTGCAGCAATGAACTGCTGAAATGCGGTCGCTTCAAAGAAACTGCCCTCTTCGATCGCCAGATCGATCTGCCCCAGATCCATCGCCACGACCCGGCCTGCTCCGATATTGGTGTGACCGACCTCGGAATTGCCCATCTGACCGCTGGGCAGCCCCACATCAGGACCATGGGTGATCAGGCGCGCATGAGGTTCCTGTGACAACATGCGATCGAAATGAGGGGTCTGCGCAAGATGGGGGGCGTTCGCCTCGGTAGCGTCCGACAGGCCCCAGCCATCCAGAATGCACAGGACAACGGGTTTTGGGGTCTGCATGAGAGTGCTCCGATAGGCTTTTGGCGCCTTCTAACCCGCGCGCGCTGCGGCCACAACGCGAAGCATTTTCTGACGCAGAAAATGTGAAGATTTTGACGCAAAATCTTATCCCGGCTCTGGCCCACGCCCCCGGGCGCCTAGAAACTGCGTCAGTTTCTGACCAGATTGTGCGTCACAATCTGGCTGGCTCCCCTACGATGAGATCGGTTGGTCAGCGCTGTTTGCGAGACGGTCAATCCCGCGCCCCGAACTTGACGTGACCCTCCCACGCCTGTCCAACCGGTGCCAAGATCTCGGTTGCGCGTCCTGAAGACTGGCAAGATCATCCTTCATTAAGTCGGCCGGGACCCGCGCGATGAGGTCAGGGCAAGGAAGACATCCTCAAGATCGGGCTCTTCGGACCGCAGGTCACGGATCGTAATGCCAGCCCCGCGAACCAGATCCAGAACGCCTTCGGCGGTGATGCAACCGCGCCGATAGGTCAGCGCAAGAGTGCCGTCGGGCCGAAGCTGGCCTTCCACGCCGTCACCCACCGGCACGTCTGCCACGGGGTACGCAGGATGGACCACCAGCGTCTTGGCATCCATCCGCGACAGTAGATTTTGGGTACTGTCGCGCGCCACCACGGCGCCATGATTGATAATCGCGATTTCGTCACACATCTCCTCGGCCTCTTCGAGGTAATGGGTGGTCAGGATGATGGTCATCCCCTCGTCATTGAGCTTGCGCACATTGGCCCAGAGCATCTGGCGCAACTCAATATCCACGCCCGCTGTCGGCTCATCCAGTACCAGAACATTGGGGCGATGCACCAGCGCCTTGGCCAGCAAAAGCCGCCGCCGCATTCCGCCAGAGAGCGTGCGCGCATAGGCGCCTGCCTTGTCCGAAAGCCCAACCAGAGCAAGGATCTCATCGCTGCGGCGCTGCGCCCGCGGCACACCGTAAAGACCCGCCTGGACCTCCAGCGCGCCGCGCGGTGAAAAGAACGGGTCGAGATTCAGCTCCTGCGGCATCACACCGATGGCCGCGCGCGACTGGCGCGGATTGACGTCCTGATCGAACCCCCAGATCTGCACCTTGCCCGACGTCTTGGTCACCAGCCCGGCGAGTATATTGATCAAGGTGGATTTGCCGGCGCCGTTTGGTCCCAACAGACCAAAGACCGATCCGCGCGGGATCGCCAGATCGACGCCCTTCAGCGCGGTCTTTTCCGGCTCGCCCTTGGCGCCGCGATAGGTCTTGACCAACCCATCGATACGGATCGCATCCTGTGTCACGCCGCCTCTTGCTCCTATTTCGTGCTTGGCTCATAAAGCAGGTACTCCAAGACCCTGGAAGCGGCAACCGGAAGGACCCAGCGGACATGACCATAGACGCGCCAGAGACCAAAATCGTCGACAGCTACCGGGTGGCCTGTGATGGCGGCGAGGGCGCACTGGGACATCCGCGGGTCTGGCTTCAGATCCCCGAAACCGAAGGCTGGGTCGAGTGTCCGTATTGCGATTGCAAATACGTTCATCGCGATTTCGAGGGTAAGGTCTGAACCGGAGACGGGCGCCTGAAAGCGTTGTCTGATACACCCCTCCGGCAGCGGTCGAATGACCCCAAAGAAGCGGGTGGCGTTGGTGCAAAGATACATGCCATCGTGCCGTAGGTTTTCGTGGCAAAGGAAAAGCACATGAGCTTTGGCAAAGGCTGTCATCTGCATCTCATCGACGGATCCGCGTTCATCTTTCGCGCCTATCACGCTTTGCCGCCGCTCACGCGCAAATCGGACGGTTTGCCGATCGGTGCGGTCAGCGGGTTTTGCAACATGTTGCAACGCTATGTCGAAGGCAATCACGGGCCCGATGCCCCGACCCATGTGGCGGTGATCTTCGACAAGGGCAGCCATACGTTCCGCAACGAGATGTACGATCAGTACAAGGCCAATCGCGAGGCCATGCCCGAAGACCTGCGCCCGCAGATCCCGCTGACGCGTCAGGCGACCGAAGCCTTCAACATCGCCTGCAAGGAAAAGGAAGGCTATGAGGCGGATGATATCATCGCCACCCTTGCCGTGCAGGCCCGCGCCGCCGGAGGCCAGGTCACCATCATCAGCTCCGACAAGGATCTGATGCAGCTTGTCGGTGACGGGGTCGAGATGCTGGACGCGATGAAAAACCTCCGTATCGACCGCGAGGGGGTTTTCGAGAAATTCGGCGTCTACCCGGAACGTGTGGTCGATGTGCAGGCCCTGGCGGGCGACAGTGTCGACAATGTGCCCGGTGCGCCGGGGATCGGAATCAAGACCGCCGCCCTGCTGATCAACGAATTCGGCGATCTGGAAAGCCTGCTGGATCGCGCCGCCGAGATCAAACAACCCAAGCGCCGAGAGACACTGATCGGCAAGCGCGCCCAGATCGAACTGTCAAAAAAGCTGGTGCAGCTCGATTGCGAGACCCCTTTGGATTTCACTCTGGATGATCTTGAGGTCCGAGATCCGGACACAGACACTCTGATGGGATTTCTGGCCGAGATGGAGTTCCGCACCCTCACCAAGCGCATTGCCGAACAGTTGGGGGTCGAGCCGCCTATGATCGCCGATGCCCCGGCACGGCCCGCGGATGCCGAAACCGCAGCGCCCGAGGCGCCCGCCTTTGATCAGGCGCGATACGACTGCGTCAGCGATACCGCCGCATTGGACAGGTGGATCGCAGCAATCCATGCGCGGGGGTGGGTCGCCGTGGACACCGAGACCACCGGGCTGAACGAAATGCTCTGCGATCTGGTGGGGATCTCGCTCTGCGTCGAGGCCGGGCATGCCTGCTATGTCCCGCTGATCCACAAGGCCGGGCAGACCGACGATCTTTTTGGCTCAGATGAGTTGGCCGAAGGACAAATTCCCCTGGATGAGGCGCTGGCACTGCTCAAGCCGGTGCTGGAGGATCCAAGTGTCCTGAAAATCGGGCAGAACATGAAATACGACGCCAAGATCTTTGCCCGGTATGGCATCGACGTGGCGCCGATCGACGACACGATGCTGATGTCCTACGCGCTGCATGGTGGTGAGCATGGGCACGGGATGGACACGCTCTCGGAACGGTATCTGAATCACACGCCGATCCCGATCAAGCCGCTCTTGGGGGCGGGCAAGTCCGCGCGCACCTTTGATTTCGTGCCCATTGACGAGGCGGTCGCCTATGCCGCGGAGGATGCCGATATCACGCTGCGCCTCTGGCAGGCGTTCAAGCCGCAGCTGCACCGCAAACAGGTCACCACGGTCTATGAGACACTCGAACGCCCGATGGTGCCTGTGTTGTCACGGATGGAGATGGATGGCATCAAGGTCGACCGTGACACACTGAGCCGGATGTCGAACGCATTCGCCCAGAAAATGGCGGGGCTGGAGGCCGAGATCCATGAACTGGCCGGTCAAAGCTTCAATGTGGGCTCACCCAAACAACTGGGCGAGATCCTCTTTGACAAGATGGGGATCGAAGGCGGTAAACGCGGCAAGACCGGTGCCTATGCCACCGGTGCGGATGTGCTGGAGGATCTGGCGACCGAGCATGAATTGCCAGCGCGCGTGCTGGATTGGCGCCAGCTCAGCAAGCTGAAATCGACCTATACGGATGCGCTTCAGGACCATATCAACCCCGAAACGGGCCGGGTCCACACCTCTTACGCCATTGCAGGTGCCTCGACCGGGCGGCTCGCCTCCACCGATCCCAACCTGCAAAACATCCCCATCCGCACCGAAGAGGGCCGCCGCATTCGCGAAGCCTTTATCGCGGAGGGGGGCAAGACACTGGTTGCGCTGGATTATTCGCAGATTGAGCTGCGTATTCTGGCCCATATCGCCGACATTCCCGCCCTCAAACAAGCTTTTGCCGACGGGCTCGACATTCACGCGATGACCGCATCAGAGATGTTCGATGTACCTTTGGACGAAATGACGCCAGAGATCCGCCGCCGCGCCAAAGCGATCAATTTCGGCGTGATATACGGCATTTCCGGCTTTGGTCTGGCGCGTAACCTGCGCATTCCACGCAGTGAGGCGCAGGGCTTCATCGACCGTTACTTCGAGCGGTTTCCGGGCATCCGCACATATATGGACGACACCAAGGCCTTTGCCAAAGAACATGGGTATGTTCAGACCCTGTTCGGTCGCAAGATCCACACACCAGAAATCAACGCGAAAGGCCCGCGCGCCGGGTTCGCGCATCGCGCCGCGATCAACGCACCCATTCAGGGCACGGCCGCAGACGTGATCCGTCGGGCAATGGTGCGAATGCCTGATGCCATCGCCGATCTGCCCGCCAAGATGCTGCTCCAGGTGCATGACGAACTGCTTTTTGAGGTTGAGGACAGCGCCGTCGACGAGACCATCACACGAGCCAAGGACATCATGGAAAACGCCGCCGACCCGGTTGTCCATCTGGATGTCAATCTGGTGGTGGATGCCGGACACGGCCAGAACTGGGCCGAGGCGCATTGACCGCTCGGTTAGGCCGTTCCGGGAAACGTGCGCACACTTTGGGCGGCGCCGCCCTTACAGGCGTTCGGTCTGAAAGAGCCTGATCTTCAATCCGCCCAGTGGCACCGGGGGGCCAGGCGGCTTGAACTGTAATCCGGTCGCCCGCGCGAGCCCAGCCTCAGACGTGACAACGCCCGCCCGCCAGCCCGAGAAGCGGGATTTCAGCACATCGCCCAAGGCGCCATAAAGCCCATAAAGCAGTTTCTTGTTCCCGATCCGCGCCCCGTAAGGCGGATTGACAATAACCAGGCCCGGCGGGCCATCAGGCCGGGTCAATGCGCTGATCGGTTGACAAGTGAACCGGCAC
Organism: Aestuariivita sp.; assembly: GCF_021404545.1. Lineage (GTDB taxonomy): Bacteria > Pseudomonadota > Alphaproteobacteria > Rhodobacterales > Rhodobacteraceae > Aestuariivita. Next base: position 61,870 of record NZ_JAAWWD010000034.1, read on the forward strand.
AAATGTCCGATGCCCGCGCGGTCGGCATTGGCTGCGCTCATCCCGATGGCCCCCTGATCCCGGTCGAAACCGCAGAACCGCAGAGCTGTCACAGAGGGCACATCGGCCTGTCGCATGTCTTGCCACCGATCGGGATCGAAACGCGCCAGTTGCTCAAAGGCAAATCCCCGGCTTCGCCCCGGATACAGGCCCTGTGCGATCTCGGCCGCCTCGATCACAAAGGTGCCCGATCCACACATCGGATCGACGACAGGTTCGTCCCCGACATACCCGCATTGCCGCAAAAACAGCGCCGCCAGCGTCTCGCGCATCGGGGCTTTGCCCACGGCCTCCTTATGGCCGCGCTTGTGCAGGCTCTCGCCCGAGGTATCGACACTGAACGTGCAATAATTGTCTTCGATCCGGGCCTTGATCCGGAGCGGTGCATCTTGCGCGATCTGCGCACCAAAGCTCTCGCTCAGCGCCGTCTCGATCCGCTGCCTTGCAGCCCCTGCATGGTATATCTTGGAGCGTTTGCACGTCACTTCGACCCGCACCGGAACTTCGGGGCGCAATACCTCGCCCCAGCCGAATTTCCGCGCGCGTTTGTCGAGCTGGGCCAGATGGAACACCGGGAAACCGCCAAACCGTGCCAGCACGCGACCGGCCCCGCGCAGCACCAGGTTGGCACGCCACACCTCGGGCCAGCCGCCGCGGATCGTCACCCCGCCGGGCGACACCACCGGGTCTGCAAACCCCGCCTGCGTCACTTCGGCCTGCAAGACCTCCTCCAACCCCGGCGGGGCAGTCAGAAAAATGTCGAACGGATCAGATAAAGACATTGTCCCGGCATAGCCCGATTGATCATCGCCTACGACCGCTTTCTGGTGCCCTGGTGATCGGTCCCGTCATGCCGGTTTGGTCAGACGGGCCACCAATCGCCGCACCAGCGGCGCCACGACCAGAATAGTGGGAAACGCTACGGCCCAGCTAAAGCTCCATGAGACCATCCAGGCGCCAAAGACCCCCTCCACCATGCCCAGCGCCTTGACCGTGGCAATCCCCGAAACGACGCAGGACATCAGGCCCGATACCAAAAAGCCAAAGAGGATTGGGGCAAAGCGGGCAGGTAACATGAACAGGTCCTTGGTCAGCGATGGTGCCCTTTCATCCGACACTCTGGCCGCGCCGTCCAGTGCGCCAGCGCACACCGCCCCTACATCCATGCCAGGGTCAGCTGAGTCGGCCCGCCGGGATGGTACTCTCCACTGACCCAGCCAGAGTATCCGCTGGCGTCAATGGCATCGAAAAGGCGCTCAAAATCAATCTCGCCTGTCATCGGAGTGCGCCGGTCGGGAGTGTCGCCGATCTGAATATGGACCGCCTCCGCCCCGTATTCCGCCCACACCGCCAGGGCATCGCCATGAATTTTCTGCGCGTGATAGGCATCGTATTGCAACCCGACATTGGGCCGGTCTACCGTCGCCAGCACGTCACGTGCCAATCCGTAGTCATTCAGGAAATAGCCCGGCTGATCGTCGAGATTCAACGGCTCGATGGTAAAACACTGCGCAGGCGCCAGATCCGCGGCCCATTGCAGGTTGCGGACCATCGTCTGTCTGGCCGCATCCCCGCTGGCCGCACCGGACATTACATGGATCAGACCAGGCTTGAGCAGGTCGGCATAACGCATCACACGCCGGATATCCGATTGAAACCGCGCCTCCCCCCCGGGTATCGCGGCAAACCCCCGATGTCCCCCTGCATAGTTCGGCGGCGGAGCGTTGATCAGCACCAGATCCAGCCCGTTCTTCAGCAGCGCACGGCGGGTCTCCTGACCTGGCCAGTCATAAGGAAACAGGATCTCGACCGCGTGGAAGCCGACTTCCGCCGCTGCATCAAACCGATCCAGATAGGGCAGTTCCGCGAACATCAGGGTCAGGTTAGCGGCGAATCGTGGCATGTGGTCCTCCTCCAATCGCCATGTGCCTAAACCCACCCCGTACCAAGACCAAGGGTCCGAATGCGACATCGCGTCGAAAACGGAACAGATCCGGCCACGCGAGACATGCCAGCGTTAAACCGTCGGGGCGCGGATGCCTGCGACTGATTTGTTGCACATCAAACCGGGGGCCCGAGTGACCACCATACCAGATCCGTCTGGCCGTGCTGACTTTGGCTCTGCGGGCCGCGCAAAGCTGGCCATGGGCAACGCCTTCGGTGTGGCCTCGATGCTGACCTGGGCGGCGGGATTTCCGGCGGCAGAGATCCTGCTGGAGAGCTGGCCGCCGCTGACCTTGATCACTGCGCGGTTCATGATCGCGGTGGCCATTCTTGTACCGGTCTGGCTGCTTGTGGACGGGCGCGCGGCAGTTTTTGGCGCGCGGTGGGGCCGCGGCACGCTGATGGGCGGAATCTGCTTTGGGTTCGGAGCTTATCTTTTGTTACTGGCGCAGGTCTACACGGATCCGGTGACGGTGGCGCTGATCGCCTCGGCCAGCCCGATTGCCGCCACCTTGATCGAGATGGTTACGGGCCAGCGCCGTTTGCGCCGCAACTTCATCCTTGGCCTGGGAGCCTCTGTTGTGGGAGGCTATGTCGCCATTGGCGGCAGCGGGCTTTCGCCCGACCTGAGCCTCGGCGCGCTTTGTGCAGTGGCGTCAAGCTTTCTATTTTGCCTGGGCAGCTTTGCCGCAGTGCGGGATTTTCCCGAACTGTCGCCCGTCGGGCGTTCGACCATCACGCTTGCGGGCGGGTGCATCATGACGGCGCTCTTGCTGCTGGGCGCACATCTGGCAGGGTTCGAGATGCGGCCAAGCCGCGCGGTGGCCGGTGATCAGATGGGCCTGCTCGCGATCTATGCGGTGGCAGGCATGGCACTGAGCCAGGTGATGTTTATCGCCAGCGTCGGCAGACTTGGCGTGGCGGTCGCATCGTTCCACATCAACGCGACCCCCTTTTACGTCATGTTGATCATGCTGGCCCTCGGCGCGGTCTGGAGCTGGCCGCAAGCCATTGGTGCGGCCATTGTCGGGCTGGGCGTGCTGCTGTCGCAGAGGCACTCAACGCTCAGGCGGCCTCCAGCTCGTCCGAAGGGATGATCGGAAAGAATGTCCCCCCAGACCAGACCCCGAACCATCCCTCGTGGTGATCACCCAGATCGACCAGCCGATAAAAGCTCTTGCGGTCGATCAGCGCTTCGAGGTTGGCGCGGATGAGCACATAGGGCGAAGGCTCTCCGGTCTGCGGATCACGCGCCACGCGGATCGGCATGTCGGATCCCGCAGCGGCAAGATCGCCGACCTGGGTCTCGAATGTCAAAACCTGATCGCGCCCATCGCCTGTCACCTCGAAATCCACGGCAACAAAGGGGGCATCATCGACGGTGATCCCGACCTTTTCAACCGGGGTGACAAGGAAATACTCTTCACCCTCTTTCTTGAGAATCGACGAGAAGAGCTTGACCAGCTCGGGCCGCCCGATCGGCGTACCCAGATAAAACCAGGTGCCGTCGCGGGCGATCCGAATGTCCAGATCGCCGCAAAACGGCGGATTCCACAGGTGGACAGGCGGCAAACCGCGTGTCTTTGCTGCACGAACCGAGGCAGCGATGCCTTCGGCGGAGGGGATAACGGCTTTTTGTCCGCTCATTGCTTTTGCCATTTCGCTTTAGCGAGATACACTTTGTAGAACGAACATATATGACCCGGGAAAGGATTGTCATGTCCGACGACGCAGATCTGGTGGCCGAAATCGAAGCGCTGGAAGCTAAACTGGCCGAGGCCCGGGCCTCCATCACCAAGCGCTTCATCGGACAGGAGCGGGTCGTGGACCTTACGCTGACTGCGCTTTTGTGTGGTGGTCACGCGTTGCTGATCGGATTGCCGGGCCTCGGCAAAACCCGGTTGATTGAGACGCTGTCGACCGTCATGGGGCTGCATGGCAACCGCATCCAGTTCACCCCCGACCTCATGCCGGCTGACATCCTGGGATCAGAGGTGCTGGACACGGCCAGCGACGGCACGCGGTCCTTTCGGTTCGTACCCGGGCCGATTTTTTGCCAGCTCTTGATGGCCGATGAGATCAATCGCGCCAGCCCCAGAACGCAATCGGCATTGCTTCAGGCGATGCAGGAGAAGATGGTGACGGTGGCGGGCCAGGACCGCGAGCTTACGCCGCCCTTCCACGTGCTGGCCACCCAGAACCCCATCGAGCAGGAGGGCACCTATCCCCTGCCCGAGGCGCAACTGGATCGGTTTCTGGTGCAGATCGACGTGGACTATCCCGACCGCGAGACCGAGCGTGACATCCTGCTGGCCACCACTGGCGTCAGCGAAGAGGCTTCGACCCAGGTCTTTGACCAAGACGGGCTTTTGGCCGCGCAAACGCTGTTGCGGCGGATGCCGGTCGGTGATGGCGTGGTCGATATGATCCTCGATCTGGTACGCGCGTTCCGCCCCGACGAAGCGGGCGTATCCGACCGTGTGCGCGACACCGTGGCCTGGGGTCCCGGCCCACGCGCAGCTCAGGCCCTGATGCTGACAGTGCGCGCGCGCGCGCTGTTGCAGGGCCGTCTGGCCCCCAATGCCGAAGATGTGATCGACATGGCGCGCCCCGTGCTTAGCCACCGGATGGCGTTGAACTTTGCCGCGCGCGCCCGAGGCGACAGCCTGTCGGAGCTGATCGAGACGACAGCCACAGGTCTGACCCGAACCGAGGCTGCCGCGTGAGCCCACACCTGACCCTTCGCGAGCGCGCCGAAGTCGAAGCAGCCCGCCTGCCTGCCTTACTGGCGAGGGCCGAAAGCCTGGCCGGAACGGTCCTTTTGGGCGAGCACGGGCGACGGCGCGCGGGGTTGGGGGATGATTTCTGGCAGTACCGTCCAGCGCAAGTCGGCGACAGTCGCCGTTTGATCGACCACCGGCGCAGCGCGATGGGCGATGTGCAGTTCGTTCGCGAGCGTGAATGGCAGATTGCACAATCGGTAATGCTCTGGGTCGATCAGGGCGCGTCCATGCGCTTTGCCTCCGAGGCGAACCTGCCCGAAAAGGCCGAGCGCGCGCGCGTCCTGGCCTTGGCTACCGCAATTCTGCTGATCCGTGGCGGCGAACGCGTGGGCCTGACCGGCACCACCCTGCCGCCGCGCCGGGGCAATGAACAGATCCTGCGCCTGGCCGAAGCGTTCAGCGTGGATGACCAAAGCGATTACGCGGCACCGGAACACCGTGCGATGATCCCGCATGCCCGCGCGGTCTTTATCTCAGATTTTCTGGGCGACATGGCGGATGTGCGTTTGGCGCTGACCAAGGCCGCCGATCGCGGGGTGCGCGGCGTGCTGCTCCAGATCCTCGATCCCAGCGAGGAGGCGTTTCCGTTTCAGGGCCGCACCATTTTTGAAAGTGTCGGCGGCACGCTCAGCCACGAGACGCTCAAAGCCGCAGATCTTCGGGACAGGTATCTGGAGCGGTTGGCCGAGCGTAAGGCCGAACTGACCCAGTTGACCCGCGCGACAGGCTGGCATTTGGGCCTGCACCACACCGGCGACAGCGCGCAAACCGCGCTCTTGTGGCTTTATCGCGCGCTGGACGGGGGCACATCATGACCATATTCGGGGGCATCGGGTTTACGGCGCCGTGGCTGCTGCTGGGCCTGATCGCGCTGCCGATCCTGTGGCTGATCCTGCGTGCCGTGCCGCCCGCACCGATCCGCCGCCGGTTCCCCGGCGTGGCCCTGATGCTGGGGCTTACGGATGAGGAAAGCGTGTCGGACCGCACACCTTGGTGGCTGCTGCTGCTGCGGATGCTGGCGGTGGCTGCCCTTATCCTCGGGCTGGCGGGCCCTGTGCTGAACCCAGAAGAGGATCGCGGCGGCAATGGTCCGCTATTGATTCTGCTCGATGGCAGTTGGGCAGGCGCCGCACAATGGTCCGCCAAGATGGACCTGGTCGAGGTCAAGCTCGCCGATGCCGGGCGCGCCGGGCGGCCAGTGGCCATTGCCCAGCTCACCAACCCGGACGAGCCGGTGTTTCAGGCCGCGGATGTCTGGCGTAGCCGCCTGGCCGGGTTCGCACCCAGCCCTTGGCAAGCCGATGCGACCCGCGGGGCAGAGATGATCGCCGCTCTCGAGGATACCACTTTCGATACGTACTGGCTCAGCGATGCGCTCGATTTTCCCGGGCGTGATACCCTGCTGGCCCAGTTGGAAGCCCGCGGCGCCGTCCGTGTCTTTCAGACATCCGCCCCGGTGATCGCCCTGGCTCCCGCCACGTTCGAGGATGGTGCCATTCAACTCACTGCGCGCCGCGCCATGTCGGGAACCCAGCGCGATCTTACCATCCTGGCCATCGGGCGCGACCCGGCCGGGACCGAACGCATCCTTGCGTCGGTCGATGCCGGTTTCGCGGCGGATGCAACCGACGCCACCACCGCCCTGTCGCTGCCAGCCGAGCTGCGCGGGCGGATCTCGCGCTTTGAGGTTCAGGGCCGCAGGTCTGCCGGGGCCACGACACTGTCGGATGACAGCCTGCGACGGCGGGAGGTGGCGCTGATCGCCGCGCGCGAGGATCGCGAGGGGCTGGAGCTGCTCTCTCCGCTTCATTACCTTGAACAGGCATTGGTGCCGACGGCGGAGCTGCTGTCGGGCTCGCTCCTAGATCTCTTGCCTGCCAACCCCGATGTGATCGCGCTGGCCGATGTCGCGACCCTGTCGGCGGGTGAGGAAGAGGCGCTGACTGACTGGATCGAAGAGGGCGGTATGCTCCTGCGCTTTGCCGGGCCGCGACTGGCCGCGAGCGATGTCAGCCGCGCCGATGAACACCCCTTGATGCCCGTGCGCCTGCGCGCGGGCGGGCGCAGCGTCGGCGGCGCGATGAGCTGGGGGGAACCCAAGGAGCTGGCGCCCTTCGAGGAAGGCTCGCCGTTTTTCGGTCTTGCCATTCCCCGCGACGTGACCGTGACGGCACAGGTCGTGGCCCAGCCCGATCCGACATTGGCCGACCGGGTCATCGCCGCGTTGAGCGATGGCACACCGCTGGTGACCCGCAAGGATCTGGGCCAGGGGCAGGTCGTTCTGTTCCATGTCACGGCCAATGCGGAATGGTCGACACTGCCCCTGTCGGGCCTCTTCGTCGAGATGTTGGAACGGCTGGCGGTCTCTTCTGCCTCCAAACACCCCACGGCCAGTGATCTGGAGGGCACGACCTGGAGCCCGGTTCAGGTGATGGACGGCTTCGGACGGCTGCGCGACGCGGGCAACCTGCCGGGGGTCGATGGCCCTACACTGGTCACCGATCCGGTAGGGCCGGATCTGCTGCCGGGACTCTACGACAGCGAGGACCGGCGCCTGGCCCGCAATGTGATGGGTCCCGAAGACAGGCTGTCCCCTGCAATCTGGCCTGCGCGGATCCCTGTTGAAGGGCTGTCAATCCGGGCCGAGTTGCCGCTGGGCGGTCTGCTCCTGAGCCTTGCGATTGGCCTTTTGATGCTGGATGTGATTGCTGCACTGGCCATCTCGGGGCGTCTGGGGCGGTCACGCGCCATCGGGACTGCGGCGATGGTGCTGGCCCTCATGAGCGCACCGCTGGCCCCCCAGGCCACTGCCCAGCCAAGCGATGAGGCCGACGCCGTCAATGCCACGGCAGAGGTCGTGCTGGCCTATGTTCTGACCGGAAATGCGCGGGTGGACGAGGTGTCAGAAGCAGGCCTGCGCGGTCTGTCCGATACATTGTTTTTTCGCACCTCGGTAGAGCCCGCCAACCCTATCGGCGTTGATCTGGAGCGCGATGAGCTCGCGTTCTTTCCGATACTCTACTGGCCAATCACGCAGGATCAGCCGACGCCGTCGGTCGAAGCCTATGCGCGGCTCAACACATATCTCCGGTCAGGCGGAATGATCGTATTCGATACCCGCGATGCCGATATCGCCCAGTTCGGATCAGCCAGCCCCAACGGGCGCAAGCTGCAACAGCTGGCGGCACCGCTGGATGTGCCGCCGCTGGAACCGCTGCCGTCGGATCATGTGCTGACGCGCACGTTCTACCTTTTACAGGACTTCCCGGGACGCCACATCGGCCGCGATGTCTGGGTGGAGGCGGCACCCCCGGATGCCCAGCAGATCGAGGGGATGCCGTTTCGCAACCTCAATGACGGGGTCACTCCGGTTGTGATCGGCGGCAATGACTGGGCCGCGGCCTGGGCGGTGGACGCGCAGGGCAATGCGCTTTTGCCCGTAGGGCGCGGCTTTACCGGGGAACGGCAGCGCGAGCTGGCCTTTCGGTTCGGCGTTAACCTGATCATGCATGTGCTGACCGGGAACTATAAATCCGATCAGGTGCATGTGCCTGCTCTTTTGGACAGGTTGGGCCAATGACCGGAACGATCATCTTTGATCCGCTGATCCCCTGGCCTGCAGTGATGGCCGTGGCGGCGGTGGCGGTGGCGACAATCCTGCTGGCGGCGCTGCGCGGTCTTTCGGGCTGGGGCCTGCGGGCGCTGGCCGGGCTGATGGTCGTGGGCGCGCTGACCGGCCCGGTGTACCAGGAGGAAGACCGCACACCGCTGACCGATATCGTCGTGATGCTCGAGGATCAAAGCGCCAGCCAATCGCTCAGCGACCGTCCCGTGCAAACCGATGAAGCGGCCGAAGCCCTGGCCGCGCAGATCGAAGCACGCAGCAACACCGAGCTGCGCCGCGTGACCTTGGGCGACGGCGAGGGCGACGCAGGGACCCAACTGATGACGGCCCTCACCGAGGCGCTGGCCGAAGAGCCGCGGGCGCGCATTGCTGGCATCATCGCACTCACCGACGGGCGGGTTCATGATCTCGACCGCACGCCAGAGCTGCCCGCACCTTTCCATGTCCTGCTCTCCGGGCGTGACGGCGACTGGGACAGGCGCCTGATCGTGCGCAACGCACCAGCCTTTGCCATTATCGGAGAGCCGGTGACACTGACCTTGCGGATCGAAGACAGCGGCGCGGCCCCTGCCAACGCGGTCAGGGCTCCTCTGGATATCTCGGTGGATGGAGCAGCACCCCAGCGCGTCGAGGTGCCCATCGGGCAGGATCTGGAACTGCCGGTCACGTTGCCCCATGGCGGGCGCAACGTGATCCAGTTCACCGTGCCCGCCGCCGAAGGCGAGCTCACGGATCGCAACAACACCGCCCTCATTCAGATGAACGGGGTGCGCGACCGGCTGCGCGTGCTGCTGGTCTCGGGCGAGCCGCATCAGGGTGGGCGCACCTGGCGCAACCTGCTGAAATCCGACAGCTCGGTCGATCTGGTGCATTTCACCATCCTGCGCCCGCCGGAAAAACAGGACGGCGTGCCGGTCAATGAACTCAGCCTGATCGCCTTTCCCACGCGCGAGCTGTTTCTGGAAAAGGTCGACGATTTCGATCTGATCATCTTTGATCGCTACAAGCGGCGCGGCATTCTGCCTGCGATCTATCTCGATAATGTCTCAAGCTATGTGCGCAATGGCGGTGCTGTGCTGGTGGCCGCAGGGCCCGATTTCGCGACCGCCGACAGCATCTACCGCTCCCCGCTGGCGGCGATCCTGCCCGCCCAACCCAGTGCGCGGGTGATCGAGGAACGGTTCGATCCAACCGTCACCGATCTGGGTGCGCGCCACCCCGTTACCTCCGATCTGGGGCGGGCGGAGGATTGGGGCCCCTGGCTGCGCCAGATCGACGTTCTGCCGCAAACCGGCAATGTGGTCATGACCGGGAGCGATGAAAGGCCTCTGCTGATCCTCGACCGGGTCGAGGAGGGACGCGTGGCACTTCTGGCCTCCGATCATGCCTGGCTGTGGAGCCGGGGGTACGAGGGCGGGGGACCGCAAATGGAGCTGTTGCGCCGTCTGGCCCATTGGATGATGAAAGAGCCCGAGCTTGAGGAAGAAGCGCTTTGGGCCGAGGCCACCGGCCAGACCATGCGCATCATCCGCCGGACCCTTGATGAAGAGATCGGGCCGGTCACCGTCACCCCGCCGGTCGGCGACGCGGTGGAGGTCGAGCTGCGCGAGGTCAGCCCCGGTCGGTTCGAGGCGCTTTACGAAGGCCCCGAGATCGGGCTCTACCGGCTGGTGGAGGGAGAGAATGAGGCCGTCATCGGCCTTGGCCCTGCCGCCCCGCGCGAATTTGAGGAAACCATCGCGAGCGGCGATCTTCTGGAGCCTGTCGTGACCTCGATGCGTGGCGGTATCCTGCGGCTGGAAGACGGCATCCCGACCCTGCGGTCGGTGCGCGAAGGGCGCCCTGCCGCCGGGCGCGGTTGGATCGGCCTGACCCCGCGCGAGGCTTATGAGACCAGCGATGTGACGCAGATCCCGCTCTTGCCTGCATGGTTGGTGTTGCTGTTGGCGTCGGGCTTTATTCTGGCGGGATGGCTGCGCGAGGGACGGCGCTGAAGACTGCGGCGCCTCGGGTCAACCATCATATGCTTATCTGGGACCTTCCGGCTGCGCTTCAAACGCAAAAGGCGATAAGCGTATCAAGATAAGGGCGGGGCGCTCTATGGTATCTTCGGACATGCATGACCTACCCGATGCTGGCTGGAACCAAAGACATCACCGCGTTGGGCGATCGGTCATGCCTGGGGTGTTTCGAGAAACGCCTTAGTCGCTCAGCCGGATATCCACTCGCGTGGACTGGCCCCTGGCATCCACAACCGTGATCGCGGAAAAGCCCGGGCCGGGGCTGGGCACCTGCATTTCCCGGCTGTGGCTGCCAGTCAGCACCGGTGATCCGTTCGTCAGCACCGAATAGGGCGGCACCCCGCCGCGCAGTTTCAGCGTAAGCGGACCATCGCCTGACGCCAGAAGCGCCCCGGTTGGGGGAAAGGTCAGCTCCGGTGTATCGGCGCGGTCGGTCTGCACGCTTCCTGGAGGGCGGAACCGCTGCAAAGGCTGAGGCAGTGTGGCAGAGCCCACAATCAACGTCTCTGGTGGCGGCGGAGGTAGGGGCGCGAATTGCGGTTTGATGCCGCCCAGCGCGCGGAACAGGATTGGCGCCGCGACACTGGCTCCAAACGCCCCCGGTACCGGCGTGCCGTCTGGCCGCCCGACCCAGACGCCAACAACATGCTGCCCGTCCCAGCCAATGGCCCAGGCATCACGGTGGCCGTAGGACGTTCCGGTCTTGTAAGCCATCGCCCCATTGGGCGCGCCAGGCGGCGCAGCGAGATCAGACAGGATGTCGCCCAGATGCCAGGCCGCCGAAGCCGAGATCATCCGCGCGCCGTGCGGCACCGAACCGGCGCTGTAACGGAGCGGGATCGCCTCTCCGCCCCGTGCTATCGCGCTATAAAGCTGCACCAGATCGGTCAGGCTGAGGCCCAGGCCGCCCAGAGAGATCGCCAGGCCCGGGCGCCCCCCCGGCAGATGCGGTTGCACTCCGGCACGCGAAAGCGCTGACATGACGCGGGCGGGTCCCAGCGCCCTGGTCAATTTGACAACCGGAATGTTCAGCGACAGGTGCAGCGCATCGCGGATACGCACATCGCCGCGAAACTGCCCGTCGAAATTCTGCGGCGCATAACGCCCGAACCGGACCGGGCCGTCATGGATCAGCGTTTCTGGATGTGCCAAACCCTGATCGAAGGCCAAGCCGTAGATCAGCGGTTTAAGCGTCGAGCCGGGGGAGCGCACTGCGCGCGTCATATCGACAAAGCCCTGCCGTGCCGTATCCGTGTAGTCGGGGGCGCCGACCGAGGCGAGGATCTCACCGGTCCGGTGATCGGCCACCAGGATCGCCCCTGACACCTGTGGCGGAGCATCCGCCAGGGCTTCGGCCAGCAGCCGTTCCAGACGCGCCTGCATCGCGCCATCCAGTGTCAGGCGAAGGCGATGCACCGTCTGATCGGCGCGCAAGGCGGCTTCGGTCAGGTGCGGTGCGTGCGCCGGGAACCTGGCCTGCCGGCGGGGGAGTGCGGCGTGCCCCGCGCCCTCGGCCTCCGCCTGGCTCAGAACGCCCTGATCCGCCAGACGGGTCAGGACCCTGTCGCGCGCGGCGCGCGCCTGACCCTGGTTGCGGTCGGGGCGCCGCACCTCCGGTGCCTGTGGCAGCGCAACCAAAAGGGCCGCCTCCGCCACTGTCAGGCGACGCGGATCCTTGCCGAACCATGCGCGGCTGGCCGACCGCACCCCTTCGAGGTTGCCGCCATATGGCGCATGCAGCAGATAAAGGGAAAAGATCTCTTCCTTGGAAAACCGCTGTTCAAGGGCCAGGGCCACGCGGATCTGGCGTAGTTTTCCGGGCCAAACGCCCGTGCTGCCGTTTTCCAGCAAACGCGCCACCTGCATGGTCAGGGTCGACCCGCCCGACACCACCCGTCCATGCCGGACCGCCTGTCCTGCCGCGCGGATCAGGGCCAGCGGGTCGACACCGGGATGACGCCAGAACCGCCGGTCCTCATAGCGCAGCAGCATCTCGATAAACCTGCGGTCCACATCATGGGTGCGAACGGCCAGCCGCCAACGGCCATCCTCGACCGGGAACACGCGCAGGAGGTGGCCATGGCGGTCAACGACCTCACGCGAGGTCTCGGCCAACACGGGCGGTAGATCGGTGGTCGCCACCCAGCGCGCACCCGCGTCGCGCAGCCCTCCCGCAACGGCCAGCGACAGGCCCAGTGCGAACAGGATGGGGGCGGCCCGGATCACGGACGCACCGTCACCCGGCTCGTGTCCGTATTGGCGCGATAACGGGGGCGGTACATGTCTTCGACCGCAGCGGCGGGGTGATGGTATGTGCCAGGTGTCACCACCCGCGCGACATAACCCAGCGTCACCCGCTGGCGCGCCCTGAGATCGACCGCCGCCAGAAACCGGTCCGCGCGGAACTCGGCATGTTCGGCCTCCGACAGCTCCAGCCAATCGAGCGCGCGGGCATCCCCCGAGCGCAGCAGGCTGGGGTTGTCGATCTCGACCCCAGCAGGCAGCGGATCGTCGACCATCAGCCGCGCGCCGGTGTCAGACGCAGGGTCAACCGTCAGAACGGTGACAAACCGTTGGCCCACGATGAGGCTGGCGGGGTCGAGCGCATCGCCCTCCATCGTGTAATAGGCGCGCGTGATGGCATAACCGGTACCGCCAGCAGGCGGTGGCACCAGCGGCACGCCGATCGTGGTCAGCGTCAGATCGGTGGCCGCACCCGTCGTGATCGCAAGGCTGTCGCCCGCGATGCCATCCTCCAATAGCCGCACAAACGGGCCGCTGACCGCCGCACCATTGACCCGCAAACCGGCGGATGCGGGCGTCTGGGCCAAAGCATGCGCCGCCAGCAGGGACCATGCGGCCTCCTGCGTCGAGCGACGCCCGTCGCGCGCCGCAACCCGGCGGACCAGCGCATCAGTATCCACCGCCGTGCTGCCTGCCTCGGACGCCAACGCCAGAACGCCGGCCGCATCACGCAACCCAGTGCCAAAATCGGCGCGCCAAACCGGCCGTTCCTGCGCCGTTTGACTATCGAGCCTCTCTTGTGCCAGACCGAACATCCGGTCTGCACGCAATTGATCGCCATAGGCCGCCAGCGCCGCCCCCAGCTGCGCCAGCGCCAGCGGTGTCGCGAAGGCCTCGGCCTTTTGGTCGGCATAGTAGCGCAAATCGCCCATCGCGGCGGCCCCTTCTCGGGCCAAGACCAGCAGAGCATAGGCGATGTCCTCCCCCCCACTGTCGAAATCGGCGGCAAAATTCAGACGATTGCGCAGGTTGTCCACGCCCATTCGGAACGCCAGATCGGACACGGCATGCCCTTGCAGGCGCGCACGGCTGAGGAAATCCACCACATAAGCGTCGAGCCAGAAATCACCACCCGCCTCGGCCTGCCAAAGCCCGAACGCCCCGTTTGAGGTCTGACGCGTCAGAACCCGGCGGATCGCATCGGCGATGCGTGCGTCGATATCGGACCCCTTCCCCAGCCCCGCCGCCTCGGCCACCGGACCGAGGTAGAGAAGCGGCATCGCCTGGGACGCCACCTGCTCGGTGCAGCCATAGGGGTACCGGTCAAGCGCCGACAAAAGCCCCGGCGCGTCGAACCGCGCCAGCGCCCCGGCAGAGAGCAGCGCACTGCCCGTCCCGGGGCGCAAGTCGGCAAAGACGGCGGTATCCAGCGTAAACGTCTCTCCAACGCCCAGGCTGAATCGGCGCGTCACCGCGACCTCCGGGTCATTTGCACGGATAGGTAGGACAAAGCGCTGGGTCAGCTCGGTGCCATCCGGCGTGACCAGCACCAGCGTGATCGGATGATCGCCGATCTGATCCGAACTGAGCGCCAGATCCAGTGTCTCTGTCCCGCCCGGACTGAGCGCAACCTCTGCCGCACGCGCACTGAGGTTAACGGCGGATGGTGTGTCGAGACGTAGCCGCATCTCACCGGTGGGGCCTTCGGCATGAACCAGCTCGATCCGCATCCGGCTCTGATCGCCGGGGGCAAGGAACCGGGGCAGGCTGACCGTCGCCACGACGGGATCGCGCACAATAATATCTGCGGTTGCCTGGCCAACTCCGCGAGGGCTCCAGGCAACCGCCATCAAGCGGAGGGTGCCGTTGAAGGCGGGAAGGTCGATGTTCACATAGGCCATTCCATCCGAACCCACGCGCACAGGACCCGAAAACTGCGCCATCAGCTCCTGAGTGGGCGGCGGCGATTGCATGCGCATGCCTGCATTTCGGTCCCCACCGGACCGGACGCGGCCCAGCGCGCCGTTCATCCCGTCGATGAGACGCCCATAGATATCGCGCAGCTCGACCCCCAGGCGGCGCTGGCCGAAATAGTGGGCCGAGGGGTCGGGCGCCTCGAACCCGGTGAGGTTGAGGATGCCGAGATCGACGGCGGCGAGCGTCAGCCAGACCTCGTCACCCTCCCGCGCACCCGTTGCGGTCAACCCGGCGCGCAGGCTCTGGCGCGGTTGCGTGACCTCGGGGACATCAATCGCCACCGCCAATTGCCGATCCCCCGGCGCAATCTTGGCATAGGCCAGTCCCAACGCGCGCGCCGGGTTTTGCCCGGCAGAGACATTCATCGGCCGAATGACCGACGCGGTGACATAGGCGCCAGCGCCCCAGGCTTCCGTCACGTCCAGCGGGATCAGGTTTTCGCCCTCGCTCACCTCGACGGCGCGGCGGTCGATCACCCGGTTTGATACTACGGTAACAAGCGCGGTTCCGGCATAGCGCGGTACGATGCGCAGCCGGGCCGTATCACCCGGGGTATAGTCGGGTCGATCCAGCGACAGCTCCAGTGTGTCGGGCGTGTCTGAACTGTCGGCGGGCGCATACCACCCGGCATAGAAATCCTGCGCGGCGGCGACATAGGAGCCGTCATTGCGCTCCACCACCAACTCGTACCGGCCCCAATCGACCGGGGCGGAGATTGTGAGGGGCCCTTCCCCGATCTGGGCCTCGCCGCTTGCAATCCGGCTGCGCCGCGTGATCGGCTCCCAGTTCCAGTTGCCATAGAGCTGATACCACTGATACCGGGTTTCGATCCGGTTGAGGGTCCAGCGCACTTCCATCGCCTGGGGTGTCAGATCTGGGGTCAGCGCGATCACGTCAAACACCGCATCGGAGCTTTCGGCGACGACCCCGTCAAACCGTGGCTTGATGCCAATCACCGGACCTGAGGGCGCGACCGGTGCGTCAAGCTGGCGTTCGACCGGACGGCCCGACCCTTCGGCGATGCGGGCGGTGACAGTGGCCTGCATGGGCATGCCGGGCGCTCCGGCCTCCGGCAACTCAACCAGAACCACCGCGCGGCCCTGCGCATCGGTGGGACCGCCACTGAAAAACGCGGCACGGGACCGGGTGCTTTCGTCATAACGGCCAAACCGGTAGCCGGGCCAATCCGCCAGTATACGGACCGGACGCAGGGCCGCGGACCCTTCGACCGGTAGACCGGCGCCCGGCGCTCCGAAGAGATACCGCGCCTCGACGGTCAGCGGTGGCGTGTCACCGGGGCGCAGCGGGGCGTCCGGCAGCGAGATGGTGAAATCGATACGCTCGGGCAGGAAATCCTCGACCAGAATCTGAGTAGTGGCCAGCGCCGCGCCGTCTGCATCGGCCTTTAGGGTCAAGGACCAAGTGCCGCGCGGGACGCTCAGGCCCAGCGGAAAGGCCAGAACATGACCGCCCGCCCCAGCGCCAGAGGAGACGCGGCGGGCATACTCCACGCCATCAGGGCGCGTCAGGATGGCGGTCATTGGCAGACCGTCGATGCCGCGTGCATCGCTGTCCCGCGCAAGCGCCGTGATATGAATCGTCTCGCCTGCGCGGTAAGCACCGCGATCGGACGTCAGGAACACATCCACCGGCCCGGCGGGCGCGCGCCCCTCCACCCCGCGATCCGACAGGTCAAAGGCCGGATCGGTGAGCGGCAGGAAGGCCATGTCATCCGCGCCCAACTCGGCCAGAACCAGCGCCGGAGCGGAAGCCCCCTGCCCCCGTTCGAGACCGGGATCGAACCGCGCCCGCCCCGCGTTATCCGTGACGGTGCGGCCCAGTACCTCATTTGCGCGCGAAATCAGTGTCACCTCCACACCTGCACGGGGCGCGGCATCCGAAAGACCGCGCACATCGACATGCAAGCCGTCCGTCCCGCTTATCGTGCTCAGCCCCAGATCCGACAGGACGAACCATTGTGTTGCGCCCGCCTCTTCGTATTCATCCGCATCGGGGTTGCGCGCGGTCAGCGCATAGATCCCGGTCGGCAGATCGGCCAACACATCGCCCAGCGGCAAACGGGTGGTCATGTCGCGGTTGAGATTGCCCTGCACCTCTGCCATTCCGGTCCAGACCTGACGGGCGATGTCGCTGGCAAAGCTGTCATCCTGCCATTTCGAGAGCGGCCTGCCAAAGTAATCCTCTTGTATCGCTCTGAGCAGGTTGCGGTCCGATACCTTGCGCAGCTTCAGCTCGATCCGAGTAAGG
Organism: Aestuariivita sp.; assembly: GCF_021404545.1. Classification (GTDB taxonomy): domain Bacteria; phylum Pseudomonadota; class Alphaproteobacteria; order Rhodobacterales; family Rhodobacteraceae; genus Aestuariivita. The sequence continues at coordinate 78,771 of NZ_JAAWWD010000034.1, forward strand.
TTGACGGTATCCACGGGGATCGCGGCATCCGCAGATTTGGGCAGAACATAAGCGCGCCCGGGAAAGCGCACCAGCGGGGTGCGGTCACGTACATATAAGGTGACCGGGGTATCCTTGGACAACGCCTCCCCCTCGGCCGAGGGCAGGCCCGCGCGGAACGTCATGCTGTACCGCGCGCCATGATCAAGCCCGTCGATACAGATCTGCCGCCCCTCCACCTGTACCGCCAGATCACTGGATGGCAACCGCACGAAAGGCTCGTAATCGATGCCCGTCTTGGCCAGCGGCTCGGAGAATTCAGCACAGATCCGCGGGGCGGCTGCATCGCTGTCGACCTGGGTGCTGACGATCCGAAACCCGTATTTCGCAATCGCGGCCTCAAGCGCAGCCTCGATATCGGCACGCGGCGCCTCGGCCATCGCAAGTCGCAAGGCGCGGACCATATCGCGACCCCGGCCTTGCCGCTCCAGTGCGACGCTGAGTTGCACCAAGGCATTCGCGCGCAGGGCACCGGTGGTCCCGCGCAGGTAGCCATTCGTCGCCGCCAGAAGCGCCCGGCGCTCGGCGGTGTTGCGAGCGTTGCTGTTCTGGGTCGCAAGTTTCAGGTTCAGCCGGGCATAGTCCGTCCAGAGGTCCGCCCGGTCCGTAAGTGCCACCGCCACTCCCATCCAGCGCATCGCCTCCTGCACCTGGTCCGCGTTTTCCCTGGCGCGGACCGCATCCAGAACCGCCGCCAGATCGAACCCCGGCGCTGCATGGCGAAACCCGATCCGCTGCGCCTCGACCGCGGCATCACTGATCACATCGTCTGACAGAAAAGACAGCGCGGCACGCCGCCCCTCGGCCGCCGCCAGAATGGCCGCGTCCGTGGCAATCTTTTCGGCAGAGATGGCACCGGTGTAATCGGTACGCTCTGTCACTTGCGACTTGGGAAAACACGCGTTCGAGCGGGTGTTGAAGGTGAATGCGGCACAAGCGCGGTCCTGGGCGCAGGCCCGGATACAGGTGGTCAGATCCGTATCAAAAAGCGCCTGAAGGTCAGAGCCATAAAAATCCACGTCCCGCGTGACCTGATAGCGATGCTCAGGCACCGCCGTTTGAGCCAGGAGCGCCGGGGCAGCGATTCCCCATGCCAGCACTGTCATCAACAAACGGACCATCTCGCACCTCTCACATTCAGGACCGGGGTCAGGGTGACACGGAGCAACGGGGTCTGGCAACTCTGCCCTGGGCGCTGACCTGATTTGATGCGCGATCCTTTGGCTGGATTAAGGAATCCTTCACCCTGACGTTTCATTTTGGCAGGTGCGAACACAAGATCGGGGCCGATGCGTCCGGTGGAGCCTTTGGGATGAACCTTGCTGGAAAACTGGCGGAGGAGCGGCGCGCGCGGCTGGCAGCGGAACGCTTGCTTGAGCTCAAGCAGGCCGAACTACATGCCGCGAACCGCAAGCTGGGCCAGCACGCCTTGGCGCTGACCCGCCGCATTGGCGCGACAGAGGCGGAGGTTGCCACTGTCCGTGACGAGAATGAGCGTTATCGCTACGATCTGGATATCGCGAACGAAAAGGTCGAGATTGCTGAGCGTCGCCTTTGGCTGTCGATCCGCACAATCCAGGACGGCTTTGCCTTTTTCGATGTGGATGGGCGTATGATCGGCGCCAATACCTCGTATCTGTCAGTCTTTGACAAGCTTGAGGAGGTCGGTCCCGGGATCAGCTATGCACGTATCCTGCAGATCATGACCGATGAAGGGATCGTCAATACCGAAGATCGCGCGCCTGACGAGTGGCGCGCCTGGATGCTTGAGCGATGGGGATGCCCCACGCCCGAGCCGGTGGTGATCCGGCTGTGGAACAACCAGTTCATCCGGTTGATCGACCAACGCGGACATGGCGGCGACGTGGTTTCATTGGCGCTCAACATCACTGCCGGTGTCCGTTATGAGGCACAGCTTGAAGCCGCCCGCGCCAAGGCCGAGGCGGCAAGCCGAGCCAAATCGGCTTTCCTGGCGAATATGAGCCATGAGATCCGAACGCCGATGAACGGTGTCGTCGGCATGGCCGAATTGATGACCGACACAGATCTTACAGAGGAACAGCGCCTCTATGTTTCGACCATCAAGAATTCAGGCGAGGCGCTGCTGGTGATCATCAACGACATCCTCGACTACTCCAAGATCGAGGCGCAAAAGCTGACACTGCATCCTGAACCTTTCGATCTGGAACGGTGCGTGCATGAGGTCATCATGTTGCTCCAACCCGCAGCGCGCGACAAGGGGCTGATGCTTGCTGTGGATTGCGATCTCTTCCTGCCGGTTTCGGTCATGGGTGATGTCGGGCGCATCCGCCAGGTGTTGACCAACCTTGCCGGGAACGCGGTCAAATTCACCGAAAAGGGCCATGTTCTGATCCGGTTGACCGGTGTGTTGGCCGAAAATGAACAGACCGTCGATATTCACATCACGGTGGAGGATACCGGGATCGGCATCGAAGCCGACAAAATCGAGCACATTTTTGGCGAGTTCAATCAGGTTGAGGATTCCCAGAACCGCAAGTTCGAAGGGACAGGGCTGGGTCTGGCGATTGTCCAGCGGCTGGTCAAGCTGATGGATGGCGAAATGTGGGTCGAATCCGAAGCCGGGCGAGGCGCCTGCTTTGGTGTTCGCATTTCGCTGCCGCTGGCTGGCGCGCACGCTTTACCGCCGGATATGTCGGATGTGCTAAAACGCGTGCTCGTGGTGGACACCAACGCGCTCAGCGGCAGCATCCTGTGCAAACGGCTGGATCAGCTTGGCATTGCCGCCACCCCCTGCGTCAGCGGCACCGATGCGCTGACCGCCCTGCAACAGGATGGGCCGTTCGATGCGATGATACTGGATCAGGACATGCCTGACATGGGTGCGGTAGAGTTGACCGAAGCCTTGCGCCAGGGCGGTGTCGATTTGCCGGTTATCCTGGTTTCTGGCCAGTCGATGGAGGCAATCGCACCGGATCTTTTCGCTGGAGTGCTGCAAAAACCGGTGGGCCGGGCCGCGCTGTTTTCGCAGCTGGACGCGATGCGCGAAGCGGCAACATCCCAGGACGGATCCCCGCGGCAGGAGCCCGCCGAGCCGCCCTTGGACCCGCAGGCTCGTAAGATGCGTATTCTCGCCGCCGAAGACAATGCAACCAACCGATTGATCCTGAGCCGGATGCTCAAGAACGAACAGGTCGACCTGCGCTTTGCCGAAAACGGCGAAGAGGCGATTGCTGCATTCCCCGAATTTGAGCCAGATCTGGTGTTCATGGATATCTCCATGCCGATCATGGATGGCAAGGAGGCGGCCCGCCACATCCGCCAGATGGAGGGCACGCAAGGCCGCCAGGTGCCGATCGTGGCGCTGACCGCCCATATGATGGAGACCGAACAGGCAGAAATCCTTTCGGCCGGGATTGACAAATGCATTACCAAACCGCTGCGCAAGCAGGTCATTCTGGATGAAATTACCGCGCATCGGCCCACCGACCTTCGGTCGCTGAACCGGGAGGCCACACCGTGAGCGACCAAGGTTCCGGGGCGCAAAGTGGCGTCACGGGTGTTGCGATGTGCCCGAATGCTTGGATCGGGGACAATCAAAGCAGATCACCGCCTGCCCGCTTGCCATTGCCGTCTTGGCGGTATTGGTAACGGATACCGAGCCGACAATTGTCGCCACGACACCGCTCCGCGACATGCAAGAAGCCCAAGGGTTGTGAAGACGTTTATGTGATCGTCTGGCGGCAAGGGGTGCGTGTTTGTGCGATGCAGCGAAAAGGCACATCGAGCGATCTTGCCATGAGGCGCCGGAGATGGGCCATCAGTTCGGACCAGGCCCTCTCGATCAGGGAGGGATCTGAACCGTGGGGCGGCACGAACAGCGGCCGATTTCCGTGCGCTCATGCCGACTTGCTGGAGGACAGATTGCCGGTCATCGTCACTCCGCCCCTCTGACATATCGGCGCGCGTTGTGATTCCACATCGAACTCGAAAGGTGCACGGTGCATTGAATCGTCCAGATCGCAGAGCATGACCCGGTCTTCGATGCGCAGTGCGGCGATAACCGTCTGGGTCCGCCAATGACTGCACGGCGGGGCCGCTTCCAGTCTCTGCCCCTATCCGGATTGCCCATGCGGGTGGGTCATCTCGGTGGTCACAGCGGTTCTAGGAATGAACACCAGGCGGTGCGGATCGGGCGCATCCCCTGCTGCGCGTGATGCCCGGCTTGAGGTCCATGCGCGACCGGGGCGCGGCCACATGGCAAGGCAAACCTTCTTGCACACGTGCCACGATACGCTCCTCCGCCAAGGGTGCAGCACAAGTCGCGGCTCAGGGCACACCCTTCAAACCAGACTGCTGCGACAACCGATTTGAGCGCCACATTGGGCGATCGCCCTCCTACCGGCATGGCACAACCGTTGGCGACCCCTGCGCCCGGAACCAAAGGCATATGGCCCGCGCCCCTATGACGCCTTTTTCAGTGCCATCTGAGGCCGCACGAAGACCGGCTTGTCCGCCTCCGATAAGTCCGGGCGGAACTCATAGCCGCCCAGGTCAAAATCCTGTAACGCGGCGGGATCGGTCAGACGCCGCTGCACGACGAAACGCGCCATGGCGCCGCGCGCCTTTTTCGCAAAAAAGCTCACGATCTTGGGGCCCTTGTCCTTGTCCTCCATGAAGACCGGCGTGATCACGCGGGGGTCGAGCGCCTTGAGATCGACCGCGCCGAAATACTCCTGACTGGCGCAGTTGATCAACACCTTTGCGCCCGTTGCCCTGGCCTGCGCATTCAGCGCCTTGGCGATCCGGTCGCCCCAATAGGCATAGAGCGATGGCCCGCGCCGGGTCTTGAGGCGGCTGCCCATCTCCAGCCGGTAGGGCTGGATCGCATCACGGGGACGCAGCACACCATAAAGCCCCGACAGGATCCGCAGATGATCCTGCGCCCAGGCCATTTCATCGGGGTCCAGCGTGGCCGCCTCCAGCCCTTGATAGGTGTCGCCCGCAAAGGCCAGCGCGGCGGGGCGCACGGCCTCGGCCTCGGGGGTTTCGGCGAAGTCCCGGAACCTGTCGCGGTTCAGGCGCGCCAGATCGGGGCTGATATCCATCAGTTGTTGCAGATCGCCCAGCGTCAGATTGCGCGCGGTTTTGACAAGCCGGATCGCGTCGGTCTGAAACTCCGGCTCTGTGACGGGTCCGTTGCGTTCGGACCAGTCCAGACGTTTGGCAGGTGAGATGACGACCAGCATGAATTCCCCCTTGGTTTGAAGTTGGATCTTGATTTAGCTCGCTGCGCGCAGGACGTCCAGAAACGCCTCTCCAAAGCGTTGCGCACGGCGCTCGCCCAACAGCTGCTCCATTGTCTGGGCGTTGTTCGGGCGGATCTGTGCCACCTTCGCCAAAAGCGACGCCGAACAGCTCAAGGGCTTGTCGGCGCCGTTTGCACCCCGGGCGAGGTCAGCCTGCACTTCAAGAAGGCGGTCATAAAGCGATCCGGCCTCGCGCCCCGCCAGTTTCTGGCGTGCAGGATGCACGGGGGGCGCATCGCCCGCGATCACCTCAAGAAAGCTGCGGCCATAGCGATCGAGCTTTTTTGCGCCCACCCCGCCGATGCGCGCCATGTCATCCAGGGTCGCGGGCCGTTTCTCGGCCATTTCGATCAGGGTGCGATCGGGAAAGATCACATACGCCGGCACGCGCGCGGCCTCGGCCAGAGCTCGCCGCTTGGCCTTGAGCGCCGAAAGCAGCGGCGCATCCTCTTCGGAAACCAACATTTTGACTGCGGGTCTGCGGGGCGCCTTGGCGATGCTGTCGCGGCGCAGCGTGATCTGGGCCTCGCCGCGCAGGATCGGGCGGGCGGCGTCAGTCATCCGCAGCGCGCCATGGCGTTCGGGGTCGGGGCGGATCAGATCATGGCCCATCATCTGGCGAAACACCGCCTGCCATTGGCGCCGGTCATAGTCTTTGCCGACATTGAACGTGGGCAGATCATCATGACGACGCGCCCGCACCTTATCGGTCAGCGTACCGGTCAGGATATCGATCAGATGGCCTGCCCCGAACCATTCTTCGGTCCGCAGGATCGCCGACAGCGCCATGCGCACCGGCGTTGTGCCGTCAAAGGTTTCGGCTGGGCTGTCGCAGAGATCGCAGTGCCCGCAACTCACCTCGGTCTCTCCGAAGTATCCCAGCAGGGTCTTGCGGCGGCATTCCAGCGCTTCGGCCAGCCCCAACAACGCATTGAGCCGTGCGTGATCGGCCATGCGGCGTTCGGGCGGGACAAGCCCTTCGTCAATCTGGCTGCGGCGCAGGCGGATATCATCGGGCCCAAAAAGGGTCAGCGTCTCGGCCGGGGCGCCATCGCGGCCCGCGCGGCCGATTTCCTGATAATAGGCTTCGATGGATTTGGGCAGGTCGGCATGGGCCACCCAACGGATATCAGGCTTATCGACCCCCATCCCAAAGGCGACAGTGGCCACTACGATCAGGCCGTCCTCCTGCTGAAACCGGCGTTCGGTGGTGCGGCGATCCTCAGCCTCCATCCCGCCGTGATAGTGGCACGCGCTATGCCCCGCTTCGCGCAGGGCGAGGGCGAGCGTTTCCGTCTTGGCCCGCGTGCCGCAATAGACAATGCCGGATTGGCCCCGGCGGGCATCGGCAAAGCCCAGGATCTGGCGGCGCGGATTGTCCTTGGCCGCAAAAGCCAGATGCAGGTTGGGCCTGTCGAACCCGCGCAGAAAGGCGCGGGGCGCCTCCCCGTCAAAGAGCTTTTGGACGATCTCGACCTGGGTTTCGGCGTCTGCGGTCGCCGTGAACGCAGCCAGCGGAACATCCAGCGCCTGCCGCAACGCACCGATGCGCAGGTAGTCGGGGCGGAAATCATGACCCCACTGGCTGACGCAATGCGCCTCATCCACCGCGATCAGGCTGACGCCGATGCGGCGCAGCATGTCCGTCGCAGATCCGGACGACAGCCGTTCGGGTGCGATGTAAAGAAGCTTGAGCCGCCCGTTTTCCAGGGCCTGCCAAACGGCATCCGTCTCCTCCGGCGTGTTGCCAGAGGTCAACGCGCCCGCCGCAACCCCGGCCTCTTGCAAGGCGCGAACCTGATCGCGCATCAATGCAATCAGCGGCGAGATCACCACCGTCACCCCATCGCGCATCAGCGCGGGCAATTGGAAACACAAGGACTTGCCGCCCCCCGTTGGCATGATCGCCAGCACATTCTGGTCGGCGCATACGGCGTCAACGATCTCTTCTTGCCCGGGGCGGAAGGCATCGAATCCAAACACGTCGCGCAAAAGCGTGGCGGCAGGCGGCATCTTGGGAACCCTGTAAGACTTTATCTATCTGCTCTTACGGGTGACTGTCCCATACTAAGATTCGGTGAACAAGGTCAGATCACGCAAAACCGAACAACACCGGCAGCACATAGGCCCTGAGCGAGATCACGATGATCAGTGCAACCAGCGGCGCCAGATCCAACGGCCGCGTATCGGGCATGAAGCGGCGGATCGGCTGATAGATCGGCTCCAGCAGCCGGTTCAGCCCCGCCCAGATCTGAGACACCAGCGGCTGGTTCAGGTTCAGCACCTGGAAATTGATCAGCCAGCTCATGATGATGTGTACGATCATCACAAAATAAACGACGCTGAGGATCAGTTGCAGCGGACCGTAAATAGCGAGCATGGGCGCAAAGCTCCTTTTGTTCTCAGCTTCTGACCTAAGCGCCGGGTGAACAAAGGGCAAGTGTTCGTGCAAAGCCATGGTTGACCAATTGGTAAAAGAATAACTTGCCCCTGTTACAATTCCCGTGTCTCATTCGGCCTAAACACAGCGAGGCCTCATGGCAGATACGGCACATCCCGCGATGGTTGGCGGCATTTCATTGCGCAAACGGATCTGGGGTTGGTACTTCTTTGACTGGGCCAGCCAGCCCTACAATACGCTCATGCTGACCTTTATCTTCGGTCCTTATTTCGCCCAGACGGCGGCGGCGCATCTGATGGCGGATGGCATACCGGAACTGGCCGCCCAGGCACAGGCGCAGGCCTGGTGGGGGTATGGCCTGACCATCACGGGGATCATGATCGCCATTCTTGCGCCTATCCTGGGCTCGATCGCCGACAGCACAGGCAAGAGAATGCCGTGGATCAAGCTGTTTTCGATCCTCTATTTCATCGGTGCCGTTGGCACCTGGTGGAGCGCACCGGAGGCGTTCGATCCTGCCATGGTCCTTGCCTTTTTCGGGATCGGCCTGATCGGGATGGAGTTCGCCACGATCTTCACCAACTCCTACCTCCCCTCGATGGGCCCAAAGAACGAACTGGGCCGGATATCGGGCTCGGGCTGGGCGTTTGGATATGTCGGCGGCGTGGTGGCGTTGATCATCATGCTGATGCTGTTTCAGGCAGGCCCGAACGGGGTAACGATGGCGGGGATAGAGCCGCTCTTCGGTCTGGATCCGGGCACCAAGGCCGATACCCGTATCGTGGGACCAATGACCGCGATATGGTTCGCAGTCTTTATGATCCCGTTCTTTTTGTGGGTGCGCGACGACGCATATGAGCCGCGCCTGAAGTACCGCTTCGGCTCGGGCATTACCGAACTGATCCACACGTTGAAGAACCTGCCGGGCAATCCCAGTCTTCTGGCCTATCTCGGGTCGTCGATGTTCTACCGCGATGCGCTGAACGGAATGTATACGTTCGGCGGGATCTATGCCGCGGGCGTGCTGGGGTGGTCGATTATCGAGATCGGCATTTTCGGTATCACGGCTGCCATCAGCGGCGCGATTTTCTGTTGGATCGCGGGCTATATCGACCGCGCGGTGGGACCAAAACCGGTGATCGTGACCTGCTGCCTGATCATGATGCTGACAGCACTCCTGATCATCTCGCTGACGCCGACTTCTGTCCTGTGGCTGCCTGTGGCCGACGGATCGGCCCTGCCCAACCAGATGTTCTATCTGGCGGGCATTCTGATCGGGGCTGCGGGTGGCGTGCTGCAAAGCTCCAGCCGCAACATGCTGACCCGCCAAGGAAACCCTGAACGCATGACCGAAGCCTTCGGCCTCTATGCGCTGTCGGGCAAGGCCACCACGTTCGTGGCACCCGCACTGATCGCGCTGGTCTCGGACATCACGGGCAGTCAGCGGCTGGGCGTTACCCCGCTGGTGTTTCTTTTCGGACTGGGTCTTTTTCTGCTAATCTGGGTCAAACCGGACGGAGAGACGCGCGCATGAGACTGCGACATCTGTTTTCCATTCTCGGGCTGGGCCTGGCACTGGCCGCTCCGGCGGCGGCCGAGCCTTTGGCAAAGCAACAGTTCGGCGCGAAGAAGACGGCCTCCGCCCAAGCGCCCACTCCGCTGGGCAGTTATGCTAAGGGATGCGTCGCGGGCGCCGTGCAATTGCCCGAAACCGGCCCCACCTGGCAGGCCATGCGATTGAGCCGGAACCGCAACTGGGGGCATCCGGATGCGATTGATTTCGTCAAGGATCTCAGCGCCTTTGCCGCCACCCAACCGGGGTGGCGCGGGCTTTACATCGGGGATATCAGCCAACCGCGCGGCGGGCCGATGCTGAGCGGGCACCGCTCTCACCAGATCGGGCTGGACATCGACATCTGGATGCTGCCCGCGTCAAACCTCAACCTCAGCCGTTCGAAACGCGAAGACATCTCGTCGATTTCCATGCGGCGGGCCAAGGGTGCCTTTGTCAACGGCGACTGGAGCCGCGCCCACCACCGCATTCTGCGCGCGGCCGCCAAAGACCCGCGGGTGGCGCGCATTTTCGTATTCCCGGGCGCCAAGGTGCAAATGTGCAATGACGAAAAGGGCAATCGCAAATGGCTGCGGAAAATCCGGCCATGGTTCGGGCACCATTATCATTTTCATGTGCGGCTGGCCTGCCCAAGGGGCATGCGCGGATGCGTAGACCAGGATCCGCCGCCGCGTGGGGATGGATGTGCCGATGCCCAGGAATGGGTCAATAACATTCTCAACCCGCCGCCGCCCGATCCCAATGCCCCCAAGACCCCGCGCACCCCTCGGCGTGAACTGGTTCTGGCCGATCTGCCACAGCAATGCGCCTCGGTCCTGCGCTCGCAATAGTCCTGTGTCTGATCGTGATCGTCCTGCGCCCGGTCTGGCCCGGTGAGACAGGCGCGCGGCTGACAGGTGTCTATGACTGGTCGGCGCCGGGTATTGGCGGCTTGTCGGCCCTTGTCATAGAGGCCGACGGCACCCGCGCGACGGTCCTGACCGACCGCGGCACCCTCTTTCAGACAACAGTCTTGCGGGCAGGAGATAACATCACGGGTATCGAGATCGATGGCCAGGTACAGCTCAGCGATGAGAATAACCGCCGTTTCGCCAATCGACGTTCTGACAGCGAAGGTATGGCCAAGACCACCGATGGCGCGCTCTTCATTTCGTTCGAGCAGGATCACAGCCTGCGCCGCTATGATCTGACACGCGGGAGGACCATTCGCCTGCCGGTCCCGGACGCCTTTGCCGATTTCGGGCGCAATACCGGGATGGAGGCGCTGGCCATCGACGCACAAGGCCGCCTTTACACCCTGCCAGAGCGCCCCCGCTCCGGTCGGCAGGGGTTTCCGGTATGGCGATGGGACGGCGCATATTGGGAGCGCGCGTTCTTCCTGCGCAAACGGGCTGGGTTTCTGGCCGTATCAGCGGATATCGGGCCTGATGGGCACTTCTACTTGCTTGAGCGCCGCGTCACGTTTCTGGGCTTTCAGTCCCGCCTGCGTCGATGGACGCTGGCGCCAGACGGACCGGAGGATGAGTTAGCGTTGTTCACCAGCCGACCCGGACAGTTCGGCAATCTCGAAGGGTTGTCATTGTGGCGCGACGGCACGGGTCGGTTAGTCGTATCAATGGTCGCGGATAACAATTTCTGGTCGGTGATGCGCACGCAGATCGTCGAGTATGTCCTGACGGAATGACTTGCGCGATCCCGCGCAACGGGCTAGGTGCGCGGCTGTCCCGTTCGGGGCCAAGTCTCCGCAACCTTGTCAAAACGGAAAGCAGACATGACACGCGCACATCTTCCCGGAATCATCGCCATGGCGGCCATCGTTGTCGCCTCCAACATCCTTGTTCAACATCTGTTCGGCAATTGGCTGACGTGGGGCGCCTTTACCTATCCACTGGCGTTCTTGGTCACTGACCTGATGAACCGCATCTATGGCGCGGGACCTGCGCGCACGGTTGTGTTCATCGGGTTTCTTGTGGGGATCTTCTGCTCACTCATCGGCACCCAGATCATGGGAGAGTTCGGCCCCCTGGTCACCTTCCGCATTGCCATCGGCTCGGGCCTGGCATTCCTGACGGCTCAGCTCTTGGACGTGGGGATCTTTTCGGCCCTGCGCGATCGTGTCTGGTGGATCGCCCCGCTGGCCTCCACCCTGATCGGCTCGACCGTGGACACTGCCCTTTTCTTCTCCATTGCGTTCTCGGACACGTTGGGCTGGATCGACCCCGCGACAGATGTCGCCTGGGCCAATGAGGTTCTGCCGCTTTTGGGAATGGGGCCCGAGGTGCCGTTGTGGGTCTCGCTCGCTGTCGCAGACTGGATGGTCAAGCTGTCGCTCGCGCTGATCGCCCTGATCCCGTTCCGCCTGATCGTTCAGCGGTTGGAGCGGCGCGCGCATATGGTGTGACGATTTTGTTTGGAGCTTGGAAAGAGCCGTGCCATGCTCAGACTAGGTTCAACAAATCGAAAGGAGGTGATCCAGTGTCAAGAAAGATGTTGGAGAGAGGTGTCGGGACAACGTGGGAGGTCGCCTGCTGAGGCAACCCTTGGTGGTCGCATGACCACCCACGGTGGCGTCGATTAACCTTTGAGGTCTAACCGACACCCCCTCCTGAAGCTTTCGAAAGGGCCGCCCTTACAGGTGGCCCTTTTTCGTGAGAAACTGGAACCTGGACACAGAGAGACGAGACGCATCAGGACATCATGCTGAGGATCAACGACACTATCGAGATCGCGGAGTGGGAGCTGACCGAACAGTTCGTCCGCGCCTCGGGGCCCGGCGGGCAGAACGTGAACAAGGTTGCCACGGCAGTAGAGCTTCGGTTTGAGGCAGAGCGGTCTCCGGCGCTGACCGAGCCGGTCAAGCGCCGCCTGCGACGTCTGGCCGGGCGTCGCTGGACCAAGGAAGGGGCGCTGGTGATCCAATGCGACGAGACCCGCTCGCAGGCCCGCAACCGAGAGATCGCGCGTGACCGGCTGGCAGAACTGGTGCGCAAGGCGATCGTGGTGCCCAAGAAGCGGCGACCGACCCGCCCCACCAAAGGGTCGGTCGAACGTCGATTGAAAGAAAAGAAGGTGCGAGGCGCAGTCAAACGGATGCGAGGGAGCGTGGAGGACTAGGTGTCCGAGGTCAAACGATCCAGGTGGTTTGATGCGCCGCCTTGCAATCCGTCCGGGATCACCCTGCGCGGGTGAAGCTTTGGCGCTGCAACCGGACGCACTTCGAATGGCCACGGCGTGCGGGATCGTGGACCGCAAGGCTCGAAATCCGCTCTCTGGACGGCGCCGGAGCGCCGCAGACGGTCTGTGCGCTAGGCCGGTCCCGCTTGAAACCTCTCGCGTTCTGACTGGGTCGTCAGCCCGATTTCGGCGTATTCGTGCAACGCGGTCCGCAATGCCTCAACCTCGTCTCGGGCCGAAGCGTCACACCGGCTCGACATCGAGGACAGGGCTCGGGAAACGGCCAGCAAAACGTCGACAAAGGCCGCCCCGTCGCGTGAGATGTCTCGAAATGCCGAGGCGATCAAGATGCTGTCCGGGATGGGCCTGACAAAAACACGGTCATAGACAGGTTGAGCTTGGACAGGCTCGGTCTGCAACACATCCCACAACAAGCGCTCCAACCGGGTTACAACGTCTATGGCGGTGCCGGGATCGTTGATCCCCGGCGACAAGGCCTTTGACGCCGTTTCACGCATTGCCTGGATGGCATAGCTTGGATCCTGCTCATAGCTGCGGTTGGTTGCAATCACGATGCAATCCGCAATCTTCTTGAGATCCGCGGATCCCGTAACATATGCAACAGGCTCTGCCGTCAGGATCAAATCCCCCGGTAGCACGCTCAGGTAAACGACACTGCCGCCGGATTCAGCAAGCTCTTGCAGCTGTTGCATGTCGACCCGGCGCAGATAGCCGGACACTGTGGCCGGAACCACGGAAGCCTCCGTTGGCGCGGGCTTATCAGCGGGGTGTCGCTGCCCGCCCAGATTGGGATGTTTTTTCATCTCAATGAGTGTTTCGCGAGCCGTGTCCTCGATCCGTTCAAGCGCGTAGTCCATGCTGCCGATCCGCGAGAGCTGATGGATCCAGCGCACCAGCGAAAAGATGATTGCGAGCACCACCAAGACCGTGGCTCCGAATACGATGACGGAGGCGCTGTCGCTGTAATACCCTGCCCGAAAGAGGATGATCGACGAGAGCGCAAACGCAAATGCGCCAACGAATGTCGCCAGCATTGTTTGGGTTGAGGTGTCTTCCATCAGCAGGCGGTGAATACGAGGGGTTGTCTGCTCGGCCATGGTTCGGTGCGACGAGACCATGACACCCAGAGAGAATGTCGCGACGGCCAGCATGCTATTGGCCAGGATCGTGAGGATCGGTAGTGTCGCGGCGGACGTAAAGCGGTCTTTCGGCCCTTGAGGTATCAGCGGGTTCAGCGCTTCGGCCGACAGCGCCGCCAAAATGGAGAGCGCCAGAATCATCGCCACGCGCACCCACAAGATCCGGCTGATCCGCCTTGCGGCTTGCAGGTAGGGAACGATCTTGAGGCGAAGCAGGTTGCGCATAGCGTCCTTTGGTCTGGGTTTGGCGCGCTGATATGCCTGCCCTGATGGTCACAGGCTCAGCCCATATCGGCAATCGCCGTTGGCAGAGCCTGACCGGCATTTGCCCTTTTATCAACACCGCCCCCCTGATTTGCCCTCTTAATAGGATCCGGGGCCTTCTGTCGGATAAGACTTCCGGGGTCCTGTCCCATTTGGCGGCACGAGCGGTCTGTTTTTGTTCGGGACTGGGATGGGCGGTCTGACGAAGGGCACGTCGCTTGAGCTGACCCCTAGGCCTGGGCCGTGCACCGGAATGCCACAAAACGACAAACCGCCCGATCAGCTTTCGCTTGAGATCGGGCGGTCAAGGGTGACCCAGGACAGGATGTCTGGACCCAAGCGTTTCGGTTAGCTTCGCGAAGCACGCGCGACAAGGGATCCTAAAAAGAACAGGACTGCTATCAGGAAAAGTATTTTCGCGATGCCTGTGGATGCACCTGCGATACCGCCAAACCCAAGAACGGCGGCGATGAGTGCGATGACGAGAAATGTAGCTGCCCAACCAAGCATGAACCTGACCTCCTGATAAGTGTGGCGGCGGTTGGCCCACGCCAACTGCCTTCGGACCACTCAACGCGGGCGGCGTGACTTGGTTCCATATTCGATTGCGATGTCGCTTTTGAGCGCATCAACGTCCCTGCCGACATCAATAATCAATTTCAGTTCACAAAAATGGAACGCACCCGTTGCAGGGAGCGCTCCTTGAATGGCTCAATGTGAGGGCGGGAACGGTTAGCTGTTATCCGCCGCCTCTTCTTCCGGGCTCTGGAAATCGATGGTCGGTACGCTGATCGTGACCTTCTCAGTGCCCGTTTCAATATCGCCGATCTGTGCGTCGAACTCCGGAGCGTTGCCGCCTTCAACAGTCACGTCGATTTTCGGCAGTCTGGTCTCTTCGGTCTGCTCAATGTCGACCATATAGATGCCAAACGCCAAGGCGGCGACGGCGACAATCGCGGCGAAAATGAATCCGGTTTTCATCAGTCTGTCTCCTTTCAATGTCCTCTGTCTAACAAACGAACTGCGGGCCGGAAGGTTTCATTCCGCCGGAATTTCTTTGGGATGACTATGTTTTTGGCCGCACTCAGTCGCTTGTCGCGTAGGTCTGAGTGAACGGCGCTGCCCGATCCGTATGAGGGTCGCGCGCGGCCAAAGGGACATGCCGGAACTTTTCCCCCCGCCAAACCGTTTTTGACCAGACCCGATGAAAGGACTGCGCGGCATGACGAACGAGATTTTCCTGTTCGGACTAATTGGGGTGGTCCTGGTGGCACTCGGGGTCATCGCGGTCTCATCATCCTGGTCGCTGCGCCGCCGCCAGCGATCCGATCGTGACGCAACGTCCGCGCAGCAAGCAGACAGGGACGATCAGATCTGAAGATTACGCAAAGAGCGCGGAGAAGGCGAAGGCTGGAATCAAGGAGGTCAAACCCAATGTGACCAGTCCCAGGACCGCGATCAGCCCATCGCGTGCCAAAAGCCCGGTTGCGATCAAGGCCACCGCGACCCCGATCATGCTGGACGTGAAGGGAAGAAGCTCCAGCAATGGCAAGCATATGCCGCTCAAGGCGCAGAAGGCATAAAGGACCCGTGAGGCGGGAGGCGAGACCAACGGAGCCAAGCGCGCCTGGGTGCCGCGATCCAGCCATTCCGCAAAGCGCAGGACGCGATCAAGGGGCTTGTCGGACCGCGCGGTGTTGAGTTTCCAGGCCATAAGCCGGCGCGGTAGCCAGAGATATGTGCGTCCGATCATACCTTGGACCGCCACCAGGAAGATCAGGCCGCCAATAGCGCTCGACAGCAAAGGAACACCGCTGAGCGGAGAAACCAGCAACAGCGCAGCCAACAGCAGAATTGACGGGAAGGAGGCCGAGCCGAAGTTCGACAGGATATCGCGCAGGCACACCTCGTCGGTCTCTGTCGCCTCTTCCAGTGCCGCCACAACGGTGCTCACGGGTTGGTCTGCCGACATGGTTAGGCTCCTTGGTGCATGCAGCTGGCCGGTCGACTGTCGCATACAGCGACGTTTCCAGTCCGGTCGGGTCTAAGATCAACGCGCTATATATGTCTTCGGTTCCAGATCCAGACCAGCAGAGCGGATATCCGCGCAACCCGGCAAAGGCCGGGCCAATACAATCGGTGCCGACGCTTTCCTTCTCCCGGTCGTCCAGGGCGCGTCCTTGGCCAACGAGGTTTGCCAAACCATCGACGGGCGTCTTCCCGGATCCCGGCCTTGGCCTTGCGGTCTCTCTCATAAAAAATCCGTTGAGCATTTCCCGGTCGCCATCGCCGGGCTGAAAGCCAGCCGTCATCAAATCGCCCCGGCGATGTTGCGCGGCGGCTTTCGGCAGTCTTCTCCGCCTTGGATCTGGCCCCGGTTCATGGGTCTCTTTTTTCGTGGTGCTGTGATCTGCCAGACAAACACGCGGACGCAGTGGGGAGGTCTGCGCAAGCGGGCGTCAGACCATTTCCTCCGGCACACCCGGCAGGTTCCGGCCAAAGCGCCGCGCGGGGCCAACCTTGTAAGGCACGATAAAGGAGAGGCGCATGTCGGGCGCCGTCTCTGCGTTCAGCCGAGCATGGGTGTGCCACGCTTGGACGGTGTTCTTGCCCCTCAGATACGGCTCAAGATCCCGGTCGGGCAACCAGTGCCCGATGCACCGCTGCTTGAGATGTTTCACAAGATCCGAATCCGTCACCTCGACGCCCGCTTCGGTGTCCCAGTTCAGGCTGCGCCCGTTGAGATTGGCAGAGGAGACAATCGCGGCGGTATCGTCAAAAACAGAGACCTTGGCATGGACATAAAGCATGGGCGCGTTGCTGAGCGTGCTCCGGTCATCCGACTTTCTGCGGATGGGCTGTACCGGGGATCCCGCGAACAGGCGTAGCCCGAATGCGCGATGCAACCGGAGCAGGCTCTTGGCTTGCAGGTATTCCCCATATCGCGAATCAGACCCGGCCGCATTTTCAAAGGCAACCTCTTCGGGCGCGGCGGGCAGGACGACGACAAGCCCCAGATCAGGCCTGCGCCTGGCAGCGTTGCAAAGGGCGCGTGTAATGTCGCGGTCGCGGAGGAATTGCGTCTCAAGATAGATCAGGTCCTGCGCGGCGGCGATGTGATCCAGATGAGCCTGTCGGATGCTTCGCGTCCGGCAGGAGGGCGACAGGGAAAGGACCGGAGCGGCGCGGGGCGCGGACAGTGTGCGCAAGAACGGTTTGGGCAGCTCGGTCGGCGCGGTTTGTCCCGACGTGATCTGATCGAACTCGGCCAGATGCGCCTGCGCCGCCTGGGCGAGATCGGCGTCCCGCACCATCACTTGCACATCATGCCAGGTTTCGGAATTGTCCCTGTCATGACGCTTGGTGTCATACCGGCGGTCATTCAGATCAAGCCCGCCGATATAAACGGTCTTGCGATCAATGACGGCCAGTTTGTGATGGTGTGTCGCGGGCACAAGGCGCGCTGGCGGCCAGCGTTGGGCGCGGGCCGTCCCCGTTGAATCGACCTCAAGCAGCGGCCGCAAACCGGGGCGTTCGAGCGCAAACAGCGCCTTTGCTCTGCCGTCCAGACTATTGTAACGCTCTGCCGCTTTGCTGACCAGCGCGCGGGATTTGACCCAAAGCCCGATCGCCGCCAGCCAACCGATCCGCCCGCCATGCATCGAGGCCCGCACTGTCAACCGCTCGGGATGGCGCACAATCTCGCGCAATGCGGCCGCCTGACGGATCGTCCGCCAGGTGTGGGCATGCATCTCTCCTGCCACTACGGGATCGAAATCGGTGAGCTTGAGCGAGACGTCAACGCCTTGGTCCAGCTTGAAAGCCAGCAAATCGAACCAGGTGTCGCCAATCGCAAGGGCCTCGTCTGACCGCAGGCTTGTGGTGAAATCAAACACGCGAAATCCCGCATCGACCCGCGTCTCGGCCCGCAAGACCGCTGTTTCAAACGCGCGGAACGCCTCTTCCGCAGTGATCAGGATGTCGCATGTATCGGTGGTAATCTTGGCGGCCATTGCTCAGTAATCCAGGGGATCTTCCCTGAACTCCTCAACCGTGAAATCCAGCGACAGGCAATACTGCGCGTCTGTCTCCGAAACTTCAATCTGTCCGCCCAACTGGGTTGCAAAAGCCCGGATAAGCTGCTGGCCCAAGCCGGTTGACGTCTCTTCCCTGTCGGGGTGGATATCGCGTTGTGGCGTGCCTTTGCTGTTTTCGATAGTCAGCCGCGCGTGGTTCTGATCGTCATGGGTCAGCGACAAACGAATGCTTGGCGCATCTCCGCCAAGGTACTTCATGGCGTTTGTCAGCGCCTCTGAGACAAACATCGCCAGCGGCACCGCCTGATCAGGAAAAACCGTGACCGCATCCAATGCGGTCTCTATTGCGATATCGCTCTCGTGGGCTGCACCGATGGCGCGGCTCTGCTCAAGGATCTGCTCAATCAGTGTCGCCGCATTCACCTGCGTCAGGCTGTCGGCCTGGTAAAGCGTGCGATGGACCCCAGAGAGGCCCATGATTCGGTCCTGAACCTGCCCCAGCGCCCGCTTGGTCTCCTCTGCCCGCGCCTTGCGAATCTGCATGTTCATGATCGACGAGATGATCTGCAGGTTGTTCTTGACCCGGTGATGCACCTCCTTGAGAAGGACGGATTTTTCGCGCAGCTGATCTTCGAGGCGGGCCTCGTCCTGCAAGATGTCATGCGTCATCCCGTGCAAAGCGGTTTCAAGCTCGGCCAGTTCGGTGGGTGTCGCGCGACGCTGCGGGTCCACCGGCACTTTACGGTCCTTGGCGAACCGCCGCACTGCCAGGTTGAGTTTTTGAATATGCTGGATCACCAGTCGATCCGTTACGAACCACACGACGAGCAGGCTGGCCAGCCACATCAAAAACGGCAAGGCGACCGTCGCGAACGGAGCCATCTGCCCGGACATCGTAAGCGTGCTGCGCGGCCAGGCACCCATCGCATAGACCACGTCCGGGACAATCGGCACGATCGAATAGACCACGTCCTGACCCACGGTACTGGTGGCGATCAGCGTACGGGCCCGGCCATGGGCAAGGCTGTTAAGCGATATGTCTCGGGGCAGAAAACGCTGAGCCCGGGCGCGCCCCTGTTCGGTCGACAAAAGCTGGCCTTCGGCGTTGAAAGTAACCAGGGCGATCGGATCGGCGTCGCCCAGAAAATCAAAGGTTTCCCCCACATCCCTCAGCGGCAACGAAAGCGAGATGTAACCCAGAAAGACCTCGTCGGCAAAATGCGGCTGGTTGATGATCATCACGCTCTGCCCCGATCCGGGCGCGTTGAGGTTGACCTGGACGCTGAGCCGAGGATAGGCGATCAGATCGGCAAAGCCGGGATAATCCGAAAAGTCCAGCACATCATATGCGGTCGAGCAGGTACTTGTTCCATCGACACCGACAAAGCCTGCAAAGGCGAAATTCGTGTCAGAGGCCTTGAAGCGCCTGACATAGTCTCGGCACCGGGCGATGTCATTGAGCACTTCGGTGCCGATCCCGCTCAGCGATTGAGCGGCTCCGAAGGCCCGCTGGATGATTTGTCTCTCGCCGGAGGCGGCCCGCTCCGTCAGTGCCAAAAGCGACAGCTCAGTTCGTTGCTCGACTTCCGCGCTCAGGCGCAGGTTCTGGAACACGCCGATCACGCCAAGAGGAAGCAACGCAAGTGTCAGGAAGAAAAGGACGCGGGTGGTCAGCCGCCTGTGCAGCGCGACCGATTGCGTCATCGCATCGCACCGTTCGTGCGCGCATTCACGACAGCCATGGTCGCACTGTCGGTCAGTTCCATGGTCTCTTCGTCATCCAGATGCATCAGTTCTGCAAGCCGCTTGCGCCCTCGGTTGACGCGGCTTTTGATCGTGCCGACGGCGACGCCGCACATATCCGCTGCCTCTTCATAGGCAAAGCCCGAGGCGCCGACCAGGATCAATGCCTCGCGCTGCTCATCCGGCAGTTTCGCAAAGGCCTCCCGGAAATCCGACATGTGCAAGCGGCCATCGTGATCGGGCTTTTGCGACAACGACTCCGTATGAACGCCGTCGACATCCGCCACCTCGCGTTTCGCCTTGCGGCGGTTGGAGTAATACGTGTTGCGCAAAATGGTAAAGAGCCACGCGCGCATGTTCGTCCCGGCCTCGAATTTATCGATATTCGTCCAGGCCTTAACCAAGGTGTCCTGCACCATATCGTCGGCCGTTGCGGAATTGCGCGTCAGCGATGTCGCAAACGCTCGCATGGCCGGCAGATGGTCCACCAGCGCGTCCCTTGGGTCGGGGTGATTCATGTCTCATCACCATTGCTCTGACGGGATTGTGCCGCATCCTGCGCCTTGAGTTGATCCAAAAGGGCACGAAAGCGGTCAGGGACCTCTTCTTCCAGCGTGTCTTGGTACACACGTTTGAGGTTCTCATCGATTGTATCTTGCCCCTTGGGTCTTTGCTTGTTCTGCGCCATTTTCCGCAAGCTGCCTCTTGGCTGATCTAAAAATCTAGTTTGTCCGGAACCAAACGCACGACCACGCGTTAGGTTCCATACAAAGTGTAAGGGATCACAAAAAATGACAACGTCAGTCGATTTCACGACTTCTGTCAGCACCGCATTGCCCCTTTTGCGGCGCTACGGTCGCGCCTTGACCGGAGATCAGACAACCGGCGACAGCTATGCTGCGGCCACGCTTGAGGCGATCTTGGAAGACCGTAGCGTTGCCGAAGAAGCCTCGACCGTCAAGATCGGGGTCTATAAGGTGTTTCATTCGATCTGGTTGAGTTCCGGTGCACCAGTGGAAGACAAAGAAACCGGGCTGCGGGCCGCAGCGCAAAAACACCTCTCCAAGCTGACGGCGAACACCCGCGAGGCACTGTTGCTGCATACGATCGAGGAATTCAGCGTGTCGGCGGTCGCCGAAATCATGCAGATCGAACAGAGCGAAGCGGATCATCTGATCACCGTGGCCCGCCGCGAGATGGAGGACGCCGTCTCGGGCCGGGTAATGATCATCGAGGATGAGGCGATCATCGCGATGGATCTCGAGAACGTGGTTGCCGATATGGGGCATCTCGTGACCGGCGTGGCGCGAACCCGTAAAGAGGCGGTCAGTCTGGCCGCAAAGGATGTTCCTGATCTGGTTTTGGCAGATATTCAACTGGCCGATAACTCATCCGGCATCGACGCCGTGAACGAAATTCTGGATGCTCAGGGCAAACGCCCGGTGATCTTCATCACCGCGTTTCCCGAACGGTTGCTGACCGGAGAGCGCCCTGAGCCCGCGTTCCTGATCTCCAAACCCTATACGGAGGCACAGGTGCGCTCCGCCGTAAGCCAGGCGATGTTCTTTTCGTCAACGGAGACCCTGAAGGCCTAGAGCTTTTCGGCCACGAAAAACGAAAGGCCCCGCCGCAAAGGCGGGGTACATTTCCCCGGTTTGAAGAGGAACAGACCATCGGGCTGTCACAACCGGCGGCAACGCAAGCACGGCTTGAGCCTGACCCGTCGGGGATCTGGCGCCAATGGCTTGGATGAACGGGCGCCGCAATGTGCCAAGACGATGTGCGCGCAGTCTGCTACCGGGTGGTACCGTGGAGCGACCGTTCGACGATCTCGATATCAGGGCAATCACGAGTGCATCGGGCATAGGCCGACCGGTCTTTCGTCGGGCCGTGCCGGACCTGTGCAGGAACGTCAGACCGCACTGTTCCCGGGCTCAAGCCTTGACGACTTCTTGACCCAGCGCCTCTCGCACGATTCTGATGAGCATCGCATCGGTGAAGGGACGCGACAGGCATAACCAATGCGGCGGGGTATCCCGACCGTTCGAGTCGGTCCAGATAAAGGCCATCTCGGCAGCCTTCCAGCGCCGAGCTTGGAGATACGGCTCGTCCTCTTTCAGGACATGATCTGACAGGACGATCCACGGCGTCTTGTCGATCCTGCAGCATTCAGAGCGCTCGGCGCAGATCACCGCTAGGTCCGGAAACGCCGAACGCAGCGCCTGCGCCATGTCTGTGCGGACGAACGGATCCTGCTCGATCAATAGAATGCTCACGCGGGATGCCTTTTTGATACGGTTGGGATCGCATTATGGAACCTCTGGCCGTATCGCGCATTAAACTGTGACATACTGACGTAAAGGAAGGGAAACGAATGGCGACGCGTTGCGAGCAGTGCCCATTGCACGGGGCAGATATCTTCTCAGAAGTGTCCATGGAAGACCGCCGCAGCACCCAGCGGTTCAAATCCGGTGAGTTGATGGTCGATCCAGGAACCCCGATTATGTCGCAAGGGTCGAACGCGCCGCAGCTCTATACGGCGCTGCGGGGCATGGGGCTGCGCTATGTGGTGCTTCCCAGCGGGGATCGGCAAGTCATCAATTTTATCTTTCCGGGCGACTTTATCGGCTTGCAAGCCGGCATCATGGGAGAAATGCAGCATTCGGTCGAGGCGACAACGGCCATGACCTTGTGTGTCTTTGACCGGTCCGAACTCTACAATTTTTTCAAGACCAACCCATCACGTGCATTCGACGTGACATGGCTCTCGGCGGTAGAAGAGCATTTTCTGGGCGACGCCCTGGCGACAATCGGCCAGCGTTCCGCGATTGAGGCCGTCTCATGGGCGTTGTTAAAGGTCTTCCAGCGGGGCCAGGCGCTGGGGCTTGTCTCCCGGTCTCGGATGCCGTTTCCGTTCCGCCAACAGGATCTGGCCGATGCGCTGGGGCTCTCGCTGGTGCATACCAACAAGACCCTGGTCAAATTGCGCGATCGTCAATTGGCCGCGTGGTCAGAGGGCATTTTGCAGATCAACGATCTTGCGGCACTTGCAAAGATGGCACAGGCCGAGGTCGAACCACCGAAGAAGCGGCCTTTCCTATGACCCAAAAAAGGTGGCCCCGGCTGGAACCGGGGCCACCTTTGCAATGGTCACTCGGCAATGTCAGGCTGTACTCGGCCGACCGCGTGGCCCGGCAACAAACCAGATGATAAACCCGATCAGCGGAAGAATGAGGACCAGCAGGCACCAAAGCACCTTGGATCCGGTGGTCGCCCCTGACGTGACGATTGAGATGAACGCCCAGATGTTCAGCGCCATCAAGATAAGACTTCCAAGTCCTGCGATCTCAACCATTTTCAACTCCTATCGGTTTGCGATTGCCGCCAGGGCGGCACCAGGTATCTGACACGACAACGCGCGACAGGGCGTTTGGTTCCACAATGTCCTGTGCTGGCGCAAAGAACGGCCGCTCGAAACGGTTGGACCGGTCAGACCCGCGAGGTGTCGCCCGAGCCGGGACACGCTAATCGGTCATCCTGCCGACGCGAAAGGGGCTCCAGAGCAATGTTCAGCGCATCAGGGCCAAATCGGATGTCGGTCTTCTGGTTCACCCCCGGCATCCGTTGCACGGGATCCGGGGGCGCGCCTTTCATGCCTGCCGCTTGGGCCTCACTTGCCCTAGCCCGCGGCCATCTTGGCCGCTTGCGCGTCCTGATGCCGCTTCCATTGGCCATAAAAGCCATAGATCAACGACACAAGGCTGGCGATGAGCAAAACTGCCGTGATCGGTCGAGAGACGAAATCCCAGTAATCATAATCGCTGATCACAAGCCCTTGGCGTAGGCTCCGTTCGGCTATCGGACCAAGGACCAGACCGATAACGAATGACGCGATGGGGTATTTCAGTTTCCGCAGAAGGAAGCCGAATGCGCCCATGGCAAGCATCACGCCGACATCGACGATGTTGGAGTTCAGCGCATAGACACCGGTCATACACAGCACGACAATCGCGGGACCCACCAGCGCATAGGGCGCTTTGAGGACAAGGGCGAAGTACCGCGCGGCGCGGATCCCGAAAACCAGCATCAGGATGTTTGCAATGAACATGCCGATAAATACTGTATAAACGAGCTGCGTGTTGGTCTCCATCAACAGGGGGCCTGGAATGATCCCGTGGATCGTCAGTCCACCCAGCATCACGGCTGTGGTCGCGCTGCCTGGGATACCAAGGGCCAAAAGCGGGATCATGGAGCCACCGACGGCGGAGTTGTTTGCCGATTCCGGCGCGGCAATACCTTCGGCCACCCCGGTGCCAAAGTCCTGCGGCCTCTTGGACCAACGCACCGCCTCGGAATAGCTGATAAAGGCAGCGGTGGTGGCGCCGACACCCGGCAGCGCACCGATAAAGGCGCCAATCGACGAGGAGCGCAACAGCGTATACCGTGTCGCCAGGAATTCCTTCATGCTCGGCAATTTGGTGGAAACATCGGTGATCACATCTGCGGTCGATGTCCGTTCACCGGCCCGTTGCAGCACTTCGGCCAGTGCAAATGTGCCGATGATGGCCGGAACAAAGCTTATGCCTGTCAGCAGCGAGAGATTGCCGAACGTGTACCGCTCGGTCCCGGTGATCGGATCGAGGCCGACAGTGGCGATACCAAGACCAAGAAGCCCAGCAACCAGACCTTTCAGGACCGATCCACCGCCGATGGCCGAGATCGCGGTAATCCCCAGAACGGCCAGCGCGAAATACTCCGGTGGTCCGAAATTCAGGGCAAACTGCGCCATGGGCGGGGCCAGCAGCATCAGCACGATGGTTCCGAAGATCCCGCCGATCGCAGACGAGGCCAGCGCGATGCCCAGTGCTTTGCCGGCCTGCCCCTTCTTGGCCATCGGATAGCCGTCGAGCGCGGTACAGGCGGCCTCGGGACTGCCGGGCGTGTTGAACAGAATGGCAGAGATCGACCCTCCGAAGGTTGAGCCCACATAAACGCCTGACAGCAAAAGCAGCCCCGCGGTGGGATCGAACACAAAGGTAAAGGGGATCAGAAGGGCCACCCCAACGATCCCCGTCAGTCCGGGAACCGACCCGAAGGCGATCCCCCAGACAACCGAAAAGATGATCAGCAGAAAGGAGGACGGGTTGCCAAAAAGATAGGCGATCGCGGAGCCATATGCTTCCAACATGGTGAAGGATCCTTCCGGGGCTCAGTAGAACAGCACGTTCAGGTCGTAGAAAACGCCACTGCCCCGGGGCAGCGGCAACTCAAGCGCCTGCGTGAAGAACAGGACGAGGACCACGGTGAAACAGGCCGCGAAGATAACCCGCGTCACGTTGTTTTTGTAAGGGATCACGAAGCTAGCCAGCATCAGAAACGCGAAGGTGGCGAGGATAAAACCCAGATGCTGGAAGGCGACGAAATAGATCAGGATCAGCGCCCCCATCGCGCACACGCGCAGCGCCGAGGCACGAAAATCCGCCGTCATGGTAAAGGCGCCTGCCATCTCCTCACCGCTCTGGCGCAGGCTCAGGACGGACCGGATCGCCAGAATGCCCGTGATCAGAGCCATCGTCGCGAAAATGATCTTGGGCCAGAAATCGGCGTCGGCCTGGGCAAATCTGCGCGACTCAGGAAAGCCGTCCGCCACAAACCACAAGAAGATCGACAAACCAAACAGGAGACTGGCAAAGGCCAGATCAAGCAGGCGATGGGCCATGGTATCCATTCCTTGGAGGTATTGGGATGGCCCGTCGCGCTCTCAACCGTTGCCGGTCAGAAATGCGCGACAGGCAGGATGATCAGTCCGTCAGACCAAGCGCGTCAAGCACGCGGGTGTAGACTTCGATCTCGCTTTCGATAAAGGCCTGAAACTCATCGGGCCCCAGCAGCACAGAGCGATACTGAAGCGCCGCCTGTTCCTGTATCTGCTGATATGCGTCGGTCGCCACGGCCTCGGACACAAGTCCATAAAGCGTTTCGACATGCGCAGGATCGGCATCCGCAGGCATGGCAAATGCACGCCACCGTCCCAATGTCACGTCATAGCCAAGCTCAACGGCGGTCGGCACATCGGGCAGCACCGGGAGACGCTCATCGGAAAAGACAACAAGCGGGCGCATATCACCGGATTCGATCAGGCCGCGCGCAGGCCCGTATTCCTCATGCATGGCGTCCACCTGACCGCCCAACGTGTTCGACACCATCTCGGACGAGCCGAACGGCACGGTCGTGACCTCGGCGCCGGTTTCGATGTTCCACAGACCCATCACCGTGTCGTCGAACCCGGCGGCATTGGTGATACCGACGGTCAGATCACCTGGGTTCTCGCGGGCGTGGGCCATAAAGTCCTGGATGGTCTGGAACGGGCTGGATTCGGGAACCAGGATCATACCCTGATCGTATTGAACGCGTGCCAGCGGCTGGAACGAGTCCATCTGGATCCGGCCCAGCACATGGGCAATGATCTGATCGGGGCTGATCGCCATTAGCGTATAGCCATCGACGCGGCGTTGCTGGAAATTGGCATAGGCCGGCATCCCGCCCCCGCCCTGGATCGAGATCGGCACCATCGACTGGCCCGAGATCTCTTCAAAGGGCACGCCCACCGCGCGGATGAACCGGTCGGTGCCACCCCCAGGCCCGTAAGAGTGGATGACTTCGATTGTGCGCGTGGGATAATCCTGCGCCAGTGCCGCGGGTACGGCCAATGTGGTGCCTGCCATAAAGGCGGCCATGGTGGCGGTTTTCAGGGACAACATATTCTCTCCTCCAAGAATTCTGTCAGTATCGTGTGGCATGTTTTTGGAAGGGCGCCCCGGTGCCACACATAAATGGGGCGTCCCCTAGATCGTCACTCAGCGGCGAGAGTGTGCGGAAGGTCCTCCTCCAGGACCTCCATCGCGGCCGCTGTTCCACCGCTGGAATGGGGAATGCCCGCCTTGGACAGCCCCATTTCGATCCCCGACAACGTGCCCATCAGCATCGCGTCGTTGAAATCCCCCAGATGCCCGATGCGGAAGACGCGATCCGCCACCTTGGACAGGCCATTGCCCAGCGAGATGTCGAAATTCTTCAGCACCGTCGCGCGAAATGCATCAGCGCCATGGCCTTCAGGCATCATCACGGCGGTCAGAACGCCGCTTTCCTGGCCCTGCTGGCTGCACAGCACTTCAAGCCCCCAGGCCCGGACGGCAGCACGGGTGGCACGGCCATGGCGGGCATGCCGCGCAAAGACGTTTTCCAGCCCCTCTTCGTGCAGCATCGCGACCGCTTCGTTCAGGCCATAAAGCATGTTTGTGGCGGGCGTGTAGGGGAAATAGCCGGTTTCATTCGGGCCGGTCATATCTTGCCAATCCCAGTAGGACCGGCGCATCCCGCCATTGCGCGACACCTCCATCGCCTTTTGGCTCACGCAATTGAACGAAATCCCCGGCGGCAGCATTAGACCCTTTTGCGAGCCCGACACACAGACATCGACACCCCATTCATCGAACCGGAAATCGACCGACGCCAGGCCCGAGATGGAATCGACCATCAAGAGTGCGGGATGGCCCACCCCGTCAATCGCCGCACGCACCTCCGCGATAGGCGAGACCGAACCGGTGGAGGTTTCGTTATGCACCACGCAGACCGCCTTGATCTGGTGTGCTTTGTCTTCGCGCAGCCGTTCTGCAATGGCCTCGGGGTCCGCGCCACCGCGCCAGTCACCTTCGATGAACTCAGGCGCCAGGCCAAGGCGTTTGGCCATTGTCATCCAGAGCGTCGAGAAATGCCCGGTTTCATACATCAGGACCCGGTCGCCTTCGGACAGCGTGTTGATCAGGGCCGCTTCCCAGGCGCCGGTACCAGAAGCGGGATAGATGATCACCTGGCCGACTTGCGTCTTGAAGATCGACTTCATGCCGTCAAGCGCTGCCTGACCGACCGCCGCGAAATCCGGTCCACGATGGTCAATCGTTTGGGCACTGATTGCCCTCAGGATACGGTCAGGAACCGCACTTGGGCCAGGAATTTGCAGAAAGTGCCGCCCGGCTTTTCTCGATGTCATTGATTATCCTCCACACTGATCCGGTTCAAACACAGGGACGCGTGTTGCCGAATGCATAATCTTGAATTATGAATACAATTTGAAAAGATGAGCTGTCAAGCCACGTCGCCGGGGAGGAGACAAACATGCCGCTAGATACGCTAAAGGGCCGGTTTTCCGGGGAAATTCTTGAGGACGCCTTTTCCCGAGGGCGTTATTCGACCGATGCATCGATCTATCAGATAATGCCATCGGCAGTCGCGATTCCCCGCTCCAGAGACGATATCTCCGTCGCGCTGGAGGCCGCGCGGGCCGCCGGAATGCCGGTGACGGGGCGCGGGGGCGGTACGTCTCAATGTGGCCAGACGGTCAATTCCGGCCTGATCCTCGACAACTCCAAGCATTTCAACCGCATTCTGGAGATTGATGTCGAAGGCCGCCGCGCCATCGTAGAACCCGGCGTGGTGCTGGACGATCTGAACCGGGCGCTGAAACCCCATGGTCTGTGGTTCCCGGTCGATGTCTCGACGGCGTCGCGCGCGACCATCGGCGGCATGGCGGCCAACAACTCCTGCGGCGGACGCTCCCTGCGCTATGGCACGATGCGGTCCAACGTGCACGCCATCGACGCGATCCTGGCCGATGGCACCGAGGCACGGTTCGGTGAGGTTCCCGTCGGCACCCTGTCGAACCATCCCGCACAAGCGATCGTGGACGATATGCTTCGTCTTGGTGCGGCCCATGGCGATCTGATCGATGCGCGGTTTCCCAAGCTGAACCGCCGGGTCGGCGGCTATAACCTCGACGCTCTGGCCCCTGGAGATGCGCCAATAAACCTGTCGCATCTCTTGGTTGGCTCCGAAGGGACGCTGGCCTATTTCACCGCCATCGAGCTGAAGCTCTGGCCGCTGGTAGGGGAGCGTGTCCTTGCGGTCTGCCACTTCCCCAGCTTCTATCAGGCGATGGATGCGACCCAGCACCTGGTCGCGCTGAACCCGCTTTCGGTTGAGCTGGTCGACAACACGATGATTGGCCTCTCGCGGCAGATCCCACTGTTCCGGCGCACGATCGAGAATTTCGTCAACGGCGATCCTGCGGCGGTTCTCCTGGTGGAGTTCGACGAAGGCTCAGCCGAGGCCAATGCCGGGAAACTAAAAGACATCGAAGCGCGCATGAACGATCTGGGGTTCTCCTGGAGCGGTGAGGGCGGCAACTGGGGTGGTGTGAAACCGATCACCGACCAGCGCCTGCAAGGGCAGATCGCCGAGGTGCGCAAATCCGGCCTCAACATCATGATGTCGATGAAGCAGGAGGGCAAACCCGTTTCCTTCGTCGAGGATTGCGCCGTCGAATTGACTGACCTGGCGGATTACACCGCGCGGCTGACCGACGTCTTTGAGCGTCACGGCACCCAAGGCACCTGGTACGCCCATGCGTCCGTCGGATGCTTACATGTTCGGCCGGTTCTGAACCTCAAGCTGGAAGACGATGTGAAGAAGATGCGGTCCATCGCCGAAGAGGCCTTTGCCCTGGTCGCCGAATACAAAGGGTCGCATTCGGGTGAGCATGGCGATGGGATCGTCCGCTCGGAGTTTCATGAACGCATGTATGGGACCGAGATCACCGATCTCTTCCGGGATGTGAAACAGCGGTTCGACCCGGATGGGGTGCTGAACCCCGGCAAGATCGTCGACCCGCCCAAAATGGATGACCGCAGTCTGTTCCGCTATAGCGCGGACTACTCCGTCCCGGCGCTGAAAACGGCCTTCGACTGGTCCGCCTGGCCGGGCGCAGGTGGCGGATTTCAGGGCGCGGTCGAGATGTGCAACAACAACGGCGCCTGTCGCAAGCTGAAGGGTGGCGCGATGTGCCCCTCCTACCGCGTGACCCGGAATGAACGCGACGTCACGCGTGGTCGTGCCAACAGCTTGCGCCTGGCCATCTCGGGGCAGCTTGGACCGGATGCCCTGACATCGGATGCGATGGCCGAGACGATGAAGCTCTGCGTGTCCTGCAAGGCCTGCAAACGCGAATGTCCGACCGGCGTGGATATGGCGCGCATGAAGACCGAAGTCTTGGCGGCGCGGGTGCAGAAGCACGGGCTGAGCCTGCATGACCGCCTGGTGGGCTACATGCCCCGCTATGCCCCTTGGGCCGCGCGCGCGCCGTGGCTGATGAACCTGCGCAACCGCGTGCCGGGCCTTGCAAAGCTGACCGAGGGTTTGACCGGATTTGCGGCCGCCCGCGATCTGCCGACCTGGTCGGCCAACCGGTTCCGCGACGCGGAATTTGCAGATCCCAACCCCGACGTCATCCTCTTCGCGGATGCCTTCAATCGGTATTTCGAGCCCGAGAACCTGCGTGCTGCAGGACGCGTTCTGAGGGCCGCTGGCCTCAAAGTGCAGGTGGCCACTCCCGTCCACGGAGGGCGTCCGCTGGATTGTGGTCGGACGCTCCTCTCGGTTGGGCTGGTCGAGAACGCCCGCGCCGAGGCCGAGCGGCTGGTTGCGGCGCTTTTGCCCCATGCCGAGGCGGGCATACCGGTTATCGGGCTCGAACCGTCGTCGCTGCTGACCCTGCGCGATGAAATTCCGGCGCTGATCACCGATGGGCGGGCCGAGACGGTCGCCGCGCAGGCCCTAATGCTGGAGGAGTATCTGGTCAAGCATGATGTCAACCTGCCGCTGCGGGCTCTGGGTCAGAAAATCCTGTTGCATGGACACTGTCATCAAAAGGCGCATCAGGTGATGCCGGACGTTCAGGCCGCCCTCGACAGGATCCCGGATGCCGAGGTGGACGTCATCGAGACCAGTTGCTGCGGAATGGCCGGGGCTTTCGGCTATGGCCGTGATACGGTAGATGTATCGCTAAAGATGGCCGAGGCCGATCTGCTTCCGGCTGTACGACAGGCATCGCGCGATACATTGATTGTTGCCGATGGCACGTCCTGTCGACACCAGATCGCCGATGGGGCTGACCGCCAGGCCATACATGTGGCACGCGTGCTGGAAATGGCCCTTGCAGAGGGAGGCCAATAACATGAACCTGTCGACCCCGTTGGCCCGGCCATCGCTTCATGAGGAGCTGGTGACCCGATTGCGGCAAGCCATCGTGGAGGGTTCACTGGAGCCCGGCGCAAAAGTGCCGGAGAGGGAACTGTGCGAAAACCTGGGTGTGTCGCGTACACCATTGCGCGAAGCGCTCAAGGTTCTGGCCAACGAAGGGCTTGTCATCCTGGAATCGAACCGGGGCGCACGCATCTCTAACGTGACGATGGAGGAGCTGGCAGCCGCGTTTCCGGTGATCGCCGTTCTGGAAGGTCTGGCCGGGGAGCTGGCCTGCGCTCTGGCTACGGATGAAGAGATCGCCCAGATCGTCACGCGTCATCACGACATGTTCCGATATTATGACGCGGGCGACAGACCCGCGTATTTTCAGGCCAATCACGATATCCACGCCGCCCTTATGGCCGCGGCGCGCAATCCCGTGCTGGCCCAGCATTACGCGATGCTGTCCTCGCGGGTCGAGCGGGCGCGCCTTCTGGCAAATGTCTCGGACAGCCGCTGGGCGGAGGCGGTCGAAGAGCATCGCGGCATCCTCGAAGCGGTCGAAACCCGCGATGGCTCGCGCCTGAGTACGCTCTTGAAAGAGCATCTGAACAACAAGCTTGCCGCGCTGAAAACCGCCCTGACCTGAGGCCGATGACGCCCCGTGACGCATCCCAAAGGCGGGTGATCTGCGTCCGAAGTATGGTTTTCTGAAGGCTTGGCGAAGGTCTCATTTTGTGCCGTCATCGGAAGGCCGTTCAGGACATGCGCCTTTTGCGGCGCGCAGGCCCGCCAGACCATTCCATGTCATAGCTGCGTCAATCTTGATCGGTAGGCCACAACAAGATCAGCTACATGGGGTTCCAAACCGTTGAAAGGGATCGCTCCAATGTCCAAGAAAGCCAGCTTTGTCGTGGATCGCCGTCTGGTGTTGGCAGGAGGGGCTGCG
The DNA here is from genome assembly GCF_021404545.1 of Aestuariivita sp. GTDB lineage: Bacteria > Pseudomonadota > Alphaproteobacteria > Rhodobacterales > Rhodobacteraceae > Aestuariivita. The sequence continues at coordinate 110,475 of NZ_JAAWWD010000034.1, forward strand.
GCGTTGACCGCAGCCGCGCTGCCGTCGACGGTGGGAGCACAGGACGCCGCCGACGCTGTGTTGTTTACCCTGTCTGACCTGCACGCGCCTTATGTCCGCTTGCCTGCTGTGTTGGACACGATCCGTACAATGAAGGCGCAGGCAGGCCTTCCCAGCGCGGTGCTGTTGAACGGAGATATCTTTGAGCGGGGCAATGTCGTCTGCGAGCGCTCGGGCGGTGCAGTCGATTGGGCGTTTTTGTCCGCACTCGCCGCCGAGATGCCGGTCGTGGTCAATCTGGGCAATCACGAAACGGCCATTCTGGATGACATGGTGACGTTTGCGGCGCGGGCGGATCAGGCGGGTATCGGTGTGATCTCCAACCTGATTGACCGCCGGACGGGGCGGTTTTTCGCACCGATATCAGATCGGCTGGGCCTTGGTGGCATCGACATTTCCGTACTGGGGCTTGCTGCAACGAACCCGTTTGTCTACCGCCCCGCCGTTCGCGAAACGCTGACATTTCTGGACACGGCACAGTTCGTTGAAGACGCGTTTGAAGAAAGCTCTGCCGGAGCCGATCTCGCCTTGATCATGAGCCATGCGGGCGTTGCCCCTGACAAGACCTATATCGATGCTTTGCCTGCGGGGACGGTGATCCAAGGCGCGCATGATCACCTGAGCTTCGATCTGGTTCACAACGATGTTCGCTATTTTCACGGTGGCAGCTGGGGCGCGCAGATTGGCCTGCTGTCGCTGACCAAAGGGGCGGACGGCGTCCGGACGGATTACCGGACCCAAGCGGTGGCCCCGAGCGGCGGCGACGCGGCGCTCGCGGCGTTGATCGATGCCCAAAAGGCCCAGCATCTTACTGCGCAAGATACCGAAGTGATTGCGACACTGCCCTTGGCACTCGATCTGCATGCATCGATCCTGGTGGCGACCGAGGCGGTGCGCATCGCCACCCAAGCGGACCTGGCGATGATCGGCCATACGACATTTGGCGCGCCCTTGGCTGCGGGGCCTTTGACCCGTTACGATTTCGACGCCTTTGTCCGGTTTGGAGGACGGCTGCTGGTCACCGAAATCTCGGGCGCGGATCTGGCGCCAATCCTGGCCCGGTCCAATCAGTTCACGGCCCAGAATCTGGAGGGTCGCACCGGCGACTATGTCCATGTCGCGGCGGTCGATCTGGATAAATCCAGGACCTACAGGCTGGCGGTGAATGCCTGGACCGCGATCAACCAAGCCACGTATCTCGGAACGACGGGCTTGGCCTTTGAGCAGGTCGAGGGGCTGGAGCTCAAGGCCGTGATCTCCGAGCACCTCAAAGCGACGTTCTAAGGCCTGCGTCGCCAATCGTCGGCCAGGCCCAAGGGCGATTCTGTTCCCGATGCCGGTGACGCGGGACTGAAACGTCGGCCTCTCTCTGGATCGTTCAAGACGGGGCGGCAAGTCTTTCCCTAGCCTTGTTGTATCGCGCCAGGACCTGACGTCCTGCACGTACAATAAAGGGAGGAAACCATGCTAGATCAAAACACATCATCCCAGGCCGCGCCGTCAGACCAGGACGAGGTCACGCTTGACGCGCTGGTCATCGGAGCGGGCGTCGGAGGGCTCTATCAGCTCTATCAGCTGCGCGAGCAGGGCCTTTCGGTGGCCGCTGTCGAAGCCGCAAGCGATGTCGGGGGCACCTGGTTCTGGAACCGCTACCCCGGCGCGCGTTTCGATTCCGAAGGCTATATCTATCAGTATCTGTTCGATGAAGCGCTCTATAAGGACTGGTCATGGAGCGAACGGTTCCCCGGCCAGCCTGAAATCGAGCGCTGGATGCAGTATGTCACCGACCGGCTGGATCTGCGCAAGAACATTCGTTTCGGCACGACCGTCACGGCCGCCCATTTCGATGAGGCCACCGCACGCTGGAGGGTGACGACAGACACGGGCGTGACCTACAGCACCCAGTTTCTGGTGTCCTGCACGGGTGTTCTTTCGGTGCCTCTGGGCGGTCTCTATCCGGGCGAGGACACGTTTGAAGGTGACATCCTGCATACCTCGCGCTGGCCCGAAGGCGGCATTGACGTGACCGGCAAGCGCGTTGGCGTGATCGGCACCGGCGCCACAGGCGTTCAGGTCATCCAGACAATCGCACCGCAGGTGGCGGATTTGACGGTTTTCGTTCGGACCCCGCAATACATCATACCGATGAAAAACCCCAAATACGGCCCCTCCGATGTCGAGGCGTATAAGGACCGCTTTGACGAGCTGCGCAGCACACTCTTCAACACGTTCACCGGCTTCGAGTACGATTTCGAGGTCGCCTGGGCAGACCTGACGCCCGAGCAACGCCTGGAGCGTCTGGAGACGCTTTACGAGGACGGATCGCTCAAGATATGGTTGGCCGGTTTCGCCGAGATCCTGTCGCAGCAGGACGTGTCCGAAGAGGTTTCTGAGTTCGTGCGCGGCAAGATGCGCGAACGGCTGAAAGATCCCGAACTGATCGAGACGCTGGTGCCCACCGAATACGGCTTTGGCACCCGCCGGGTTCCTCTCGATACCGGTTATCTGGAGGCCTACCGGCGCGACAATGTCCATGCGGTCAACCTGCGCAAAACCGCGATCTCTCATATCGAAGCCAAGGGCATTCGCATGCAGGACGGCACGCTGCACGAGTTGGATGTGATCGTGATGGCGGTGGGGTTTGACGCCTCGACCGGGGCGCTGGCCCGGATCGATGTCCGAGGCAGGGACGGGCGCAGCCTGCGCGAAGACTGGGGGCGCGACATCCGCACAACGATGGGCCTTCAAAAGCACGGCTATCCCAATCTCTTTCTGACCGGCGCGCCGCTGGCGCCATCTGCGGCGCTGTGCAACCTGCCGACCTGCTTGCAGCAGCAGACGGAGTGGATATCCGACTGCATCCGGCATGTCCGGACAACAGGGCAGACCTCAATCGAACCGCTCGAAGCGACCGAAGACGCCTGGGTCGCCCATCACGACGAGATTGCCAACGCCACCCTGATCGCCAAGACCGACAGCTGGTGGGTCGGCTCCAATGTCGACGGCAAACCGCGCCGGGTGCTGGCCTATGCGGGCGGAGCCAATACATATAAGGACAAGTGCCGCGATGTCGCCGAGAGCGGGTATCTGGGCTTCCGGCTGACCTGAGCCGGAGGCGCGACATCAAGACAGAACATGCCGCCTGTATTTGCCAGGCGGCATGCCAAAGGTCCGATGAAAGATCCGGGTCAAATGGGCCTGGTCCGAGAACCCGCACATCGCTGCGATTTCACTCAGGGGCAGGCTCGTGCTGATCAACAGGCGTTTGGCTTGCTCGACCCGGCATGACAGGACGAAGGCATAAGGCGGTTGGCCAAAGGCGGTCTTGAACCGCCGTGCAAAGGCCCAGGGGGGCAGCCCCACCTGGGCCGCCATCTCTTCGAGGCTAATCTGAAACGCAAGATGCTCTTGGATGTATTCCAAGATGTGGCGCCGCATTGAGATGCTGAGGTCGCCATCGGGCCTTTTCCAAGGCGAGGAGACAGCCGCGTAACTGCGCAGCAGATGGATAATCAGGTCACGGGACAACGCTTCGGCATAGAGCGGTCCACCCAGACCACCGCAGGCCGCTTCGCGAGAGAACGCGACAACAATCTTCCTGATCACTGAATCCTTCGCGTGCAGCACATCGGGAAGATCGATGTTGTCGCCCTGCCCATCAAGGATTTCTTCGGCGACCCCTTCCATCAGTTCCTGGGAAAGGTAGATATGCGTGACATACGCGGTCTCGTCCCAATCCCAGATCGATTCCTGCTTGCGCGTCAAAAGCGACGTCGCGCCGCGTTCCAGGACGGCCTCTTTCCATCTGCCGTCCAAACTGCGCCGCATCGGCGACAGGTCGGCATCGTAGGAGACCAGCGTGTAATCGCGAAGTGCGGGCACTTCTGCACGTTGCTTTTGAAACTCAAAGGATCGCAACCCTACCCCACCCCAGTCGAGCCCATCGCTCGACCGGAGGGTTTTGCCCGCGACCCAACGGGTCAGGGATTGCCATCGAATAGGCGTGGCGTTGTGCCCCTCTCGGTGATCAAGTCCCATCGATCTGGTTAAGCGGCGGCCCGTGATTGCATATGAGAGTAGACGGCCGTTTCCCACTCAAGATAGCGCGTAAACGAGATCGCATCCGCGAAGGGCAGGATTTGCGTGGCCCAGAATCCACCGATACCGGATTCGCGGTCAATCCAGTAGAAACAATTGGCCAGCCCGGCCCAGGCAAGACCACCCGGCGGACGCCCCGTGGGTGCCGTTTCGGCATTGACCATAAAGCTCAGCGCCCAATCCTTTTGCTGGCCGGGAAAGAACTCCGCATCATTGGTCAGCGTCGGGTCTGTCGTTTTGAGGCCCACGACCTCCAGCCCCTCGCCAAGATGGCCAAGGCTGGCCATCTGGATGGTTTCGGGCCTCAGGACATCCCCGTTCTCCCCACGGCCATCGTTCAACCACATGCGGATGAACCGCAGATAATCCGGTACGGTGCCGTATAGCCCGTGCCCCCCCATATCGACCTCGGGCGCGTCCGGTAGCCCAAACCCGATCATCGGGCTCAGCGAACCGTCCTCGCCGCGCGCGTGGATCGTGGCAGAGCGCGCCTTCATCTCCTCGGTCCGGGAAAAGGTGGTCTGGGACATCCCGAGCGGCTCAAAGATCCGGTCTGCCATGACCGCGCCAAGCCGCTCGCCACGGATCGCCTCAACCACCTGACCGGCCCAGTCGAGTGAGGTTCCATACCACCACCGCGTGCCCGGATCAAAGAGCAACGGAGCCTTGAACGACGCCTTGGTACAGCTGATCGGCGTCACCTGACCATGTTCGGCTTCGAGCTTTTGATAGGTTTCATCCAGAAAGGCATACCCAAAACCCGCGGTGTGGGTCAGCAATTGCCGCATCGTGATCCGGCTTGCCGGGGCGCGCAGCCGTGGTTGGCCCGCACTGTCAAACCCCTCGATCACGGGAAGCTCGTCCAGTGCGGGCAGGTACGTGCCAGCAGGTGCGTCAAGATCAAGCAGCCCCTCTTCGACACATTGAAGAACGGCGGTCGCGGTGATCGCCTTTGTGGTCGAAAAATTGGCAAAGACAGTGTCTTCGGACATCTTGCCGTCGCCAAGCTCCCGGTCGCCCGCGCTGCCGGAATAGACCGTCCCCTCACGGTCCGTCACCATCGCCACAACACCCGGGACACGCTCCTCACCAGACACCGACGCACGCAAAATCGCGTCGAGCTGAGCGTGCATTCTATCCATTGCCATCTTCATTCTCCTCCACTGACCGCACCATCATGCGTCGAGTTATGATGAAGAGCCGCCATCCTGTCGTCTTGAACGATTCCGACGCTCCGTCGCCACCCAACCTGCGCCGGATCGTCGAACCCACGCCGGGACGAGCCGATGACGTAGATCGGCTCGTCCCGGCGGATCGAGCGGCCTGTCGCGCCGCCATCGTCTGGGGTCAGCGCGCCTGTCGCTGCGCCAAGCGATCCAGCGGCAGCTGCTCTGATCAGTATAGGGCAAAACGGTCCGCTCGGCGCGCGCAAAACTCGCCCGTTGCCATCCCCGCTAGTCCGCAGACCCAAGGCCCTGGGCATATTCGCTGAGATAATCAATGAAGATCCGCACCGCGGGCACGCTGGACCGCCGCGGCGGGAAGACTGCAAAAATCTCGATCAGCCCCATATCATAGCCGGGCAATACAGGTACCGCGCCGCCGCGTTTTACCTGCTCATCGCCGAAGAGGGCTGGGAGCATGGTGATACCCGCGCCCGACTGAACGAGCCCCAGGGCGACAGTCGGATCGCCCGCATAGACGACCGGGTCCGCCTCAAGTCTCAGCACTTCGTGATTTGGACCCGTGAGATGCCAGTTGATCGGCGCGCCGGGCACATCGATGCAGATGCGTGGCATACCCCGCACGGCGTCTATGTCTGTCATGACGTTGGAGCGCGCGAAAGACACCCCGCAATAAAGCTTCATCGGGGTCTTCGCGATGCGGCGGGCGATCATATAGGGCGCATCAGGGCGGCCAAGTCTTAGAACAAGGTCCAAATCTTCGGCCAAAGGATCGGGGCCTGATGCGGTCACCTGGATATGTGTTGTAACGTTTGGATGGTTTTGCGCCATTCGGGCGATCACGGGGCCCAAGAGATACTGACCGCTCAGCGCGCTTGCGGCAATGCGCAAAAGACCCTTTGGCTCTTCGGTAACGGCGCGTAAGACCTCGTTGGCGGTGCTGCCCGCTTCTGTCGCCTGGCGCGCCGCATCCACAAGGATTTCTCCCGCGGCAGTCAGTTTCAGGCCACTGCTGACACGGTCGAACAAGGGACCGCCCGCGCGATCTTCCAGCCGGGCAAGCGCACGCGACAGCGTGGCCTTGGACAGGCCGAACCGGCGGGCCGCGGCACTCACACCACCTGCCTCCGAGATCAGAAAGAACGCGCGCAGATCGTCCAATCCTATTGCCGTACGCATAGGCATGATGCCCTCCCCGGTCGCATTCTAGGGTTGAGAGGAGCGTCAGATGCATCTGAACGCCCCACCCTTCAGATCTAGAGGCACGCGCGGTGCATTACCATTCCGTTCTTGAAACGCCTGGTTCCATTTTCCGGACTTTTTGGAACAACTCCCTCGCCCACATTGTCAGACAGAGAGTGTTGGAGGGACCATGTTTCGTTCATTCGATAACGTCGCTGGGTTTGTTTGCGTCGCGCTCAGAATGTTCGCGGCCGCAAGATGTGGCACCTGCACCCACCGCACCCCGATTGGTCGCATTATCCCGACGCATCGCGTCCCGCCGACCCTCTGGACGGGCAAGGCGTTGTCTCCGGCTCATCTATCCGATTGCGCTGGAACTGTGTTGAAGGCGCATGGCCAGCCCCCACTGCAAACCACCACCCCAAAGAAAGGACGATTTCAATGAAGGACATCTCTTGGGAAATGAACCCCCAGACCATCGTGCGCAAGGTTCAACAAACCCCCGCACAAGTATCCCTGCCTGACCCCTCACTGGAAAAGGTCAAACAAGGCGAGCGCATGCGCTTTGACGCGCATGTGAATGTCGAAACGATGCCCGAGGGGATGCATCTGAAAAAGGTCACACTTTTCTCCAATGTCCCGAACGGGGGCACGTGGGAGCTGATCTCGGATGAAGGAACGGCCGTGGGCGGACGTGGCACCGCGCCATCGCCCCTGATGTATTTCGCCGCCGGTCTTGGCCTTTGCCTGATGAGCCATGTCGAAATGCTGGCGAAAGACCAGGGGTTCCGGATCACAAGCGCCCGTCTGGAACAGCGCAGCACCTGGAGCACGACGATGGATCTCGGCGAGATCTCTCCGTCAGATTGCTATGGCAAGGGAGAGCATATGCAACTCAACCTGTTGATCGAGAGCCCCGAACCGCGTGCGCGGATGACGGAATTCATCCGCTATTGCCGTCAGGCCTGCATGGCGCTTCAGACGGTTGCTGCGGCGACACCGGTGGGCACCGGGCTCTATCTGAATGGCGTGCCTGTTGGCGATATTGGTGGGTTCGGGCCCTACAAAGGATCCTGAGCCCTCCCCCCTGTGGTGCCACCGACAGACCACCGCATCTGCAACGGATCTGGCGCCCTGGATGGAACGGAAGGAGGAGCCGTTCCATCCGTCAAGCCTCTGGCTGCGCGGCCGATTAAAGCCTGCACCGGATCTGTCTCAGAGCACCAACCGCTTGACCTGTCACCTTGGCGTGGTCCGCAGATACGCCCCATGCGCCAGCAACCTGTCCTCGAAGTCGGCGATGCGCGCAGGTGCATCGGGATCGGTCAGGATCATCGCGTTGACGATTGCCTCGACCAGGGCAAATCCCGCCGTAAGGCTGGGCAAGGTTTGCGGACCTTCCATCGGAAGGGAGAACACGATCTCGGCGTTTTGGGCAATCGGAGAGGTATACCCGTCCGTAATCGCGACGATTTTCAGGTTGCGGCTGCGTGCCACATCATGCGCCCGCAACAGCTCAGGCGAGTAGAGCGAGAAAGTGATCAGGATGGCCACGTCACCGTCAGACGCCTCGCTGAGGACATCCAGGATGCTTCCGGCCTCCACCACTGGACGGCCAAAACTGGGAAATGCCATACGGCCGGTGTAAGAAAAGTAATGTGCCAGGGAAAAACTGCTGCGCACACCGATGCAATGGATGCGATCCGCCTTGGCAAGCAGGGTCGCGGTCTTGCGGATGAGGACGGCGTTTTCATTTGAAAAGATCGATTCGAGGTTCCGGGACGCGCTCGACCTGATGCTGTCGATCAGATCTTCGTTCTGGCCATGAACAAGCTTCGCGGCGCGCTCTCCATAGGATGCATTCGACGTGACCAAAGCCAGTTGAAAGGCCCGGCGGCAGGCATCAAACCCCGGGAAACCCAAGGCAAGCGCCAGCCGGTACACCGTGTTGACGTTGACACCCGCCCGCTCAGCCAGAGCGCGAACCGAGAAAAAAGCAATATCCTCAGGGTGTTCCAACGCCCAGCGTGCAAAGCGCGAGATTGTCGGCGGCGCATCCCGGACCAAACCGGCCAACGCGTGCCGCAACGCGTCAATGGTTTGGTCAGCTGTTTCAGTACGAGACGACATGATGAAACGTTTGTTTCAAATCCTTGACAAAATCCAGCAATATGTTTGACGTCCCCTATCCGAATTGGTTCGGGTCAAAAGGGAGTGTCATCATGAACAAGTACTTCGCTGGCGCGCTTGTCGCGACCACAATGGCGTTTGGTGCAGCCGCGGCTTCTGCGCAACAAACCTTCATCGCAATCGGCACCGGTGGCGTGACGGGCGTCTACTATCCAACCGGCGGTGCGATCTGCCGCCTGGTGAACCGCGACCGTGCGGACCATGGCATCCGCTGTGGCGTGGAATCGACAGGTGGGTCGGTGTTCAACATCAACGCCATTCGGGGCGGAGAGCTGGAATTCGGCGTCGCGCAGTCGGATTGGCAGTATCATGCATTCAACGGGTCGTCCCGGTTTGAAGAGCAGGGACCGATGGAGAACCTCCGCGCCGTCTTTTCCGTGCATCCCGAACCTTTCACCGTCGTGGCGCGCGCCGATGCGGGCATCTCGAACTTCGAGGATCTCAAGGGCAAGCGCGTGAATGTTGGCAACCCCGGCTCCGGCCAGCGCGGCACGATGGAAGTGCTGATGGCGGAAATGGGCTGGACCATGGATGATTTCGCCGTCGCCTCCGAGCTTCAGGCGGCCGAGCAGTCCCAGGCGCTGTGCGACAACAACATCGACGCGATGATCTATACCGTCGGTCACCCGTCCGGCTCTATTCAGGAGGCCACCACCGCATGTGACTCAGTGCTGGTCAACGTGGCCAATGACGCCGTGACATCGCTTGTGGACGAGAACTCGTTCTATCGCACCGCAACCATTCCCGGTGGTATGTATCGCGGCAATGACGGCGATGTGGTGACCTTCGGCGTGGGCGCCACGTTCGTGACTTCGGCCGATGTGCCCGAAGAGGTGGTCTATGTCGTGGTGAAGGCCGTCTTCGACAACATCGACCAATTCCGCAGCCTGCACCCGGCCTTCGCGAACCTGGACGCGGCCCAAATGGCCAATGACGGCCTGTCGGCCCCTCTGCACCCCGGTGCCGAGCGGTATTTCCGCGAAGCGGGTCTGATCGACTGATCGGCTTAGAACCGATAGCGATCCGATAGAACATATCCGGGTGCGGTGGACATCGCGCCCGGAACAGTCTGAAAGGCACATGGGGGACGGTGTGATGGCGGACGACGACAAACGCGAAGGGCGTCAGTTTACCGACGAGGAACTTCAGGATCTGGTGGCCAGCACCGATAGCGGTGCGCGCGATCCGTCGAAGCGGTCGCTTGCGCTTTTGATCTCGGGGCTGGCGCTTGGCTGGTCGCTGTTCCAGCTCTGGATCGCGCAGCCGCAACTGTGGTTTGCGCAATACCTGCCAGTGATGAATTCGTCCGAGACGCGGCCCATTCACCTGACCTTTGCCATCGTTCTGGCCTTCCTGGCCTATCCAGCATTCAAGAACTCTCCGCGGGATCGTATTCCGCTGACCGATTGGGCGCTGATGCTGGTCGGTGGTTTCTGCGCGTTCTACATCTTCCTGTTCTCCGACACGCTGGCGCTGACGGCACGTTCCGGCCTTCCGACCCAGACACAGGTGATCATCGGCGCGGTCGGTCTTGCGATCCTCCTCGAGGCGAGCCGTCGCGCCCTGGGACCGGCGCTGACCATCGTCGGCTCAATCTTTCTGCTTTATGCCTATATGGGCACGGGCTGGCTGATCCCCGATCTGATCGAGCACGAGGGGCTCTCCTTTACTGCGCTCATCAATGCGCAATGGCTCGATACCGGGGGCGTTTTCGGCATCCCGCTGGGGGTGTCGACGGCGTTCGTGTTCCTTTTTGTCCTGTTCGGCTCGCTTCTGGATAAGGCAGGTGCGGGCAATTACTTTATCAAGCTCGCCTTTGCCGGACTGGGCCATCTGCGGGGCGGTCCGGCCAAGGCGGCTGTGGTTGGTTCGGCCATGACAGGTCTGATCTCGGGCTCATCTATCGCGAATGTTGTCACCACCGGCACCTTCACTATCCCGCTGATGAAGCGGGTGGGCTTTACCCGCGAACAGGCGGGATCGGTCGAGGTCGCCAGTTCCGTCAATGGCCAGATCATGCCGCCGGTGATGGGGGCCGCGGCGTTCCTGATGGTCGAGTTCATCGGAATTTCCTATGTCGAGGTGATCAAGCACGCCTTTATCCCGGCGGTGATCTCCTACATCGCGTTGATCTACATCGTGCATCTTGAGGCGCTCAAGAAAGACATGCCCGCTTTGGGTGAAGCCAAGAGCTTTACCGGGATGTTTCTGAAGTTCCTGATCGGCTTCATTGTGGCTGGTATCGGATTTACCGTGCTGATCTATGGCGTAGCCGGTCTGCGCGCGGCGGTGCCCAGCCTGACCGGACCGATCATGATGGCGCTGCTGGCGGCAGTCTATGTCTGGCTGGTGGCCATCGCGGCCCGCAAGCCCGACCTGGAAGTGGACGATCCCAACGCCAAAGAAATCAAGCTGCCGCAGGTCAAGGATATCTATGCAACTGGCCTACATTACATTCTGCCTATCGTGGTCTTGGTCTGGTTTCTGATGGTGGAACGTCAAAGCCCCGCCCGTTCGGCGTTTTTCGCCACCGCCTTGATGATCGGGATCATCATGACGCAACGCCCGCTCAAGGCGTTCTTCCGCGGACAGGCGGCACAGATGATGGACGAGTTTAAAGGCGGCTTCGATGATCTGATCGCAGGTTTGATTGCAGGGGCGCGCAACATGATCGGTATCGGCGTTGCAACGGCGGCGGCGGGCATCATCGTCGCCACAGTAACCCGCACCCCGATCGGCACTGAACTGGCGGGCCTCGTTGAAATGCTGTCTGGCGGCTACCTGTTTGTCATGCTGGTTCTGATCGGTCTCTTTTCGCTGATCCTGGGAATGGGGCTGCCGACGACCGCCAACTATATCGTGGTGTCCTCGCTGATGGCGTCGGTCGTGGTGTCGCTTGGTGCTCAGGAAGGGTTGATCGTTCCGTTGATCGCGGCGCATCTCTTTGTGTTCTACTTCGGGATCATGGCGGATGTGACGCCACCGGTGGGTCTGGCAAGTTTCGCAGCCGCGGCCGTCTCGGGCGGCGACCCGATCAAGACCGGGTTCACCGCGTTCTTTTATAGCCTCAGAACCGTGGCGCTGCCCTTCCTTTTCATCTTTAACCCGACGCTGATCCTCTATGGGGTGGATCTGGGGACATGGGCAGGGATCGGACAAGCGGTCTTTGTGTTCATTGTGGCGACATTTGCAATGTTGCTGTTCGCGGCCGCCACGCAGGGCTATTTCCTGGCACGTTCGCGCATCTATGAAAGCGCGGCGCTGCTGTTGGTGGCCTTTACCCTTTTTGTGCCGAATGTCTGGCTGAACATGGTGCAGGACCCGTTCAAGACGGTGCCGCCGACCCAGTTTGAACAGGCGCTCGGGGACGTGTCGGAGGGCGAGCAATTGCGCCTGCTGATCCGTGGACCCGACTTCAACACCGGCGAGGTGGCCGAGACGACGCTGGTTGTCTACGCCGAAGGCGCCAGCGCCGCGGATCGGTTGGGCAATACCGGGCTGTTGCTGTTGCCCGAAGGCGATGTCGTGAGGCTTGATGAGCCCATGTTCGGGTCCGAGACCGCCGAGGCGCTGATTGACTTTGACTTTTACGCGGACAATCCCGTGACGCTGGCCGCAGTCCAGATGGCCCAGGAGCGTTTGCCGGAACAGATCTTCTATCTCCCGGCACTGCTGCTTTTGGGGCTTGTGATCGTCCTTCAGCGCCGTCGTCAGACCAAACCCGCCTTTTGAGGAGAGCAGCCATGTTCAAGACCATCCTCCTGCCGATTGATTTGGGCACCAAGGACAGCTGGTCCAAAGCGCTTCCCGCCGCGCTTCGGTTGGCCCAGCCTGAAGGCATCGTGTTGCATGTGGTCACGGTCGTCCCCGATTTCGGGATGTCCGTTGTCGGCAGTTTCTTTGACAAGGAATTCGAGAAACAAGCGCTGCACCGTGTCGGCGAAGAGCTCAGCGCCTGGGTCAACGCCAACATCCCAGATGGTGTGGAGGTGCATCCCCATGTCACCCATGGCCGCGTCTACGAAGAGATCATGCGCGCCGCGGATAAGCTGAATGTCGATGCGATTGTGATCGGGTCGCACACGCCGGAACTCACCGACTATCTGCTTGGCCCCAACGCGGCCCGCGTGGTGCGGCATGCCAAACAATCCGTTTTCGTGGTCCGAGGAGACTGAACCGGGATGAGCCGTCTTTTGGGGCGTGGGATGGCAACACGCGCCACCGCAGTGCGCGGTGAGGGCTGTTACATCTACGATGCCGAGGGGCGGGCCTATCTGGATGGATCAGGCGGGGCCGCCGTGTCCTGTCTTGGGCATTCCGATCCCGATGTGAGGGCGGCGGTTCATGACCAGCTTGATCAACTGGCCTTTGCCCATACCGGGTTCTTCACATCGGACGCGGCAGAGGGGCTAGCCGATCTGCTTGTGGCGCATGCGCCCAATGGGATTGAAAAGGTCTATCTTCTGTCGGGCGGTTCCGAAGCGGTTGAGGCCGCACTCAAACTGGCGCGACAGTATTACCTTGAGGTCGGGGAACCGCAGCGCCACCGCGTGATTGCCCGGCGCCAAAGCTATCATGGCAACACGCTTGGCGCGCTTGCGGCGGGCGGAAATGCGTGGCGGCGTGAGAAATACGCGCCGCTCTTGGTCGAGACGACGCATATCGCCCCATGCTTTGAGTACCATGAGCGTGCGGAGGGCGAGGCCTCGTGGGCCTATGGTCAGCGCGCCGCCAATGAACTGGAAGACAAGCTTCACAGATTGGGCCCCGGCACGGTGATGGCCTTTATCGCCGAACCGGTTGTCGGTGCGACGGCCGGGGCGGTTCCTGCGGTCGAAGGGTATTTCAAGCGTATTCGCGAGATTTGCGACCGGCATGGGATCCTGCTGATCCTTGACGAGGTGATGTGCGGTATGGGGCGCACGGGGCATCTGTTCGCCTGCGAACACGACGGCATCGCGCCCGACATCGTGACCATCGCAAAGGGCCTTGGTGCGGGCTACGCCCCGATCGGAGCGATGCTGTGCTCAGGCAAGATCTATCAGGCGATTGCCGATGGATCGGGAAGCTTTCAGCATGGGCACACGTATCACGGGCATCCGCTGGCCGCGGCGGCGGGCCGGGCCGTCGTCGATGCGATCCTGTCGCGCGGCCTGATCGAACGGGTGCGGCATCAGGGCGACACGCTGAACGCAGCGTTGGGCGCAGCGTTTGGGCAGCATCCTCATGTGGGTGATATACGCGGGCGCGGGTTGTTTCGCGCCATCGAACTGGTCGAGGATCGCAAAAGCAAACGCCCCTTCGATCCGGCCAGAAAGCTGAATGCAAAGATCAAGGAGGCCGCGCTCACCAATGGTCTGATCTGTTATCCCGCCGGCGGGACAATAGATGGCAAGACAGGTGATCACGTGCTTTTGGCTCCGCCGTTCATTATCTCGGACGATGAGATTGGCGAGCTGGTCGAGAAGCTGAACACAAGCCTGCGGCAAGCGCTGGCGTCCTGAGCCGGTTGTCCTCGCGGCCCCTGCCCTCGCGACTGTTGCTGGTTGTTGGGTCTTACCTGAAGGCAACGGATACAAGGCCGGAAATGCTGATCCGCTATCTGGGCCTGATCGATCAACTCGAACACCCCGCCGATTGCGCGGTTTGCGCCTTTGGCGCGGCGGCGCCACGCGGGCGATGTCATTGGCGATCGCCCTCCGCCAAAGCTGTGATCGGCGCGCCACGCCAGCGGACATTGCATAAGTGCTCGGGCTCATCTGGAGCGCGCAACACTTGACCATCCCGCCGTTCCGGCGGACAACCTCACACAACGAGACAAAAACGCTTGTGCGGCGGCGGTAAAACAGTACCTTGCCTGTCCCGGCGTATGACATGGGGATGGTCTATGAAACTCAGCATTGAACGCGGCGCGCTTCTCAAGGCGGTGTCCCAGGCACAATCGGTGGTCGAACGCCGCAATACGATCCCGATCCTTGCCAATGTGCTGATCGAGGCCGAGGGCGATACGGTTCAGTTCCGCGCAACCGATCTGGATATCGAGGTTGTCGACAAAGCACCTGCTCAGGTTGAACGTGCGGGCGCGACGACGGTGGCTGCCACAACCTTGCACGAAATCGTGCGCAAGCTGCCCGACGGGGCGCTTGTGACATTGACCGCTGATACCGCGGCTGGCCGGTTGACGGTAGATGCGGGCCGCTCGAATTTCTCATTGGCGACGCTACCGAAAGAGGATTTTCCGGTCATGGCGTCCTCGGAATATCAATCGAATTTCTCTGCCCCCGCGCCAATGCTTCGACGTTTGTTCGACAAATCGAAATTCGCGATATCCACGGAAGAGACGCGGTATTACCTCAATGGTGTCTACATGCATGTTTCGGATGCCGAGGGTGGCAAAGTGTTGCGCTGCGTGGCGACCGACGGGCACCGTCTGGCCCGGATAGACGCCGATCTGCCCGAGGGCGCCGCGGATATGCCTGGCGTGATTGTGCCGCGCAAGACGGTAGGTGAAATGCGCAAACTGCTCGACGATGACGAGATGAAGATCGCGGTGTCGGTGTCGGAAACCAAGGTGCGTTTTGCGACACCCGAGATCACCCTGACCTCCAAGGTAATCGACGGCACCTTCCCTGATTACACGCGCGTTATCCCGCAGAACAACACCCGCCGCCTGGAAGTGGATGCCGCCGAATTCGCGCAGGCCGTGGACCGGGTGGCCACCGTGAGCTCGGAACGTTCGCGCGCGGTCAAGCTGCAACTGGGCGAGGACCGGCTGATCCTGTCGGTGAACGCCCCCGACAGCGGGGCCGCCGAGGAAGAATTGGCGGTGGCCTATGGCGACGAGGCGCTCGATATCGGGTTCAACGCGAAATACCTTCTGGAGATCGCAAGCCAGGTTGACCGGGAAAACGCGGTCTTCATGTTCAACTCGGCCGGCGATCCCACCCTGATGCGCGAAGGCAATGATACAAGTGCGGTCTATGTCGTCATGCCAATGCGCGTGTAACGCCTGTCGGAGCCTCCGGCGGGGAATATTTGAGGGCCAGAAGAAGCAGAGGGTGGCGCTGTGTTGGCATTGACCGCGCTAACCCTGTCGCATTTTCGATCTCACAAGCTGGCGCGCCTTGTCGTGGACGGGAGGCCCGTGGCGATCCATGGGCCAAATGGCGCGGGCAAGACCAATGTTCTGGAAGCGGTGTCGCTGCTTTCGCCCGGGCGGGGCCTGCGCCGGGCCAGCGCGGAAGAGATGGCCCGCAAACCCGAGGCGCTTGGGTGGAAGCTGCGGGGTGAAGTGACGTCGCTGGGCCATGCGCATGAGGTGGAGACCTGGTCCGAAGCGGGCGCGGCCCGGCAGGTGCGCATCGACGGCAAGGCGGCCTCTCAGCTGGCGCTGGGCCGGATCATGCGCATCTTGTGGCTGATCCCGGCGATGGACCGGCTCTGGATCGAAGGGGCAGAGGGGCGTCGGCGGTTTCTGGATCGGATGACGCTGAGCTTTTTTCCGGATCATGCGGATGCCACGCTGAGCTATGAAAAGGCGATGCGGGAGCGGAACCGTCTGTTGAAGGACCAGATGCGGGATGCCCATTGGTATGCCGCATTGGAGCGGCAAATGGCACAAGCGGGCCATCGCATTCACATCGCGCGCTGTGCGGCGCTGGAGCAACTGGCCCAGGCGCAGGCGAGTGCACAAACCGCCTTTCCCACCGCTGATCTTGAGCTGATCCAAAGCGACGGAGAAATGCCCGCAAGCCAGGAGGAGTTGCGCGGCGCGCTGGCCGAAACGCGGTTGCGCGACATTGCGGCGGGGCGCACCCTTGTGGGGCCGCATCGCACGGATCTTTTTGGCGTTTACGCCGCCAAGGGTGTGCCCGCACGCGAGTGTTCGACCGGAGAACAGAAGGCGTTGCTGGTCTCGCTGATCCTGGCAAATGGCCGGGCCTTGGCGGCACAGCTGGGTGCGCCGCCCATTCTGCTTTTGGATGAGGTCGCGGCCCATCTGGACGCGGATCGCCGCGCGGCCCTTTATGATGAGATTTGCGCGCTGGGCGCGCAGGCCTGGATGAGCGGCACGGGTCCTGAACTCTTTGCCGAGTTGGGGGATCGGGCCCAATATATCCATGTCACCGAGCATGATGGGACATCCTCGGTTCAGATGGAGGATGGCTCATGACGCCGCAACGCATTACCCTTGTCACCCTTGGTGTTGCGGATCTGGACAGGTCCTGCGCATTCTATGGCGCCCTGGGCTGGACGCCCGCCATACGGACCGAGACGGTGGTATTTTATCAGTTGCAGGGCCAGGTTCTTGGCCTGTTCGGTCGCAAGGCGCTGGCGGAGGATCAACGGCGCCCAGAGGCGGAGCTGGGAACCGGGGCGATCACTCTTGCCCAGAACTATGCCACGCCCTCGCAGGTCGATGCTGCGTTCGATGCCGCGGTTGCGGCTGGGGCGACATCCCTCAAACGCCCAGAGGATGCATTCTGGGGCGGGTATTCCGGCTATTATGCAGATCCCGACGGGCATGTCTGGGAGGTCGCGATGAACCCGCTCTGGACATTGACCGAAGATGGCGGCCTGACTTTACCGGCTGACCCCTCGTGACCCTCTCGCTCTGGGACATGGTGCTGTACTCGGGAGCGCTGCTGATCCTGTTCCTGACGCCCGGTCCGGTCTGGCTGGCGCTCATCGCGCGGTCGGTCTCGGGCGGGTTCAATGCCGCTTGGCCGCTGGCGCTGGGCGTGTCGGTGGGCGATGTGGTCTGGCCGGTCCTCGCCATCCTTGGCGTGGCCTGGATCGTGCAGGAGGTCGATGCGGCCCTGGCGATCCTGCGCTGGGTTGCCTGTGCTGTGTTCGTCATCATGGGCGCGCTCTTGATCCGTAATGCCGATGCGGCGATCAGCAATGACAGCCGCCTGACGCGCCCGGGCATGTGGGCCGGATTTGCCGCCGGGATGGTGGCGATCCTGGGCAATCCCAAGGCGATCCTGTTTTACATGGGTGTGCTGCCGGGGTTCTTTGACCTCTCGAAGGTGACCACTGTCGATATCGCGTTGATCGTCGGTTTGTCGGTGATCGTGCCGCTGATCGGCAACCTGACATTTGCGTCTTTTGTCGGTCGGGCACGGCAGCTTGTGCGCTCGCCCCATGCGCTGAGACGCATCAATCTGGGGGCCGGGTGGGCGCTGATAGTTGTTGGTCTGATCATCCCGGTCACATGACACAAAATCTGGGGGGAACGCGTGACATCCCCCCCCAGAAATCGTATAAAACAGGCAAAAGAATAAAGGATTTCGCGGATGTCAGACGCGGCACAGGCACCAGAAGAGTACGGCGCCGATTCGATCAAGGTTCTCAAGGGCTTGGAGGCGGTCAGGAAACGTCCCGGCATGTATATCGGGGACACCGATGACGGCTCGGGCCTGCACCACATGGTCTATGAGGTCGTCGACAACGGCATTGACGAAGCGCTGGCCGGTCACGCCGATCATGTGCTGGTGAAAATCCATGCCGATTCCAGCGTCTCGGTCAGCGATAATGGCCGCGGCATTCCCGTGGGCATCCACGAGGAAGAGGGGGTGTCCGCGGCCGAAGTGATCATGACCCAGCTTCATGCGGGCGGCAAGTTCGACAGCAACTCCTACAAGGTCTCAGGCGGGCTGCACGGGGTGGGCGTGTCGGTGGTCAACGCGCTCAGCGTCTGGCTGGAACTGCGGATCTGGCGCGATGGCAAAGAGCATGTCGCCCGGTTCGAGCATGGCGAGACCGTCAAGCATCTGGAGGTCGTGGGCGAAGCCGTTGGCCGCACCGGCACAGAGGTACGCTTTCTTGCCTCTACCGACACGTTCTCGGATCTCAACTATGATTTCGGCACGCTGGAGCGGCGCCTGCGCGAGCTTGCCTTCCTCAATTCCGGGGTGCGCATCATTCTGGAGGATGAACGGCCCGCTGAACAGCTCAAGACCGAGCTGTTCTATGAAGGCGGGGTCAGGGAATTCGTCAAATACCTCGACCGGCACAAATCCAGCGTCATGCCCGAGCCGATTTTCGTGACCGGCGAGCGCGACGATATCGGGATCGAGGCCGGGCTTTGGTGGAATGACAGCTATCACGAGAATGTCCTGCCTTTTACCAATAATATCCCTCAGCGGGACGGCGGCACCCACCTGGCGGGCTTTCGCGGTGCGCTGACCCGGACGATCCAGAAATACGCCCAGGACAGTGGTATCGCCAAGAAGGAAAAGGTGAACTTCACCGGCGACGATGCACGCGAAGGGCTGACCTGCGTGCTGTCGGTCAAAGTGCCTGATCCGAAATTCAGCTCGCAGACCAAGGACAAGCTGGTCAGTTCCGAGGTGCGGCCTGCGGTTGAGGGGCTGCTCGGCGAAAAGCTGAGCGAATGGTTTGAGGAGAACCCGACCGAGGCCCGCCAGATCGTCGGCAAGATCATCGAGGCCGCTCTGGCGCGGGAGGCGGCGCGCAAGGCACGTGAGCTGACCCGGCGCAAAACGGCGCTGGATGTAAACTTCCTCGCAGGCAAGCTGAAAGATTGCGCCGAAAAGGACCCGGCCAAGTCCGAAGTCTTCCTGGTGGAGGGCGACAGTGCCGGAGGCTCCGCTCAGACCGGCCGGGACCGGCGCACCCAGGCGATCCTGCCTTTGCGTGGCAAGATCCTGAATGTGGAGCGCGCCCGGTTCGACCGCATGCTGGGCAGCCAGGAGATCGGCAACCTGGTGATGGCGCTGGGCACCGGCATTGGCCGCGATGAGTTCGATATCTCCAAGCTGCGCTACCACAAGATCGTCATCATGACGGACGCGGATGTGGACGGTGCGCATATCCGGACGTTGCTATTGACCTTTTTCTACCGCCAGATGCCCGAATTGATCGAAGGGGGCTATCTCTATATCGCGCAGCCGCCGCTCTACAAAGTGGCGCGCGGCAAGTCCGAGGTCTATCTCAAGGATCAGGCGGCGCTGGACGATTACCTGATTGGCCAAGGCGTCGATGGTGCGGTGCTGCGTTTGGGGTCGGGGGAAGAGATCCTGGGGCAGGATCTGGTGCGGGTGGTGGACGAGGCCCGCCAGCTCAAGCGTGTGCTTGATGCGTTTCCCACCCATTACCCGCGTCACATCCTCGAACAGACGGCGATTGCGGGGGGGTTCGTCCCCGGCGCCGTGGATGCCGATCTGCAAGGCGTGGCCGATCAGGTCTCGGCCCGGCTCGATCTGATCGCCGAGGAATATGAACGGGGCTGGCAAGGCCGGATCACCCAGGACAAAGGCATCCGTCTGAGCCGCATCCTGCGCGGCGTGGAGGAGTTGCGCACCCTGGATGGACCCATGTTGCGGTCGGGCGAGGCGCGCCGCACGGGCAGTTTCACGCAAAGCCTGCAGGAGATCTATCGCACGGCCGCCACGCTGAACCGCAAGGATCGGAGCCAGGTGATCTATGGTCCGCTTGGCCTCTTGCAGGCGATCCTGGATGAAGGCGAAAAGGGGCTGTCGCTCCAGCGCTATAAGGGGCTGGGAGAGATGAACCCGGACCAGCTGTGGGAGACCACGCTCGACCCGGATGCGCGCACGCTTTTGCAGGTGCGGGTGGAAGACATGGCCGAAGCCGATGATCTTTTCACCAAGCTGATGGGCGATGTGGTCGAGCCGCGACGAGAGTTCATCCAGAAAAATGCGCTGAGTGTCGAAAACCTCGATTTTTGATCCGCCGCAAGCTGGGGGCTCTGCCCCCGGCTTCGCCTCCCCCGGGAATATTTAAAGCCAGAAGAAGCAGGGGTGCCATGACGGGTGGTGGATCTGATCGGCGGTCCAATCTGATCGGCAGCCTGTGGATGGTCTGCGCGATGGCAGGTTTTGCGGTCGAGGACACGTTTATCAAGGCAGCCTCGGTACATCTGCCGGTGGGGCAGGTTCTGATCCTCTTTGGTCTGGGCGGCATGGCGGTGTTCGCTGTGCTGGCCTGGTGGCAAAAAGGACCGCTTCTGAGCCGCGATGCGCTGTCGCGTCCGATGCGCGTCCGCGTGTTCTTTGAGCTGATCGGACGGCTTTTCTATACCCTTGCGTTGGCGCTGACACCGCTATCGTCGGCCACCGCGATCTTGCAGGCGACACCCATCGTGGTCGTTCTGGGGGCTGTGGTGGTTTTTGGCGAGCGGGTTGGGTGGCGGCGATGGCTGGCGATCGGTTTGGGGTTGATCGGCGTGCTGATCATCCTGCGTCCAGGGACGGAGGGGTTTTCGGCGCTCTCGCTCCTGGCTGTCGCTGGAATGCTTGGATTTGCCGGGCGCGATCTGGCCAGCCGGGCCGCTCCTGTTTCGGTGAGCACCGCGGTTCTGGGCTTTTGGGGGTTTGCGACGATCTTCGCGGCGGGGGTGTTTTTCTCGCTTTGGGATCGGCAGGCATTTGCCTGGCTGGATACCGCGACCTCTCTGTACATGGCGGGCGCAGTCGTCATGGGCGCTTTGGCCTATGCCTCGCTTATGCGCGCGATGCGGACAGGTGAGGTGTCCTTTGTCACACCTTTCAGGTACACGCGGCTGCTGTTCGGCGTGGGGCTGGGTGTTTTGCTGTTTGGCGAGAGGCTGGATCCGGTGATGATCCTAGGCTGCGCCATAGTCGTGGTCTCGGGCCTATTCATCCTATGGCGGGGCAAACGGGTGTAGTGCGGCCTGACCTCTTGGCCCCGGTCAGCGCAGGCTGACTAGAGCCGATGTGCCGCCCTACTTCCAGGCAAAGGCGGGCTGTTCGAAATGTGCGGCGCGAGTGATCTCTCCCCGGATGGCCAACTGGCGAAATTGATAAAGGATCGCCGCTGTCGGCGCATAGATATGATGGCCCAAGCTCGGGAAATACGCTGACAGCACCGGATGATCGCCGACATCATTCTCGGTCAGCCGGGGGATGTCGGGGCTGCTCAGCTCGGAAAAGGTCAAATGATGGACCGAGGCAACTTCGCCAGGGTCCGGGCGCATATGCGACAGATCATCGACCCACATTACCAAGGGGGCGATGCGAAAGCCTGAGCGGGTTGGGAAATCGTCCAATGCGCCCAGTACATCTTTCTCGGCCACGCGCAGCCCCAGCTCTTCGTCCAACTCGCGAAGGGCGGCCTGCACATCGGTTTCCCCGGCATCCAGCCGCCCGCCGGGCAGGGCGTATTGCCCACCATGGCGGTTCAGCATCTCGGGGCGCATCGTCACGAGAACGCTGGCCTCTGTGCTCTGAGCGCATGGTGCGATCACAACCGCCACGGCGGCCTTGCGCAGATCCTCCCGATTGGTGGTCTGCCGGTCAAACCCGGAGAGCTGTGACGCGATATGCGTTCGCAACTGAGGTGAAAATCGGAGTTCTGTCATCCATCCTGTGTCCGGGCCGGAATAGCCCTCTGTGACAGTGCATCGCAAACTTCGGCTGTCGGGGCCACCCAATTCCGCTATCTAGTGGGAAACAGGGAGGATCAGAGCCATGACCATCACACTTGATTTCAGTGACAAAACCGTTGTCGTGATTGGCGGCACCAGCGGTATCAACCGGGGCATCGCGGAGCGTTTTGCGCGGGCGGGGGCCCGCGTTGCCGTTGCCAGCAGATCGCAGGACAAGGTCGATGACACCGTCGCGGCCCTGACCGCCGCAGGCGCGGAAAAGGCGATGGGTCTGGCCTTTGATGTGCGCGATCCCGAAGCGGTTGCCGCAGGGTTGGCCGCGATTCAGGCGGCATTTGGGGCGTTCGATGTCCTGATCTCAGGGGCTGCCGGGAACTTTCCGGCCCTGGCAGCGGATATGTCGGTGAATGCCTTCAAGACCGTGATCGACATCGACCTGATGGGAACGATCCATGTGATGAAGGCCGCCTACCCATTCCTGCGCCGACCCGGCGCCAGTGTCATCAACATCTCCGCTCCGCAGGCCTTTTTGCCCTATGAAGGGCAGGCCCATGTCTGCGCTGCAAAGGCAGGTGTGGATATGATTACCCGAACATTGTCGCTGGAATGGTCGCCCGAAGGCATCCGCATCAACTCGGTTGTTCCAGGCTATATCGCCGATACCGAAGGGGCGCGGCGCCTGGCACCCACTGAAAAGGCCTTGGAGATGGTGCGGCGCAATATCCCTCAGGGCCGGTTGGGCAATACTCAGGATGTTGCCAATGCCTGCCTTTTTCTGGGCTCTGAACTGGCGAGTTACGTGTCAGGGCAGGTGATCTCGGTCGACGGCGCGCTGTATCAGCGGGGATCGGGGCAGTTGGGCCAGATGATCGGCCAGATGCTGCGCAATCCACCGAGGACCGATACATGAGCACGGCATTGATCGTCGGGGCCGGCATTGGGCTGTCGGCCTCTGTCGCGCGCAAACTGGCAGCGCGGGGCCATGATCTGGTGCTGGCGACGCGCGATACCTCGGATCTGGGCGATTTGACGGATGAGACAGGCGCGGTTCTGGTTAATTGCGATGCGCGCGCCCGTCAGGATATGGAGCCCAAGGCGTCGAGGCCGCCCTTCTGGTGTCCGCCTATGGCGCGTTCCTGATGGCCCAGCATGCGGCGCAGCGGATGCTGCCCGTGGGGGCAGGCGCGATGCTCTTTACCGGTGCATCGGCGGGGGTGAAGGGATTTACGAAGTCCTCGGTTTTTGCGATGGGCAAGTTCGCGCTGCGTGGCCTGTGCCAGTCATTGGCGGGCGAGTTGCATCCGCAGGGCATTCATATCGGGCATTTCGTGATCGACGGCGGTATCGCCAGCACGCCAATGGAAAATGCGCAAAGTGCCCGTCTGGATCCCGATGCGATTGCCGATAGCTACATACATTTTCTGGATCAGCATCGCTCTGCATGGGCCTGGGAGATCGAATTGCGCCCATGGGTCGAAAGCTTCTGAATCTGGCGCTATGCACCGGCGCCGATCCGGCCTAGCGTCGCGCTCATGGGTCATGCCATTCACGATAGCGGATATTCCTGGGTCCGGTTGCTGATCACGCTGGCCATCGGCATGGTGGCCAATGTCGGGATGTGGGCGATTATCGTGATCATGCCAGCGGTCGAGGCTGAGTTCGGCGCGACACGGGCAGCCGCCTCCATGCCATACACGCTGACCATGATCGGCTTTGGGCTGGGCAATGTTGTGCTTGGGAGGCTGGTGGATCGATTTGGCGTCACGCGCGCCTTGAACGGAGCCGCCATTGTCATCGCGGCGGGGTTTGTCCTGTCGACCTACGCGCCGTCCATGCTGACACTGTCGCTGACCCATCTCTTGCTGGGCCTTGGCACTGCGGTCGGGTTTGGCCCGCTTATTGCCGATATCTCTCATTGGTTTCTCAGGCGGCGCGGTATCGCTGTGGCGCTGGTGGCCAGCGGCAACTACCTATCGGGTGCGATCTGGCCCACCGTGCTGGCCGATATGTTGGCCGATAGCGGCTGGCGTCAGGTCTATCTGGCGCTGGCTGTGATCTGCGTCGTGGTGATTGTGCCATTGTCGTTCTTGCTGCGCCGTCGGGTGCCGGAGGCCGCGCATGGCCTGGCCGAGGCGGCCTCGGCCCTGCGCGCCCGGACCGTGGGGCTGAGCCCGCGGACACTGCAATATCTGCTGGGTCTGGCGGGCATTGGCTGTTGCGTGGCAATGGCGATGCCGCAGGTGCATATCGTGGCCTATTGCGTTGGTCTGGGATATGGGCCCGCCGTGGGGGCCGAGATGCTCTCGCTCATGCTTCTGGGTGGCGTGGTCAGCCGGGTGATCTCCGGGCTTGTGGCGGATAAGCTGGGCGGGGTGATGACATTGCTTGTGGGCTCTGTTCTGCAATGCATTGCGCTTTTTCTGTTCCTGCCTTGGGATGGGTTGGTGCCGCTCTACGTGATCAGCCTGTTGTTCGGGCTGGCGCAAGGCGGGATCGTGCCCTCCTATGCGCTGGTGGTACGCGAATACATGCCCGCGAAAGAGGCCGGTCAGCGCGTCGGGTTTGTGATGATGATGACCATCCTCGGCATGGCACTTGGCGGCTGGATGTCGGGCTGGATCTATGATGTTACCGGCAGTTATCAGATGGCGTTCATCAACGGTATCGCCTGGAACGGGCTGAATATCGCGATCATGATCTGGCTTTTGATGCGCGGGCAACCAAGGGATGTCAGATCGGTGGCGGCGTAGGGCGGGACTTGTCCCGCCGGCACCAGGGGAGGCGGGACAAGTCCCGCCCTACGGCTGTCCGGCCAGATGGGCATCCCCGCGCGCACGCGCAAGACCGATCTGCTTTTGCCGCTCGCGAAATCGCGCTTTGTCCTGGGCGCTGGTCTCGTCGATGCAATGATGGCACGACACCCCCGGCTCATAGCTCGGGCGCTCCGTATCCTCGGGCAGGATCGGCCTCCGGCAGCCATGGCACAGCAGGTGCGGCCCCTCGCGCAGCCCGTGACCCACGCTCACTCGGTTGTCGAAGACAAAACAGGCGCCCTGCCAGGTGCTCTTATCCTCAGGCACCTCTTCAAGGTATTTCAGAATGCCACCCTTGAGGTGATAGACCTCTTCAACCCCCTGCCCCAACAGGAAATTTGTCGATTTCTCACACCGTATCCCTCCGGTGCAGAACATCGCGATCTTCCGGTTGTGAAAGCGGTCTTTGTTGGCCTCCCACCAGGCGGGAAAGTCGCGAAAGCTGTCTGTCTTGGGATCAATCGCCCCCTCAAAGCTGCCGATGGCGACCTCATAGTCATTGCGGGTGTCGATCACCGCAACGTCCGGGTCGCGGATCAGCGCGTTCCATTCCGCAGGCTCGACATAGTGACCGGTGCGGGCGCGCGGGTCTACATCGGGCTGGCCCATCGTCACGATCTCGCGTTTCAGGCGAACTTTCATCCGGGCAAAGGGCGGATCGGCGGACCAGCTCTCTTTCCACTCCAGGCCCGCGCAGCCCGGCAGAGAGCGGATATGGTCCAGAACCGTGCCGATCGCATCGGGTAATCCTGCGATGGTTCCGTTGATCCCTTCCCCGGCCAGCAGAAGTGTGCCCTTGACCCCCACGCCACAGCAGAGCCTGGCCAAAGGGGCCTTGAGCGCCTCGGGGTCGTCAAACCTGGTGAAATGATAAAGGGCGGCGATCCGGTACATACCGGGCAAATACGCCGCGACCGCGTTTCAGGCAAGACCCCGCATTGACGTGCGCGCGCCACGCGCCTACCCCTTGAGACGCTGTTAAGGAGCGCGCCATGACTCAAGCCCTGATCGTGATCGACGTGCAAAACGATTTCTGCCCCGGTGGCGCGCTCGCCGTGGCCGACGGGGACGCCATCTTGCCCGGTATCAATGCGCTGATGGAGGCGTTCGATGCCGTGATCCTGACCCAGGACTGGCACCCGGCGGGCCATTCTTCCTTTGCTTCTGCGCATGCCGGTAGAACAGCCTACGAGATGACCGAGATGCCTTATGGGCCCCAGGTTCTATGGCCAGACCACTGTGTTCAGGGCACCGACGGGGCCGCCTTTCACCCCGATCTCGCGACGACGCGCGCGGACCTGATCATTCGCAAGGGCTTTGACCCGGACATCGACAGTTACTCCGCATTCTTCGAGAATGACCAGACGACACCAACCGGGCTGGAGGGGTACCTGCGCACACGCGGTCTGACCGATCTCACGCTTGTCGGTCTGGCGACGGATTTCTGCGTGAACTACTCGGCGGTGGACGCCGCCAGGCTTGGGTTTTCAGTGACCGTGCGCGAGAATCTGTGCCGCGCGATTGATCTGGATGGTTCGCTGGCTGCAGCGCGCCAGGGCATGGCCGAGCTCGGCGTGCGGCTGACCTGATCCAGGGCGCATTTTCCCAATCTTAAGAGGTCGCGCTGCATCCTGTCGCTCAAAGATAGGGTGAGGGCACGACGTGAGCGTTCAGGACCCCGCGCTGCGCCTGTCCGCACTGGACCGGGCGCGGGCCAAGTACAGTCAAAAGGAATTGCTGATCCGTTATGCGCGCGGGCGAACCTCGCATGTCTGGATGCGCCAGATCATGACGCTGCTGGGCGCCGCTGTGCTGTGGCTGGCCGATGGGCCTGTCTATGCGTTGACAGCCTTTGGTCTGGCCTGTCTGGGAGAGGCAGTGGATTGCCTCTATCTGCGCCACATGGTGCGCCGCCTGCGCAAATCGGCGCCTTTAAGACAGGCCTATCTCATCAGCACCATGACCGGGGCGTTTCAGGGCCTGACCATCGCGATCTGTGTGGCAATCGCATGGTTCGGCCCGGTGAGCCATTCCGCGCCTCTCTTTGCACTCTCGTTTTTGTTGGGCACGGCGATCAATGCAGGTCTCGTGCTGCCCTATCACCGTGCCGCCGCCGTGGTCAGGTTGGTCGTCTACGCACTGACCCTTGTGACGCTCTTGATCAGCGAAATCGTCGTGTACCAGCAAATCACTCCGGCCTTCGCGCTGAACCTCGGTGGGGCGACAATGCTTGTCTATATGGCAGCCGCATTCCTCCATTTCGTGAACAAGAGCTTTGGCACGAACCGGGACAACACCCTGGATGTCACTCAAACCGGGATGGAGCTGGCCCGCGCCAATGAGCAATTGTTGAAACAAGAGCGGCACCTGAAGTTACTGTCTTTGGTCGCGCGGCATGCCAACGACATCGTCATTCTCAGCGATTCCGAAGGTCGCGTCAGTTATGTGAATGAGGCGTTCACGCGTGTGTCCGGTTATCGCTGGCAAGAGATCAAGGGGCGGACTTTGCGCAGTGTGTTACAGTTCGATGGAACCGATGCCGCCGTCGTCGACGAGATGGTGCAATTGGGCCGGGCGGGCATTCCCCACCGCCGCGAGTTGCAACTGCGTCACAAGGAGGGGCACGCGTATTGGATCGACGCCAACCGTGTCCCGGTCCGAAATGCCGATGGTCAGGTGGAAACCATCGTGTCCGTTGATCGTGACATCACCCGCGCCAAGAGACATGAGGCCGAACTTTTGGCGGCCAAACGCGCCAGCGAAGCCAGTGCGCGCGCCAAGGCGGAGTTTCTGGCCACCATGAGCCATGAGATTCGCACCCCGATGAACGGGATCATCGGCATGTCGGATCTGTTGACCGACACGGATCTGACGCCGGACCAGACGCTTTATGCTGAAACCATCCGCGACTCGGCACAGGGGCTCTTGGCGGTGATCAATGATGTTCTTGACCTGTCGAAACTGGACGCGCAGAAAATGTCGCTGGCTCCGGTGGATTTCGATCTTGCCGCATGCCTGACCAGCACCGTTGAACTCTTGCGCCCCCAGGCCAAGGCGAAAGGGATCGCCTTGCGCCTGGACCTGCCGGACGGGCTGCCCCAGCAGGTGTTTGCCGACGATGTGCGCCTGCGCCAGATCCTGATCAACCTGGTCGGAAACGCTGTCAAGTTTACTGAAAAAGGTTCTGTTTCGGTCCACGTGAGGCTGCACAACAAGGGCGACGATTATCTGATGGTGGTCGAGATACAGGATACCGGTGTTGGTATTGCACCGGAAAACCTTGGTTCGGTATTTGATCGGTTCGCACAGGCGGAGCAGAGCACCACCCGCCGCTTTGGCGGAACCGGGCTGGGCCTGACCATCTCAAAACGCCTCGCCGAAGCGATGGGCGGCGATATCGGCGTCACCTCTGAATATGGTTCGGGGTCGTGTTTTACCGTATCCTTGGTGCTGCGCCGGTCAACCGGAGGGGCCGCTCGAGAAGCCTCGCCACCCGACGAGACCAATTTGCTGAAGCAGATCAGGGGCCTGCGGGTGTTGGTGGCCGAAGACAACCGGGTGAACCGCATCGTGATCGAGAGATATCTCGACAAAGCCGAGATCGAGCTGCGGTTTGCCGAAACAGGGGAGGAGGCGCTCTGGATAACCCGGGAATTTGCCCCTGACGTGGTATTTATGGACATGTCGATGCCGGTTATGGACGGGATAGAGGCGGCACGCCGCATCCGGGCCTCGGACGGGCCGCAACCGGTGATCATCGCACTGACAGCCAGCGCCTTTGCCAAGGACCGGGCGGCATGCCTTGCAGCGGGCATGGACGGGTTTCTCTCAAAGCCCGTGCGGCGGCGTGAAATCCTGGAGCATCTCGCCCGACACGGCCCGGATCGCAGGCCGGACGGGCTCCGCGCCTGACACCGGGTATTTTCGCCTTGGCGTCCCCCTCACGCGTAGCGTATCACGACATGGCCCGCAATGCAGGAGGGGCCGCATGGATATCGCCACCCGGGTCTGGAACCACAAATGGAAGATCGACCCGATTGTCCGATCCCTGATCGACACGGATTTCTATAAGCTACTGATGTGCCAGTCGGTTTTCCGAAACCGCCGCGACACGCAGGTCACCTTTTCCCTCATCAACCGGTCCAGCCACATCCCGCTTGCCCAACTCATCGACGAGGGGGAACTGCGCGAACAGCTCGACCATATCCGCACCCTCTCGCTGACCCGAGGGGAAAGCACATGGCTCCGCGGAAACACGTTTTACGGCAAACGCCAGATGTTCCGGCCCGACTTCATGGAATGGTTCGAAGGGCTGCGCCTGCCCCCCTATTATCTGGAGCGTGTCGGTGATCAGTATGAGTTGACCTTTGAAGGATCCTGGCCCGAGGTCATGCTGTGGGAAATCCCGGCGCTTGCCATCTTGATGGAACTGCGCGGCCGCGCCGTTCTCCACGATATGGCCCGGTTTGAGCTTCAGGTGCTCTATGCCCGTGCAATGACGCAACTCTGGGGCAAGATCCAGCGCCTGCGCGTCCAACCTGACCTGCGCATCGCAGATTTCGGGACCCGCCGCCGCCATTCTTTCCTCTGGCAAGACTGGTGTGTGCAGGCGATGGTCGAAGGGCTTGGCGACAGCTTTGTCGGCACATCGAACTGCCTGATCGCAAAGAACCGCGATCTTGAGGCGATCGGCACCAACGCGCATGAATTGCCGATGGTTTATGCGGCCCTTGCCGAAACCGACGCAGCCCTTGCCCGGGCGCCCTATGACGTGCTCAGCGACTGGCATGAGGAGCATGAGGGAAATCTCCGCATCATCCTGCCCGACACCTATGGCACGACCGGTTTTCTGAAGAATGCCCCCGACTGGCTGACCCAGTGGACCGGGATTCGCATCGATTCAGGCGACCCCGCGGAGGGCGCCGAAGAGGCGATCCGCTGGTGGACGGAGCAGGGAGAAGACCCCAGAGAGAAACTGGTGATCTTCTCCGACGGCCTCGATGTGGATAAAATCCTGGAACTCTTCACCCAGTTTACCGGTCGTGTGAAGGTCAGCTTCGGCTGGGGCACTTTGTTGACGAACGATTTCCGAGGGTTGACCCCGGATGACCGCCTCGCTCCGTTTTCATTGGTGTGCAAGGCCGTCTCGGCCAATGGACGACCCACGGTCAAACTGTCGGACAACCCGAACAAGGCATTGGGATCGGCCACAGAGATCGAGAGGTACAAACGGGTATTTGGAGTGGGCGAACAGATCGAGCGGGACGTTTTGGTCTAAACACGCAATGCCACTCCGCCGATGGCTTGCGCACCACTGAAGTATGCTCGATCGAGAGGAGGTCTGGTGCTGATCTCGGAGGCCTTTGGGCAGCGCCGCAGGACCGCACGCGCATCAAGGGTATCTTCGACGACATGAAGTTCCGTGTTCCCGGGACTGCCAATGTCAGGACTTGGCCTTTCGCCAATATCTGCGAGTTCATCGGTCGCGAAGGATACCGGGCAGGTAGGATGACACAGGCCTTCGGGTTTCGAGGCGGATTGATCTGATTGGGATATATGCCGTCTTTTTACTCCCGATGCTCGCTCCGCGCGCCAGGTTTCCAGCCGATTTCCGCGCTGCGGACCTGGGGAACTGGATACGCCAAGACGCGCCCTTTCGTGCCTTGAGGGATTGGTGACCGTCCCAGGACCCAAGGCCGCATTAACCTGCTGTGGTGAGAGATCGCTCCCGGCCGACCGGGTTAGGCGCAGTGCAGTGGACGTCCGGCTCGGTTTCCTGATGGTGTGAAAGCCGCCGCAGTTCACTGCCTTGCCTTGCGCGTCGGTCTTAGGCCCTCGGTGGTGCCTCTACGTCTGACCACGCAGAGACGACAGGTGGCATGCGCGCGCCCTGAACCTTGATGGCGGCGACGTCGCGGCTCAATTCGGCCAATTCATCGCGTGCAAAGTCTAGGGCGGTCGCTCCGGCAATTTCCAACATATGCGGCATCTGTGTTGTGCCGGGGATAGGAACGATTGACGGCCCCTGGGCAAGCAGCCAGGCCAAAGCGATCTGACCGGGCGCTGCGTTCTTGCGCACCGCCCAGGATGTGAGCAGGTCGATCAGGGCGAGGTTGGCCTGCCTGTTCTCCGGATCCATACGCGACGTGCTGGCCCGGAAATCGCCAGGCGCAAAGCTTGTCACCATATCGACAGCACCCGTCAGGAAGCCATAGCCCAGCGGACGAAAGGGCACAAAGCCGATCCCGAGTTCTTCGCAGAGTGCCAGCAAGCCCTGTTCCGGCCCGCACCACAGCATCGAGTACTCGTTCTGCACGGCACTGACCGGCAGTTCGGCATGTGCCCGGCGCAACGTGTTCGGTCCCATTTCAGACAGGCCCCAGCGAAGGACCTTGCCCTCATCAACAAGGTCTTTGACCGCGCCTGCGACATCCTCGATTGGCACTTCCGGATCGACACGGTGCTGTTAGAGCAGGTCGATCCGGTCGGTACGCAGGCGCTGCAACGATCCCTCGACCGATTGCTTGATGTGCGACGGCCTGCTGATCAGACCCGGACCCATTTCGCCGGTTTGCAGGTCGACGTTGAAGCCGAATTTGTTGCCGATCTGAATCTGGTCACGAAAGCTACCCGACGCTTCGCCCAGAATCCGCTCGGAGTCATGCGGGCCATAGACCTCGGCGGTGTCGAAGAAGGTAATGCCTTGGTCGAACGCGGTTCTGATGATGTTGTGCATCTCGGCTCTGTTGGGAATGGTCGTTTGAAACGTCCGGCTCATGTTTTGCACGCCAAGGCCGATAGCGGACACGTCAAGTGCGCCCTGCATGCGCCGTCCTGGGGCCGTCGTCGAACCGCTTTCGGGCACATTGGTCGGCTGCGCTGCTCCGCGCGTTGCGCCCATGCTGCCCAAAGCGGCGTCGGCGGCGCCCGCGGTCAGGATCGAGCGTCGGGTAGGGTTGGATGGTTGGGTCATTGGTTTACTCCTCGTCTTTCGGGGTGTGGGCAGGTCTTGTTGTTTTGGGTGTGTCTTGGACCGGTCGACCTGAGTGTCAGTTCCCGGGCGTGTTGCGCACGAAGGTGTTGCCGCGCTCGGCGGTTGCGGTGAAGGACATGGCATCGACATTCCAACCCTTGTCGGTGTCGACGAAGCCATGGACATAGGTCCCCCAGACTTCCCACAAGGGGTCGCCACCGTGCTCGGGGTGCGCGCCACGTTCCATGCGATTCCAGGCATAACCGTGGGACAGCATCGTGGCGGTGCGATCCTCATGATGCGTGATCCGGTGGTTGCCCCGAGAGTGGAACGAGGCCTTTTGCTCGGTCAGGTTGGCAGACCATCCAGCGATCAGAGCGTCCGCCGGGATCGTGGCCGGTGCGCCGCCGATCAGCGATGTGAAGTCGACATTGATCGTATCGGTGAAGAAAGGCCGCGCCAATTGCCAGTTCTTGGCATCAACGGCCGCATCAAGCGCTTCCGCGATCCGGATCATCTCGGCCTGGGCGACCAGAGTCTCGGATGTGATGGGCGTACCGGCAAATGAGGGGGCGTTCGCAAAGGCTGGGATCGGCAGGGCCAGAACGGTTGCCAGCAGGGCGGATTTGACTGTGCCTTTCATGATATGTCTCCATCGGGCTGGTGTGATGGGACAAATCTGGGGGATATCTCACATAAACAAGAATTCGATAATTGTATTGTTTCTATGCCCCTTCGGCATCTAAGCCTTCAATGATTTCCCCGAGTCTCTGGGTCAGGTTGCCCGGATTGCGTCGTGTCACGAACAGAAACTCGATGAGAACCGACAGACTCGAGACCTCGTGAAACTGGACCTGGCGCGGCAGACGGTGCATGTTCGCCGAGTTTACAAAGGCACACCCCACCCCGTCAGACACCAGACTGAGCATGGTCGTTTCATTTTCGACCTGCTGCACGACGACCGGATCAAACCCGATCACGGAAAGGGCACCAAACAAGGCGTCGTAATAGGCCGGTGCAACAGAGCGGGGAAAAGCGACGATGGGCAGGCCATCGATTTGTGCGAAATCGAGCGGCCCGTCCTTGTCAAAAACCAGATCGCTCGATGCGGCAAGGACAACGTCGTCAACGCGAAGCGGCAAGATCGACAGCGCCTCTTCGACCAGATTGTCCTGCCGATAGACAAGGGCAGCGTCCAGATCTTCTGCCAGCAGCGCGTCGATCTGGTCGACCGACCCCATAGGGAGGATGTCCAGCCGGACATTTTGATAGGCCCGTGCATAGCGGTTCAGCCCGCGCGGCAAGTGACCGGCCCAGGACGCGCTCTCCAGCAGACCGATGCGAAGATGCCCCGCCTCGCCTTTGGCGATGCGGCGCGCTTCGTCTGCGGCATGGTTTGACGCGATCAGCACGGCTCGGGCACGTTCCGCAAAAGCACGGCCCGCATCGGTGAGAAAGACCCGCCGTCCTTCGCGCAGCAGCAAGTCAACGCCCAGTTCGGCCTCAAGATCACGGATCTTACGCGACACAGCTGGTTGCGCGATGCGCAGACGCTCGGCGGCATGGCTGATGCCGCCATGATCGGCGACGGCCACGAAATAGCGAAGATGGCGGAGCTCAGTAATTCATACTCGAATACTATTGATCGCAGCACAAACTAGCATTGGTAGGTATTGCCTTTACAGCTCATTTTCAGAGTGCCCAACAGGGGGAGGCGCGGCATGACGACGACAAACCATCGAGGAGCGGCGCTCGGCATACTGACTGTGCTATGCTGGTCAGGCTACAATGTCGCTGCCAAACACGGGGTCGACACAGGATTTTCACCCCAAGCACTCGCCTTGCTTCGGTTTGCTGTACCGGGTGTCATCGCTCTGCCGGTTCTGGCTGTGCTTTATCTCAGGAAGAACAATATTGGCATTCCCGTCACAAGGCTGGCAGTACTGATCTTGCTTGGTGGTCCGATCTTCGGCCTCACCGCTGCCAGCGGCTATGTGCATGCCCCCCTCTCGCACGGCTTGTTGTTCGCACCCGTTGCCGTCTTCGTTACGGTCGCCCTTCTCGGAAGGCTGCTTTTGAAAGAGCATCTTTCGACCAATCGCCTGATCGGAGCGGGCGTGATGCTTTTGGGCTTGGCTATCTTGGTCGGTTTCAACGTGGGAAGCATCGAGGAGACATGGGCGCAGGGCGTTGTCCTGTTCATGCTCGCAGGGGCCATGTGGGGTGCCTACACGGTCTTGCTGCGTCTTTGGCAGGTCCCGATGATCAAGGGCCTGCTCGCCGTCGCAGCTGGATCGGCCTTGATTTCTGTTCCGGTTCTCGGGCCCGGCGCGTCTGAGACGCTGCTCACGGCCTCACCGTCCGGCCTGGCGCTTCAGATCGTCATGCAAGGGCTGGTTGCCGGGGTTGCCAGTGTTGTGGCGCTCATTGGCGCGGTCCGTACCTTATCGGCGCAGGTGGTGGCATTGCTTCCCGTCTTCACGCCGGTCGTCGCGCTTGCGATGGCGGCAGCGCTCCTTGGACAGGTGCCATCCCTGGCAGAGCTCATCGGTGTCACGATCATCGTCAGTGGCTTTTTGTTGAGTTTTCGCGGATCGGTCATGACGGGGTTTTCTAAATCCAGTTCAGCGGTTCTTCACTCCTAAAGTCGTTCGTGCCCTACAGGTGCGACACCGCCGTCCAACGACCATCACCAAACGCTGCCAGGATCGGCTCGGTCGCGCCTCTGCGCGTCTTGCCGATAGGCCTCGAAGGTCAATGGCTCTAAATCTGAGCAAGACGTCTGGACCTTGTCCGATGTCTTGGGACCAAACCCATTACTGGCATTCCAGCCGAAAGGGCTGGGCAGATGGAAAGGATCACCTGTGCGAAGCAAAAAGCCGCAAGATCTTTCTGTCATGAGACGGTCGTCGAAAATGCCGGGGGCTGTCTGGCTAGAAAGGAAACTCCAGGCTTATCGTACCGCCATAGGCTTCAAATCCGTCCGCACCAATACCGTCATAGAAAAGCTCGGCGGAAAAAAGGATCTCCCTTGCGGGGACCCGGTACACAGAGCCCGCAGTAATCCGTCCGCGCAAGGAACTTCCCGATGAGGCCAATGCTGCATTGGTTGCAGGCGCGTTCAGCAACTCGTCAAAATCGTAGATGCCAGACAGCGACATATAGAGTTCCAGATCGGCGTCGCGATTGATTGGGACGTGATAGGTGATCTTGGGCCCGAATTCGATGCGCCCCAGGTCAAATGTCTGGCTTGGAATGAAATTCCCCAGCGTATCGAGATAGCTCTCCTGCTTTTCCCAATAATAGGTCGCGCGAATGAAGGGGTTGATCGTGAAGTCTCCGGTTCGGAAATCTCCGGTAAGCCCGCCTTGCAGCAGCGCGCGTTTGGTCGAGAAATCGTCATCGAACAGACCAAGCGCGTTGACCGTGTTGGACGATTCACCATAGGTCAGCCGTCCGTCGAAATAGAGGTTCTGACTAAGCCGAACAACAGCGTAGGGGCCGATCATCCAGCCAACACCGTCTGCCGATGTATTCGCAACCAGATTCTTCTCATCGGAAATATCCACCTGTCCCATGATACCGATGAGTGCATCTTCGCTGAACCGATAGTCGACACCGGCAAAGATCAAACCGTGTTCACTTTCACTATTGCCGCTTTCGACCACCGAATAGGTGCCTTGCGCCCAGAAATCGAACCCCCGCCGGGAAGCGCCATCCTCGTATACGGTTTGCGCCTTTTCGCTGAAGGCGAATTTTGGCTGCGCGGCGTTATCCTGGCTTTGCGGGTTGAGCGACGCCTCCACCGCCGGGCCGGTGTCACTGAACAGGCTCTGTTCCGTTTCAGCCGGTGTCAGGGCCACATATCGCTGGCTCGCTGCCGCTTTCAGTTTCTTCTGCAGCGCTCGATAGCTGAACTGAAAGGTTGTCGTCCGACTGTTCGGAGTGGCATTGAACGAGAAGCTGTTGGACGCAGTCCCGCCCCCCCCTTTCAACCGGTCAACCAGATCCGGCTGGGATGAGACAATCCTGTCAGCTCGATTGGTGACAAAGGATGCGATGACTTCTTGGGTCTGGAGGATATCCGCGTTCGAATCGCGATCGTTTGTCAGCGAGTATGTTACATCCGTCACCGCTGCCGCGCTTGCGATGACCGTATAGGGTTGAAAGGCGCCGCCCCCAAGAAAGGTCGAAGCGGTTCCATTGGCCGTCATGGCCGAGCTTGTGGCCCGCCCATTGGCATCCGTGAGCACGGTTTCCGTGTTGTTTCCGGTTGACGCAAAGATCAACGATGCGCCGACGAGCGGGGCGGTGAATGTAACACTGACATTCGGTGACCCGACACCGGTTGGGCTAACGACCGTTGCCACCAGTTTTTCGGGAAAAGACGTATTTATGATGGTGGCCTGGCCGGATCCAGACGTCGCGATCAGTTCCGAAGCCGTTGCGGTCGCTGTGCCGTTCACTCTGATGTCATAGGGCGCCTCGTCGGCATCGTCATTGGTCAGGCTCAGATCGAAGCTGAACGGCCCGGCCGCCAGCGGCGTATAGCTCACCGTGAAGCTGGTGCCCCCGCCCCCTGGGGCCACGCCCAGGCTGCCCGGGGCCGGGATCGCGTCCCCCGCCCACTTGTTCACCGCCCC